>DASZIG010000121.1:0-56537 GCA_035949375.1 Terriglobia bacterium | reverse complement strand
TCGTCGCCGAGCCGCCCCGGCACAATGCGGATGCGCTGCGCGTCCTTTTCCCGCAGGAAGTACTCGGCGGCGGCTTCGCGGATGGGCGCGACGAAGCGCTCCCCCAACCGGCAGGCGATTCCGCCTCCGATCACCACGCATTCCGGGTCGAGCAGGTTCACAGCATTGGCCGTCAGGATGCCAAGGTGATGCTGGGCGCGCTCCAGCACCTCGCGCATCACGCGATCGTTGCGTTTCATGGCCGCATTGATCACGCTGCTGGTCATGCGAGGCTTGCCCTTCTTCTTCATCAACTCGAGCACGATGCTCTTGCGTCCGGCCTTGATGGCGGCGCGCACGTCGCGTTCCATGGCCCAGCGGCTGGCGAGAGCCTCGGCGCACCCGCGATGGCCGCAACTGCACAAAGGGCCGTCCACCAGCATCACGGTGTGGCCGATCTCGCCCGCGCCGCCGATGCTCCCTTCGTAGAGCATGCCGTTGGCGATGATGCCGCCGCCGATTCCGGTCCCCACAAAAATACCGACCATGTGGTCTGCGCCGGCGCCGGCGCCGAGAACGTGCTCGCCCACGGTGCCCACGTTCACGTCGTTATCCACCAGCACGGGCACCCGCAGGCGCCGTTCAAGCTGCGGGCCCAGCGGGAACTCCGTCCAGCCCAGGTTCGGAGCTTCGTGCACCACCCCGCGGTGGCGGTCGATGGAGCCCGGCGCGCCGATGCTGACGGCGGCCAGGTCACGGCGCTTGAGGCCGGCCACGCTCAGCGCGTCATCCACCGTGGCGGCGATCTCCTCGACGATCCCGGTAGGTTTCCGGGAGCGTAGCGTGGCCGCACTCGCTTCGCCAACGATGGAGTTCTTGGCATCGACAATCAGCACCCTCATGCTGGTGCCCCCGAGATCGATGCCCGCGATCGTGCGCTTCTTCTTCACCATGCGATTTGCTCCCCTGGCCCCGCCTGCGCCTATGGACCGAGACTCGCGCCTATGGACCGAGCTTCGCTACCATGTTCTCACGCATCGGTTCCCCGAAGCCCGGCCGGGCGGCGTGCGGATCGGCCTGGACGCTTTGCCGATGCGCCCCAGGCGGGGCCGCCGCCACGCACGCGCCGCGCAATGACGCAATCCAGGCGCGCACCAGTTCGATTCCTTCCCCGTGCGGCAGGGTCCGGGCAATCTCCGGCATCATCACTTTGGGCTCGGTCGATTCCATGCGGCGGACGAGGATCGATTCCTCCGGCCTGCCGGGCACAACGTCAAACAGCAGGTCGCCTGAGGCGCGGCCGGCCGCCACCGGCGGCTTGCAGACTCCCAGATTTTCTTCGCTGCTGCTCGCGAGATCAAGGTAAAGGGCCGAAGTGGCCGCCGCCCCGCCCGGACGATGGCAGGTGCCGCAGTTCAGGTCGAGATAGGTTCGCGCCCGCGCCTCGAGCGTGCCGCTCGAAGGATCGTTCCACACGGCAGCCCGCGGAGCGGCCGACGGGTCCGGAGATCCCTTGAGGTAGCCGATCCGGGTCCAGAAAACCAGCTCGTTGGCCGCGCCGTCCGCGTAGGCGTAGGTCTTGTTTAGATTGCGCGCCTTGGGTCCGAGCGGAGCCATCACCTTGTACTGCGCGTGACACTCCTTGCACTGATTGCTGTTAGGAATGATGTAGTTCGTGGAATGCTCGTGGCCGGAGTCATCGACAAATCGCACCGGCACCGGATCGGCGGCCACATCCAGCGTGGCCTCGGTTTCGGCCCGGTTCCAGACGTACGGCAGCCCCACCCAGCCGGACTTGGCATGCACCAGCAGGCGCGTCTCGATCAGGCGGTCCGGGCTGTTCGGCTCCGTGCGGAAGGCGAACGTCTTCGAGAGAATCGTGCCCACGGGGAAATCGAAGACGCCGTCGGGCCGATACGCCGCCGAAGTCCCGGGCGGCATCCAGACGAAGCGAAACTTGTCCGCGTAGTCCGAAAACAGCGGCGTGTTGAGGTCGTAAGGCACCACGCCATGGTTGGGATGAAGCCCGGCCGGCTTGCCTGTAAAGAGGCGCCACGCGGACAGGCGGGCCGGGAAGGGAGGCGTCACGTGCGGCTGCACTCCGCGCTCGCCCCCGCAGCAGGCCAGCAGCAGCGTGACGGCCACGAGCCCGAGCGCAGCGCGCGAGGCCTTCCGGCAGATCATCATTCGTTACCGTTGGCGGAAGCGCCGCCGCCCGGCGCCGGAGTCGTGTCCGGCAGGCTCACCGCTTCGAGTGGGGCGAACGCGCAGGCGTGCGGCTCGAGGCTCCGGTCCGGGTGGCGGTAGTTGCCCGCCGCGTCGAAGTTCAGGAAAGTGGCCCCGACGTTGTTCTGAATGCAGATGCGGTCGTCGCCGGCGAGCCCGCCCGAGGCGCCCTTCATCTGCGGATCCACGATCCCGTCGTACAGGATGTCAGGCAGCGGCTTTCCGAGCGCGAGCGCCAGCGCCTTCACCTTCAGGGTCCCAGGGTCCGTGCCGCCGCCGGACATGGCGTTGTCATGGACGAAAATAGCGGACTCGTAGGGATTGTACCCGGCGTCGTGGATGGGCTCCTCGGTGGCATAAAAGCTCACCAGCATCATGTTGCCCGTGCGGTTGTCCTTGATCGTGTTTCCGAACACCTCGATGTGCTTGGTCGCCATGATCATCAAGCCGGTGCCCGGCGGGACCTTGGAAACCATGCTGGCAGGGGAACCGAAGTTGGCCGCATTGTTGGCGTAGATCTGGTTGCGGAACACGCGGGCGTACTGCCCGTCCTTGACGGGCAGATCGGGGATGTTGAACACCAGAATGCCCCCGGTGTTGCGGGTGGCGGTGTTCTCGTAGACGTCGGCGTGCTGCGAGTTCTCGATCTCGATGCCGGCCACGTTCTGCTCCACGCGATTGCGGCGCACCACGATGTCGCGCGACTGTCCCACGTAAATGCCGGCGTCGGCTGCGCCCTTGACCACCGAATCCTCGATCAGTACGTTCTTGCATTGCACCGGGTACAGACCGTATCCGCCGTTGCTCGATTTGGCGCCCGCAGTCCATTCGGCGCGCACTCGCCGGAAGGTCACGCCGGTGGCGCCGTTCACCTTCACGCCGTCGCCCGCCATGTCTTCAAAGCCGATGTCTTCCACCGCGAAGCCGTTGGCGGTGACCAGCAGCCCCGCCGATCCCGACGTCTGGCCCTTGAAGGAGAGCACGGTCTTGTCCATGCCCTGGCCGCGCAGCGTGACATTGTCCACGGTGAGCGAGAGCACGCGGTCCACATGAAATCGGCCCTCGGGCAGGTCGATCACGGCTCCGGGCGTCGCCAGAATCAGTTGCTCCTGGAGGTGCTTGGTGAACTCGGCGTCCGCGGCAGACGCGGCCTTGTGCCGGGACCGAAAGACGCCGAGGTCGATCCCGCCGGCATGATTGCCGCACGCGATCGAGGCGAGCATCAGGCCGGCGACCCCGAGGCCGATCAGGAGCGAGGACGCTTTCAGAGTTCGCGATAGATTCACGGTAGAGCCTCCGCGGAGCAGCGCTGGTTGCCGCGCCTCATCTTACTCCGCGCGAAGATTGGGTGCAATGGAGCGCTGTTTGGGGTAGGTGCCTTAAAGGCAGTACCCTCTTTCGGCGACGGCGTCACTGCAGGATGCACTCGTTCCCGCGAAAACGAAGTCCCGAAGGCGGGAATCCAGTTCTTCGACCTCGCATCCGGAAGCTTCCTCGAGCGCCGTCATTCCCGCGCAGGCGGGAATCCAGTTCTTCGGCCTCGCATCCGGAGCTCCCTCGAGCGCCGCCATTCCCGCGCAGGCGGGAATCCAGTTCTTCGGCCTCGGCATCCGGAAGCTGCTTCGAGCGCCGTCATTCCCGCGCAGGCGGGAATCCATTCTGCCGGTCCTATACCCCCGTTTTGGTGTCGGAAGAGTGGGATTTTTGCAAAAACGACCTGTTTTTTGCCCCCTCAAATTCGACCTAAACCCTTTGCCGTTAATAACCTCTTGGCTTTGACGGCGTAACTTGTGTATTTTCAATAATCTAATGGCTTTCAACAAATATGGAAAACAGAAGTCGTTTGTCTTCAATAACCTAATGGCTTCGTTCGTAACATTTTCATTTTTTCGCGATCCGCCTTGATTTCCGGACCCGGCTTGCGACTCTGTCCGAGGGAGCGACGAGTCCGCGAAGGCCGGGGTGGTCGAGCTCGAAGCTTGAGCAAAACAGGTACATACGAACTCTGCCCAACATTGGCAGAAAGGCTAGGCGCGACCATTGTTTCACCAAAAAAAGAGACGGTGGGTAATAGTGAGAATCGGGCAAAATTTATTTTAGGGGCCAGGCTTCACTCGACCGAAGACAAAGCGAGGCGCGGCGCTGGTGCCGCTGATCGAAGGTCAGCGCGAACCGGTGCAGGAGATCTCTCCCGAGATTTTGGTCCAGCAGGTTAACGAACGCGGGCAATTGGTGAACCGCGCGCCCTCTGTTTGCGTACATCGAGTTGGCGCGGACGCTTAAAGGCCGCGACAAGCGCTACGGTACGGAGGACGAGCATGAGCACCTTCCTTCAAGATGTCCGCTTTAGCCTGCGGGCGCTCCGCAAGAATCCGGGTTTGACCGCGGTGGCGGTGATCGCGCTGGCCTTGGGCATCGGGGCCAACACGGTGATGTTCAGCAGCGTCGAAGCCTGTGTTCTGCGGCCGTTCGCCTTCAAGGACATCGACCGCGCCATGGCGCTGTGGGAGACGGCGCCGAAGCAGGACGAGAACCGCATCAGCCCGGCTCCGGCCAACTTCCTGGACTGGCGCGAATGGAACCGTAAGAGCAAAGCGTTCGATCTGATCGGGGCCAGCCACGGATGGGACGTCAATCTCACAGGTTCGGGCCTGGCCGAGCGCGCGGAGGGCGCGCAGGTGACGGCGGACTTCTTTCCCTTGCTCGGGATCGCGCCGGAGCTCGGACGCTCGATCGCCGGTGGCGACTTCGGTCCCGGCCGCAGCTCCGTGGTGGTGCTCAGCCACGGGTTCTGGCTGCGGCACCTGGGCGCCGACCGGCACATCGTGGGGCGGAGCCTGCTCCTGAACGGCGTTAAATCAACCGTGATCGGCGTCATGCCGCCGGATTTCGACTTCCCGGTGGGCTCCGATCTCTGGGCCCCGCTCGACCTGACCGGGGCTCCGGCTGTCGATCGCAGCAGCCACTACCTTTATGTGGTCGGGCGGCTGCGGGCAGGGGTTTCCCGCGCCCAGGCGCAGTCCGATCTGGATACCCTGGCGGCCCAGCTCGGCCGGCGGTATCCGGCCACCAACGCGGATCACGGCGTGCGCGTGGTGGGTCTGGTGGACGATCTCACCTTCGGCACCAGGCAGTTTGTTCTAACGCTGATGGGCGCGGCCGTCTTTGTGCTCCTGCTGGCCTGCGCCAATGTGGCCAATCTGAACCTGGCGCGGGCCACGGCGCGCCAGAAGGAGGTTGCGCTGCGCATTGCGCTTGGCGCCGGCCGCTGGAGAATCGTGCGCCAGTTCCTTGTGGAAGGCGCGCTGGTTTCGACGTTCGGAGCCCTGGGCAGCCTGCTGCTCGGCGCCTGGTCCGCCCGGATCACCGCGACCAGCGTCCCGCCGTTCATCCGGCAGCACGTGCCGGGCCTGAAGTACGTCGCGATGGATTGGCGTGTGCTCGCGTTCACGATGGCGCTCGGCGTGGGCGCGGGGATCCTGGCCGCGCTCGCGCCTGCCCTGCAGTCGTCGTATACGGACGTGAACCATCTGCTGAAGGAGGGCGGACGCGGCGGGACTTCCAGCCGCGCTCACAGCCGCCTGCGCGCGCTGCTGGTGTCGTCTGAAGTGGCGCTGGCCCTGGTGCTGCTGGTGGGCGCAGGGCTCATGGCCCAGGGTTTTCGCCGCCTGCTCAGCTCCGAGCTCGGCTTCGACCGCGGCCACGTGCTGACCTTCCATGTGGCGCTGGCGGAATCGAAGTACCCGAGCCCTGCCGGCATCCGCGAGTTCTACGATCAACTGCTCGCGAGGCTTCAAGCGCTGCCGGGGGCGCAGTCGGCCGCCGCCGTTACCAGCCTGCCCGCGAGCTGGAGCTGGGACAACACAACTTACCGCGCCGAAGGCCAGCCTCCCGCCGCGCCGGGCGAGCTGCGGACCGCCATGTCACAAACCGTCACGCCCGACTACCTCCGCACCCTGCGTGTGCCACTCATCAGCGGCCGATCGTTCACCACCGGGGACGGACCTGACGCTCCGCCCGTGGCCATGATCAGCGAGCGCCTCGCGCGGCGCATCTGGCCAAACCAGGATGCCGTCGGGAAGCGCATTCAACTCGGCGGAGAGCAGTACCCCTGGCGGACGATCGTGGGGGTGGTTGGCGACATCCGGCAGTCCTCGTTTGACAGCGGGCCGATGCCCACGAGCTACGTGCCGTTCGCCCAATTGCCTCAAGCCTCGGTGGCCCTGGCCATCCGCACCTCGGGCGATCCTGTTGCGCTTGCCGCCGCCGCGCGTGCCGCTGTTGCCGGCATCGATCCGGATCAGCCCGCTTTCGACGTGCGCCCGCTCGCGCAACTCGTGTCTGACAATGACAGCGGGGTGCAGTTTGCCGCGAGCTTCATGGTGGTTTTTGCCGTGGTGGCGCTCGCGCTCGCGGCCGCCGGCGTCTTTGCGGTCATGGCCTACTCGGTACGGCAGCGCACGCACGAGATCGGCGTGAGGATGGCGCTTGGAGCGCGGCGGGGAGACATGCTGCGCATGGTGATGGGCCATGCGCTCAAGCTCGGCGGCCTCGGGCTTGCCGTGGGCGTGCCGTGTGCCATCGCGCTTGGCCGCGTCGTCTCGAGCGTGTTGTTCAACGTGGTGCGGATGGACGTGGGCATACTGGCGGGCTTGACGCTGCTGCTCGCGCTGATCGCCGCGCTCGCGGCCTACGTGCCCGCGCGCTGGGCGGCGAAGGCCGATCCCATGGAAGCGCTGCGTTACGAGTAGCTCGCCGGTGACCAACTACGGCCTGAGCTGTGGCATCCTACTTGTGGCATCCCGATCGATGGGTGCCCGAGGTTTCTATGCGCTGCCGCTCGATGGTCGCATCGCTCGTGATCTCTCTGCTCGCGGCGGTCGCGCCAGCCGCGCGGGCGCAATCGAACGACGTCGAAGCCTATTCGAATCCCTATACGCCGGTTGAAACCACTCTCCCAGGCACGGCTACGGAAGCGCAGCTGGTCAATTTCGAATCCGATTCGCAAACGGTGTACTCTTCATCGGCGTCCCCGCAGCAGAACAGCGCGAGCTCCGGAACATCGGCGATCGAGGGCACGATCATCAACGCGCAGACGGGCGAGCCGGTACGCAGAGCCCAGGTGACGGCGTTTGCGTACAGCGAACGCGGGGATGGGTCATCGCACGAGCCTCAATTTGCCACCTCCGATGCCAACGGGCATTTCGTGGTCAACGGCCTGGGCGCCGGCAAGTACCGGCTGCGAGCCGAAGCCAATCGATTTGCCACACAGAGTTACGGCGAGCGCCGTTTCGGAGGCCGCGGCAAAGACGTGGAGGTGGCGGCGGCCCAGCATTTGACGGGTATCGACTTCCGCCTGATGCCGTGCGGGGTCATCACGGGCCAGGTCCACGATGAAAGCGGCGATCCGGTTGAAGGCGCCATGGTGCAGGCCATTCCGGTGGGCCGCACCCGCGGATTTCAGGGCGGCAACCAGGTGCAGACGAACGACCTCGGCCAATACCGGCTGTACAGCCTGGCGCCCGGGCAGTACCTGGTTCAGGTGGCGGTGTCCCGCCCCGAGGATCAACAGCCGGGCTCGCAGGACGCTTACGTTCCGATGTTCTACCCCGACGTTACCGATCCCGGGGCGGCCTCGACGATCACCGTCGATCCCGGAGGCGAGAGCCAGGGGATCGACGTAGACGTCCGGCCCGTACACGCGGTGCACGTTCGGGGCCGGGTGGTGAATGAGTCGAACGCCCGCAGTGTGCAGAACGCGTACGTCATGCTGTTGCCGGCCGCGGCCGATCCGCACAAGCGAACGGGCGCCATCGCCATGCTAACGGCGAGCCGGTATGCCACCAACGTGGGCGGGTCGACCGGCGAGTTCGAGATCGCGGGCGTACCGGCGGGATCCTACTGGGCCACCGCCAGCGTTCAGCCGGACGATCAACATCAGTACCAGGGCCGCACTCTCGTGCAGGTGGGCGAAGCGGACGTGCTGGGCGTGACGATCCCCGTCAGCGCCGGCGTCAGTCTGGCGGGTCGGGTCCGGGTGGACCCGCAGAGGGCGCTCGATTTTTCCAAAATGTCGGTGGCGGCGATCCCTTCTGATTCCTCCACCCTGGGCGGGCAGGGAACCCAGGCGCGGCCGGACGGCGGCTTCCTGCTCGAAAACCTGCCGGCGGGGAATTATCGCGTGACGGTTTCAGGGTTTCCCGAAGAGTACTACGTGAAATCGGTGCGCGTGGGCGGCAGCGACGTGCTCGAGACCGGACTCACGGTGGATTCCGCCAGCCAGTCGGCCCAAGTCGACATCGTGTTGAGCGCCGGAGGCAGCACGGTCAGCGGCACGGTAATGAAGGATCAAAAGCCGGCGCAGGCTATGGTGTTCCTGGTGCCCGATCCGCCGCGCCGCGACCGGCAGGATCTCTATTCCATGAAGCGTACGCAGCCTGACGGGTCATTCTCGATGCTCGGACTTCCGCCCGGCGATTTCAAGCTCTTCGCCTTCGAAGATCCTGACCCCGGCCTCGTCGGCGATCCTTCAGTCCTGCAGCCTTACGAGGTCAAGGGCTACGCGGTGCACCTGGACGAGGGCCAGAAGCAGAACGTGCAACTGGATCTGATTCCCGCTCCGGAGTAAGGTTCCCGCGCTTCGCAACGCTGATCGTTCTGCCGCAGCTCCCGCAGGAGCGGCGGGGCTGGCTGACCATCCCGGTTTTCGCAGGCTCCACATAGATCATTTAATTCGATTCAGCTTGGTCGTCCTGGACGGAAAAGTGTATATTGTGCGCATGACTGCACTGGCTGCTCTGCTCCTGTTCGTTTTGCACGGCGCCGCGCCCGCACAGGCTCCGGCCCAGAACGGCCAGCTCACCGTGGCCGCCGCCTCCGATCTGACTTTTGCCTTTAAGGAGGTTGCCGAGCGATTCGAGAAAGAGACCGGCATCAGCGTCAACTTGTCCTTTGGGTCCTCGGGCAACTTCTTCGCCCAGATTCAGAACGGCGCTCCGTACGATCTCTTCTTTTCGGCGGATGTGCGCTACCCGCAGCAGCTCGAATCGGCGGGCTTGACCGAACCCGGGACGCTCCACCGCTACGCGCGCGGCCGGATCGTGCTCTGGGCGCTCAAGGATTCCCACGTGGACGTGAATCGCGGCCTCGCGGCGCTGACCGATGCGAGCGTCCACAAGATCTCCATCGCTGATCCCGAGCACGCCCCTTATGGGCGCGCGGCGGTCGCGGCCCTGCAACACGACGGCGTGTACGACGCGGTGAAGAACAAGTTGGTGCTCGGCGAAAACATCTCGCAGGCGGCGCAGTTCGTGCTTTCGGGCAGCGCCGACGCCGGGGTGGTGGCGCTCTCATTGGCCTTGTCCCCGACCATGAAAGATCAGGGCAAGTATTTTGAGATACCGGAGTCGAGCTATCCTGCCATCGATCAGGCCGGCGTGATTCTGAAATCGTCGCGAAATAAGGAAACGGCGCGGCGGTTCCTCGAATTTCTCGACAAGCCTGAGACCGTCGAGTTGATGCGGCGTTATGGATTCGCGCTTCCAGAGCCGAAGGCGCCGGACGCGGCGCCATGAACTGGCCGGCCATCACCCTCAGCGCCCGGCTGGCATTTACCGTCTGCGCCCTGCTGCTGGTCCTCGGGCTTCCCCTCGCATATTGGGTCACTTTCTCACGCTGGCGATGGAAATTTCTGGTGGAGGCCGTGGTGGCGCTGCCGCTCGTGCTGCCTCCCACGGTGCTCGGATTCTACGTGCTGGTGGCCATCGGACCGCGCAGTCCCTTCGGGCGCTGGTACGCGTCGTGGTCCGGACACGGCCTGCCCTTCACCTTTGAAGGCCTTGTACTGGCCTCGTTGCTCTACAGCCTGCCGTTTGCCGTGCAGCCGATGGCGGCGGCCTTCGCGCTTGTCGATCCGAGCTTGATCCATGCTTCGCAGATTCTGGGCGCTTCACGCTGGCGCACGTTCTTACGGGTGATCCTGCCGCTTGCGTCCGGCGGTGTTGTGACCGGCGGCGTACTCAGCTTCGCGCATACGCTCGGCGAGTTCGGTGTGGTGTTGATGGTGGGCGGCAACATCCCCGGCGTCACCCAGACGATCTCGATTGCGGTGTATGACCAGGTGCAGGACCTCGACTTCACGGCCGCGCATCACACCGCGCTTCTGCTTCTGGCCTTCTCGTTCGTTACGCTCTCGATCACTTACGCGCTCAACCGGAGAATCTGGGCGGTATGGCCCCTGCACCAGTGACGCCGGCCCGGTCTGCCGGTCTCGACGCTCGCATCCGCAAGCGATTCGCGGGAGGATTCGCGCTCGAGGCCGCCTTTCACGCTGACCCGGGCTTCACCATCCTGTTTGGACCGTCGGGCTCCGGCAAGACGACGCTGCTCGAGTGCATCGCGGGGCTCGCGACGCCGGACGCCGGCCGGGTGGCGATCGGCCCGCGAGTGCTCTTCGACTCCGACCGCAAAATCAGCGTGCCGGTGCCCGCGCGCTCCATCGGTTACCTCTTCCAGGGACTGGCCCTGTTCCCGCACCTCACGGTGGAAGCGAACGTCACCTACGGTCTTGCGGGAAAGCCTGCGGAGGTGCGGCGTGCGCGCCTTAAGGAGATCCTGGAGTCGTTCCGCGTGGCCCACCTCGGCGCGCGCAAGCCGGGCGCCATCTCCGGTGGCGAGCGGCAGAGGGTGGCGCTCGCGCGGTCGCTTGTCACTGATCCCTTGCTGCTTCTGCTCGACGAGCCTCTTTCCGCGCTCGATGCCATCGTCAAGTCGAAAATCATCGACGATCTGCGCGCCTGGAACACGTCGCGCAACATTCCCATTATCTACGTTACGCATTCCCCGGAGGAGGCCTACGCGCTCGGCGAGCGCATCATCGTGCTCGAGTCCGGCGCGATTCTGGCCCAGGGCTCGCCGCAGCAGGTGCTCGAGGCGCCACGGCATGAGACGGTGGCTCAACTGGCGGGCTTCGAAAATATCTTTGACGCTACCGTTACCGCCGTGCGCGAGGAGCAGGGAACCATGCGCTGCCGGTTGGGATCGAGCGCGCTCGAATTGGAGGTTCCGCTGCTGCGGACCGAGGCCGGCTGGGCCACGCGGGTGGCCATCCGCGCCGGAGACATCCTGGTGGCCACGGCGCGGCCTGAAGGGATCAGCGCGCGCAACACGTTTCCGGGCAGATTGGTGTCACTCGAGCGGCGGGGCGTGACGGTCATCGCGACGGTTGACTCGGGAGTGAGCTTCGAGGTGCATCTGACGCCGAGCGCCGTCGAAGCGCTCGGGCTCGGCCCCGGGCAGCAGATTTGGCTGGTGATTAAGACGTACTCCTGCCACCTGGTCACGCCCGCCCAAAAAATGACGGGATTAGTGGACGCTCGATGAGGTCTCGGGCCTTGCGGCCGGCACCCTGCCGGCAGTCGCGGGCTTCACCATGAACTGGCTTCGCGGATACTTGCGGACGATCCGTTCCAGGCCCCAGAGCGGCGCTTCCGAGCCCTCGTCTTTGAGCGTCTGGAACGACTTGGTATTGGTGCTGGCGCAGCGCGGACACGGCATCGAAGGCCGGCCAACCACGTCCACCAGCGGGGCTTCTGAGTAGAAGACGGAGTTCACCGTGTCGTGGCCGGTCTGCATCATGCAGTTGTAACAGACGTACCAGTATCGACGGTCGAACCCACGCAACCGGCTCAGAATACCCATGTGGCCTCCCAAGAAAGCGCTGGGTTCATTATGCTTGAAGGTCCGCGTCTTTTCAAGGCGCCCAGGGTGCTGGCGTTACTTGCCAATGTGGGATCCCTTTCGCGCACTGTTATTCGCGCGAAGGCGGGAATTCACTTTAGAAATCCTTGACAGTACGATTGTCAAAGATCGATTCCCGCCTTCGGGGATAACGGTGTCCTGAGGTTCCCCAAATCACGCCAGCACCATGCAACCCCGCCGTTCCCGTGCGCGTCCCAACACTGCTTTCGCCTGATTGGGCTAAACTCTGAGGCGACGATCCGGAGATCACATGGAGACCCTCATTCACGACCTGCGGTACGCGATCCGGACGCTGATCATGAATCCGGGCTTTGCCGGGGTCGCCGTCTTGACGCTCGGGCTCGGCATCGGCGCCAATACCGCCATTTTCAGCGTGGTGAACGCCGTGCTTCTGACGCCGCTGCCCTACCGTGACGCGGGACGACTGGTGTCGGTTTATCAGAGGACGCAGGGCGGGAGTTACAACGTATTCTCGGCGCCGAATTATATTGCCTGGCGGGAGCACGCCCAGGCGTTCCAGTCGCTGGCGGTGTATACATCGAAATCGTATAACCTCGCCGGCGCCACGGAAGTGGAGCACATCACGGGCCAGCCTGTGACGGCGAGCCTGTTTCCGTTGTTCGGCGTGAACCCGGTCCTCGGGCGGACCTTTGAGGCGCAGGAGGATTTGCCCGGCGGCCCCAAGGTGGTGGTGCTGAGCTACCCGTTCTGGCAGAAGCACTACGCGGGCGCGCGCAGCGTGATCGGAAGCACCCTGAAGCTGGACGGCGAGGGCTACACCGTGCTCGGCGTGATGCCGGGCGGCTTCCAGATCGCCCAAAGCGCGGGTGAGTTCTGGGTGCCGCTGCAGCTCAACCCCGCTGATCCGAGGTCATCGGCGCGCGGGCTCCACTGGTTGTTTGGTCTCGGCCGCCTGAAGTCGGGCATGACGTTCAGCCAGACCGAAGCCGAGGCGAACAGCCTGGCCCCGCAACTTGCCAAAGAATATCCGCAGACGGATGCCGGTTACGGCCTGCAACTGGTTCCCCTGCTCGACGACGTGGTCGGGAACGTGCGGCCCGTGCTTCAGGTCCTGCTGGCGTCGGTGGGACTGGTGCTGCTGATCGCTTGCGTCAACGTGGCGAACCTGCTGCTGGCCCGCGCCACCGGACGTCAGAGGGAGATGGCGTTGCGAGCGGTCCTCGGGGCCAGCCGCGCGCGTGTTATCCGCCAGCTTTTGACGGAAAGCGTGCTGCTGGCGCTGATCGGGGGCGCGCTGGGCCTGATTCTGGCCTTCAACGCCGTGCGTCTGTTGGCTTCACTCACACCTTCCGGGAGTCTGCCCCGCATTGAGAGCATCGCCGTGGACAGCAGAGCGCTGGCATTTACTCTCATCGCCACCATCGTGACGGGACTCGCCTTCGGCCTGGTGCCCGCCCTGCAAGCGTCGAAGTGCAGCCTGAACGAGGCTCTCAAGGAGTCCGGTCGCGGGGCGGACACGAGCCGCAGAAGGCGACGCTTGCGCAGCGCGCTGGTGATCTCCGAGGTGGCCGTGGCCCTGATGCTGCTGATCGGCGCCGGGCTGATGGTGGTCAGCTTCAAGCGCTTGCAGGACGTAAATCCGGGGTTCGACCCGCGGCACGTTCTGAGCCTCCGCGTGTCGCTGCCGGCGGATAAAGTCTCGGGCGAGCGGTTGGACAGCTTCCGGCGCAGGCTGATCGAGGGCGCGGCCGCGCTGCCCGGCGTCGAATCCGCGGCGCTCACGCGGAACCTGCCGCTGAGCGGCACGGACCCGTCGCTGTTCTTCACGATCCCGGGCCAGCCGCCGGTCGCTCCGGGCCAGGAGCCCATCGCGCGCGCCCGCTTCGTCAGCCCCGGTTTCTTCCACACCTTGAACATTCCCATTCGCAAGGGCCGCGACTTCACCGGGCAGGATGGTGCCGCCGCGCCCGGAGTGGTGATCATCAGTGAGACCATGGCGCGCCAGTTCTGGCCCGGCCAGGACCCGATCGGCAAACAGATGAAGCCCGGATATCCCGCGAGCTCGCTCGTTTGCACCGTGGTCGGCGTCGCCGGCGACGTGCGGCATTGGCTCAGCATTGAAGAGCCGCCGGTCGCCTACTATCCTTACAGCCAGATTCCCGCTTCGTATGTGCCGCTGCTCGAAAACTACTTCACCCTGACGATGCGCACCGCCGGTGATCCCGAGAGTCTCGTGGCCGCCGTGCGCCAGGAGATTCATACCCTTGATCCGGACCTGCCCGTTTATGAAGTCCAGACCATGGACCACCTGGTCCGCGAGGCGGCTGCGGATAACCGCTTCCAGATGCTCCTGTTCGGCGTCTTCGCGGGCGTTGGCCTGGTGCTCGCGGCGGTGGGGATTTACGGCGTGATCTCCTATTCGGTCACGCAGCGCACCCACGAGATCGGAATCCGGCTGGCTCTCGGCGCAAAGCGCGGCGAGGTGCTGAAGCTGATCGTATCGGACGGCATGCGGCTGGCGCTGGCCGGCGCCGTTCTCGGACTCGCCGGAGCGCTCGGTTTGAGCCGATTTTTGGGCGGTCTGCTGTATGGAGTAAAGGCGACCGATCCCGCGACATTCGCCGTGGTTTTTCTGGTGCTGACCGCGGTCGCGCTCATTGCGTGTTACCTCCCAGCGCGGCGCGCCACGAAGGTTGATCCGATGGTGGCGCTGCGTTACGAGTAGCGGACCGCGAAGGAGCAGGCTGTTGGCGTGCATCGCGTCATCCGGGTCCGACTGGCGGGTCGTGGCCGCTTCTCCATCGATCACCTGCGGGCTTCTGAACGAGATCGAGGTACCAATCCGCTTGACGGCAGCCCTTCCAGCTCTTACTCTGATGTCCTGGAAGTACATCTGACCCCCGAAATACAAGCCAAGCTTGCTCACCTCGCTGCCCAGCAGGACCGGGATATAGAGGCCATTGCGCAGGAGGCCATAGAGTGCGTTGTCGACTATGACGGCTGGTTCATCCGCGAAGTCGAAAAGGGCTTGGCTTCCGCCGATCGGGGTGATCTCCTGACCTACGAGGAAGTAGGGGCCCGGCTCGAAAGGCTGCTGGCTGAAAAACAGGCACTCCGCTAGATGGAGCTGCGCTGGTCAGAAGACCAGCCGCCGCCGACCTTGAACGCATAGCGGATTACTTATTTGAGCAAACGCCTGACCACGCGCCGGATCTTGTGCGCGCCATTTACAAGGCTCCTGGGAGCCTGCTGATCTTTCCCAACCGCGGACGTCCGGGCAAGAAACACGGAACGCGTGAGTGCGTGCTTTCGCCGTTGCCCTACGTTGTGGTTTACCGAATCTCTGGCCCTGTCATCCATCTCGTGCGCATCCTCCACGGGGCGCAGAAGTGGCCTTGAGCATCAGCGCTTAAGCCTGCCGAATTCTGAGAGGCAGCGCACATCGGAACCTGGCGGCTGTAACGCCCGATGCCTCCTATCGTGGCGGGCGCAAAGTCCAAATGCATGATCCCACCGGCCCGGTGTAATCTAGTGGCGGGGGGAAAGAGAGGACGCCATGAGCAACGGAAACGTAGTTTCAGCATTTCTGGTTGGTGCGGTTGTGGGCGCGGCGGCGGCCTTGCTGCTTGCACCCAAGTCGGGAGAAGAGACTCGCGAGTGGATCTCCGACAACGCGCGCAAGGGCTACAAGGAGGCTTCGCGAGCCGTCGAGGACGCGGTAGCGCGGGGCGCTGACGCCGTCCAGCGGGGTAAAGATCTGGCCAGTGACACGGCAACTGCGGCGCGGAAGGCCTACGACAAGGCCGCGCGCGCAGTGAGCTAAACGGCATCAGGCCTGATGGCGCGCGCTTCGGCAGGTTCATCGCAGGGCTCCGGCTCTCGGGGCCGCTTTGTGCCCGGCGCGGCAGCGGCCTGCCCCAGGCCCGCGATCGTCCGGCGCCGGGCCTGCGCGAGCGCAGTCTCATCTAATCGCCAATTGGAGTGCGAAGCATGGAAGCGACGGTACAGGAGCGCAGTCTGAAGCCGGCCAAGAACTGGATTGACGGCAAGCCGGCGGAGAGCGCCTCAGGCAAGACCATCGACGTGATCAACCCGGCGACCGGCGAGACCTTCACCTCGGTCCCGCGTAGCGACGCCCAGGATGTGGACCACGCGGTCGCGGCCGCGCGGCGCGCCTTTGAGAATCAGGCCTGGCGCGACATGAAGCCCTCGGCACGGTCGAAAATGCTTTGGCGCTTCGGCGAGCTGATCGAGAAGAACATCGATGAGCTGGCGATGCTCGAATCACTGAACGCCGGCAAGACGCTGAAGGGCGCCAAGAACGGCGACATGCGGCCGGCCGCCGACATTTTTTATTATTACGCCGGCTGGGTCCGCGCCATGCACAGCGAGGTGATCCCGGTGGACGGGCCTTTCCTGAATTACACCTTGCGCGAGCCGGTGGGCGTGGTGGGCATGATCACGGCTTGGAACTTCCCCATGCTGCTGGCGGCCTGGAAGCTTGCCCCGGCGCTTGCCACCGGCTGTACGTGCGTCGTCAAGCCCTCGGAGATGACGCCGCTCACCACCCTGCGACTCGCCGAGCTCGCGAAAGAGGCCGGAGTCCCGGACGGCGTCGTCAACGTGGTCACCGGCTACGGTCCCGAAGCCGGCGACGCCCTGGGGCGCCATATGGATGTGGACAAGGTCGCGTTCACCGGCAGCATTCGCAGCGCCCGCGCGCTGCTCAAGGCCTCAGGCGAGAGCAACCTGAAGCGCCTGTCGCTTGAACTCGGCGGCAAGTCGCCGAACGTGATCTTTTCCGACGCCGATCTCGATGCCGCCTTGCCCGCCGCGTTTTGGGCTATCTACGCCAACAAGGGCGAGGTGTGCTCGGCGGGCAGCCGCCTGCTGCTGCACGAGGATATCTACGACGAGTTTGTCGGACGCTTGGTGGATAAGGCCGGTCAGATGCGCGTCGGCAATCCACTCGATCCCAAGACCGAGATGGGCGCGCAGATTTCACAAACCCAGCTCGATCGCATCCTTGGCTACGTCGAGTCCGGGAAACAACAGGGCGCGCGATTGCTCTGCGGCGGCGAACGCGATACCGAGGGCGAAAAAGCGCGGGGTTTTTTCATGAAGCCCACCGTCTTCGGCGACGTGAAGCCCGACATGAAGATCGCGCAGGAAGAGATCTTCGGCCCCGTGCTCTCCGTGATGAAGTTTAAAGACGAAGCAGAGGCCGTCGCGATCTCGAATGGCACCATCTACGGGCTGGTCTCGGCAGTATGGACGCGCGACGTACGGCGGGCGCACCGCCTGGCGCGACAGATCAAGGCCGGCGTGGTGTGGATCAACACCTACAACGGATTCGACAGCGCCGCACCCTTCGGCGGCTTCAAACAGAGCGGCTTCGGGCGCGAAATGGGCATGCACGCGCTCGAGTCGTATACGCAGGTCAAGTCGGTGTGGGTCGCGCTGTAGGAACGAGCCGGACTCCGGCCGGCTCGTAACCCGATCGGTTTGCCTCTGATTTGAGCGTGCGAAAACCCTGGCGCGGCAGCGGCTTTGCCGCCTTGTTGTGCGGAAGGGCTTTACCTTTCCGGCAGGCCCTCAAAGCCTTCAATTTCTATAGCCCTGCTGCACGGTAATGCCGGGCCTTTCCGCACAACAGGGCCCCAGAGCCGCCGTTTCTCAGTTTTTCAGATACACTCGGGTAGCCCCCAGGTGCCGTCCATAGCTGGGGATTACACAGTTTGGAACTGTGTGCGCGTTGACATGTCGCTTGGCTGCTGATAGCCTAATTCGACGTAATTTATCGTCTGTTTCCCCGGTGATGCCAAGCTGACCGGAAAAAATGGAGGCTTCATGAAGGATTATAGCGCTCCCCGCGCGCGACGCAGGGTGCGGGCGGTGGAAATTTACTTATTCTCGTTAGCCCTTTTGGGAATCTCCGCGGTGTGGGGCAAGCCCTGCGTGCACGCTCTCGCCGCCCGCTGGAACACGAGACGCGCGAGCGCGGCGCCCCGGCCGGCGATGGCGCCCGACAAGTCCCGCCAGAATGATCTCTACGCCCGGCTGCCGCTGAGCTTCGAGAAAAACCAGGGTCAAACCGATGCGCGTGTGAAGTTTTTGTCTCGCGGAGAAGGGTACGCACTGTTTCTGACCGGTAACGAAGCGGTTCTGGCGCTCAAGAAGCCACCAACCAAAAGCCCGAAGCCGGAACTGACCGGCCAGTTCTCAATCCTCAATCGGAGCAGTTTCGCCGGCCTTGATGTTAAGGACAGCCGGCAAGGGACGATGGACTCCGTCCTGCGAATGCAACTGGTGAGCGCGAATCCCCATGCCCCGGTCAGCGTCCTTGACGAGCTCGCCGGCAAGAGCAATTACTTTATCGGCGACGACTCCTCGAAGTGGCGGACGGGCGTGGCGAACTATGCCCGCGTGCGCTATCAGGGAGTCTACCCCGGAGTCGATCTGGTCTACTACGGCAACCAGCGTCAATTGGAGTACGACTTTGTGGTGGGCCCGGGCGCCGACCCGCAGGCCATCGCGCTGCGCATTGGCGGTGCGAAGCAGGCTTCTGTCAGCTCCCTCGGCGATCTGGTTCTTGACACCGACGGCGGCCAGGTTGTGTTCCATCGGCCCGTGATCTACCAGGCGAAAGGCGGCGACCGCCAGGAGGTCGGGGGCGGCTACGAAGTGGGACCCCGGTCGGGCGGCGTTCAAGAGGTCCGTTTCCGGTTGGGCCCCTACGACCGCGCCCGGCAGTTGATCATCGATCCCAGCCTGAGCTACTCAAGTTACCTGGGCGGGACCGCGGATGATTTCGGCAACGCGGTCGCCATTGACGCCGCGGGGGACGCTTACATCACGGGGCAGACCCTCTCCACGAATTTCCCGGTGTTGAGTGCCGATCAGAGTACTTGCTCCAGTTGCGCGACTTTTAGTGAGCCGGATGCCTTCGTTACCAAAGTGAATCCGACGGGTTCCGCCCTGATATTCTCCACTTACATCGGCGGCAACTACGAGGACGCGGGGAACGCCATCGCTGTCGATCCGAACGAGTACGTCTTCGTGGCGGGCAACACCAGTTCCTCGAATTTTCCCGTGTTGAACGCCTTCCAGTCGGTTGCGGGTGGTCCGACCACCGAGGGCCTTCCAGGCGACGCCTTCGTGCTGAAACTGAACCCGTCTGGGTCGAGCCTGGTTTATTCGTCTTACATCGGCGGCTCCGAGGAGGATGACGCCTATGGCATCGCCCTCGACAGCGCGGCCGAGGCATTTGTGGTGGGTCGCACGGAATCCACCAACTTCCCCGTAAAGGACCCTTACCAGACTGCGAATGGCGGCGGGTTCGACGTGTTCGTGGCCAAGGTCGCGAGTACGGGGAGTTCTCTCGTCTATTCCACTTATCTGGGCGGTGCGGGTGAGGACGACGGCTATGCGATCGCAGTGGACAGCAGTGAAGACGCCTACATCACCGGACAAACGCTCTCAAACAACTTCCCCACCGCAAGCGCCTACCAGTCGGCTTACGGCGGCGGCGCGGATGCATTTGTCGCCAAGCTGACCTTCTCGGGGTCCGCAGTGGTGCTGGGTTATTCCACATATCTCGGCGGCACGCAGACAGACCAGGGCTATGGACTTGCCCTCGACAGCTCCAAGAACGTTTACGTTACCGGCCTGACCAGCTCCACGAACTTTCCTGTCGCCAGCGCTTTCCAGAGCACCCTGGGCGGGACATCCAACGCTTTTGTCAGCAAGCTCAGCAGCACCGGCACCACGCTGAGCTATTCCACCTATCTCGGCGGAAACTCGGGAGACGCGGGTAAGGCCATCGCGGTGGACTCCGGCGGGCACGCGCACGTGGCCGGTTTCACTGCCTCCCCGAACTTTCCGACCGCCAATCCCGTGCAATCGACCTATGGGGGCAATCAAGACGGATTCCTCAGCCGCGTCAGCCCGACAGGTTGCGGGCTGATTTTCTCCACCTACCTCGGAGGCCACTCGACAGATTCCGCGAATGGCGTGGCGGTTGATTCGGCGGGCGACTCCTACCTGGTGGGAACAACCCTTTCGAATGATTTCCCCACCCAGAAACCTTTCCAGGCGTCGACCGGAGGCAACAACGACGCTTTCGTTGCCAAGGTGGCTGCCGGCACGGCCCCGGTGGCCTGCCTGTCAGCTTCCACTTTGACCTTCCCGGCGGAGACTTCCACCACCACAAGCCAGCCCATGACCGTGACACTGACGAATGACGGCGACACCACGCTCGACGTCACCAGCGTGGCCCCGAGCGGCCCCTACACACAGACGAATACGTGTGGCAGCTCGGTCAATGCGGGAGCAAACTGCACCATCAGCGTGAGTTTCAGTCCCACCGGGGCGGGCAGTCTGGCCGGGTCGGTGGTCATCACTGACAACGCCGCCGGGGTCACAGGCGCCACGCAGACCGTTGCCCTGGCCGGCACCGGCACGGACTTTCAAATGGAAATCTCGCCGTCTTCAGTCTCGGTAACGGCGGGCCAGACTGCGACCTACACGATCACCCTTCAGGCGTCGACCGATTTCACCAACACGATATCGTTGAGCTGCAACGGGGATCCCGGTCCCGGAAGCTGCGCGGTCACGCCCTCTTCAATTACGCCGACGTCCGGCAGCAGCTCCACCGCAACGTTGACGGCAACAACGGTGGCTGGCTCAATGGTCCCTCCGGGCGGTCTCATAAATCTGAAGCCTCCCTTCCTGTGGCTCATCACGATCCTGGGCTGTGGGTTGCTGGGCTTCGCAGTGTGGGCGCGTCGCGCGCGCCGCACGCGCGTCTGGTCGAGTCTGGTGACGGCCGCCGGAGTTGCTCTGCTGGTGGCGGTCTGGTTTGGCTGCGGCGTCTCGAATCCGACGCCGACGCTGACGTTGCCCGGTAACTATCCCCTTACGGTGACCGGTACCGCCGGCTCACTAACGCACAGCGTAAACGCCACCATGAGCGTGCAATAGACGCTGGGTCGTCCTAAAGAGAGCCCGGACCCTGCTTCGGTCCGGGCTTTCTTATTTCGGCTCATTTCGGCTCATTTCGGCCCGGCTTTACAACCCCTGGCGAAGCACGCGCCATCCCTGTAAGCTAAGAGTGTAGGAGGTTTCATGAGCAAGAACTGGCTTCTTAATGCGATTCTGGGAGCGGCGGTGCTGGCGATGACCGCCGCGTCAGCCCTGGCGCAAGGCGTCGTCAAAGAGGCGATGGCGACATTTCCGATGGACACGTCGCGCCTCGAGTATTCGAGCACGGCAAAGCTTCGCCAGTTGCCCGATTACGCGACACTTCACGAGCGCTACCTTGGACCGAGCCTCCGCACGCTCGAGACGCAACTGGCCACGCTCGGGATCCGCGAAACGGACATTAATGAGATTGTGCTGGGCTGGTCCATGATCGGCGGCAAGCTGACGATGGAAGGACTGGCTGCGGGGCAGATCGACCCCCAGATCATGGCTCGCGACGCCGCGGCCCAGGGTGTGGCCGCCACACCGCTCGGGTCCGCGTCGGCCTATTGCTTTGGAACCACGGACAGCGCGACGTGCGTCACGCCGCTCGGCCGGTCGCTCGGCGCCTTCGGGACGCTCGATGCTTTGAAGTCCATGCTCGACGTTCGCGGCGGCCAGGCGCCCGCCCTGAGTTCGGCTGCCAGCTTTTCGGGCCTGGTGCAGCGCGACACCAAGGACGCGCCGATCTGGGGCGTAGCCGTGGGGTCCGCCATCGAGGACGCGTTCAAGGGCTGGATGCCGGCGCAGAAGAACCTGCCGATTGACTTGGGCACGGTGTTCAAGAACGTTCAGTCCCTGGCCTACAACGTGCAGCCCACGGACCGGGTGCACCTGTCCGTGGAAATGTCGTGCACCTCCGCCCAGGCGGCGGCCAATCTGCACCAGGGGTTCGACGAGCTGCGCCTGTTTCAGAAAGTAGCCTGGCAGCAGCAGTTTCCCAACACGCTCAATCCCTTTGACGACTTGACGGTGAGCGTGAACGGCGAAGCGGTGCTCCTGAGCCTGAGCACGCCGTATTCTGCGCTCGAAGTGCGCACGCGACAATGATCTGAGGCAGTCCCACTCCCTCGGGTAGGCGCCTCGTGAGGGCATCGAGTCCGGGCACGCTATGGCGGCGGATCGGAATTCCTGCAAGCGCGCGGTGGGGTGTTGGTTCGCGGTCCTGGCGGGGGTGCTTTGTTTGCATTCTCCCGCTGCCCGCGCCCAGGACAATTACGAGATTCAGGTCTACGGCGTGGAGACCGTGCCGGCCGGGCACACGATGGTCGAGTGGCACAACAACTTCACATTTGAAGGTTCCAAGACCGTCGAGGACGGAGTGCTTCCCACGGAGCACGCCTGGCACGAAACCATCGAGATCACTCACGGGTTTAATGACTGGTTTGAAACCGGCTTTTACATCTTCACCAGCGCCCGCAACGGCGAAGGCTGGGATTGGGTGGGTGATCACATCCGGCCCCGGTTTCGCATTCCCGAGAGCTGGCATTGGCCGGTGGGAGTCAGCCTCTCCAATGAGATCGGGTATCAGCGGCGGGCCTTTTCGACCGACACCTGGACCTGGGAGATCCGGCCGATCATCGACCAGCAGTATGGAAAATGGTACTGGTCGGTGAACCCGACCTTTGACCGCGCGCTGGTTGGCACCGACGTCAAGCTCGGCTTTGTGTTCTCTCCGAACGCCAAGATCAGCTATAACGTCACGCGACGGGTTGCCGCGGGCCTCGAATATTACGGGTCCGTGGGCCCGGCCACCAGCTTCCTGCCCTTGAAGGATCAGCAACACCAGTTCTTCCCCGCCGTGGATCTCGACCTTGGCCCCAAGTGGGAGTTCAACTTCGGCGTGGGTGTGGGCGTTACGGGCTCGACCGACCACCTGATTGCCAAAATGATTCTCGGATATCGATTCGACTTCTGAAGCGCCGGGTGGCCGACGCGGCCACGCCGCGCGGCTGCGGGTTGACAGAGGCTGCCCCGCGACCTTAGCCTTTCCTGGCCCGCCACATTTTATGAGAAGCCGGCAGCCGAGACCGTCGAAGCCGCATCTTCACCGCAGCCCCTGGCTCCCAAACATATGGGACTTGACCCTGCTTACCATCATCCTGCTTTCCGGTTTTCTCCTCGATGACCCTGGCTTCAAGAAGCAGGTGCCGTGGCTGGTCTCGCTGCAAATGGGCGCGCATAGCCTGCTGTCGGGGTGGTCGCCACTCGGCGGCAGCTCTCCGCAAGCGGTCTCGGTGGTTGAGATTGATGATGCCGCGTTCTGGAGTGCTCCGCTCAGCGGCGTCCAACCGACCAACCGCGCTTATCTGGCGGACCTGGTGAACGCCGCCGTGAAGGCCGGACCCCGGGTGATCGGCCTGGACTTCCAGCTGAAGAGCCCGAGCAGCGTGCCCGCGGACGACCCTGTGCGCGCCGCGGATGATCGCAAGCTGATCGAGGCCGTGGCGGCTGCCGGACAGGCGCACATTCCCGTCGTACTGACTGCGGGGCTGGTGCTCGAGGGCGACCAATGGCGGCGCGAGCCCAACATCTGCGACGATCGTAACCGGTCCGCTCTGTTCTATTCCGAGCCCGATCAGAACCCGCTCGGGAAGGCCGTCCTGCCTTTGGCCGCCGCGCCCTGCGCGACGCTCTCGCAGGCCAGCACGGTGTCTTTGGGGTACATCAACCTGCCCGCAGACCGGCGGGAGGTGCCGCTCCGGTTCGAGGCCGCCGAGTTCGATGGCTCCGCGAGCAAGGAGTTTTCGTCGTTCGCGTTGCAGCTTGTGAGCGCTTATGCGGCGCGGCGCGACTACGAAGCGCAGCCCGGCGTCCCGGGGCCGCCGTCGCCCGGCAACGGCAATCCGCAGGCTTTGCCGGCGTATTACCAGGAGGCCCTGGCCGTGGCGAACGCGAACGATTTTGCGTATGCCGGTTTTATTCCGCAGGAAGCCTTCAAGAAGTACGCCGTGCCGGCCGGAAGCCTGCTGGCGGCAAGCGGCGCAGCGCCGGCGCAGTGGGAAGCGTCAACCGAGCGGGGCCAACTGGCGGGGCGCATTGTCCTGATCGGCGCAACCTGGCACGAATGGGGTCAGGGACGCGGCCCCATTTTGGATCAGTACGCGAGCCCCGCCGGCCTGATGCCCGGCGTTTATCTGCACGCCAACTACGTCGAGGCCATTCTTCGCGGGCTGGCAAAGCCGCTCTCCCGCGTGTGGGCGCGAGTCATCGAAGTGATCTCCGGCTATCTCCTGATCGTACTGATGCACTGGCGGCGAAGGTTCGCGGAGTGGCTGCTGGTCTGGCTGGGGGGCTCGGTGCTGCTCGCCGTATTAGCCTTGTTGCTCTCCTCTCTCGGCTGGTATCTTGATTTTGCACTCGTCAGCCTGCTGCTGCTGGCGCACGTGTTTGTGGAGCATTACGAGCATCTGAGGCGGCACGCCGCGCAAGGAGGCGGATAAGCGATGAAGATTAAGAGTTTGAAGACTATAGCCGCGAAGATTATGACGATGAAGAATAGACCGGCCGGCGTTCTCGCCGCGCTCGTGCTCATGATGGCCGGGCTCGGCAGCGGACCGGGGCGCGCAACAGCTTTTCCGGCGCAGGGCCAGAGCGGCGCGGCGCAAGGCCAGAGTGACCCGTCCTCCGCCGGCAGCAAGAAGGCTGCGCCCGCCAAGACGAAGTCCAGCAACAAGGAACTGAGCGAAGAGCAGGGCGGCGCGCGAGGCTTCCAGCTTCCTGGTGATGGCAGCGATCAGGCGGCGTCAGCCGCCAAGAAGCCCACGCCGGCCCACAAGGCAGCGAAGAAAACGACGCCGGATCAATCTCCGAAGCAACAGCCTTGATGTTCAATCGCCCGTACGTCAGCACCTACGTTCAAAAGCCCATCGAGGCGAGGAGCGGCAGCCGCCCGGGCAGAACGGCAAGCTGGGGTACGATCCCGATGACGATTTCCGGCACCTGCGTGCTTTGATACATCACCGGAGTCTGCGCCGGCCGCCCGTCCCGCCGGGCCTGCTGCCCCACCTGGTCCTTCAGATCCGAATAGATCTTGCTGACCGGGTCGAGCCCCTGATTCCGCTTCAGATCCTCGATCAGGTAGTAGGTGAAGTAGCCGTGCCCCCCTCCGAGCGCCTTGCTCTCGAATGACTCCTGGTCTTCGCTGCTTGAGGCGATGATCACCCGGCCGAGGCCGGGCTTCATGGACTCGAGGTTGGCGGCGGAAGGGGCGGAGACTTTGAAGCCTCGCGCGCCTTGGGCGGCGAGCGCGGCTGCGATCGGGAGGGCGGCGCCGGCGCCATTCATGGCGCCATTCATGGCGACCGGCGCCGAGCCCTCGTAACCCCCGACGGCGGCCCTGCGGATTCCGCCGCTGTGGCACGTATCGAGCAGGATGACCACGCGATTGGCGCGGAAGCGCGAGCGCACGGCTTCGTCGAGCTCCACCATGGGCAGGGCGCTGCCGTAAAGCGTGTCGATGCTCGAAGGGTCGGTGTCATAGGTGATGAGGTAGTTCACGCCGCCCGGCATGTTCTCGCGCGGTGAACCGTGCGTAGCCACGTAGATCACCACCAGGTCATCGGGGCCGGCGCTGCGCGCGATCAAATTCAGCGCCGCCTTGATGCCTTTGGTGGTGGCCTGCGCGTCCGTCAGCAGCGTCACGTGATCCGGCGCGAAGCGGCCATAGCTCCGGTCCGAGAGCACCGCGGCCAGTCCCGAGGCGTCAGCGCCGGTGTAGTGAAGGGCGGGGATATTGGGATTCTGGAACTTCTCGATGCCCACCACCAGCGCCCACTTGCCGCGTACCGGGGTCTGGAGTTCCTTGGGCGCAGCCTCGACGGGCGCAGGCGCGGCCAGCGCGAAGGGATCAGCACGTTGGGCCAGCGCGTCTGACCCCATGAGCTTCGCCTGGCGCATCGCGAAGTCGGCCTGCGGATCGTGGCCCAGCTTCTTTTCGAACAGCGACCGGTAGTACCAGGCGTCGCCGGACTCGGCGCATAGCTCATTGGCGTGTTTCAGGAGCACGAGGCCGTCTTCGAGATCGGAGCGGGTGGCTTGCGGCGTGATCTTCTCGCGAGCCTGCACCATGAAGTCCTGCGCCGCGCCGCACTCGCCCTCGGCGCGGACTCGCGGGACGAAAACCAGGGCCAGGGAAACGAAGGCGAGAACCGCAGTCTTGGCAGGTTGTTGAAAAACTTTCCGGAACCGTGTCCCTGGAATTGGCGAACTCTCGCGCGTTCTGCTTGTCATTCCGAGCGAAGCGAGGAATCTCGCTCTCGAAATAGACGACGTGCGAGATTCCTCGTCGCCCACGGCTCCTCGGAATGACAGTTTGGACAGGTTTCTCAACGAACCCTCAGGGGCGCCCGGAGCTCGCATCAGAACATTCTCCGGCGTGCCGTTCTATTGGCCGGCGGCGCTGTTCTATTGGCCGGCGGTGCCGCCTTATTGGGACGACCGTCGCGACCGCGCGCGCATCGCCGTGAGCACTTTGCCTTTGACGCCGTTGTGCACCAGTTCGATCTGCGCCTGCGTGCTCAAGTCGAAGCTGACGCTCTTCGCTTCCTTGATGTTGGCGATCAGGTTGTCGTCATCCATGCCTGCCTTGGCCATGTCGATGACGTCTTGATTCGTGAGCGGCTTGCTGCCGGCGGAGGACGTGTTCGACGAGGCCGCGGCCGCCTTGTGAGCGCTCGAACCGCTCCCGGGACCGGACGACGCGTGGGCCGGCGATGAGGATGACGCCCTGCCAGAGGACGGCGCCGGTGCGGCCGGCGACGGTGCGGCCGGCGGTGGCGCCGGTGCCGAGGCCCGCTCCTCGATCACCCTGTAGTGCGCCGCCGCGGTCTCGATGCGCGTCTGAGGCTCCAGAAAATACTTCTCGCCCTTGTTGTCGTCCACGGCCTTTCCGTAATTGATCGCGGCCTGTTCGAGGAAATTCTTGGCGGCCTTGGGATCCTTGGCCGCGTACGCCATGGCCTCGTAAGCCACGCCCAGGTTGTAGAGACGGTAGGCGTCGTCGTCAGGCTTGGGAAAGGGCTTCATGGTTTCGAGCTCTTCCGCCATGCGGCTCCACAACCCTTGGTCGGCCAGGCGATTCGCCTCGTCGAGCTTGCCCCGCCCGAGCAGCACCTCCACCGTCTCACTGGTATCCACCAGTCGCGACGCGATGTCCTTGACCTCGCGCTGCATCATCACCTGCACCACCTGGGCCGGAGTTTGAATCAGGTCCGGGTCGGAGGTGGCGTCACTCTCCTTTTTGCCCGGCTTGATCTTGCCGAACTGGGTCTTCAGGTCGTGATAGGTCTTGGTGCCGACGTTGCCTGCGCCCTGGCCCTCCACCTCGTGCTGGTAGGCCTCGGCGACGTTGTAAGCGTCCGCTGTGCGCCCGGAGCGTTTGTCGATCGCCTGATAGGCCACCCGCATGGCGCCGCTGATCTCAAGGAACTGCTGGTCCACCAGGCCTTTCTCCGACGCCACTTTGCGCGTGACCTGCTGAGGGGCCGGGGCGTTGAGCTCGGTGATCGTGCCCTCGACCAGAACGTCGGGATGCGCGTCATCCACCGAAAGCTGGTGGCCGTTCTTCAGCAGTTCGGTTTCGAGCGAGTCCCGCAAGGTTTTGGCGACGTCGGTGTACTTGGAGTTCTCCGCCGTCACCTTGACGGAAATCTTCGAGCCCTCGAGGCGCACCGCCGAAGGCAGACGTCGCTGAAGGATGATCTTCTTTTTGAACGGATGCCCGAACCCCTGCGCGTAGACCGGCGCCGATGCGGCCAATCCCGCGAGGAGCGCAGCAGTCAGCAGCAGCTCAAACCTTGTTCGGTGCTTACCCATTAGCTTTGTTCAATCGCCCTTTTCGTTGATGCTAGCAGAAGCCCGGATGCGTCGCAACATCGCCTCGAGCGTGCGTGCGGACCCATGCACAATCGGGAGGGAATTCAGCGGAGGACGCGCCATTGGCAGCGCCTGCCGCTGAGACAACTGGGACTGTGTAGCCCTCCAGCTAGCCCATTGCATGCGCGCTTTAAGCGCAAAAAAAAAGAATCTAAAATTTTGCAAAACGAAGCCACCAAGTCCAATAGAATCAGCAAATCGATCGAAAAACAGGTCAAAACGAAGCGAAAGCAAAGCCAAACGAGGTCGGGATAAGTCCTTTGGAATCAGTCGTCCGGCCTTGCGGTGATTTTGCTCAGCCAAAACAAAGCGAAACCCAGGCAAAGCAGTTTCCCCTTGCATTTCCCGGCTGGCTCGGCAAGAATTCGCGCGACCACTCTCGTCGGGAGACAACCCATGAGCACCGAACTGCGACCGCTGAGCCTCGGCGAGTTGTTGGACCGCACGTTTACGTACTATCGCGAGCACTTCTGGACTTTTGTCGGGATCGTGGCGCCGGCCCAGATCGTGGTGATCGCGGCTAACGTGGTTGTTCAGGCTTTCATGCACCCGGCGGCGCCGGTCGGAACAAGCACCGCCAATCCCGCGCAAGCCTTGGCGCTCTTGGTTCCCTTCTACGCCGCAATGACCGTCAGCGTTGTCGTGGGCTCGATCGCCCACGCCGTGGCGCTCGCGGCGTCCAGCACGGCGGTTTCGAAATTTCACCTGGGCGGCAACATCACGATCAAGGAAGCGTACCAGGGTCTGAGCGGATCCATAGCGCGCCTGGCAGGTCTCTACGGGCTCTTGTTCCTGATCACCATCGGGACCTATGCGCTCTTGATGGTGGGAATGGTCTTCTTCGCTGGATTCGCGGCCTTGGTGGGCAAAGCCTTCGGTGCGGCCGGCGCCGTCATGACTGTCGTGCTCGGCTTCGTGATCATCGTGGCCACGCTCGTGGCGATGGTGCTGGCCTTCGTGCTGCTTCTGCGATTCGCGCTGTCGATCCCCGCCCTGGTTCTGGAACATCTCGGGCCGGTGCGCGCGCTGCGTCGCAGCAGTTTCCTCGCTAAAGGGAGCGTCGGGCGGATCTTCCTGGCTTGTGTCCTGATGTACCTGATCGTCTTAGTGGTCGGCTTTACCTTTGAAGCGCCGTTTCTCGCGGCCGGGCTGTTGATGGGGTACAAATTCAACCACAATCCCCTCTGGCTGAACGCTCCGACCGTGATTGCGGGCGGCATCGGATCCGCCCTGAGCTATCCCATCCTGACGATCGTCCTGCCGCTGTTCTACTACGAGGCGAGAGTTCGCAAGGAGGGGTTCGACCTGCAGGTGATGATGTCGGCGGCCGCACCGGAGCGCGCAGATAGCGGGATTGTGGCAGACTCCGTCTTGCCCCTTCCCACGACGAGCGTCGCCCTGACGATCGTGCTGACCGTGCTGACGCTTGGGTTCTACGTGCCAGTGTGGTACCTGAACCGGGTGGCGGCCCTGAACAGATTGGATACGCGCGAGAGACTCGACAAATGGGCAGTCATCCTGGCACTGGCGCTTCTCGTCGCAAGTGTGGTTCTCGCCCTCGTCGTACCGCTCGGACATATTCAATTCCCGGCGGCACTCAACATCGCGCGCCTGCTCAGCCTCGCGGGAAGCATCACCCTGCTGGTGCAGGCCTTCAAGGTCCGCCGCATGATTGAGGAGCGCATCAACGCGCGCGCGCGGGCCGGCGGTCTTTTTGCGCAGCCCGAGGCGCTGAATGGGGTGGCCGTTTTCTTCTTTCACATCTGGTATCTGCAATACAAGATCAACGAGTTGTTTGGCCTCATTTACGAGAACCCGCCGAGTCTCGTGGATGGAGGCGCTGTCCTCGAACCAGGACCGGCTTCGGGCCCGCCATTATGAGTCGCGGATTTCGACTAGTCTCGCTCTGCTTGCTGGCCGCGGTCAGCGCCCATGGACGCGCGGACTCGAAGAATCCGCCGCCGGACAGATCAACGCTCGATCTGCCCGCCTACCTTGCGAGGCTCGACGACTGTTCGGCGGCGGCATCACGGTTGCAGACGCATCCCGGGGAAGCCGCCGCGCTCAAGGACTCCCTGCCTGAGACCTGGGCCGTGGCCGTGGACGGTCAGCGATTCGAGGTCTCGGCCGGTTGGCTGCGGCAGAACCTGGACGCGTTCCCATCGGACCCTGCCCAGGCTGCAGAGCGGTCCAGGCAAATCCTCACCCGGCTGGAGCTCATGCGAACGAACGCAGAGGCATGGGCTGAGATGGACCAAGGCGGCCTGTCAGGCACGGACTCAACGGCCGCGCGGCGCCGGCTCGACACGATTCTCGAGCGGCGGGAATTCGGAGGCCGTGCGGCCCGCAGCCCGCTGCAGACTTGGTGGGATCGCGCGGTGGCATGGGTTGAGGAGAAGCTCGACAGCATCTTCGGCATCATGGGACACCGCTCCGGAGGTCCGTCGCCGATCTTCTGGGTTTTGGCGATTGCCCTTGGCCTCGGGATGCTCGGGTGGCTCGCGCAGTCGATTCTCAGCGTCTCGCGGCGCCCCGCGCGCGGGCCGTTGCCGCGCGCCCCAGATATTGCGGGCTGGCGCTCATGGGCCGCGCGGGCCCTGGCCTGCGCCAGTCGCAGCGAATTTCGCGAGGCCATCCACCTGGCCTATCGCGCGGCTCTTTACCGCCTGGAAGAAGCCGGCCTGTGGCAGGTGGACGAGGCACGCACCCCGCGCGAGTATCTGCACCTGGTACCGGGCGCCCACGGGCAGTACCCGGCCCTCGAGGCCCTGACCTTTCGTTTTGAACGCTCGTGGTACGGCGGCCAGGCGGCCTCGGCCGCCGACTTCGAGCGTGTCATCGCCGAACTCGAGGACCTGGGATGTCACTTCGATTGGAATCCGGCGACCGCAAGTTCCTGATGGCCGCGGCGGCCCTGCTCGTGGCTCTGACGGCGGCCACGCTGCTGCTCGAGCCTCCGCCCGCGGACCGATCGACGGACTTTGCGTCCAGCTACTCGCCTACCGGCCAGGGATGCAAGGCGGCGTACCTGCTGCTCGGCGAACTCGGATACGGCATCGAGCGCTGGAATCGGTCTCCGACCGAACTGCCTGCCGGCGGCAATATCGTCCTGGTGCTCGCCGACCCCTTTCTTCCGGCGTCTTCGGAAGAGCGCTTCGCGTTGCGGCAGTTTGTCTCCGCGGGCGGCAGACTGCTGGTGACGGGCGCTGCCGGCGCGTCGTTGATCGGCGAGAGCGAGCCCAAGACCGTGGCGGGCACTTCCTACACCTGGCGAAGATTTCCGGCCGAGGCGCCGTCCTTGATTACGAAAGGGGCCGCGGAGATCGCCATGGAGACGGGCGTTCGCGCGGCCGCACAGCGTCCCGATCAGCTCCGCGACTACGGCGACAAGGACGGCGCCACGGTTGTGAGCTTTCCTCTCGGGCGCGGTATCATCGTCTGGTGGGCCGAATCAGGACCGTTGACCAACTCCGGCCTCACCGAAGCCTCCAATCTGAGGCTCTTTCTGAATTCGGTGGGCCCGGCGGCGCCCAAGGTCCCGGAGCCTCGGGCCACGCGCGTGCTTTGGGACGAGTACTTTCACGGCGAGCGCCTGGGATTTTGGTCTTATTTGGGAAAGACGCCTGCGCCCTGGTTCCTGCTGCAATTGGCGTTGGTCTTCGCCGGATTCATTTTCACTTACGGCCGGCGCAGCGGGCCGCTGCGCTCCCTGCGGCGGGAATCGCGGCTCTCGCCGCTCGAGTTCGTGCAAACGCTGGGCGATCTCTATCAACGGAAAGGCGCGGCTGCCGGCGCTCTCGAGATCGCTTACCTGCGTTTCCGCGCCCAACTCTCGAGGCGGCTGGGAACGTCGGCGGCGGCCAGGTCCGAAGAACTCTACCGCGGCGCGCGCGAGCGTCTGGGCTGGACGGCGTCCGGCTTATGGGAAACGCTGCAGGCCTGCGATTTGGGGGTAAGTGACGCGCGCCTTACAAACGCGCGTTCGTTGCAATTGATTCGGGATCTGTACGACTATTCACGGCGGCTCGGTTTGGACAAGGGTGCGTTCGCCGGACGGGGAAGACCCTGACCGAGTTCGCATGGGCTGGGGAGAAGAGTTCGATGACGCGGGAGATCGTAAAGATCGTTGAGTGCCCGAGAGACGCATGGCAGGGTTTGCCGAACTTCATCCCGACCGAGGCCAAGATCGGCTATCTCAGGAGGCTCGTGGAGGCGGGATTCCGCCACCTTGACGCCGTGAGCTTCGTGGCGCCGAAATACGTCCCGCAAATGGCCGACAGCGAGCAAGTGCTGGAGGCCTTGTACTCCGACCTTACAACGCAGGCTGCGGTGGACTCTTCCCTGCGCCGGTGGGAAGGCCAGGGGCAACCGCCCGTGGGCCCCGCTGCCAATTCCGCCCCGGATTCCCCTGACCCGAGCGCCGAGATCATCGGCATTGTCGTGAACGAGCCTGGCCTGGAACGCGCCCTGAGAGTGCCGGGTCTCAGCACCATCGGGTATCCTTACTCGGTTTCCGCCCATTTCCGCCGCGCGAATGCCAACATGTCGAAAGCAGAATCGCAGGCCCTGGTCCAGAAGTTGCAACGGGCGGTCTCCGCACTCGACGCTCCGGTTCGCAAGCTCGTGGTCTACATCTCGATGGCCTTCGGCAACAACTTCGAAGAGCCTTGGGGGCCGGAGATCGTGATTGAGGCGGTGGAGTGGCTGAAGGGGATCGGATTGAAGCAGGTCTCCCTCGCCGACACCATCGGGACCGCGTCACCCGAGGAAGTCGGCGAGTTGTACAAGGCGGTGAATGCCGCCGCAGCAAGCTACGGTCCGGACTTCGAACTCGGCGTGCACCTGCACAGCCGCCCGGAGGGTGCGGCCGAGAAGGTCCTCGCCGCCTACGAAGCCGGCTGCCGGCGTTTCGATTCGGCGCTTACGGGCCTGGGTGGATGCCCCTTCGCGGGCGACGATCTCGTGGGCAACATCCCGACCGAAATCGTACTCAGCACGCTCTCGTCGAAAGGCGCCGAGACCGGGATCGAGCCGTGGGCGCTGCTGTCTGCCGTCAAGGCGACGCAAGAACTGCGGGCGCAATACGTCTGACCGGGCGTCGCGGGGGCATGGAATCACGCCATGAGCTACCAAACGCTGTCCCTTGAGCATGCGACGGACTCGGCCCTTCTTACGTTCAACCGTCCGGAGAAACGGAACGCCATCTCTCCGCAAATGATCGAGGAGTTGCTCGGCGCGCTCGACGAGATCGAGCGCGGGCCCGCGCGCGTGGCGATCCTGACTGGCGCCGGGCGGGCGTTCTGCTCCGGAATGGATCTCGATGCCCTCCAAGCGTTGGCGGTATCCTCTCAGGAACATGACACGCTCAAGAGCGGAACGCCTGAGGGCGGCGTTGCACAGCCTTCGGCAGGGAGCCTCGCGGACTCGCGGCGCATGAGGCACATGTTCCATCGCATTTACGCCTTCCCCAAGCCCCTGATCGCTGCCGTAAACGGACCGGCGATCGCCGGAGGCTGCGGCATCGCGACGCTCTGTGATTTCACCCTGGCCGCGCCCGAGGCGAAGTTCGGCTACACCGAAGTGCGCATCGGGTTTGTTCCGGCTCTGGTGTCGGTTTTCCTGCTTCGCCAGGTCGGTGAGAAGCGAGCGCGCGACCTGCTGCTGACCGGCCGCATCATCGATGCCGCCGAAGCCCTGAGCATCGGCCTGATTACGGAAGTGGTTCCAGACGGGCAACTATTGGATCGGGCGCGGCAACTCGCGGCCCAGTTGATCGAGAACAGTCCGACCAGTCTCGCCTGCACAAAGCGGCTTCTCAACGAGTTCAACCGGACGATCATCGACCAGCAACTTGACCTGGCGCTGGAGGAGAACGCCGGGATACGATCGACGCCCGATTTCCGCGAAGGTCTCGCAGCGTTCCTCGAGAGACGCAGGCCCGTTTGGCGCAAGGACTGATGCCGAAGGGTTCGTCCTCCGCAATCAGCTGCCCCAATGGGCGCGGACCAGGTAGGAGATCCCAAGAATCAAGAGCAGGACGTTTGCAACCAGGAACAGGTAACGTTTGAAGTGGCGGTGAAGGCCCGCGCCCCAGGCGAGTATCCAGACGCTGAGGACCGCAGCGCCATAGTATCCGAGCAGCCCTCCGGCGAAAAAGGGAACCACGTGGCCGTAGCCGAACACGCGCCCTTCGGCCAGGATCGGGCCGGCGACGGTCATCCAATAGATCCAGGTGCCGGGCGCACTGAGCTCAGTGAGGGAGGCGGCGGTGACGCTGGCATAGGTCAGCGCGGAGGACTCAGCCAGCTCCTGGTGGTTCTTTCCGCGTGCACTGAGCAGGGAATAGGCCGCCAGGCTGATGAGCGTAACGCCTCCGACGTAGGCCACGTCATGCGCGATTCCGCGAGGAATGAGCCGGTAGAAAAACAGGGTGGCCGCGAGCAGGGCTCCGTCGATGACGAGCGGCGGAAGGATGAGAATGGAGAGGGCGCGCGGCCAGCGTCCGAGCGCCACTTGACTGAGGGCAATCAAGTGCAGCGGACTCGGAACGAGGCCGCCCACGATTCCCATTCCTGCTCCGAGCAGCAATAGTTGCATAGCGTGACGTGGGGGCGACGCTTCAAGGTCCGCGGCGCGACCGGCATCGCTCCGCACGAGCGACAAACCATCAGCTTCGCGCAGCGGTCTTTGGCGCACGAGCCGGCGCATCTCCGGCCCAGCGCACGCGCGGCCGAATGATGCCAGGCTTGATGCGTCCGGCGTGCTCGCGAATCCGGGTCAGCATGCTGTCGATCAGGACGTTTGAGAGCAAGTGGGGCTCGAGACCGAGATCAGCCAGCTTCTGGTGGCGCGGGTTGTAATAGTGGGCCTCCGCCTCCAGGCGCGGATTCTCCAGGTGCTCAACTTGGGCTTCGATGCCGAGCGCCGCCGCCTGAGTCCGCACCAGTTCGGCGAGCTCGAGCACCGTGAAGGTCTCGGTGAACTGGTTGAAGACGCGATATTCCCCGGCGGCCGGCGGATTCAGGATGGCGAGCTCGACGCAGCGCAGCGTGTCGCGGATATTCAGGAACCCGCGAGTCTGGCCACCGCGTCCGTAAACAGTCAGGGGAATTCCCGCCACCGCCTGCACGCAGAAGCGATTGAGCGCCGTTCCGAATACCTCGTCGTAATGGAAGCTGGTGGCTAGGCGCGAGTCGATCTCGGTCTGGTCGGTTTCGATCCCGTAGACGACACCCTGGTTCAGATCGGTGGAGCGCAGCTTCCAGACGCGGCACGCAAACAGGATGTTGTGGCTGTCATGCACCTTGGAAAGATGGTAGAAGCTGCCGGGCTGCTTCGGAAACGGGAGGACGTCCCGTCGGCCGTTGTGCTCAATCTCGATGAAGCCTTCTTCGATGTCGATGTTGGGCGTGCCGTATTCGCCCATGGTGCCGAGCTTCACGAGGTGGCAATCCGGCGCCACCTCGCGCAGCACCCAGAGCAGGTTCAGCGTGCCCACGATGTTGTTGGTCTGCGAAAATATGGCCCGATTGTGGTCCATCATGGAATACGGCGCCGAGGGCTGCTCGCCATAGTGAACCACGGCCTCGGGCTCGAAGTGCTCCACGGCTTCGCGGACCACGCCGTGGTTGCGTAAATCACCCACCACCAGATCGATCGAGCGCCCGGTGACTTCGCGCCAGGCCGATACGCGATCGTGCAGGGTGTGGATAGGGAAAAGCGGCTCGACGTTCAGTTCCATCTCCCAGCGCCGCTTGGCGAAGTTATCGACAACGCCCACGTCATGACCGCGCGCCGAGAGATACATGGCGGTGGGCCAGCCGAGATACCCGTCGCCACCGAGGACCAGGATCTTCATTCGAACCTTTCTTCCGAGCCGGAGGAAGAGAACTCTACGTCAGCCGCATGCTTCGAGGCTGACTCTTGGTCTTAAGCTAGCGGGTGCCAAGCACCTTTTATCTCAAATTCCAGAATTTGCGTCTGCAGCGAAACGCCGTAGTGATCTCGACCTCGTGCCGGCCACAGAAACTCTTGTATTCGCAGTCCAAGCTCTCAGACGGCGCGGGCCCAAATCCAAAAATTTCGTTCAGCCTTCTATTTGTGTCCCCTCCGTGCCGACGTAGTTCCCCAGGTTCTGCGTGACGAGCGTGCATGCTTCGGGTATTACATTTGTACCCGAGGAACCTGCTGGGAGTAAAGAAAGCGCAGCCATCCGCCTCGGTCACGACAAAACAAATCCCGCGCCCAATCAGTTTCTTGGCGAATACCTGATCTTCCGAGTCCGAGGACAAGTAACACTTAAGTGTCTCGATATTCTCATAGACGTCATCCTTGTCGGTTATAAACTCCCTCTTCTTCATTTGTCTTTACCTCGGCCTGGTTCATTCAGGAGCGAACCCTTAGTTTAAGTAACGGGCCGGCCCTAGCCCTCAATGAGGACCTGCGAAGACTTCACGCGACTCCCCGAGGTCGCGCGCCGCCGGTGTGATGATGGTTCGGGGGCCAACGAAGATTTTCTCGCCGCTGGTCAGGGCCCGGCGCACGTCGTCCTCGCACACAAAGTCGACCGGCTTGGGCTGGGCCGCCCTGGGCTGGGGCCGAGCGCTCCCGGCACTCGCCGGCGGCGACGTTGGTATTTCCGAAACGGAACTCGCCGCCTGCTTCTCAACCACGGGCGGCTGGGCAGGCGCGGCACAGCCGCAGGAATTTGTGACGGCCGGCGCGCCCGGCACCTTGCCTTGCGAGGTCAGGAAACGATCGACAATGCGCGCGATTTCGGCCCGGTCGATTACCGGTCGAGCGGGCGCCGCTGTGACGACCGGCGAGGTAGGCGCCGCGTTTCCGGGCGCGCTGATTTCGGGCGCCCGGACAGGCCCCGGCAGCGCGGACGCCCGCTCCCCGGCGTGCACATGATCGATAGGCCTAACTGCGTATGCCAGTCGCTTGATATTCACCAGGTGCATCGGCGATATGTTGTCGGACGTGATGTTGCCGCCCGGCGTCCCGCAGCCGAGCGACATGGAGGGCGAAAGATTGGTCGTCCAGCCCACGGAACCGTGCGGGGCGGGCGTGTTCACCACCAGGCGGAAGGCAGGGAGCTCGAGGGCCATGGCGCGTATCACCTGATCATCGCGCCCGTGCAACGCCATCGTGTGTCCCATGCCGCCGAATTCCAGCAGCCGACGGCAAACCTGCAAGCCTTCCCGCCAGTCCGCGACCGGATAGAAGGAAAGCACCGGCGAGAGCTTCTCCGCCGACAGCGGATGCTCGCGCCCCACGCCCGTCAAGGGCGCCACGAGCGCCAGCGTGCCCGGCGGAACGCTGAAACCGGCTTCGCTCGCGATGCGCTCCGGAGACTGCCCCACCATTTTCCCATTGACGCGGAAGTCCGGCATGATCAGCACCTGCGCCACGCTCGCGGCCTGTTCCGGCGTGAGGAAGAACCCGCCCTGGCGCTCCGTCTCGAGTCGAACCTGCTCGGCCACGGCTTTATCCACCACCATGTGCTGCTCCGACGAGCAGATCGTCCCCCAGTCAAACGACTTCCCGGTCAGGATGTCGCCCACCGCCTTGGGAACGTCCGCCGAGCTGTGAATGTACGCGGGAACGTTGCCCGGACCCACGCCGAGCGCGGGCTTCCCGGAACTGTACGCCGCTCGCACCAGGCCGGCCCCGCCCGTAGCCAGGATAATGGCGGTGCGCCGATTCCGCATCAGTTCGTTGGTGGCCTCCATGGTCGGCAGGCGCAGGCAGGCGATGGCGCCTTCGGGCGCGCCGGCTTTCACCGCGGCCTCGGCCATCACGCGCGCCGTCTCCTGGATACAGCGCGCGGCGTTCGGATGCGGACTCATCACGATACTGTTGCGTCCCTTGAGAGCGATCAGGACCTTGAAAATCGCCGTCGAGGTGGGATTCGTGACGGGAATGATCGCGGCCACCACGCCGGCGGGCACCGCCATTTCCACCACGCCGGCCTCCGGGTTCTCCCGGATCACGCCCACCGTCTTCATGTCCTTGATGGCGTTGTAAACGTCGCGGGCGCAGAACAGGTTCTTCTGGACCTTGTCTTCCACCTTCCCGTAGGTGGTCTCCTCCACTGCCAGACGCGCGAGGGGCTCGACGTTGGCCTGGGCGGCCACGGCGCAGGCGCGCACGACCTCGTCAATCTGCGCCTGGCTGTAACCGGCGAGCACCTTCTGCGCCTCCGCGGCCTGTTCGACCAGGCGGCGCGCTTCCTGAATGGATTCGAGATCGCGGTCCATAAATGAGGGGTCAGGGATTGGGGGCCAGGGCGGGGCAACGATGAATGATGAACAGTACGAACGAACGTCTTGTGCTCCCGCGCATTCATTCGTTGTTCATCATTCATCGTTCATCATTCATGGTTGGACTCACCCCTTCTTGCCGGAGAGACCGCCGCCGGGCAGGATCTTCTCGGCCTCGCTGTGCGGACGCGGGATCACGTGTACGCTGACGAGCTCGCCGACGCGCCGCGCTGCGGCAGCGCCGGCGTCCGTAGCGGCCTTGACCGCGCCCACGTCGCCGCGCACCATCACCGTGACGAACCCGGCGCCGATGTACTCTTTGCCGATCAGGATCACGTTCGCCGCTTTCACCATGGCGTCCGCGGCCTCGATGGCCCCCACCAGGCCCTTGGTCTCTATCATGCCGAGCGCTTCCAGCGTCATATCGCCTCCGTAATGCTGTGGCAGCACTTAGAAGCTAGCACGACTGCAAGGGTGGCGCAAGAAAAGCCTCGCGTGAGCAGTGATGTGATTTGCCAAGTGCGATTCCTTCCGAAGCGCAGTCGTTCCCCGCGAAGGCGGGAATCCAGTCCTCCAAGTAACGTTTATCTGAGAACAAGTTTCCAACGTCCTGAAAACCGGCCTGCTCGAAGACGGCCGGGCACAAAAAAACGGGCGACCTTGCGGCCGCCCGTTGAAAAGGAGATAGGACAGAGCATGAACAAGAGATTATGAACGAGGCTTGGTTACTGGCCGGACTCGCCCGAACCGCTTCCGCCGGCCGCCTGCCCGAACTGGATGCTCTTTGTCCAGCCGCTGACGTCGATCTCGGTCAGCACCGCCTTGCCGGTGGCACTGTTAATGTGAGCTTCGGTGTCGTTGCTCTTGCGGCCCTGGTCCACCAGCTCGGCACTCGCCTGTCCAACGAGCTTGCGGTCCTGGTAGAACGCGATTTGAGGCGTGCCCGAGCCACTCACGATGCTCACCTGGTACGTGCCGGGTTGGAGTGTGGGGCCGTTCGGCACCTGAGTACTCTGCGGGATGGTCACGGTCGCTGACTTTTCAGAAGAGTGGCCCAAGCCGGGAAATCGGGCGGAGGCAATGCTGGCGACGAACGCCAGCGCAACAATCGATGCGAGGATAGACTTCGACACTACACGTTGCATTTCGTTTCCTTTCTCAGTCGAATTGAAATGTGAACGTGCGGCGCCAGCATTGAAACCGCGAACTTCGAGCGGTCGCAGTGTTGAAACCGTCCCGGCCGGGGAGATTTTTCGATCGTCCGGCCTAAACGTCCACACCGGATTAGATGCATTTGCTCGACCTCACGATCGGGCGCTGATCGCGACGGGGCACTACTGTTATAGGCTAGTCACTTGTAGATTTCTGATTTCGCTGGCGCTTACGGGCTGGCCTGTGAATCGATGAATTTTTTCTATCGTTCCCATGGCGTTCACGGGTGCGCTGGCCGCCCGAATCATGGCGCGATGAATCGGCGATACACTTCACGCTTGACGGAATAAAGGCGGAAAGGAGTTCTCCTGCCGGATGGCTTGCTGCGCCCGTCCAGCGCACTATCTGCTGGAGTATTCGGGCTGTGCATTGACGCACACTCCAATCGGACGGCAGGGCCGGACCGCAGGGTCCGACCCTACGAATTGGTGCGACGCGGCTGCAGGAGTGCCAAGACGACCGGCTACTTGCCCGCGTTCAGTTGGGCCAGCGTTGCCAGGACCTCTTCGCTGTGATGGGTGGGATCGACGCCCGTCCACACCTTGGCGATCTTGCCCTGAGGGTCGATCAAGAAAGTATTACGGGCGGCGAGCTTCATTTGTCCGTAGTCTTTGAGCGACCCGTACTCCGCCACCACTTTCTTGTCGGGATCGGCCAGAAGCCTGAAGGTGAGGCTGTCCTTGGTGCAGAACTGTTTGTGGCTGTCGGTGGTATCCACGCTCACGCCCATGATCACCGCGTTGTAGGGGTCATACTTGGTGAGATCCTGCTGAAAGTTGTGGGCTTCGATGGTGCAGCCCTGCGTCATGTCTTTGGGGTAGAAATAGAGCACAACCCACTTGCCGCGAAAATCCTTGAGGCTGATGTTGGTCCCGTCCTGCGACGGCAAAGTGAAATCCGGCGCTGCCTGTCCGGCTTGGGGCACGTCTTCCCCGACGGCAAACACCACTCCGAAAGCGAACACGAGCAACAACGATACCATTGCCATTCGAATTTGATTCATGTTTCCTCCTGCCTCTTATGACGCGTCTGCGCCTGCAAGGGTGACAACATTATGGCAGAGGGCGCGGCCACCCTGTCATCACGAGTCTTTCGGTGGTGGTCAGTTTGCAACCCGCGCGAGATCGGAATCAAAGGGACTCACGCAAGGCGCGCCGCCAGCCCGAGCCCGTTTGGGACGCGAACACGTAAAGCGGATAGAGCTGCCGGAAGATGTCTTCAACCTTGCGCGCGAAGGCCGGGGCGCCGAGCCCCCGGCTTCCGGGAGCGAAGACCTTGCGCACCACCCAGGCCTGAAGGGTCAGCCAATCGTCGTCGCGCTTGGGCAGGCCGGGATGCTGCGCCCAATCGCCTTTTTCCTGGCGATGCCAGTAGGTCTCGAAGCGTCCGCCGCGCACCACGCGCGCGAGAAGGTCTTCGAACACGGCTCGATGCCTGCCGAACCGCGGCGCGAACACGGTCTGAAGCGTGCTCTTCTCGCCGCGCCGCCAACTGGCGTAAGTCGCGAATCCCACGCTCAGAGCGTCGGCGGAGAGCCCGACGTACAGCCAGCCGTCGGTCTGGTGCGACCGGCGGGAGTCAAAGACCCGCAGGTAGTAGTTCGACTTGTAAGGGCTTTTGTCCTTGCTGAAACGAATGTCGCGATTGATCCGTGAAAAGTTGCTGTTGGTCTTGCCTGAGGTTTCGAAATGCGGATTGAGATCGAGCAAAGCTGGTTCCAGTTGCGCCAGCAGTCCGCGAAACGTGCCTGTCACGTAGGTCTCATAGAGGTCGCGATGCTCGTCAAACCAGGACTTGTTGTTGTTGCGGGCCAGATCGTGAAAGAAGTCGAAACACTCCCGGCTGAATCCCGCAAACTCGTTCTTCGTCTGACCGCTCATCCTTGCCTCCCACCCTGATGGCACACGTTTCCGGCTTGCAGTACCGCAAGCTGCGCTGCGACCGTATCGACGCAGGATGCACGCACCACAAACGCCAGGATAAAATCGCGCTGCAGCGGAACGAGCTTTGGATTATAGAATAGGATACCGGACCGGGGCGAACACACAGAGGGAAGCAGGAGTGGCGCCGGGACCGGAAGCACGCGACGCGGAGGTGGACCAGTGAAGTACCGCAGGTTCGGACGAAGCGGCTGGACGGTGAGCGAGATCGGCTACGGCATGTGGGGGATGGGCGGGTGGACGGGCTCCGACGACCGGGAGTCTGGTGAAGCCCTGCGACAGTCCGTTGAACTCGGCTGCAATTTTTTCGACACGGCGCGCGCCTACGGCGACGGCCACAGCGAATCACTGCTCGGGCAGTTGCTCCGCGCCGAGCAGGCCAACAGCGGCAAACGGCTCTACGTTGCTACCAAGGTCCCGCCCAAGAATCTGCAATGGCCGAGCCGTCGCGATACCAAGCTCGACGATTGCTATCCGCCCGAGTTCATTCAGGAAAGTGTAGAGGCGAGCCTCATGGACCTGGGCGTGGAGACCATCGACTTGATTCAGTTGCACACCTGGGAAGATTCCTGGGTGGACGACGACCGCTGGATCAAGAAGCTTACGGAATTGAAAAGCCGCGGCCTGATCCGCGCCATCGGGATCAGCATCAATCGCTGGGAGCCGTGGAACGGGGTGCGGGCCGTGCGCGAGGGGTTGGTGGATGCGGTCCAGGTGATCTATAACATCTTCGACCAAAGCCCTGAAGACGAACTGTTTCCGGCCTGCCGTGAGAGCGACGTGGCCGTGATCGCGCGCGTGCCGTTTGACGAAGGATCGCTCGCCGGAACGCTGACGAGGGAAAGCAAGTGGCCTCCCGGCGACTGGCGCAATGTATACTTCGTTCCTGAGAACCTCAACCCGACCATTGATCGCGTGGAGAAGCTCAAGGTCCTGGTCCCGCCGGGTATGACCCTGCCGGAGATGGCGCTTCGCTTCATTCTGATGAACCCGGACGTCAGCACGATTATCCCAGGCATGCGCCGGCCGCTTCACGTGTCGGGCAACCTCGCCGCCAGCGATGCCGGGCCGTTGCCCGCGGACCTTTACGCCGAGCTGCGAAAGCATCGGTGGGACCGCCAGCCGGCGCCGTGGTCGGATTAGAGGGAGAACGCGCGTCAAAATGGAAATGCGGGCTGAAAAGTGAAATCCATGCGGAAGTGCATGCGGGCCGGTGTTCGCCCAGGACTTCAAATCCTGTGGGTCTGCCTTTGGCGGACCGGTCGGTTCGACTCCGACACACTTCCGCCACTTTTCTTTTCAATCGATTAGAGCCTTCCGTGAGCTTGGGTGAGTTGGGGCGACATCGCTTCATTTCTCGCCTGTGCCCAGTTTTGTGCCCACCGGAACGACAATCTCCAGCCTTGCCGCACCGAGTCTCGTGAACGCCTGCTCAACCGAGTCGCCCTGAACGTGGACGTACCGCTGTGTAATTGTGATGCTCGAATGACCCATGATGCGGGCCAGCGTAAACACGTCACACTTCAGCGCCATGCGGGTGCCGAAGGTGTGCCGGAGGCAGTAGGGCTCAAATCGTTCCACGCCTGAGTCCTTCAGCCCTTTCGCGTGCTGATCCTTCGCGGAGTTCTTGTCAAAATGCCCTTCTCGTGACGCGCTTGGGAATATCCATCCCTCGGCTGGGCGCCCCATCGCATGGTGGCGGTCGCGAAGGGTCTCGTAGACACGCGCCGTCATCGGCAGCACCCTTCTCGCCGCCCTTGACTTTCCGTCCACAATACGAATAAGCCCGCCACTGTCGCCGAGCAGGACGTGTGGCCACTGGAGCGCAAAGACCTCACCAGGTCGCATTCCCTCCTCGTAGATGACGGTCGCGCAGTCCCTCCAGGGCTGGGGGCAGGCAGCCAAATACTGTTCGGCCTCTGCCTCGCTAAGCACCCGCTCCCTGATGCGCTCGCCCCTAGCCAGTGTTACCTGTGCGGGCTTTTCGAGTTTGCCCCACTGGTATGCAAGCCTCAGAGCCCGACGTAATGTTCGCAGGGGGCGGTTGACGTAGGATGCCGACCACCGCGCCTCCTTGGCTGCGAACTGCTGCGCGTGCTGGTCATTGATTTCATTGAGAGGCATTGCGGCTAGGTCGGAAGCGCACAACAAGCTCGCGCCGCTCACGTAGTACTCGACCGTATTGGGCTTTGCGGCGTGCTTCGTTGTCACGTATGGAACGAAGTCCTGTTTCAGAAACTCCGCTAACGTCGGCGCCGCCTTCTTTTCTCGGATACCAACCTCGCCTTTCGCAAGCGATGTGCGGTGCGCGGATTCCATGGTACGGGCGACCTTATCGTTGCCCTGCTTCGTGGACTCGCGGATCGGCTCGCCCCGCCACATGAATTTGTACCAGTAGATGCGTCCCCGTTTGTAGATGCTCACTTTGTTTTTCTCCTTTGAGACCCGCTCGGTCGGGGCACGGCCTTCTTCTGGCCTCTCGCCTTTCGGTAGTAGTAATCCAGCGCCTGCTCTTGCTTTTTCAGTGTGGAGCACTGAGGCGAGCAATAGTTTTGTGCTGTCCTGCCCGCGATGAAAAACCTCTTACACTGCGGACAGACCATTGCCCGCCAGCGGTCCCGCATCAGGTCGTATACTCCTCGCTGGAAAGCGCAGCCAAACTCCCACGAAATCGTGCCGGCAATTCCATTCACCACCGGACGCCCCATCGGTAGCCCACCGACCGTTCCGAGCTTCTCAGGATTGAAGGACCCTTCAGGAACGACGAAAAAGTTGGAGCTAGCGAGGGTCTTGGTGACCGGTGACCCAACCTTGGCGGCAATGCTCATTGCTTCTGCTCCAAATCCCAGCGCCATCGACAAGCTCACTCCGTTTGGGTCATTGCCCGTCCAAACAGCGCGCAAATGATCTCGGTACCAAAGGAGCGCAGGCAGAGTGGTTTCCAGCCTCCTAGGACTGGCGACACCCCACTTTGCCCACTCCTCGGCTTGCAAGTAAAGCCACTCGGTCAAATTTTCGGGGCCTGGATGCTCGAAGCCCGATGTTTTGGAGAAAAACCCAGGCCACTTCTCACGGAACGCTCGCCAATCATCCGGCGTGTCTCCGAGGTTGGCAAAATCGGCCAATGCCTCGTACTCCGCGATATTCCGTTGTTGTGATTTCAGCCTCCTTAGCGTCGTTTCATCCATCACCAGTCTCTCCCTTCGCTGTGTATCCATCTCGTCACCGAAAATCCGGTTTCCGGGTGTACGGAGAACGCCTCGGGGGAACATCACGCTGCCAGCCGCTCATCTGCCGGACACTGGCAGGGAACCGGGTGCTGCCTTGTAGGCAGCCCTGAGTAGGGCTCAAACTCCACAAAATCGCCCCGAGAGTTATAGAGCCCACCGCGCATGAGCACGTCGTTAATTGCCTGCGCCCGCCTCTCCGGTCCCGCGCAAGAGAATCGAACTAGCTCTATGCCGCCAGTGTTTTCCAGGATCGCTAGCTCTGCCAGCAGGGCAGGCAGCTCCCGATACACCAGCGCCAGCGCACCCCAAGTGGCCGGGTGATCTATTCCCGCGTCATGCGCGCGCAGCTCAATGCGCCTGAGTCCGCGCAATCTTTCCAACAACTCCAAGCGCCGTGCCCGCACGCGCTGATACAGCGCCCGTGCCGAGCGGTCCCCGTGCTCCCTGTTCTGGCGCAGCTCGCGGTACTGCGCCGAACTCAGCCGCCGCGCAAGCCCAAGCTGTCGCGCCAGCTTCGCGACGCCGCCGGAAAAATCACAGCCCGCGCCGTGACAGTGATAGACGCCTCTCGTATCGTCAAAGCTGACGCTGCGCGACCGTTTGCACCATGGACAGTCGGCCCGGCCGCGCCCACGGAGTCGCGCGCCAGCTCGCTCAAGGAGGTCCGTAACAGCGAATTCTTGACCTGTAGCCGCCACCCTCATTGCGTGCGCCCCCCTTTCGGCTGCCACTTCCGAAACCATTCTTGCCATTCCTCCGACGCTTTCGGCGGATGGATGAACCGCTCGCGTCCGTCGATTGTGCCAACGGAATAGCACCCGGCGCAGTCTGCCGAGCCGCACGCGGTCCGGCTCGTCGGTTTGCCTGCGACCTCACCGTCGGAAAAGCTGGCGCTCCATCCCACAATGGAACCTTCAAAACCATCAAAACCAGGTTTTGTAGGTTTTGAAGGCTCACGCTTGGTGAATGCGCCAGACTTCTCGGTCGGCTGCCATGCAAGCCATCTACTCACTGTGCAGCCTCGGATTGAGCTGATAGCGCTCGCTGGGGCGGCCGCCGCCAGAATTCAGCACTTCGGGGGCTTCACGAACCCAACCCGCATCGACAAGGATATCCAGGGCTCGACGGACCTCTTCAGCGGTTCCCAGTCCAGTCCAGCCCTTGAGATAAACGTCCCGAACAGAAAAGACCTCGCCGAGATCCCGCCGCGCGATTTTGTCAGCGAGGTTTCGCGCCGCTCGAACGTCGGGGGACGTGATGCACGCATACATCCGGGCAGCATGGCTTTCAAAGTATTCGCAACATGCCGCCGCTTGTCGCGCATGGTCAAGGGACACCGCCTGCGGAAACTCTCCGTTGCCACTCCCCCAGTCCGCCAGCTCAAAAAGGAGCGCGAGAGCTGGCATCAGCTTCCGATACTTGGCCAGATGGGCCTGCATTGCCGGATGAGAGTCGCCGCAACGCAGCTTGCTTTCGAGTTCCTCCCACCATACGTAAAACAACTCCTGCGCGTCCGCTGAGAATTTGACGACGCGGGTTGGATCGGGTTCGAGCGCCGCGAGCTTCTGGAGCACTCTTGCCACAGCATCCTCTGCGCGTGGGTCTGGCGGCCGATCAACCAACCTCCAATTTTTTGTTACGTCTGGCCAGACGACGATTTGAAGCCGCTGAATCAAGCCGTCGTTCGACGGGCCATCTTTCAGCGCATCTGCAAGATAACTTCGCAGTCTGCCAGGCTGAATCCCGCCGAACAGGCTGATGCAGGTCGCAGGGACGTAGACCGAACCACGGCCGATCCGGTCGAGTGTGAATGGCCTATCCCCGTTCCAAGCTTCGAGAAAGAACGCTCGCTCGCCCTCGCGCCCCTGGCGTTCGAGCCCTGCCAACCACCCGGTCAGCTCATCGCGCAGCAACAGCAACCCTGCCGGGTTTTGGGCCAGCACGGTGTGCAATGCCTCAAAAGTCGCGTCGTTGGTGATCAGACGGCGGGGCGTCGGCTCGGTCTGGGCGAACTCTGGTCGGGCGGGCCTGTCGTTTCCTTTCCTGACAGCCTTCTTAAAGTCATCTTTCCAAGCCGAAACTTCAATGTCATTCGCTTCTTTCGCGGCCTCGTAATCTCCGCGCTCGGTGTCAAATGCGGAACGGCTCTCGGATTCTAAGCGCTCCAACGGCCGCATAATCGCGCTCACCACAGGCGACTTCATCACTCCCGGCGGGCCAACCATCGCGCCCCACAAGTTCGGTACGATATGCCAACTCGCGTCATGCAATTTTGGTTCGATGACCGCCCGCCGGTTCACCGCACCCGCTAACGCCAGCACCGCCGCCGCCGCCGCGAAGTCGGGCGGAGCCTGCATCCGCTCGCTAACGTCGTCGACCAGCGCCCGCACGGCAACGGGGAGCAGCGCCGAATTGAATGCCGCAACCGGCGGGAGATCATCACCCAGTGCGGCCGGCTTCGGCGGATTTAGCCATGGGAGAGCCCGGTCCTCGATGTCGTTCCCGCCCCGTGCGGAGCCCAAGTCCCAACACGGTGGCATCTCGTGGCCCTTGCGAAAGTCAACAGTCTGCATCACACAGCTCCAATCTGGCTAGAACGCCGTTTTCCGCGAGTGCCAGCGCCCTGGCAATGGCCAGATCAACGCTCGCTCGATCAGTCCGAATCAGAACGCGCTCCGGCTCTGACGTGAGCTTTCCGAGAGCGGCCAAAACGCTCGCGTAAAGTGACGGGTTTTTTTGAAACTCCGCTCGTAAGTCGCGCAGCTGCGGCGACTCCCAGGCGCTTGCCTCATGCTGCATCGAGCACCTCCGCTCACAGTGAGATCGCCGGCACTAAGCCCTTCTGGATCAATGCCCTAGCGTCTGCTTCGCGGACGAAAACACGCCCGCCGATCTTCACGAACTGCAACTTTCGCTTAAGCCGCCACGCTCGGATGGTTGACGGTCTAAGTCTAAGAAAATCAGCTGCTTCCGGGACTGTCAGCAGGCCCGCCTCGCGCTCCATGTTTTCCATTTTCATCGTCATCAGTCGCCTCCTTTCCGTTTGACTTTCTATATCGATAAGTCATCCATCTCACTTCAGTATAACACGAGTTTTTCGAAATCGAGGTCGAAGGAACGTATTTTTCTTCTCGAACGGCGGATGTTAACGAATTGCTCTGACGAGCAGACAGTCGATGGTTTGATGACGGTATGGCGCACCTCTGGCGGGCCGCGCGGAAGACCGCTGCGGTACGTGGCATCGATTTCGCCTGGTGAGGATGGGCAAAGCGAATCCGAAAACCGGAGAGCGAGCCCGGCTCCGCATCCGGAAGGCTCAGCGCGACGGCTGCCTGCGGAAGAAGCCGAAGCGATCACAACGCGGCGCGCTCTCCCGGAATCTCCCGAACACGCCTCCGTGCTGTTACCCCGCGCCGGCAGCCACTACTGCGTCAGCGTCGCACGGCACGCGCTACAGTGGCTTGCGCTGGGCCAGAGTGAGCGACGCCTTCCCCTGCTAATTCTCAAAAGTTAAACCTTTTGCACCCCCGTCATGCTTCGGACACTTGCGGTCGTGGATGTCCGACCCGTTAGACCCATAAACGTGGCCGCATAGGCTGCACCCCAACTGGTAAATCCGCTGCAAGTGGTCTGTCCCAGGCAGGCCCGTGTCCCTGATGACTACTTGGCCGTTGGGGTTCACAAAGCCTATCTTTGTAGTTCCTCTGGTAGCCGAGCCTTCTCGTGGTTTTAGGCTTCTGCCCTCCTCAAAACCTGAGCTTGTCAGCTCGTACAGATCCTTCCCAGTCATTTTGGCGAGTCCACGTTTCCGCATGAGATCGACCGCATCGATGTAGCGCGCGGCTTCAGCAGCGTCGTAGTTATTAAGATCAGCCGGGAAGCTCTTGCCTCCAGCGTAGATGTACCGCCCGCTCTGAAAGTCACTGACGTTGATAATCCCATCTTCCGAGGCCGCTATAAGAAGCTCCTTCAGATACTCAGTGAGATCGATAACCATGTTAGCAACCCTCCCCTCAGTAGGCGTATCATATCACTGCCCGACTTGGAGGGGGCGAACGATGGAAACCTATTCTCTGGACCTCTACTTTCCAGACAAAGAAAGCAATCGATTTAACCCGCCGTCCAGAGTCCAGCTCAAGAACTTCAACCGCCACGGCAACAATGAGATTTTCATTACCCAAAAACTGCGTGTCGCTCTCGGAGCTAGAATTCCACATCGACCGACTGCAGCGCGAGTTGGACGAGATACGCAAGAAAGCAAGAGCCGAATACGCGAGAGCCCAAAAGCGGTTTGAAAAGTCGCGGGATGCTGGACGAACACGCTAGAATGGCCCGCGTCATCACGCAGCGCTGGGAGGCCTTGTTCGCATGAAGGCATCCGATTCAGCGCGGATGGAGTGGTGGTATGTGGTGGAAGTCGGCGACGCGGCTTGACTTACCTGTTCGGGGCGCTCGCGCCGGGTGTGGCTTGCGGTCGTGGTGGCCGCCAGGGTTGTGCGGCTTTACCCGTGAACGGCCCAGGACGCAACCAAGCCGGCCGGTTCGCCGGGACTTGTGCCTTTCGCCACGCTCGCGGCAACAGCGGCTCGAGGTGGCTTCGTAGCGGAGGAATCTGAACGGAGCTTCGCACCGGCAACTGCAAGTCGTCCTGACGCCCAGGGTGGCCCAGGATCAACGAACCGGGTGAACGTGCCGGGCAAGGGGCGCACTTTGGCGCGGACGCACAGGAAGGGCAGCGAGGGGCCGCTGCGGTCATTCCCCGACTCGGACGCCCGCCTCCAATCCCTTCCGCTTGGGTGGTCGTCGCTGGTGGGCACGAATCCGAAATCCGGATAAGCGAGCCGCGCAGGGTGCTCTTCTTCCGGGGTTACTGGCCTATTGCTACCCGGTTTGTCCGGAAGTATTCACAAGACAGACCAAGGCACCTAAGTGCTTCATTTCCGATACTTGAATGGGGATGACAGGCTAGTGAACTGTTGGCGGGTGATTGCGTGTTTTTCGCTGGTTGCCAAGTTGGTTAGATAGAACTTCGCGGTGGGTGGTGCGTCTCGCAGGATGCGAGTGGCGACCACTCCGATGTGACCGCTATACTCCGGCATGCCGTGACCGCGTTCGTTGAATACCGTGACCCTAGAGTCGTCGGTCCACAGGAGCACTTCATCGATCATGCGGTCACTTCGCGTGAGGCTTGTGTTTGAGCTTCGGTGGCTGCATGGGCGTGCTCATGGCACGTCGGGACATCTTCGACTTTCATAGCACGGGCCGGCAAAATAGGAAGGGCACCGGTTGTGCGAACCCGGCGCCCCAGGTAGTCGATGGTTTGGAGTTGATGAAAAAGGTACACCCGGCGATCCATCCCGTCAATCAATTCCGTGACAGCCTGCAAACGCTAAGCGAATTCGGGAGGGGTAATTCCAGAAACTCGCCTGAATCCGCAAGCTGCCATATTTAGCCTGTGCTTTGCGGACGTATCCCACAAGTACCCGGCTCGCCATTAGCCGACTGTCACGCGCTTAGCTGGTCCTGCGAACTATACAATTCCGGTTTTGCCGCTTGACTCCCGTTAGCCGTTAAGCGTATAGGTTCCTTGTAGCGGGGCGGCTTCGCGTTTCACCGCTACCCTGATCCCCGTGCGCGAAGGAGAGAATCCATGAACAGCGAGAACCGAAGTCCTGTGAGCACCTCACTGGGTGGGGCGAGGCGGGCGAATCGTGCATCCAGGGAGACGGCCTCGCTGGTTGAGCCCTTCAGCAGGCGTTTCGCCGCCTATGCCCTGGGGGCCAGCGCGACGGGCGTCGGGTTGCTGGCGCTCGCCCAACCAGCAAGGGCTGAGATCGTGTTTACTCCGGCGAACACGACCCTGACGAACGGTTCGCTGTATATTGACCTCAACCACGACGGGATCAACGATTTTGTCTTGCTGAATGACAGAAGCTCACCTCACCATCGGGCGCTGGGCGCGAAAGGACTGGCTGCAGGCAACGGTGTGATGGCCTACCAGACGGGATGTTCTTACCCTCTGCTGGCTCTCAGGCCTGGCACGGAGATCGGGACCGCACGGGAGCTTTTCTGCCGCTCAGCCGCCCCGATGGCCGGCGTCGCCAGCACATTTGGAGGGGTCATCTTCGGCCCATGGGCCAACATCAGCCAGCACTTTCTGGGCTTCAAGTTTGAGATCAATCGCCAGGTGCATTATGGGTGGGCTGAGCTTAGCGTCAAAGCGGGTCCAAGAAACGGTGCGCCCGCGATTGCGGCCACACTCCTCGGTTACGCCTATGACACGGTGCCTAACCAGCCGGTCCCGGCGGGCTTGAGGTCCGATGCGTGCGCTCCCAAACTCGAACCCGGTACGCTGGGCCTGCTGGCGCTGGGATCGCCCGGCCTCGCCTTTTGGAGGAAGAAGGAGCAGCCATCAGAAGTCGCACCCTGATTCCCTCGCCGGGACAGAACCGCATCCTGCCCCGTGAATGGGCCGCGTGCGGCACTACACCGGCCCTACCACGATTAAAACACCCCCATCAGTGCCGACCGAACCGCGTCGGCTGCCTGCGCGTCGGTAGTGCCGACATAGGTCATCGTCGAGCTGATTGACCGATGCCCGAGCGCCTGTTTCACCAGGGCCAGATTGACGTTCCCGGCGACGAGATGCGACGCCAAGCTGTGCTTCACGCAATGTGGATGCCGCTTCTCGGCCGGCAGCCCGGCGGCCTCGGCAACTGCCCGAAAGATCCGGAAGAACTGCGTCCGATCCAGCCTGCCGCCCTTCTGCGAGACGAATACGAACTTCGAGCCATCATCTGGGCGCTCCCGGAGCCACGCGCGCAACGCCGCTACTTCATCAAGCAACGGCTGGCCACGGTGCCGATACAGCGGTTGTGTGGTCTGCATCGAGCCCTTCAACCGCGCTGTGGTGATCGAATAATTCTTCAGGTCGAGGCTGTCGAAGGTCAGCCCGCATATCTCGGACGCTCGCAACCCGTGCCGGTAGGCAACGAGGATCATCGCCCAATCACGCACGGAGCGCTGCTTCGCGGCCTTCAAGAGAGCCAGCATCTCCTCGGGCGTTAAGTGCACCATGCCCGCCTTGCGCTTGGCGCGCGGTCGCCGGGCGGGCATCTGAATTAAATTTGTCGCTGCTGTCGCTGTTGCCATCACTTCCTCCTTTTCCGACTCCCGCGTACTAGAGCCTACTATGATGGCCTAGATCATCGCATATCCCTTACCCATTGTCAAGGTTTTTTCGAGGCCGTATCGGCGAAATGCAACATTACGTGGCGGCGAGGTGTGGCCGCGAGGACCGTAAGCGCATTAGATCGGGCGGGTGCTGAGCGAAGAAGGCAACAGTACGATCATTACGTTGTGTCCGGTTCGCGTGCGGTCCAAGGCTGGAGCTGTGAGTGGGAGGTGTCCGGCGGGTTAGGAGTGAGAGCGGCTCGGCGCGTCCGCTGGAGCGCGTTGGTATCGCGGCGCTCTTAGCCGACCGATGGGCGTGTCCGCGCGAACTCCTGCAGTCCCCATTCCGTTAGCCGATTGGCCTTATAGAGATCGACGATCTGGGCGTCCGTGAGCAGAATCCCATCCACACACCGCGCCGGACCTTCAGCTCCCATTGCTACGGTTTTCACGGATATTCGCTGGACCCGCAGGCTACGCAACGCCTTATCGAGCATACTTTCGGGTTTCTCGTGGTGTTTCCTCATCTGAGGCCCTCCAAGCTGTTAATCGCTTTTGGCGCTTTGACGCCCGGCGAGTATACACCCGTCAGTCTCCGAGCGAGCGGCGCGGGCTCCGGCCAACCGTCGACGGAGTAGAGCCGCAGAAATCCGGAAACCGGACCTGCGCACCGGGCTGGAGTCGTGCTCGCGCTGCCGGCTGGTTCTCGTGTGGCGGCCCGCGCGGAGCTGCGATGCGGTTGGGTGAGGCGGGGGGACCCTATTTTGAAAAAGCGCGGCGACCCCCAGAGCCCCCTTTGCGGCCACCGAGCGGGTTACGGGTTACCTGGCGGTGGGTGGCGCTGCGCTGCCTGCCGGTGCGGGTCTACCGCCGGGGCCGGCATGAACTAACGCCAGGTTGTGCCGCCGCTGCCGGAACGCACCATGACAGACGATTCTGCCACGGACCACCCAGGGCTGGGCGACCCATGGCCGGCCTTCGCAGCGTGGGCGGGGCACCACATCTACGGCAGAACGCGGGAAAGGCCCGCTGCATCGAAAGCGTGCGGCCGAATCGCACGGCGTCACACGACCGCATCTATCGCTCTCACCAGTCCTTCGATCTGGCCCCCCACGAATACGAGGTCCGCTCGACTTATCGCCCACGGCTCCCGCAGAGGTGACTGTTGCAGGTCACCCTCGTGGGCAATTGCATTTCGCCGTCGAACTATGAGCGACAACTGTTTCTTCAAGCTCTTCGCCCTATCTACTTTCGTCGCTGAGGTCGCACCAAGCTTCAACGCCACTTCATTCCATAGCTCAATGGTGGAGCATAGTCTGACGCCTTCCGCGATATCGTCCGGAGCTTGGTACGTAATGCGAGCCAAATAGCTGCGGACGTATAGGTCAAAGGCCGCGCTCGCGTCGGATGAAGTTGCTGCTGCGCGAATTCGGTTAAGGGTCTCAGTCGAAATCTCAAACTTCAGATATGCTGAACTGGCCGGACGGCGCCCCTCGAAAATCGCCAGCATTGTCTGGGCGACGAGTTCGTGAACATAAAGGTCGAGAGCGCTCACTCGCGCGACCCACTCAGCCCGTAACAACTCGTCAGGCTGCATTACGCTAGACACATTCTTTTCGAGGTAAGCATGCAGAGTTGACAACTGGGCGCACCGACCCCACACCGCTTCAAATTGGGCCAATGGTGTCACGGTCGTTTTATTGAGTTATTTGGAATACCTTAGCTGCGCAAGCTGCGAAGGCGCCCTCAAACACTTTCATGCTCGCTTCCGTTTGATCCCATACCGCGCCTGCCTGCCCGGTTTGTGCTGCCGTCAACGCATAAACAGGAACCTGAAACTCTTGGGACAACGCGATCAAGCTATTGAAGTCAGCAACTTCCAGCAGAGGGGTCCACGGTTCGATCTTCAGCCGTTCCCTAAACCTCTTGAGATCCACCATTCCCGCCTTCTCAAGTGCCGGAACCAGCGTTTCCTTCAGGCCCTGGGTGAGCTGGTCAATCCACCTCTGGAACGCTTTGCTTGCCCGCCCGAGGCGCGGTCGATATTTCTGGATCACCGCGCCAATAAAGGTGATATAAGGCTTAGGAAATGGATAGTCGGCCTTTGCCAGCGCCTCAGTCCCATAGGCGGTTTCAGCCCAGGATTTCCATCGCGGCAGTACCTTGGCGAGCGAGCTTAACGCCATGGAAGAAAAGTAATCGGGATGCAGAGGGACGATGAAGTAATCGCTCGTCGTGAGGAGGTTCTGATTCAAAGGGCCGAGGCTGGGGCTCATGTCCACGAGCACAAAATCTGCATTGTACTTTGTAGCCGTTACATCCAAAAGAAAGCGGACTGATCCAGGAAGATTGCGCAGGGCCAAGAGGGACCCGCTAAGCTCTTGGGCGATGCCGAGTGTGGTTTCATACTCGGCGAGACCGATGTGCCCCGGAAGAAGAAACAGTTTGTCGTTCCCGGTGACTTCAACGCACTCGACCGGTGCGATCTCGCGCGGCTGCGACTCAAACGCTGGCGCAAGGCCGTCTTTGATGTTGTTTGGCGGCGTTCCAGCATAAATCGCGGCCATGTCATCTTCGCCCTTAAATCCCATGACCATACCGGTCAAATTGCACTGAGGATCAAAGTCTGCGAGGAGAACCCGTGCGCCCTTCAAGGCCATCATCCAGCCCAGATTAAACGCTGTCGTTGTCTTGCTGACACCGCCTTTGTGGTTGAATAGGCAAATAAGCTTCGCCATTGCGTAACCTTCACGACGGAGAATGTGAGCGGAGATCATACCACGACCGGTGAGGCTTTCGGGCGGATTCGCCCGGCAACGGGCAGAGCCCCGAGATGCAGTTACGCGAGCTGCGAGAATACGCCGCGCGTCGCGGTTGGGACATCGCGGGCGAGTACGTGGACACGGGAATCTCGGGCGCGAAGGATTCTCGCCCGGAGCTGAACCGCTTGATGGCCGACGCTCACCAGCGCCGCTTCGATGTCGTCGTGGTTTGGAAGTTCGACAGGTTTGCCCGCTCGGTCGCGCATCTGCTCCGAGCGCTCGAAACGTTTAAGGCGCTCGGCGTCGAGTTCATTTCCTACAGCGGACAGATAGACACGACCACACCTACCGGCAAGATGATCTTCACGGTGCTCGGCGCCGTCGCGGAGCTGGAGAGATCGCTTATCGCGGAGCGTGTGCGGGCAGGGCTGCGTAACGCGCGTGCGAAGGGCCGCAGGCTCGGCCGGCCATGAGTCCAGGCCGATGCTGCTCAGATCGCCGCCCGCAGGGCTTGACACGGGCGGCAAATCGCTCGACAGCTGTGTGTGAGTGTTGGGACGGTTTGTGGGCGGGCGAAGGCGCGGTGTAGGCTGAAGCTGTGTGGTATGCTGGCGAGTCGTAACGTGTCACCTTGAGCCGGGCTGCCATTAGCAACCTGCGACGCGCGGGTGAAGCCGTAGGTCGGCTGGATTTGTCGCCGATGAACGGGCATGACGCTACCGCGTGGGGCGATGCGTGGCTGCTGGGCAACACCGCAGTCGATGAACCACTCAACGTGCGGCGGGAGACCGCCCTATTCAGCCATGATCCGTTGCTCCCTTTGATGACCCTTATTGGGGCTGAACCGATAAGGATCATTCAGGATGAGCCGGCCCGGTATATCGCAGCGTACGAGTATTTCTACCTGAGCATTCGGCGCTATCTGAGGGCGATGTCGCTTTCGATCCGCTGGCAAAGAGGCCCGCGTTGGCTTCGTGGAAGACGCTTCGGACCCCGCCAGCGACGCGTGGCTGTGGAGTACAGCGCGTTGCGGCCATTCATCGAGGTTGACTTCGTGAACTGCCTGATTCATGCACGCATTGTGTGCGACAGGTGTATAGCATTGGCGAGACACTTCATTAGAAGCCACCCCTCACCGAGCTTCAACTCCTTTCACGACCACAAGCGTTTCTTCACAAGACTCCAGCATCCATACGCGCCCCACGAGGAATATGCCCAATACTTTCGCAACAACACTGCGTGGTTCGACATGCCCCTAAAGCCTGTGAGAGATCAGTTTTTCGTGCACCAAGGCCCCCGGCACATGCGAGTCCTCGGTTACGAGAGTGACCACGACCTGCAGATGTTAATTTTGCTCCCGAAGGGCTCAGCCAGGCGGCCGTTCGAGCACACTCAAGCCGTCAGGGTCAGCGTTCGTCGGCTTGCCCGTGACCTACGCCAGTTCTTGACTTGGTTTAACGCATATGGCGTACGGGCGTTGGGGCCTCCTGCCCACTAACCGGTTAGGGCTGAGAATCGGAGTTTGGCCCGAGCATGGCCGGTCATCTCCCCAAGCTGTTCACTTCAGACTGTGCCCAATTTTGTGCCTACCGGCAAGCCCGACCGATTGTGACGAGGTGCGACGGCGCGCGATCCAAGCTCGCCGCTCGTCGGCACTTGCGGCACGTCGCGGTAGTTCATGGTAATTGCCGTAAGTCATTGATTATGAGTCCATTGGGAACTTCAAATCCTGTGGGTCTGCCTTTGGCGGACCGGTCGGTTCGACTCCGACACACTTCCGCCACGCTCTTGCGTTCGCGCTCTCAAAGCAGTTCCTGCTCGATCTGCTTCTTCTTATGTTTCGGCGGCTTGCGCTTGTCGTCCGGCTGCACCTGCGAGGGTGGCGGGGTTCCGACGGCGAGTCGCGCGAGCCGCTTCACTTCCTTGGTGGGCGCTGAACGGTTTCGGCTTGCGGCGTTTTGCCATGCCAGTGATCCGGGCGGTCGCTCCCTACGTCGTGACCATGCTATCATGACCATGACAGGAGGAGCATGAAAAGAATGGCAGCGGGTTCATTCAAAGCGCACTGCCTCGCCGTCATGGACGAGGTGCAGGCCAAGAGACAAACCGTCCTGATCACGAAGCGCGGCAAGC
>DASZIG010000120.1:0-83831 GCA_035949375.1 Terriglobia bacterium | reverse complement strand
AGAAGTTGGAAGCTATATTCGGCATGAGAGCAGAGGCGCTGATTCAGGCGATCGAGAACCGCATCAAGCATGACGATCAGGAGTCTAAGCGGATCGTCGGCGAGATGGCGGGCCTTAGCGCCGCTTACAACCGCCACCTTGACCTTCAGAACCAGTTGAGCGCCCACGAGCGCTCTAGCGAGAAACTGAAGGCCCTACTTGGCACCGGGCCGATTCCGCTAGGAGAACAGGACAGGGAAACCGAGGAGTTACGGAGCGAACTTGAACTGTGGGAGGCCGTCGAACAGTTCCTGCGCTTCGTGCCCGAGGCCCGACTAAGGGAGATCGTCGAGTTTCTGGAAGCGACTGGTATTAAGACGAGCCGACAGGCCATTGAAGCCTGCCTCCGTGCCCATCCCAAGGTGTTTGCAGTGAGAGTTAAGAAGCGCGTTAAGTTCGTTTCGTTGAAGCAGAAGTACTGAAAAATCAAAGAGCCTGCCGCTGCTTGTAACAGCGGCAGGCCCAAGAGCTGAGTGACGCCCTGTGAGAAGCGAGCACCCTTTTTGTTTATACGCCCGTCCTCCGCCATTTGCAAGGGGCGAAAGCCCCCCCCGCCACGGTTCCACCCAAATTAATGCAAATGGAGGAGATATGAACGTCCTACCTTTCAAGAAGCAGCTTCAAATCGTCAACGCCCTGGTCGAGGGAAACTCGATTCGGGCGACTTCGCGCATCGTCGGCGTCGAGCACAAGACCGTTATGCGCGTCCTGCTGCGCGTAGGCGATGCCTGCGGCAGACTTCTAAACGAGCGGGTGCGCCACCTTCACGCCAAGCGGATACAGGTCGATGAAATCTGGACGTACCTGCTTCTGAAAGAGAAGCATAAGACCGCCGAGCACCCGCGCGAAACCGGCGATCAGTACGTCTTTGTGGCGATGGACTCGGACACCAAACTGGTGATTTCGCACCTCGTCGGCAAGCGCGATTATCCTAACGCGTTCAACCTCATGGCCGATCTAAAGACGCGACTCGCCAACCGGGTGCAACTGACCACGGACGGCTTCCGGCCGTTCCTGATGGCCGTCGAGGACAACTTCGGGTCTGATATCGACTACGGCGTGCTGGTGAAGATGTACGGGGGGCGACAGGGCCGAGAGCGCGGGGCCAGCGTGGTACGGGCCAGCAAAGGTGGTCTCGGCGATGCCCACCCGCGTTATGGGAGATCCCGACTGGAAGCACATCTCAACCAGTCACATCGAGCGCCAGAACCTCACCATGAGGATGCAGATGCGAAGGTTTACGAGATTGACCAACGCGGCCTCCAAGAAGCTCGACAACCTCAAGGCCCAGGTTGCGCTTCACTTCGCACACTACAACTTCTGCCGGGTGCATTACACCCTGCGCGTCACGCCCGCTATGGAATCGGGCTTGGCGTCGTCGGTCTGGACGCTGGCCGATTTGCTCACAGCGAACCGGCGCGAATGGGCCGCTTAACTCGGTTGCGACGGGCAAGGTTCGAGGCTAAAATCCTTGCCCGTCAGCTTCCTTATCACTTCAAGGGGACGCTCGCATTTCCAATGAAAAGCCCGAGCAGCAGTCACCGCGTGTTCGATTCCAAAATTCTCAGCTTCGAGGACGAAAATGACTTCTTCTGGCGATGACGCGATGTCCATTTTGATGAACTGGAAGGAATCTGGACGGCCATTAATCATGAGCTTTGCGGCTGACCAGTTCAACGTTTCATCGGTCGCGGCCTTGGGTCCACGTTCCGATTCAGTAGTGCTTGAGATCGTCGGAGAATCCGGCCTCAGAGGTTCTGTTAAGCTGCGGGACTGCGAGTTATCAACAACGTTCGTCGGCCTATCCCCGAAGGTGGAGATTCGATTGCCCGCAGGAACGGTGTTGACGTTCTCGGAGGCCCGAGAGAGATCGTCTTGACTTTGCATTCTGGCTGCTCCCGGCGATAGAATCGCCTTGGAGCAAGCCTGATCGGGTGGGCGTGTTTCGGGGGTATCCCCTAAGTCCTCGACGCCTAGCGCAGTTCGGTGCTGGCAGGGTCGTTCCGATTACGCCTGTGCTTCAATCGCCTGGGAGGTCCCGGCCACTCCGCCTTTGGGCCTCTCAGGCTTTCGCCCTCTCTCACTGATCCCGCATGAAATCCGACGCCGAACGCATCGCAGAGCAGAAGAAGGCAACACGGTTTGGCGTTGCTGCGATCATCGGAATTTCGATTCTGGTTCTTGTGGGTCGATCCGTCTTTAGACCTCTGTTCGAGGGACGCCCTACAGCATGGGAAGCTTTTGAGACGGTCTGCGCCATCGGGTTAATCGTCGCGCTGATTGTCTTCGTTTCGTTGGTTTCTAAGAGACGTTGACCAGCGTCTTTTCAAAACTGAGACTGAAAGAGTTTTTCCATCAGAGATTCTCCAACCTCAGCCGCAGTGAACGGTAGATGATAGGGCGTCACGAAAACGACGGACGTGTCCTCATTGAGCCTGAAAAGATATTCGCCCTTCCCAGACCCACACTCGTAATAAACCCGTTGAGCATCGGCATTGAACTCAACCCGCAGACGCCTGGGCTTGTCCGTGGTCCTTATGCTGGCCTCGGTGTTGGGCCAAACCTCGAAAACTGCGATTTCACGACCGGCAGCCTCGTTGATCGCCTTGCACCTCTCGATCAGATTTTCCCTAAGTTCGTGCCAGAGCTTGGGAACGAGTTGCCTCCTAAGACGGTGCTCGTCAGCCAGCCTCTCGTTAGCCGTGGCCTTAGCCCTTTCATCAGACAAAATGTTTTCAGCTATTCTCTGCGCCCAAGCTTCCGTGTTCGTCGTCGTACCCATACGGTCAAAACCCTCCGTTCTTCCGCAAGGGTACACCGGAAGCGCCGAGCAATTCAAACCCAATATTTCCAGCACGTCCTCTGCCAAAGATTGTTGAAATGACACCAGTACCTAATAGCCGGTGTGAAAACCAGGCCGGTAGTGGGGTCAGTTAGTACGGGTGTTCTCGCCCGCGTTTTCGGGAGATTCACGTCTTCGAGCGTCGAAAATGAGACCGAGCGCACGTCAGGGGTAGCCGCGCCAGAGCCCCGGAAGGCTGACTGCGGTCAAAATGAGTTTCTCCGGTGAGAAAGGTGGGACGTGAACTGGACAAGTCCAGCGGAATCAACAAATCGGAACAAGAAAGGCAACCTGCGGCGAGGAAATGGGGCACCCCCCTCCCCCCTATCGAAAATACGGGAAGCGAAGCCAAGAAGTTCTTTGTAATCAGCAAAATAACGAGAAATCGGCGAAAACCGAACCGAACGCGAAGCCAACTGAACCCAACCGGGAGGTGTTAGTAGTTTGAGGCGTCAGTTCATCAGGTCGGAAGAGAATGCGGACCACAAACTGAGAGCCTGAGAAGGTGCTGCACGGAGGCGTCTCGCTTGACCCGCCGCGGCGACGGGCGATAGACTTTGTGGGAAGGAGTTATCCCTGCCGGTGAAACCCGCGAGGAAGGAATCCACAGGCCCGGCGCAAGTCGCGCGGAAGGGGCTCGACCCGTCGCTTGCCACTAATCTGATTACGGCGCTTGTCTTCCTCTGCGTAGGATTCGTGGCCGGCTACGTTTTCAAGTCGCAGACTACCAACGCCGGAGCCGCACAGGCCGATCCCACTGCCGCCGCTGCCTCTTCCGGGGCCGCGACCGATGCCTCTGCGGGGGGAGGCGCTCTGCCGCCGGGACATCCGCCCATCGACACCAGTCCGGAGATCCAGGCTGAGGAGCAGCAGGCCGCAGCCAACCCGCAAGACCCGGGTCCGCCTCTCAAGCTTGCCGACTACCTCTACGATCAGCGTGATTTCCAGCAAGCCATCACGTGGTATGAGAAGGCCGTGGCGCTTGATCCCCGAAACGTCAACGCCAGCACGGACCTCGGTACCTGCTACTTCAACGTGGGACGGTTTGACGACGCCTTAAGACAGTTCCATCACTCGTTGGCGGTTGAGCCCGGCCATCAGCCAACGCTTTTCAACCTGATTGTAGTGAACCTGCAGGGGAAGCACGACTACAAGGCCGCCCGCCAGGAATATGACACCTTGTACCGGCTGAATCCAGGCTATCCGAAGCTCGATGACTTGAAGAAGCAGCTGGACGACGAAGCGAACACGCCTTCCCGGGCTCGTTGAGAAGGGGAGCAAGAGCTTCCGGCTGAATGGGCGATGCATCCCGCTCGCGGGGCCCGCCCTCTGATGATTTTATGGGAGAATTTGTCGGCTACCTTTTGGACGCGCTCTTTGCGCTGATGTTACTGCGCATGCTCTATGGTGCGCTGCGGCATTTCTTCGCGCCCCGGGCGACGCCTGGAGCTCGCAAACCCGCCGGCGATCCTGCGGCAACGAGCGCCGGCGGCCAAATGGTGCGCGATCCGGAGTGCGGCATGTTCGTCTCCACTGAGCTTTCGCATCGGTTGAAAAAGGGAGGCGAAACGCTCCACTTCTGCTCCGAGGACTGCCTGAAGAAATACCGCAGCCGCGCTGCCTGAATGTTCCGACCGGGCGCCGGTCCGGTTTGTCCGCATCCCGTCTTCCTCTTTTCGGTTCGCGCTTTGAAACTATGCGCCTGCGTTCACATTGAAATCTGTTGACAGCCGCCCGCTCACCCCTATAATCGCACTTACGGTATGCGAGACCCGACCACGGAGCGAGAGCCACGGCCGCGACCCCGCCCACGAACCATGTTCCGGTGATTCTGACCATCGCGGGATTCGATCCCTCGAGCGGCGCAGGCATCACTGCCGACCTGAAGACCTTCTCAGCCCACAACTGCTATGGTGTGGCGGCGATTACCGCGCTGACCATTCAGAACAGCGAGGGGGTGCATTCCATTCACCCGGTGGCTCCTCACCTCCTGCACGACTCCCTCAAATCGCTCATGGAGGATGGCCGCGTGCGAGCCATCAAGATCGGGATGCTGGCGAATCGCGCCAATGGCAAGGTGGTGAGCGAATTCCTGCAGTCGTATCCGGATAGTGTCTGCGTGCTCGATCCTGTCTTGCGATCGTCGAGCGGCGCGCCGCTCATTGACGAATCCGGTTTCGAGCTCCTGAGAGACCAACTCCTCAAGCAAGTAAGCCTGGTGACGCCGAACCTGTCCGAAGCGGCGCTGCTTACCGGATTGAAGGTCGAGAGCCTGGATGAGATGAAGGCCGCAGCCGCCCGGCTGCTTGCCATGGGCGCGCGCGCCGTTGTGGTCACCGGGGGCCATCTCGATAAGGCCGTGGACATCTTCGCGCAGGACGCGCGACTGGAGGTGTTTGCCGGCGACCGCCTGAAGCCCGACAACACTCACGGGACGGGATGTACCTTCTCCTCCGCCGTCACGGCTAATCTTGCCCTCGGACGCCCCATGGCGGACGCCGTGGTGCTCGCCAAGGCCTATGTTGCTGAAGCGATTAAAAAGGCCTATCCGATCGGGCCGGGCCGGATTCCCCTAAACCACTTCTTCCGCACTCAGGAAGCTCCGCGCGGCGGCGGCTCGGACCAGCCGGAAGTGAGTTTCTAAGCATGCTGAGGCCCAACCAAAGAGCGCTGGTGCTGATCTGCGGCCTGCTGATGCTCCCGCTGATGGGCTTGATGATCGCGCTCGGCCTGCACCAGCCTCGCTCCCTGCCGCTTGACCGCATCACGCCCCGTTTCGATCCTGCCTCTGCGCTCGAATACACGCGGATCCTGGCTGAGAATTATCCCGACCGCGTGACCGGGACGCCTGCCGCCGGCCGCGCCGCCGAGTATCTCAAAGGCGAGTTTCAGAAGATGGGATACAACGTGTCGGGCGACCTGTTCAACATGTGGCTGGCGGGCAAGCGGGTTGAAGGTCAGAACGTGGTGGCGGAACGGCCGGGCGAGGTCCGCGAGTCCGTTGCCATCATCGCACATTACGACAGCCAATTCACATCGCACCAGGCTGCCGAAGACAACGCTTCGGGAGTGGGAACGCTGCTCGAGCTGGCGCGCGTCCTCAGCAATCAGCCGCACCATCGCGACCTGATCTTTGCCGCCACGGACGCCGAAGAATGGGGCATGATCGGATCCCGCGCCCTGCGGGGCTTCTTCCATACACGCCAGACGCTGGCCGTGATCTCCATCGACTACCTGACGCAAGGGCGGCCCACAGCGGTCGCGATGGGCTGCGAAGGACAGAGCGGAGGCTACTCGCCGATCTGGCTGCGGGAGCTGATCCACCAATCGGGAGATCTGCAAGGCGTGCAGGTTGACGGCCCGACGCCGCTTCAGGAGTGGATCGAGCGTTCGGTCGAGGTGTCGGCCCAGGACCAGGGACCTCTGTTGCGCGTCGGTATCCCGGCCATCAACCTTTCCACCAGCACGGCGGATGACCCGGGCGCGCGCGCGCGCTACCACTCGGTGCAGGATGTCTTCGAGAACTTCCAGCCCAGCACCTTCCAGATGGTAGGGGCAACCGTTGAGCAGGCCTTTGCGACGCTCGACAAGGTGGAGCCGCCACCGCCTCCGGAGGTGAAGTATCTCAGCCTCACCGGCGGCCGATGGCTCGATCGCAATTCCGTCGAGTGGCTGCAGACGCTCGGCCTCGTTCCTTTCATGCTTGCCTGCGTGCTGGCGACGTTGAATTACGAAGACGACCGCCTGGAGCATCCGGTGGGAACGTACCTGAGGCCGGTGCTGTACCTGGTACCGCTGCTTGCTGTACTCGGTGCGCTTTACGGGCTGACTTCCGCCGGCGTGCTGACGCGTTACGAACTCTACCCCGCCACAGCCAAGGATCCGTTCCTCTACAATGTGCCGTTGCAGGTCTTTATTCCGCTTCTGGGCGTGCTGCTGATGGGATACATCATCGTGCGGATTCTGCGTTTGTTTCTGCCGTCCGCTCCGCACGATTTCGCGACATCCAAGCGCATCTTCTGCGTCTGGCTCTTTATCCTGGTGGTCTGGGCGCTGTACCTCAACCCTTTCGCCATGTGGTTTTTCCTGGGTCCGCTCGCCTACGCGTTCATGCTGCTCCAGCGGCCTTCGGGGTGGGCCTCGCGGGCGACGAACGCCGCTTTGCTGCTGCTCGGAGCTGTGCCGCTCGTCCTCCTGCTCTACTTCTTCGGCCGCGAGGTCTACCTGGGCTGGAGAATCCTCTGGTACCTCGTCCTGCAGACCGCTTACGGGGTTTGGTCGGTTTCGGCAGCGGCCCTGTTTCTGCTCGCGTTGGCGCTGTGGCTGCAGTTGCTGCGCCTCGGAGTTCTTGGATCGCCCGGCGCCGTTCGACGCGCGACCCAGCCAGGGCCGGCATAGCCAGGCTACGCTCGACGCGCTTTCGCATCGGCCCAGGGCTTGACGCGCGTGCCTTAACATAAATTAATCGCCATTTCATCGGAGGCGGCGCTGCAGACAGTTATCTTTGTTCCAGGCTGGCCAAGAGTCGCGGAACCCGTCAGCCAGGGAGGAGTTGGCAATGTTCACATCAGTGAGCGGGCGCCGCAGCTTGGCCCTGGCAGTCAATTTGCTTTTGCTTTGCGCCGCCTGCTTCCGGCAGGCTGCCGGGCAGACAACGGGATCCGATTCGCCGGTTGAAGGCAGCCGGATGACGGGAACATCTGCCTGGGAGTCGCCCGCGGCGCCCGAAATTCAGCTCGCGCAACCTGCTGCCGCGGGTCAGGCCGCGCCGCTCACCATCACGCTCAAGGACGCGCTCGAGCGTGCGCGCCAGAACGATGCGACCTACCTCGCGGCCGTCACTGACGCGCGCAACGCCCACGAGGATCGCATCCAGGCGCGCGCCGCGCTCCTGCCCGCAGTCAGTTCCACCACCCAGGACTTGCTGACAACGGGAGGGAGCGTTCTACAGACCGGCCGCTTCGTGACGAATGACGGAGTGCATGTGTATCGAGCCTGGGGTGTGGTTCACCAGGAACTCTCGTCGAACCTGTTTACGCTGAACGGATACCGGCGAGCGTCGGCCGCCGAGTCGTTGGCACAGGCGCGGGCGGAGATTGCGTCGCGGGGGCTTGCCGTCACGGTTACGCAGTACTATTACGGGTTGCTGGTGGCGCAGCGGAAGTATTCGACCGCCCAGCAAAGCCGCGATCAGGCGTCGCAGTTCCGCAAGGCCACGGAGCAACGGGAGCAGGGTGGGGAGGCCGCGCACAGCGACGTGATCAAGGCGGAGCTTCAGCTCGAACAGCAGCAGCAGGCCTTCGAGGAGGCGAGGCTTGCGATGGAGGACGCGCGCTTGAATCTCGCGGTGCTCCTGTTTCCCACGCTGAACGAGAACTTCACCGCGGTGGACGACCTCGATCAGGCGCCGGCTCTGCCGTCTTTCGCAGATGTGAGCGGAATGGCGCAGCACGCTAATCCCGATCTCAGGGTGGCTATTGAGGCGCTGCGCGTCGCCGACGCGGACGTTTCCGCGGCGCACCAGAGCTTTCTGCCCGTGCTCAGCATCGACGCCGACTACGGCCTTGAGGCGAACGAATTCGCTCTGCGCGGCGAGGTGAGCGGGGCCGCGGCTGACGCGCGGAACCTGCAGCAGAACAATCTCGGCCAGTTTGTGACTCTGAGCCTGCAATTCCCGGTCTGGGACTGGGGTGCGCTGCACAGCAAGCTCCGCCAGTCGGAGTGGAGGCGGCAACAGGCGAAGGTGGAGCTGACTTCGGCCCAGCGGAAGCTGCTGCGTGATCTATACTCCTCCTATAACGAGGCCGGAGTCTCGGGCGCGGCGGTAGACCGCCTGCGTCATTCGGCGGCGCTGGCTGACGAGAGTGTGCGCCTGACCTTGCTGCGTTACCAGGCGGGCGAGGCCACGGCGCTGGAGGTCGTGGATGCCGAGAGCACGCTGGCGCAGGCCCGCAATGCCTATGACGACGGCCAGGCGCGATTTCGACTCGCTCTGGCCGAGCTGCAAACGATGACGGGGAACTTTTAGGGGATGCCGAGTCTTCTGCACACTTCGCCACGGCCGATTGCCGCACCCGCCGCTGTGGCCGTCCTGGGTGCTCTGAGCCTGTGGGGTTGCTCCGGCAAGGACGCTGCCGCGCCGGCGCCGACCATGACCGTGCAGGTGGCGGCCGTGCAGCGGGATACGATTGCGCGCGAAGTGACATCCGACGCCACGCTTTATCCGTTTCGCCAGGCCGCCATCGTGCCCAAGATCAGCGCGCCCGTGAGCAAGTTCTACGTAGAGCGCGGAGACCGGGTGCGCGCCGGCCAGCTACTCGCGGAACTGGAGAGCCGGGACCTGGCGGCGGCGGTGACCGAGAATCAGGGCGCTTATCAGCAGGCCGAGGCCACCTATCAGACGGCCATGCGGTCGGGCCTGCCCGAAGAGATGCAGAAGGCTCAACTGGACCTTGATGCGGCCCACAAAGGTCTTGACGCTCAGCAGAAGATTTTTGACAATCGCCAGTCGCTTTATCAGCAAGGCGCCATCCCGAGAAAGGACCTGGATGATGCGGGACTGGCGCTCGCGCAAGCGCGAGGCCAGTATGAGATCGCTCAGAAGCATCTGGATTCGCTGCGAAGCTTCGGGAACGCCGATGGACAGCAGGCGGCGCAAGGTGAGCTCCAGGCGGCCAAAGGCCGCTATGAGGCGGCCCAGGCGCAGTTGGCGTACGCGCAAGTACGAAGCCCGATCGACGGCGTCGTGACGGACCGTCCGGTCTATCCCGGCGAGATGGCAGCCGCCGGTTCTCCGCTCATCACGGTTATGGATCTTTCGCGGATCGTGGCACGCGCGCACATTGCTCAGCAGGAAGCGGCCTTTCTCAGGGTCGGTGACGAAGCGACGCTGGCTGTCGGCGGCGTGGGCGACGAAATCCCCGCCAAGGTCACCCTGGTGAGCCCAGCCCTCGATCCCAACAGCACCACGGTGGAAGTGTGGGCGGAAGCCGCTAATCCGCACGGCAGGCTGCGTCCCGGCACGAGCGCCCGAGTGACCTTCGTGGCCGGGAAAGTGAAGGACGCCCTGGTGATCCCGGCGGCGGCCTTGGTCACGGCCGGGGACGGCAGCACCTCGGTGATCCTGGCGGGCGCCGACGGGAAACCCCAGCAGAAGCCCGTCAAGACAGGCATCCGCCAGGGTGACCGCCTCCAGATCACCGAGGGTCTACGGGAAGGCGATCGGGTGGTTACTCAGGGCGCCTTCGAGATCGCCCAGGAAGACCCGGACGTGCTGGCCAGAACCAGATTGCTTATCGTCGCGCCCAAGTCTTCGGACGAGGGCGGAGATCAGGGTCCCGGCAAGGATGCAGATCCCGACCAGAAATGACGCTGAGGCGCAGGCAGCGGGCCGGCAACCGGAATCCGCCCACTGGGTCACGCGCCACTCGACGCCGATCGTCTTCCTGACCCTTACCCTGGCGGCCGTGGGGGCGTACCTGGCCTTCACGATTCCGATCGCGGTTTTCCCGTCGACCAATTTCCCGCGCATCATCGTGAGCGTTGACAACGGCGTGATGCCGATCGACCAGATGGAGGTTTCGATCACCCGCCTGGTGGAGGAGGCGGTCAACAGCGTCGAGGGGCTTCAGGAAGTGCAGTCCATTACCAGCCGCGGGTCTGCCGAAGTCGACCTGAATTTTGACTGGAACGCGGACATGACGGTTACTCTTCAGCGCGTAAACGCCGCGCTCGCGCGCGTTCAGGCCCAGCTTCCAGCAACGGCCCAGATTGACGCACATCGGCTGAGCTTCGCGAGCTTCCCCATTCTTGGCTACAGCCTCACCTCCGACCGCCTTTCGCAAGCAGAGCTCTGGGACCTGGCCACATACGAGATCAAGCCGCGCCTGAACCGGCTGAACGGCGTTTCCCTGGTTCTCGTGCAAGGCGGTGAGCAGCCGGAATTTCAGATCACCCCAGACCCGGCTGCCCTTCTCCGCGCACGGGTGACGGTGCCGGACGTGCTTGAGGCCGTGAGGCGCACGAACCTCGTCGACTCGCCGGGCCTGTTGCCGTATAACCACCAGCTTTTCCTCGCCCTCGTCAGCGGTCAGGCGCAGACCCCGGAGCAAATCGGCCAGATCGTGATCAAGGAGACGAGCGCGGGTTCGCCCGTTCGCATCGCGGACGTTGCCAGCGTGAGCCCCTCCGTGGCGCCGGTCTACACGCTGGTCAGGGCCGACAGCAAGCCGGCAGTGTTGCTGAACATCAACCGGCAGCCGAGCTCGAACACGGTTGAGGTAGCCCGGGAAGTCCAGGCCGAGATTGAGAACATACGCCGCGAGTTGCCATCGGGCGTCCGGGTGATGTCGTTCTACGACCAATCGGAACTGGTGGAGCGATCCATCACCAGCGTTCGCGACGCGATTCTGATCGGGCTGATTCTGGCCTCGATCATTCTGGTGCTTTTCCTGCGCGATTGGGGTAGCTCACTGGTGGCAGGCCTGGTGATTCCCATAACGCTCATGGTGACCTTCATCGCGGTCAAGCTGCTGAACCAGAGTTTCAACCTGATGACGCTCGGGGGCCTCGCAGCGGCGGTCGGCCTGGTGATCGACGACGCCATCGTGGTGGTGGAAAACATCGTGTTGCATCGCGATGCCGGGGAAGGCCGCATCGAAGCCATTCGCAGCGCCTTGAATGAGATCTCCGCTCCGCTGGTCGGTTCCACCGTGACCCCGGTGGTGGTGTTTCTGCCGCTGATCTCGATCACCGGCGTCACGGGCACATTCTTTCGCGCCCTGGCGATCACCATGGCGGTTTCTCTGTTCACTTCGCTTGCCCTCGCGCTGGTCTGGACGCCGAACCTGAGCCGTTATCTGTTGCGCCGCCGCGAAAGGGAAGCCGGCCCCGCCCAGCCCGCGACCCAACTTTCCGCTCCATCGGAGGACAGCGCCGATCAACTGAGCAAACTGATGGCGGCCGAAGACGCCTCGATGCGCGGGGCGTTCGGCAAGGTGATCGCATTCTATGAGCGGTGGATGCGCCGCACCCTCGAGCATCCTGTCTGGCTCGCGGGGCTGTGTGGCGGCCTGATTGTGGTTTCGTTCCTGTGCTACCGCGCTCTTGGAACCGATTTGCTGCCGAAGATGGACGAAGCGGGCTTCGTGTTCGACTACGTGATGCCGGCGGGCAGTTCGCTTGAGGAGACCAACCGGGTTCTCACCCACTTCGAGAAGATCATACAAGCCGTGCCCGAGGTCGAAACCACCTCGCGCCGCACCGGGCTGCAGCTAGGCCTGGCTGCGGTCACGGAGGCCAACACCGGCGACATCTCGGTGAAGCTGAAGGCGAACCGCAGCCGCGACATCGACGACATTATGGACGAAATTCGCACCAAGGTGACCCAGGCGGAGCCGGAGTGCGATGTCGACTTCCACCAGGTCCTCGAAGACATGATCGGAGACCTGACCGGCGCGCCGCAGCCGATCCAGATCAAGCTGTTTTCCCCGGATGCCGGCCTGCTTGCCCAGTGGGCGCCGCAAGTGGCCGAGGCCATCGGCAAGGTTGAGGTCGGCGGTAAGCACCCGGTGGTCGACGTCGCCAACGGCATCGACAACACCATGAGCGGTCCGGCGGTGGTCTTCAAGGTGGATCCGCAAGCGACCGCGCGCGCCGGCTTCACCCCGGAAGAGATCTCGACCGACGCCTCCGCGATTCTCGAGGGCGAACCCGCCCTCACGCCCGTCGTGGCGAACGGCCGCTCGTACACCGTGCGCGTCCGTTTTCCGGAAGCGAATCGTTCGTCACTTGAATCGATCGAGAACACCATGCTTGTGAGCTCGACCGGCGGGACCGCCACGCTCGGCGCGCTGGCGTCGGTGAGGCAGCTGCCGGGTCAGACCGAAATCACCCGCGATAATCTCCAGCGCGAGGTCTCGGTGACGGCGCGTCTCGAAGGCCTCGACCTCGGCAGCGGGGTCGCCGCTGTGCAGAATGCCGTCGCCGCGCTTCATCTGCCTGCCTCCATCCGCGTGGAATACGGCGGCACATACAAGGAGCAGCAACAGTCTTTTCGCGATCTTTTGAAGGTGCTGTTGCTGGCCCTGGTGCTGGTTTTTCTCGTGCTCGTGTTCGAGTTTGGCCAGTTCTCGGCGCCGGCCGCGATCCTCTCCTCCGCCGTGCTGTCCACCTCAGGCGTCCTTCTGGCTTTGCTGATCACCGGGACAACGTTCAACATCTCCTCTTTCATGGGCCTGATCATGGTGGTGGGAATTGTGGCGAAAAACGGCATTCTGCTGCTCGATGCCGACCAGAGATTCCGCGCCGCCGGTTTCTCACCGCGCGAAGCCATGGTGCAAGCCGGAAGGCGGCGCTTGCGGCCCATCGTGATGACGGCGCTCGCCACGGTGGCGGGAATGCTGCCCCTGGCGCTTGGGCTCGGCCAAGGCTCCGAGATGCTGCGTCCGCTCGCGATTGCGGTGATCGGCGGCATCCTGATTTCCATGGTGCTCTCCCTCATCATCACTCCCACGATGCACTACTATTTGACCGGACACAGCTCCGGCGCAGTGAGCGAAGCGGAGGCGTAGCAGGAAGGGCCTGCCGGCTCTGTAAGCGGTCGCGATTCCCGCGGTCGTAGGGTTGCCGTTGCAATATTCATTTCAACTGACGGGGGCGCCGCCACGCTGAGCCTATGGCGCGCCGAGGACCGATAGACTACAATGCGAGCGTCCCGGCGGCACGCGTCGCCGGGGTGCTTTTCCAGAAAACTCTCGCCAAGGGGGATTCAAATGTCAGAGAACGGTTCGGTAAGAATCACGCGTCTGATCATGGGTCCGGTCGTGATTACACTGTGCATCACCCTTCTGCGGCTTTGGGGTGAGCTGCACCACTGGAACAGCGTGTTGTTCAACTCGAACGCGGGTGGTGCCGGCGCTATCGTCGGGATTGCGTGGCTGCCATTCATCTTCGGTCCCTACTTTGCCTGGAAGCTCGCGGCCGCCGGTGAGCGCCCTTCAGGCAGCGGCAAAGTGATCCTTTTCGCTGTGGTCGGCTTGCTCGTAGTAGTTGGGGGCAGCGTGGTAGCCTTCCAATCCAGCCCCGGGGCGTTCTCCGGAAAGGTGCTGGCGGGCGAACTGCTGATGGTGGCGGCGGCGATGATCCAGTTTATGGCTTGGGGAACGTTCGCTAAGACTTTGCTGGCATATGCCTTTGCGGCGCGCGTGCCGGTGGCCATCGTGATGTTCTACGCCATCCGCGGCGGTTGGGGCACGCACTACGACGCTTTGCCGCCGGGATACGCCGGCCCCACTGATTTTCTCGGTAAGTACGTCGCCATCGCGCTCGTCCCCCAATTCATCTTCTGGATTGCTTACACGATGATCATTGGGGCCTTGGTGGGAGGCGTGATACTGGCGATCTCCGGGCGGGGCAGGGTAGTGGCCCAGGCAGCCTAGGCCCGAGGACTCGAGGTCAGGCAGGCGGATGCCTGGTGATGGGGGCTATCTGAGGCTCGGCTTCTTTCCGCAGCTCGTCTTCTGGGTAGGCTATACGATCACGATCGGGATCCCCCGTCGGGCTCTGAGTTCATCAATGCGCGCCGTCGTACAACGGGTGAGCCGGGCGGAAGTTCGGGTGGCCGGCGAATTGGTCGGACGCATCGGCGCCGGCCTGCTGGTGTTGCTCGGGATCGCGAAGGAAGACACGCCGGAAGCGGGGCGATACCTGGCTGAGAAGATCGTGAATCTCCGGGTCTTTGACGATGCCGACGGGAGGATGAATCGGGCGCTCGTTGACGTTGGTCCGAGCGCCAGCGTCTTGTGCGTTTCGCAGTTCACCCTCTACGGAGATTGCCGGAAGGGGAGGCGCCCGAGCTACGATCGGGCGGCCGAGGCCGGTGCCGCTCGCCCGCTTTACGAGGCCTTCCTCGATCAGTTGCGCGGTCTCGGGGTGCGCGTTGAGGCGGGCCAGTTTCAGGCAATGATGTACGTCGAACTCGTCAATGATGGCCCGGTCACCTTGCTGCTGGACTCGGATAAGGCCTTCTTTTGAGTCTGACCCGGATGCAGCCCGAGGTGGTGCTCTAATTGTGTGTTGGTGCTCACTTGCGATGCCCAGAAGTAATGCGGCTCTTCCAATCTGGGCAAGTTGGGCAAATCGCAAAGAACCCCTTCTGCCTCTTGCCCAAGTACCTTCTGAGCGGGCCGTATTCAATAATGAGTTTTTCAGTGCCGCAACGCGAACACCGCATCCGCTGGTATGAGCTTCCTTCAACTTTTTGAAGGACGATGTTTCTGCTCTTGACCATTTTGTCGTTATCCTCCGATTAGCTCCCTGATTGTCCAGATGTGATCCGTGATTCCCGCTTCCATTGCCGGGGTCATGCGAAGCGTTTGATGCCGTCTGCAAAAGTCGTACCAGCCAAAGTGTAGCGCAATCGCTGCCTTCAGGTTGGCCCGTTTCTTGGAGAAGCCATTGGTCAGGCGCGTGAGCCTTCTGATGTGCATTCGCATCGTGAGATTTTGTCTCTCGACGTGCGACGTGCAAATCCGATCGGAATCCGGCTGGCCCCATACTGGCTTTGCGATGACTTCCACCACTCTGGCTGGCGAATAGCGGGTTTCGTTTTCGGCTGGCGCAGCATAGACCTTGATGAGTTGTGAGAAATCGACCCGCGTTCCGAGGCTCGTCAGGATGGCGTCCACGTAGGGCGAGAAGCCGTCTGTCGTGATCTGAAAGTGACCGTCCGCCGCTCCGTTCAACTTCTCAATGAAAATCGCTGTATCGAGCGCCGTGCGCCGTCCGAGGTGCCACGTCAGGACGAGCTTACTGTTCCGCTCGATGGCGACGAAGCAATAGGCGTCTCCGTGTTCGGGATCGGCGGTCACGTTGCGCTTTTCCTTGCAGTATACGAATCCCCACATCTCGTCACACTGAACGTCCTTCACCGGAACGTTGCGGATTGTCCGCTCTAACAGCCGCTCGCAGCGTTGGCCGACGAGCGCCAGAATCTTGAGAATCGTGACTTGATGCACCCCTGTAATTCGCTCGATGGAGCGAACAGAGCAACCCTCGACGAAGAGGGTCACGATGGATTCGACCGTCTCAGGCGGGGTATACATGCCGCCTAGATGCTCGTTGCGCGGCTCAGAGTAAGTTTTGAAGCACTGGCAGCAGCGATAGCGTTGCTGACCCTTGCGGGTCTTCCCAAACTTGCGGCACTCCGTTCGGCAGTTGTGGCACGTCATTTTGACCCTTGCTTTCTTCGGGCGTCAGAGCCAAAATGACAGCGGTGTCACAACCCTGTTCTTTGGCTTCGGCCCGAGGGCAGGCCCCGTTGCCAGCTACCAACTGACGGCGGGGCGTTAAGTGAGGGTGACGGACGGGGCATGATCCCGCATGTACCCGACTACCAATCGGGCGCTCTACCAGTTGAGCTACCGTCACCGTGTGGACGTGGGGGGAGTCGAACCCCCTGCCGTATGTCGCCAGCCGACACCGGCGGGAACCTTCCCTCACGCCCGCAATGTCCTTGTTTTCAAGCACGTAAGATATATAACAAAATTGCTATCGGTAGTCAAGCGGCATTCTCTTCTCTTCATAACTTTTTTGTGATAGCCTTATGGCGTGGGAGTTATTCGACTACGTCAATGCGCGCAGCGAAAACGAGTTCAAGAAGTGGACTCTTGGGCTCCAAAAGGGTTATCTCGGAAAGCTGAATTCCAAGATCGACCTACTTGAACAGCACGGAATGGGTTTGCTTCCGAATATGCTCGAAGGTCCGCTGGTGGGTTATCCCAACACCTACAAGTTGACCTGCAAGGGTCGGGTTCAATTGCGACCTATGCTCTGCCGTGGCCCCGTCAAAAACGACCAAGAGTTTACGTTTCTAATCGGCGCAACGGAACGTGACTGGGAGTATGTTCCGTCGAACGCTCCAAAAGAGGCCGAAAATCGAAGGCTAGAGGTTCTAGCCGACTCAAAGAACAGAAGGCGAGCACATGAAAAAGTCGGAGTTCCTAGAAAAAATCCGTGAGGATTTTCAGGACAAGGAGTACCGGCACGCATACGCGGACGAATTTCTTAACTCGTCAGTAGCGACTCAAATCCACGTCCTGAGGCAGCAACGTGGCTGGAGCCAGGGTCGGCTGGCGAAGGAATCCCACATGCAGCAGCCTGTTATCTGCCGAATCGAGGACGTGAATTACTCGTCTTGGACAGTCAGCACGCTCCGTAAATTGGCTCGTGCCTATGATGTGAGGCTGCGAATCAGTTTTGAAGAATTCGGTACACTCGTCGAAGACTTTGAGGATTTCGGGCGCCCCAGACTGCAACGGCGACCTTTTGAAGCTGACCCTGTGTTTTCTGAGCATCCGATTGAGATACCCGGTGTTGCCGACGCCGTCACTGAGACCCTGCCGGATGTGGAACCCCTAATAGCAGCGAGACAGATATTTCTCGATTCGGTGGCGTTGTTAAGCTCCAGCGCTGTCCTCGCGGAGTCAAAACAGGTGGCGGGCGGAGGGATCGGGAATGTTGAAGGAATCGTGAACAAGGGGGCTGCTGTGACCCAAGGTAATACACTAGCCTTCAGCAACGATTGGATGCGAGCAGGATATTACGGGGGTCTACTTGTGGTTGGAGCGGCAGAGGTGAAACCGAAGGTTATCACGCTGGAAAAACCTGAAAAGAATCAGTCGATTAGCGTATCCTCTACCTACTTCAAGTTTGAGTACAAGTCGGCCATCAGGAAGAAGTTCACTTACGACCCGATCATGGTCCAATCGAGGCCGGAGCAGGAAGATACCTTAACGATGCTGGCTAGGCTTCAGCCTCACATGTTCGACCAAGGACAAGTTATCGAAGACATTCAATAGCGGAGGATAAAAATGGCAGATTCAGAAGAAGCAAAGACGCATCCGCCCGACGATCAGGCCCCTCGTATTACTCACGTCCGTCCGCCAAATCTGCCGAATGTGTACATCAACTCTGCAAACGTGGCATTGGGCGGCCTAGAGATGAGGCTGTATTTGGCCGAAACCACTCCAACAGAGGACGGCGAGGGCCTGATCGTAACGGACAGGGTCTGTGTTGTCATGACCCCTGAGTTTGCGAAGTTCATGTCCGCAAGCCTCTTGGAGTCGATGAATAAATTTGAAGCTCGGTTTGGTCCGTTGCGGAACGTGTTGGATGCCGACAATGTGCGTCACACTCTCGCGCCGACCGCAGCCACTGAAACGGCGGCATCAGAGAGCAAGGGGCACGTCGCCCGCAAGAGGGGTAAGACGGGCAAAAACTTGCGTTCTGGATTGTGAGACAAAGAGGATCAGCGAATGGCAAACGAACAGATCAAACAGGAAATCACTTCGGTGCTGTCTGAGGCCGGAAAAGGCGTCTCGTTTTGGATGGATTACCTCGACAGTTCGGCTCTGGACGAGCTTCAAAAGGCGACGGCAGTCATCAAGACCCTGAGGCAACAGGCACTCCAAAGGCAGAAATCGAAGTTGTCTTGATATTTCAACAACTTACATCTTCCTCCAACTCCCTCCACCTTCCACCAACACACAATTAGAGCACTACCCAGCCCGATTCCTGCTTGACACCGGCCCGGTTCGTTACTAAACTCGCCCGCGAATGAGCGTACCGGCGTCCGAGATCTCGGATGTTCGCTCGACACTCGCGCGCCTGCCGGGTGATCCGATCTTTCTACACTCGCATCAGGATGGGTCTGTTTGCGGAACTGGCGCCTGGACGCCGGCGGGCCGCAGCTCGCGCGAAGGAAGCCAGGGGGAGGTCGTGCCATGCGGCGTTGCCATCGGTGGTCGATAACAGTGGTTGCACTCGTTGCCTTGGCATGGGTGATTCCGGCCCGGGGACAGCAATCCAAAGCCAGCTTGACCGGTAGTGTGACCGACTCGTCGGGCGCGGTCGTGCCGGATGCCAAGGTGACCGCCGCGGACCAGGACACAGGCTTCGTGCTGAGCACGGTAACCTCGCACGACGGATCCTATACGCTGCCGCTGCTGCCGCCCGGCCGCTACACCGTGACGGTTGAAAAGCAGGGCTTCAACCAGTTCAGCGAAGGTCCGATCGCGCTGGCTGTGGACCAGCAGGCGAAACTCGACGTCCGGCTCCAGGTTGGGCGAGCGAACACGACCGTGCAGGTGGAGTCGGCGCCGCCCGTGCTTGACACTCAGACCTACTCGGTCGGCACCACCATCGAACAGTCCAAAGTGGAGCAACTTCCCTTCAACGGGCGCAGTTTCCTGGAAGCGATGCTCTTCACTCCCGGCGTGGTGCCCGGGACTCAGGGCTCGGAGTTGAACAACAACCGCGGCGGCTCCATCAACGTGAACGGCATGCGCGAGACGATGAATACCTATCTCCTCGACGGCATGAGCGACACGTCCATCGCCGTGGGCACCTATTCGGCCACGCCGCCCCTGGATTCGATCCAGGAGTTCCGGATGGAGACGGGCGTCTACGACGCCAAGTTCGGAAATTCGGCGGGCGCCCAGATCAATATCGTCACCAAATCGGGCACCAACAAATACCATGGCTCGCTTTACGAGTATTTCCGCAACAGCGCCCTCGACGCCCGCAACTACTTTGAGCCCACGGTGCCGAACTTCCATCGCAACCAGTTTGGTACCAGCATCGGTGGTCCGCTCTCGATTCCCCACGCCTACGACGGCCACGACAAGACGTTCTTCTTCCTGAACTATGAGGGTCTGCGGGACCTGCACGACTTCTACAGCCGGGCCCACGTGCCCGACATGGCGGAGCGCGGCGGCGATTTTTCCGAGTTGCTGCCGCCCACGCTCGGCGGCACCTGCCCAAGCGGCAACACCGTGTTGCTGGATCCTCTGCTCCTGGTTAACCCGTCCGCGCCGTTGACCGTTCCAAACAACAACGTCGCTTTGCTGGCGCCCGCGCTTCCCTCCGGAACGCTCGATCCTGTCGGCCAAGGTCTGGTCAATATCTACCCGAAGCCGAACATCAGCGTCCCGCAATGCTCGGGCGGTGAGAACTACACCGCCGTCGTGAAGCAGAAGGTTTACACCAACGATTACGTGGGCCGCTTCGATCATCGCTGGGGATCAAAGGACTCAGCCTTCGTGCGTTACAACCTGACCACGGACTCCGAATTCTCGCCTTCCGGACTGCCGACCGGAGTGCCGGGTTTCGGCACCTTCCGCGACGACTGGTTCATGGCCGGGGGCATTGACTGGACGCATACGTTCTCCCCGACGCTGGTCAACGAAGCCAAGCTCGATTACAACCGCTGGCAGTATCACTGGACCACGCAGGACCAGGGCAATCCCATTGCTTCCGAGCTTGGCCTTAAGAACCTGCTCACGGCGCCCCAGGATATCGGAGTGCCAAACCTGGGCTTCGCCGGGTTTGACGGCATGGGCTCCGACACCAGCTTCCCCCAGGCGGGGGCCGTAAATACCTTCGAGTACGGCGATACTCTCACGCAGATTCATGGGGATCATTCCCTGGCCTACGGATTCCAGTTCCGCCAGATCAAGCGCGGCAACTTCTACGAGGACATCGATGCCCGTGCCGATTACAGCTTCAGCGGCCAGGTGACCGGCGGCGCCGTTCTTGCCGCGCTGCCGTCGTCAGTTCAAACCCAACTGCTCTCGCTTTGCCCCTCCACGACCTGCGGCTTCGGAAACGGCGTGGCGGATGCGCTGTTTGGCCTTCCGACTTCGTGGGTCGACGGGTCATCGGGATACATCTCGGGTACGGGAAGCGAGTACGACTACTTTGCCCAGGATAGCTGGAAGATGCGCCCGAACCTGACTGTGACTTACGGCCTCCGCTACGAATACAACACGCCGGTCACCGACAAATACAACCATCTGGGCGGATTCGACTACAACACCGACGTCTGCGGCAGTCCGGGCGCTCTGCTGGTATCCGGCACGAGCGCCGCCACGCTCGATTGCTTCAAGGGTACGGTGAATACGGCAGCCGGGGCGCCGCTGGGTACATTCGTTCCCTCGGGGACCCTCAATCTTGGCAGTAGCTCAGCGAATCGGGGGCTGCAGCGTCCGGACCGCGACGACTTTGGCCCTCGCTTCGGTTTTGCCTGGCAGCCCTTCAAGAGTAACAAGACGGTGATCCGGGGCGGCGCGGGACTCTACTACGACCAGATGACCGGCGAGCTGTACTTCCAGAAGAGCTTTAACCCGCCTTTCTTTAACCTGCTCGAAGGCAATCTGCTGGACAACGAAACGGCCGTTTTCACGGCCCTGCAGACACCGCCCTCGGCGGGTGGGCTGCCGCTCGGTACCGGGCTGCTCCTGCGGAATCTCTTTGCCTCACCCTCTCTGGCCGGGGCCTTATTTCCCACGTCCAACCCGGTGATCGTCAATCTTCACGACTCGACCGTCTATCAGTGGTCTCTCGATTGGCAGCAGCAGCTCGGCCAGTCCTGGCTGCTGGATATCGGATACGTCGGCACTCGAGGGCTGCACCTGCCGATCGAATGGGACCCGAACCAGCGAAACAACTCCGATCCGGCGGCCTGCGTTGTCGAGGGGACCATCGCCTGCCCGAGGCCTTATCCCGATTTCCTGGGCCAGTCGTACACCGATTCGGCCGGCAAGTCCATTTACCATTCCCTTCAGGTCAAACTGGAACGTCACTTCACGGCCGGCCTCGCTGTGATCGCCGCTTACACGTATGGCAAGGCGCTGGACACTAACTCCACCTACTTCGGAACCAATGCCAGCCCCAACTTTCCGGAGAATTCCGCCGACATCGCCGCTGAGAAAGGGCGGGCCGACTTCGATTACCGCCAGCGCTTCTCGCTCGCTTACATCTACAATCTGCCGTTCGGTCACTCCATCGCGCACTTGCGGAATGCAAGGGCTAACTATCTTATTGAAGACTGGCAAGTCGCCGGCATCGCCATGATCCAGTCGGGCGCTCCTTATACGGTCAGCGTCTCGGGGAACCCGAGCGAAAACGGCGACGGGAATGACCGGCCCAACGTTGTGCCTGACGCTGCCGTGTACCCGGCCCACCAGACCGTAAACCAATGGGCGTTGGCGTCGGCGTTCTCGGTTCCCGCGCAGTTTACGTATGGAGACGCGGGCCGCGACACTCTGACCGGACCGGGAGAGGCTACGTGGGACTTCTCGCTGATCCGCGACTTCAAGCTTACGGAGTCGAAGAAGCTCGAGTTTCGCGCTGAGATGTTCAACCTCCTGAACCAGCCGAATTTCTCGCTGCCGGATGGAAATATCAGCGACACAACCTTCGGCGTAATCGGCAACACCGTACAGCCCATCGCCGGACAAGCCTCGGGCGGACCAGGAGATCCGAGGGAGATTCAGTTCGCGTTGCGCTTCCTTTGGTAGCTGCGATCGACCGCGCGATCCTGCGACGCCGATAAATCGACGCAAACGCACTCTTTCTTTTGCGCCTTCTTCCGCGAACGTGACTTTGCGGCCCCGGCTTTGCCGCCCTGCTGGAAAGCGGCCGGCTTTCCGGAAGGCCGTCAACCCCTCTTTTTGTAGAGCCGCGCCGGAACGTGCTGGCGTATTGAGGGGCCTCGGCCGCTACCCGCCATCACTCTGCCTTGACACGGGAGTCCTGCACTACATACACTCGCCCTCGGGAAGTTCACGAGCAATCAAACTGGCGCGGCCGCGCGTCTGCGTTCAACTTCATCGAGTGTGGAAGCCTCGAAATGGAAGGGGATTGAATGGCGAGAGTCTCACTTCGGCTTGGATTGGCGGCACTGTCCCTTTGTCTCGTCGGCGCGAACCTTGCCCTCCGGGCGCAGACCTTCCAAGGCAGTTTCAGCGGCACGATAACCGATCCTTCCGGAGCTGTCATAGCGGGCGCTAGCGTAACGGCCCTTGATCAGGACAAGGGATTTATGCGCACGGTGGTCACCGGCAACGACGGCACTTACACCTTTCCCGTATTGCCGCCCGGCCGCTACCGTTTGACGGCGCAAAAGGGCGGTTTTGAGCGGTTGGCGCAGGGCCCCGAGACCCTGACCGTGAACCAGCATCTCCGCCTGGACTTCATGCTGAAACTTGGGGTTCAGACCGCCACCGTGACGGTGGAGGCTTCGCCACTCGGCGTCCAAACCGAGACATCTTCCGTCGGAACCACGATCGATCAGCAGCAGGTGTCCGAAGTGCCCTTGAATGGGCGCAACTTTCTGGAACTGGCGCTCCTCGTGCCGGGAGTTGTCCCCGGAACCGAAGGCACGCGGATCAGCGATCGCGGCGGCGCTCTCAACGTGAACGGCATGCGCGACTCGATGAACTCCTACTGGCTCGACGGTCTTGACGACACTTCCGTAGGGGTCGGGCAGTTCACCGTAGCTCCCCCCATTGATTCGGTCCAGGAATTCCGGATGGAAACCGGAGTTTATGAGGCCAAGTTCGGCGCGCACGCCGGGGCCGAGGTTAACATCGTCACCAAGTCAGGAAGCAACGAGTTTCACGGCACCGCTTACGATTACCTGCGCAACACGGACTTCGACGCGCGGAATTTCTTTGATCCCGCCGTGGCCCCCTTTCATCGCAATCAGTTTGGGGGGACGATTGGCGGGCCGGTGATCGTTCCGGGCGCCTACAACGGGCACGATCACACCTTCTTTTTCCTGGCCTACGAAGGCACGCGGGAGCATCGCGACTTCTACGACAATTTCCTGGTCCCGACTGTGGCGGAGCGTGGCGGAGACTTCAGCGATCTGCTCAACCCGAACTGTTCCACGCAAACCGCGCTGTTGAATCCGCTGGCCCTCTTCCAGGGGCAGGTGCAGCCCTTCACCAACATCAACCAGGTGCTGCCGGCAGCGGACCCGGTGGGCCAGGCGCTGGTGAATCAATACCCGTCTCCTAACATCGCGAACGCGTCCTGCGGTGCGGCCAACTACACGGGCCTCGTGGATCGGGAGGTGAGTTACGACACCACCACCGCCCGCGTGGACCACCGGTTCAACGAAAAAGACTCGATGTTTGTTCGTTACAACCTGAATTTCGACCGCGAGTTCCTGCCTACCGGGACCGTGCCGGAAAGCACCACCACACTTCCGGGCTACGGCACCATCGCGCATAACTCTTACCAGATGGCGGGAGTCGACTGGACCCATATTTTCAGCCCCAGGCTCGTGAATGACTTCAAGGTCGGCTACAACCGCTGGCAGCTCCGGGAGAATAATCAGGATGCCGGCAACCCGCTCGCGCAAAACTTGGGCATCGAGGGGCTGAACAACTTTGGCCCGAACGCGACCGGGGTTCCGAATCTCAATTTTTCGGGTTACGACAGCCTGGGCGCAGACGAAGGGGTGCCCGAAAATGGCGCCGTCAACACCTTTCAGGTAGGAGACACGCTTACCCAGGTCATCGGGCCGCACACCGTCAGTTACGGAGCCGACCTCCGCTCCGTCCACCGCGGCAACTTCACCGTGGACAACATTATCCGTGGCGAATACGATTTCACGGGGCTGATTACGGGCGGTTTGGGGCAGTTGCCTGCCCAGGCCCAGCAGGGGCTCGCACAAGAATACAACTGCCTGCCGCCGTCCTGCACGCTGAACCTCGGCAACAGCGTGGCCGACGCTCTCCTTGGGCTTCCTGAGTTCTGGATCAACGGCTTCCAGGAATACATCTCGGGATCCTTCGGTGAGTACGATTTCTTCGGCCAGGACGACTGGCGTGTAAGTCACAACCTGACCCTCAATCTTGGCCTGCGCTACGAATACAAGGCCCTGGTGACCGACCAGAGCAACCAGTTTTCGAACTTCGACTTCTCGAACGGCGACTTGCTGGTGGCAGGCACAAGCGCAGCCTCGCTCCAGAGTTTCAATCCCGCCACCCAGGCGTATTCCCAAGTGGGGACACTGAACCTGGGCAGTACGACTGAGAACCGTTCTCTGCAGTACCCGGACCGCGACAACTTTGCGCCGCGCATCGGCTTCGCATGGCAGCCCTTCGCGAACTCGAAGACCGTGCTGCGCGGCGGCTATGGGGTCTTCTACGACCAGACCTTCGGCGACGTCTACTTCCAGAAGGCCAACAATCCTCCGTTCGTGCAGATCAAGACGGGCAACATTGGCACCGCCGAACAGGAGCTGCTGACCGGCCAACTCCTGCCCGGGTCGGGCCAGGTCATCCAGCAGGCGCTCTCGGGTCTCGTCGGCACGGAATATCCCACGCTAAGCCCCTTCCAGCTGAACTTCCAGAACGCTTTCATTCAGGAATGGAGCCTCGATGCGCAACGGCAGCTCGGGAATTCCTGGGTGTTCGATCTCGGCTACATCGGCACGCGCGGCACCCATCTGGTCTCCGAGACCGACCCGAACCAGCCCATGAACCTGAGCAGTTTCCCCAACGAATCCGCTGCCCAGCAGCAGGCGATCCTGGCGGCCTGCAGTACAGGCTCCTGCCCGCGGCCGTATCCCGATCTTTCGGGCTTCTCCTACACCCAGTCGGCGGGCAGTTCCATCTATAACGCATTGCAATTCAAGGTCGAGCGGCGCTTCTCGCGAGGTCTCTCGCTGCTCGCTTCCTACACGTATTCGAAGTCCATTGACGATACGTCGGGGCCCTTCAGCGACTCGCGGAACGCCAACTTTCCGCAGAACTCTTACAACGTGGCCGCCGAGAGGGCCGTCTCCGACTTCGATTTCCCCCAACGGCTGACGGTCGCTTATATGTGGTCGATGCCTTTTGGCTCCACGGTCTCGAAGCTGGATAACCACAGCTTGAATTACATGATTGAGGGTTGGCAGCTCGGCGGGGTCATCACCGCCGAGTCCGGTCCGCCCTTCACGCCCTTCGTCAGCGGAGGAATCAGCGGCGCCGACGAAGTGGAGATTACGGGCACCAACAATGATACCGACCGTCCAAACCTCACGGGTGCCGGCTTTTACCCTGCCAGGCAGACGCCCCAGAACTGGCTTAATACCGCTGCCTTCAGCACGCCCGCCAATTTTACGTTCGGGAACGCCGGACGCAATATCCTCCGCGGACCCGGCCTTGGAAGCTGGGACTTCTCGCTGCTCCGCGACTTCCGCCTCGCCGAGTCGAAGAACCTGCAATTCCGGGCGGAAGTGTTCAACATCCTGAACCGCGCCAATTTCGACATCCCGCAGCGCGATCTGGCCTCGCAGAGTTTCGGTCAGATATTCAACACCTTGCAGCCGCAGGCCGGCCTCGCGTCCGGCGGGCCGGGCGAGCCTCGCGAGCTGCAACTGGGTCTGAGGTTATCGTGGTAGAGGTTGGGCGGGCGTTCAGTAGGGCTTTGTGACCCCGGTGGTGAGGTCTTCGGCCTCGTTTGCCCACGCGGACCGGCCGGGCAAGAGGCTGCCCCAGGTGTTAGGCTCTCAAGCCTAATATAATCAGATGCTTACAGATTATTCTCCCTCGGGCCGGAAGCCACCGGACGGCCCGCTCTCCCTAGGCGGTTCAAAGCCGCCCAAAGTCCCCATAAGACCATCCAACCTTTAAGCTGCGGCGGCAATGCGGACGCTGCGCTCGACCGCAACTATTCGGTTCGGGATGTGTTATATAGAGTGTGACGAGCATGGCGATTGATTCTGACCTGGAGCTGATGCTGCGAGTCAGCCGTGGCGACACGGACTCCTTCGGGGTCCTGCTGAACCGCCACCGCGGGCCGCTGCTCAGCTATTTTGTCCGCATGGTCCGGGACCAGGCGTTGGCGGAAGACCTCGCGCAGGAGGTCTTTCTGCGCGTCTATCAGGCCCGTGAGCGTTACCAGCCCGAAGCGCGCTTCACCACCTGGCTTTACCGGATCGCGACCAATCTGGCCTTGAACAGCATTCGCGACCGGCGGGGCGATCCCTTGGTGCTGGAGGGAGCGGTGGAGCCTGACAGCCAGTTTGCGTCGCCGCTCGAGCGCGCGGCCGACGGGCGTCCGACCGCGGAGGAGCGCATGACGGAAGCGGACCGGCAGCGGGTGATCCGCGAGGCCATCGAGGCCCTGCCGGAGAGGCAGCGGGCGGCGGTAATCCTGCACAAGTATCAGGACGTGGACTACCGCCAGATCGCACAGGTTTTGAAGGTTTCGGAGAGCGCTGTGAAATCCCTCTTGTTCCGGGCGTACGAGAGTCTTCGCGTTCGCTTGGAGCCTTTGCTGCAGGGAGGTTTGATATGAGAAAGCACTGCCTGGAACGCGAACAGATTTTCCTCCTGGCGCAGGGAATGCTGGATGGACGCGAGGCTTCGGAGATGAGGGCGCACGTTGAGAGTTGCGCCAATTGCCGGACGGTTTTTGATGGCTATCGCAAGGTGGACGACGTGCTGGACCGGTGGAGCCCGGAGGCGGAGCCTTCGCCCTGGTTTGACGCCCGTGTGCGCACGGCCGTGGCCTCGCGGCAGCCGGCCCGGGCCGCCCGCGGGTTCTTCGGTCTGGATTTGAACCGCTGGCTGGCGCTGCCGGTTCTGGCATCGCTGCTGGTCGTGGCGGGGGTGGTCACGTTCCGGCGTCCGTCGCGGGTTCCGATACATCCGGTGGTGGTACCCGCCGCGTCCACGGTCGCGGTTCCGGCGGCACGCGCTGTGAGCACGGCGCCCGCGGCGCCGCAATCCGCGGCGCAAGAGCTGAAAATGTATCAGGACCTTTCCGTGCTCGAAGACTACGACATGCTGGCGGGGTTTGACGTGATTTCAGAGCTGCCGCAGAGGAATAAGAAAGTTGCAGACTAACGGACTCACAATACGGCGAGTGCCACGGGTTGCAGTCCCGCTGGTGGGGTTGCTGCTCCTAGCGTGCCAGGCGTACGCCTTCCAGGGCCGCGCTGCCGAGGGGCGTCAGCCGGAGGTGCAGCAGCGCGCGACGGGCCCGACGGGAAAGGCCACATCTGCGCAGCGGCAGCAGGGCCAGCGCCCGGCGCAGAACCCGGCAATGAACGCGAATGCACATCAGCCGGGGTTCTTTATGCAACTGCGCGAGTTGTCCCCCGAAGAGCAGGAGAAGGTTCTCAAAAACAACGCGCGCTTCCAGCAATTGCCTCCGGACCAGCAGCAGCGGGTTCGCGAAAACTTGAATCGATGGAACCAAGCCACGCCCGAGCAGCGGGACATGATGCGGCAGCGGGAAAACATCGTGCAGAGCCTGCCGGTTGAGCAGCGCGATCAACTCCGGCAGATCTTCCCGCGGTACCGGCAGCTTCCGGCAGACCGCCGGACGGCCGTGATGAACGCCTTCATGCAAATGCGGGACATGGCGCCTGCCGACCGTGATAAGTTCCTGGCAAGCCCCGATACCCAGCAGCACTTCTCGCCCGAAGAGCGCGACGTCCTGACGAACCTGAACGGGCTCCTCCCCAAGTAGAGCGGGCTCCTGCGCTCATTGCTTCAGCCGGAAATGGTCTCGCCGGTTCCGCTTCCAGCAGTCGTCCGTATTGTCATTGCACACCAACTGGTCCCTGCCGTACGAGACCGTCGACATGCGGCCCGGGGTGACGCCGAGATTTGCCAGGTAATCCCGGGCGGCGTTGGCGCGGCGCTGCCCGAGTCCGAGGTTGTACTCTTCGCTGCCGCGCTGGTCGCAGTTGCCCTCGATCGCAAACGAGGCTCCGGAATGTGCCTTGAAGAGAGCCGCGTCCGCGCCCAGGATCTGTTCCGCGTCAGCGCGCAGGTCGGCAGAGTCATAGTCGAAGTAAATGTCCTGGATCTGGCCTGTCCAGGCCCCGGCCCCGGCCGCGCCTTCGATATTCTCCTCGGTCACGGACGGTGTGCCGGCAGCCTCCGCCCCGGGCTTCACGGTCACGCGGGCGGTGCAGGTGGCGGTACCGCCGGGTCCGGTCGCCGTCAGCACATAGGTGGTGGATTCGGTAGGCGAGGCGGTCGCCGAACCCTCGGTCAGTTGCTTGCCCAGGCTCGGGTCGACGTTCACGTCGGTGGCGTTCTGTGAAGTCCAGCTCAGCGTGACGGAAGCGCCCTGGTCGATGGCTGCGGGCTCCGCTGTGAGTTTGCAAACGGGCGGACCGGGCGGCGCGGGCGGCGCGGTTTCGGGGGTCTGCGGTAACGCCCCCATGGGCGGGTTCTTGTGGCACGAGGTGAACATCAACCCTGAAGCCAGGACTATCATCAGCGTGGGAAAGAGTCTTCTCATCTCCGCTCCAGATTCTGGGATAGCCTTCACCGGCGTGTGCCACCCCTGCGCAACCGGCAACTCCATTTTAGCGCCGACACCGGTCCGCGGGACCATGCTTCCTGGTGACTATTTCGCCTCGCGCCAATTCCTGCCGATGCCTAAGTCCACGCGTAGAGGCACCTTCACCGGCCACACTCCTTCCATTTCCTCTTTCACCAGCGCTTTGGCCGCGTCCAACTCGCCTTCCGGCGCCTCGAAAACCAACTCGTCGTGTACGGTCAGGATCATGCGAGTGCGCAGGGCCTCGCGCTCCAATCGAGCCTGCGCTTTCACCATGGCGAGTTTCAGCAAGTCAGCCGCGGTGCCTTGCAGGGGAGTGTTCATGGCCTCCCTCTCCGCGCGGTTGCGCGCCGGAACGTCGCGGCTGTTGATGTCCGGCATCGGCCGCAAGCGCCCGAAGAGCGTTCGCACCCGGCCCGTTCGACGGGCCTCTTCGACCGATCCTTCGACATAGTCTTTGACTTTGGGATACCGCCGGAAGTAGGCATCGATGTACTGCTGAGCCTCGGTGCGGCTGGATCCGGTGCGCTCCGCCAACCCGAAGGCGCTCAGGCCGTAAATCACGCCATAGTTGATCGCCTTGGCCATGCGCCGGTGGTCATGGGACTGCAAGGCCGGCACTACGCCGAAGATCTCCCGGGCCGTGCGCGCGTGGATGTCCTCGTCGCGCGAGAACGCCTCGATCAGCACCGGATCCGAGGACAGGTGGGCCAGCACGCGGAGCTCGATCTGCGAGTAGTCGGCTGAAATCAGCCTGGAACCCTCGTCGGCCACGAAAGCTGAGCGGATCAGCATCGAGAACTCGTCGCCGATCGGAATGTTCTGGAGATTGGGATTGGAGGACGACAGCCTCCCGGTGCGCGATCCGGCCTGATTGAAGCTCGAATGCAAGCGGCCCGTGCCCGCATCGATGTAGCGCGGCAGGGCGTCGATGTAAGTCGATTTGAGCTTGGCCCGCGTCCGGTAGTCGAGGATCTTGCGGGGCAGTTCGTGGCGCGACGCCAGCGCCTCGAGCACTGAAGCCTCGGTGGAATACTGCCCGCTCTTCTTCAGCTTCTTCCCGCCCGGCAGCTTGAGCTTTTCGAACAACACCTCGCCGAGTTGCCGCGGGGAATCGATCTCGAAGGCGCCGCCGGCCAGATCGTAGATCTCGCCCGTCAGCTCCGTCAGCTTGCGATCGAATTCGTGGGACATCTGAGCGAGAATCAGAGGGTCGATCCGGACGCCCGTCGCCTCCACCTCCGCCAGCGCCGCCGAAAGGGGCAATTCGATCTGGTCGTACAGCGGCTTAAGCCCTTCCTGAACCATCTCCGGCAGCAAAAGTCCTGCCAACTCGCGTGTGGCCTCAGCCGCCTCGGCGAGCGAACCCGACAGCTTCCGTCCGAAGCGCCGGAGCGCCACATCGGAAAGGGCGTCGCTGCCCGCCAGAGGCTCGAGAAGATAGGCGTAAAGCAGCGTGTCGTGCTCGACCGCGCCCAGGGAGATGCCGGACTTCGCGAGCAGCAGCCGCAGAAGCTTCGAGTTGTGGACTGCGCGCGGCCTCCCCGGACCTTCAAGCGCCGGCCCCAGCGCACCGAGCAACCCCGGTGCGGCGTCCAGTGGGACCAAAGCGCGCCGCAGACCATCGGTGATCGCAAGAGCGGCCAAATGGCCTGAGAAGCCCTCGCCGCCTTCCACGCCGAGCGCGATGGCAATGGGCGCCTGGGCCGCAAGACCCTGCACCCAGCCGGCTACCGCCTCGACAGCCCGCAGTTCCTCGAATTCCGGGCCGGCGGAAGCAGGCGGCGCAGGCGCCTCGTCGAGGAATTCGCGAAGCATGCTGGAGAATCCGAGCTCCCGGCACAAAGCCACCAGTTCCGGGACGTCCGTCGGACGCGCTCGGAGGTCGGCGGCGTGGATCTCGAGCGCTACGTCGGTTCGGATGGTCGCAAGGTCGCGGCTCAGCAGAGCCTCGGCGCGAAAGTCGCGGAGCGCCTCGCGATAGCTCTGGCGCTCGATCTGCGCGTAGTTGGCCAGCACTGCGTCGAGCATCCCGAAGCGCCGGATCAGTTCCGTCGCTCCCTTGGGGCCGATGTAGCTGCGCTTCTTGGCGCCGGGAGCGAGCGGCGCCTCCTTGCCGGGAAGGGGACGCGCGCCCGGGATGTTATCGCTCGTGTCACCGGTAAGCGCCAGCCAGTCCACCACCTGGGCCGGCCGCACGCCCAGAATTTCCTCCACTTTGGCGGCGTCGCAGAGCACCTCCGGCTGCTCGGCCCCGCGCGACGGCTTCAGGACCCGGACACGCTCGTTCACAAGCTGGAAGAGATCCTCGTCGCCTGTCACGAGGAAGACGTCAAACCCGAGCGCCTCGCCTTCCCGGGCGAGCGTGCCCATGATGTCGTCCGCCTCGAAGCCCTCGCGTTCGACAATCGGAAGGCCGAGCGCGGCGCAGAACCGCCTCACGTACGGAAGCTGCAGGGTCAGGTCCTCCGGGAAAGCCGGCCGGTTCGCTTTATAGGTCTCGAATAGCTTGTCGCGGAAAGTGGGTGCGGTCAGGTCGAAAGCCACCGCCACGTGTTCGGGCCGATGATCCTTCAGCAACTTACGCAGCGTCCGCACGAAGATGTAGATCGCTTTGGTCGGCAGACCGGCCGGCGAAACCAGGGCGGTCTGCATGGGTGCGAAGAAGGCGCGAAACACCAGCGACATGGCGTCGAACAGCATCAATTTTTCGCGGGGTTTTTCGTGGGGCACTCGACGCTCCGGGAACCTGGGCCGAGACCATTGTAGCAGCCGGCCACACCGTCGGGAACGATGAAAGCGCGCCACGACGCAGCCCAAGACGGTACCAGGGTTTAGTCGGTTGTGTCGCGGACGGCGGCGCGTTTGCCGATCAGGCCTTGGTGAACGCCGCAGGACGCAAAGTGTGTCTTCCATGCCACACCTCTGTGGCGTGAACGGGATTGACTAAGTATCTTAACGCGTTGAAGATATAGAGGCCGAGGGAATGCGCACTAATGGCCTCCAAGCTGCGGAAGATGCCCTCGGACGGAGGAACGTGGACCACGAACACACGATAGCGTCGCCGGCGAGTTTAACTGGAATTGGCCTTCACACCGGCGTGCCGGTGAAGGTGAGGCTGTTGCCCGGGCGCGCCGGTCAAGGGATCGTCTTCCGTCGCACCGACCTCGATGGCTTCGAAATTGAGGCGGAAGCCCGTTACGTAGCACGCCTGAGTTACGCCACCAGCCTCATGAAGCGCGGCGTGCTGATCTCGACGATCGAACACCTGCTTTCGGCCCTGGCGGGTGCAGGCGTGGACAACGTAACGATCGAGATTGACAACCTCGAAGTACCGATTCTCGATGGCAGCGCGCTGCCCTTCGCGCGCCTGATCGCCCAAGCCGGATTGCGGCGGCAGCGGACCTGGCGCCGTTACGCCCGCGTCCTCAGACCCGTGGAGGTCGTGGACGGCCCAAAGCGCATCGCCGTCTACCCGAGCCATGGCTTCAGGATCGACTACCGCATCCTCTTTCCACACCCGCTGATCGGAAGTCAGGAGCGCACATTTTCCGTGAACCCCGCGGGCTACCGGGACGAGATCGCCCCGGCGCGGACCTTCGGGTTCGCGGATGAGGTGGAACTGCTGCGCAGGAACGGCCTGGTCCGCGGGGGGTCGCTTGAAAACGCCATCGTACTCACTCGGGATGGCCTGATGAACCGGGAAGGGCTTCGCTTTCCGGATGAATTCTGCCGCCACAAGATCCTGGACCTCATCGGCGATCTGGTGATGCTCGGACATCCGCTCATCGGTCACGTGGTGGCAGACCGGGCCGGCCACGCCATGCACTACGCCCTGGTCTCGCAGCTCCTGAGGGAGAAGAGCGCCTGGGCGCTCGTCAGCTCGAAGGACGTCTCGAGCCCGCGAATCGGGCCTGAATTGCCGGTCAGAGCGGCTCGCGCAGTCGCCGCGCCCTGAAGAGTCACCATTCCACCGGCTTCCGACAAATCTCCACGGTCCTGATGCGCCGCCTTCCAATGGACAGCAACCGGCGTGAGCAAGCGTGAGCAATTGTGGTGCAGGCATCCTGCCTTAGGTTCCGTTCCGGCACGCTATACTCAAACCGACGGCTGTGCGGCCTGTCCCAAGGAGAGGGCACAAGTGACCCGTGAAGCAATCGCGAAAATGCTCGCTCAGGTCCGGCGTGGCCGCCTGAGCGTCGACGAGGCGATGGAGCGTCTGCGCGACATGCCGTACGAAAACCTGGGCTACGCGCGCATCGATCATCATCGTCCGCTGCGCCAGGGAATGCCCGAAGTGATCTTCGGGCGCGGCAAGACTCCCGGACAGATCGAGGGCCTTGTCGAGCGCATGCTGCGCCACGGCCACAACGTGCTGGTCACGCGCACGGACGCCGCTGTTTTCGAGCGCATCCGCCGGCTCGATCGGCGGGCGAAGTTTCACGCGCTCTCCGGCGCGATCACCATTCGTTTGGAGCGCAAGATGCGCGGCAAGGGCCTGATCCTGGTGGTTACGGCCGGCACCACGGACATCCCGGTGGCGGAGGAGGCGTTGGTCACGGCCGAAATCATGGGCAATCGCGTACAAGCGCTCTACGACGTGGGTGTCGCCGGACTGCACCGCCTGCTCGGCGAGAGCAAGGCTTTGAAGCGCGCCCGCGTGGTCATTGTCGCCGCCGGCATGGAGGGCGCATTGCCGAGCGTGGTCGGAGGCCTGGTGGCCGCGCCCGTCATCGCCGTGCCCACCAGCGTCGGCTATGGGGCGAGCTTCCGGGGCCTCGCGGCGCTCCTCGGCATGATGAATAGTTGCGCCCCCAACGTGGCCGTGGTCAACATCGATAACGGTTTCGGTGCGGGGTATCTGGCAAGCGTGATTAACCGGCTTTAAGAGACAGTGGCCAGTGACAAGTGACAGGAAATGATGAATGATGAACGATGAATCATGAATGGTGAACGGTCCCCTCGCATACGCGGAAGCCGTTCATCAGTCATCGTTCCGCATTCACAATTGCTTTTTCTCCGTGTCTCCGTGCCCCTGTGGTTAAACTTCCTCAATAGTGCCTATAATCAGAACCGTTATGGACGACCGAACGCGCCTCACTGCCATGGTGAAAGCGGCGGGTTGAGCGGCCAAGTTGAGTCCAAGTATTTTGGACTCGGTGCTGCGCAAACTGCCGCGACAAACCGATCCCCATGTCCTGATCGGCTTCGATACCGCCGACGACGCCGGAGTGTATCAGCTCACGCCCGACCTCGCCCTGGTGCAGACCGTCGATTTCTTCACGCCCATTGTGGATGACCCTTACACCTTTGGGCAGGTGGCGGCCACGAACGCGCTGAGCGACGTTTACGCCATGGGCGGCCGCCCGATTTCAGCGCTGTCGATCGTCGGCTTCCCGAACACGGGGCGCGACGTGGACGTGCTCGAGCGCATTCTGCAAGGCGGACTCTCGAAGATGCAGGAGGCGGGCTGCGCCGTGATCGGCGGGCATTCCATCGGTGATGACGAGATCAAGTTCGGGTACGCCGTGACGGGTCTCGTGGACCCGTCGCGCGTGTGGGCCAATGCAAGCGCGCGCGAGGGCGACCGCGTGATTCTGACCAAGCGCCTGGGGACGGGCGTGATCTCGACCGCGCTCAAGCAGCAGAAGGCGAGCGACCAAGCCGTAGCTGCCGCCAGCGCGTCCATGACCACGCTCAATCGCCGGGCAAGCGAGATCGCCGGCAGGTTCGAGATCCACGCAGCCACCGATATCACTGGATTTGGCCTGCTCGGGCACGCCCGCGAAATGGCCGTCGGGAGCCGGTTGAGCCTCGTGATCGATTCCGCGCGCATCGAGTTTTTGCCCGGGGCGCTGGACTATGCCCGTGAGGGGTATCTTCCGGGCGGACTCCAGCGCAACCTCGACTTTATCGCCGGATGCGTGGAGTTCGCGGCGGGCATATCTGAAGACGTCCGCCACCTGCTCTTCGATCCGCAGACCGCGGGCGGTCTGCTGCTCTCGACGACTGTCGATGACGCGCCGCGGCTGCTCGCGGCGCTGCAGCAAGCCCGCATTCCTTGCGCGGAGATCGGGCAAGCTGTTCCCAAGACTCATCCCCTGATCCTGGTGCGGTGAGGCGAGTGGTCCCGCCCCACAGAGCCAGGGCTGCACACGTCAACCCGGTTGTGCCGGTGTCCAGTTTGTGATACCCATAGAGGCGAGGGTGGGAGCGGTCCGCTCGCGATTTATCCGGAGCCGAGGGCCGAGCCGCCGGCGTCCAACGAAGTGGGGAGAAAGGGTCAGCCGTGGCGCCGTCCCAGACGTTTTACGACATCCTGGATGTTCCAGCCAACGCCCCCGCGGAGCGTGTCCGGGAATCCTACCGGATCATCGCCAGTATCTGGCATCCCGACCGCTTCGCACAGGACTCGAAGCAGCATCAACTCGCCACACGCAAGCTCCGCGAACTGAACGCCGCTTACGAGGTACTGCGCGATCCGGCGCGGCGCGCGGCCTACGACCGCCGTCTGATCGAAGAACGGCGGGTAAGCGGAGTCTACTGGACACTGCGCGCGAAGGGGCAGTACGGGCCGCCCACGGGTTCCGTGAATCCGGCCGCGATGCTGACCTACGCCCTGGGTTTTGTGACAGGCATTGTCTACCTGTTGGTCCCTACCTACCGCCGCGATCGCTCCGTCCGCTTTCACGCCTGGCAGTCCACGTTCCTGAGCTTCGTTACCTATCTGGGCGTAGAGATCGGGCCGCTCCTCGGTTTGCATCGTCCGATCTATTGGCTGCTCTGGATGACGGGCTTTGCGGTTTGCTCGATCTTTCTGATGAAGCGGGCCTACTACAACGAACGCTACCGCCTTCCCGTATTGGGAACGCTCGCCCTCCGCAGCGCCCGCTTGAACGCCGAGCCCGAACCGGAAGCGCCGATCGAAGCCGCCCAAAGCGGTCAACACGTCTTCTAAACCCGGCCGAACGGGACAATCATTCTCGCTTGAAGGCCGCCGCCATATTCCACGTAACATCGGCTCAGCACGGATTTGAAGGGAACGCTCCCGATGGATCGTGATCCTCGGAAGACGACGCGCCGCGACGCGATCAAGACCATCATCGGCGGCACGGTAGCGGCGGCCTGTCCTGTCTCCGGCCAGCTGCACCGTGTTGCCGCGGCGCCGCCACCCACGCGTCTCGCGAGCGAAAGCAACACTGTCTGTCACCAGGTGCGTGACGGGCGGCAGTTCGCGCTGCCGAAGCCAGCGGCCGACTACGACGTGGTGATCGTGGGCGGCGGACCGAGCGGCCTGATGGCCGCCTACCGCCTGCGCGACACCAACTGCCTCCTGCTCGAGAAGGAATCCAGCCTCGGCGGCGACGCGCTCAGCGAGCAGTGGCAGGGCCAGTGGTACGCGACCGGTTCCGCTTATGCCGAAGGACTCGGGCTTCGCGAGCTCTGCCGCGAGCTCGGCATGACGATCTATCCGATCAGGAGCGTGGACAACGCCATCATCGACGGCAAGCTGGTGCACCGTTTCTGGGAGGGCGGCTACCGGGACGCGCCCTGGCCCGAGACCGTGAAGAACAGTTTCGCCCGGTTTCGCAAGGACATGAAGGCGATCGACACCGGAAAGCAGGCTGAGAAGCTGGATGCCACGCCGTTTTCCGAATTGTTGAAGCCGTACGCGCCCGAGGTGAAGCTATGGTTTGACAACTTCGGCCCCAACAACTGGGGAGCGGACGCGGATAACACATCGGCCCTGATCGGCGTGCAGTCCGTCGGTTGGGGCGGCGGCATGGATTCGGGACGTTACACCTGGCCCGGAGGTCTCGGACGCATCTCGATGGCGCTCGAAGACGCCATCAACCGGGCGGGGCGCGGGCGCATCGTGAAAGGCGCGGCCGTGGTGCGCGTGGCCAACGCGGGCGACGGCGTGGAGGTAAGTTTCATCCGCGAGGGCGAGCCCGTCACGGTGCGGGCGCGGGCAGCCGTCGTGTGCTGTCCGAAGCAAATCGGCAAGCGGATCATCCAGGGTCTGCCGGCGTCGCAGCTTCAGGCCATGAACGCCCTGCGCTACGCGCCCTACCTGGTGGTGAACGTCTGCCTGCGTGAGGTGGTGTACAATGCCTCGTACGACACCGAGATTCCGGCGCCCAGCCCCGTCGTCGACTTCAACGTTGCGGACTGGGTGGTGAACCGCGATAACCCTGAGACCCGCCGTCCCCAGGTGCTTACGTGCTACGTGCCGCGGCCCGAGGCCGATCGCGTGCGCCTCCTGGATGACCGGTACGTGACGGGTTTCGGCGCGCAGGTGGTCGATCTCATCGACACTTGGTTTCCAGGAGCGCGCGGCAAGGTGGAAGAGGTGCGCATCTTCCGGCGAGGGCATCCGCTGTTTCTGTCCGCGCCCGGTGTTACCACGCGGCTCGCCCCCGAGATTCGCAAGCCCGTAGGGCGCATCCTGATCGGGCACTCCGATTCTGAAGGCGACGTCTCGAGTTTCGAGACGGCGCTGATCGCCGCCAACCGCACGAGCAGGGGCGCGCGCGGCGTGATCGGGAAGCAAGCGGCACGGAGCGCCGTCGGAAGCCGACGGCGGGCGGCAGAGGAGGGAGTATGACGAGGCGGCAAGCAGCGATGACGACGTTATTGGCGACGTCGATGTTCGCGGTGGGAGCGTTCGCCCTGGCGCGGGGCCAGCAAGCGACGGGCGACATGAGTCACATGCATCACATGGCGATGCCCAAGGCTTCCGGCGTCCGGTTGGAGGTCGCGAGCGACGAAGCCCGGCACGTGTTCACCCTGCGGCTCGGCCCCCTGAACCTGCCCGCGCAGGCCGGCATGAACGTGCCGCAAGCTCCCGATCTGAGCTGGACCGTTCCCCTCGACGGCTGGCTCGTGGCCTACCATCCTAGCCTGGTGGACGCGTCCGGCAAGCCGCTGCCTGGACGCCTGCTGCACCACGTGGCCGTCTATGACGCGAGCCGCCGGAATTATCTCTGCCCGAAGGAGCCGGAACACATCTTCGGCGCCGGTGGCGAGATGACGGATTGGCCGGCTACGCCGGGTCTCGGTTACCGCGTCCGGCAGGGCGACAAGATTCGGGTGGCGACCATGTTTCACAACGACCAGGCGGTGAGTTACCCGCAAACCTACCTCGAAATCAAGATCGACTACCAGCCGATTGTCCCCGGCAGCCCGTCCCTCGTCGGGGTTCGGCCCGTCTGGTTTGACGTGATGGAATGCGGCGAATCCGCTTATGACCTCAAGCCCGGACACAACGTGACCACCGGCGAGTTCAAGCTCGAGACCAGCGGGCGGCTGATCGGCGTGGGCGGTCACATGCACGACTACGGCCGTGGGTTGGTGCTTGAGGATGCCACCCGCAACCAGAACATCGCCACCCTCGACGCCAAGCTGGATGCCGATGGCCGGCTGATCTCGATACCGATCGCGCTCTTCACGGAAGGCGGAGGGCTGGAACTGGCCAAGGGCGATGTCATCAGGGTCACCGCCGTCTACGAAAATCCCACCGGTAAGATTCTGCCTCAGGGCGCCATGGGAATTGCCGTCGGATATTTAGTCCCTGACGGTGAGACGGATTCCGCACCGAAGTGAGAGGCCCCGCCTTCGCAAACGTGCCAAAGTTACGGCGCAGCCGGCGGCTTGGAATCCGCGTCCTGCGACGCGGCCGGCGCGGCGCCGCCTGAGCGCAGCGCCGCGTCGAGCCAGCCGATGAGAGTGGCATCATCGATCTCGCCCGTGTAATCGAACAGCACTTTGCCGTCCTTGTCGATGATGGTGGTCTGCGGGAAGAGTCCGGTGTAGTGCTTCCTGACGAGCGGCATCTGCGTCAGCTTGGGGATCGGTCGCGAGAGGTCGATGATCACGAAGTGGACGCGATCCCCGTAGTCGCGATACATCTCCACTGTGCGCTCCGCCTGCCGCTTGGCGTCGTAGCAGAACTCTCCGTACATGAAGACGAGGTTGGGCTTGCCCTTCTCAATCCCGTCCCACATCTTGTCGCCGTCGATTGCCGGACCTTGCCAGGCGTTCTTCAGGTAATCGAGGCCGGGCTTGAGCTTCAAGTCGTCCGCGGCTCCGAGAGCACCCGCTGCCCCAAGCGTCAGCACCAGGGACAGACCCAGATCGAGACAAGACCTTTTCATTGCGTCCGACCCCACGTTAGTGCCGCCGCTGTGCGCCGCGGCACCGTCTCCCCTCGTTCCATTTTAATTGAGAGCGCGCCCGCTGAGAACCCCGGTTCGGGCTCAACCCTGCTGCAGCGCGTCTCCGAGCGGCGTTCCTCTAGTTTCTGAGCGAAGCCCCGGCGAGTTTTTCGAGAACCTGCCGCGGAGATTTTTCCGGCAACATCAGGTCGTCTTCCGAGACGATGTACGTGTGCTCGAGCGCGAGGCGGCCAGAGAGCACGGCGTGCGGCACGGAGTCTGTGAATACAATCCAGGTCGAATTGGGCGGAAATTCCCAACGCGACTTCGCCGTGGAATCCTGAAAGGCGCGGTTGGCTTTCAGGTAATCGTGAAATCCGAGCATGAAACGATCGTAAGGCGAGCGATCGGGCAGCCCCAAAGCCCCGGCCAGGCGCCCCGTGAGGCGGCCGAGCGGACGCCAGGGCGAGCGCGCTCGAGCGGCGCAATCCGCGAGCCCGGCATCGGGAGCGAGGCGCGGAGCAATCACGTCAAATGGTTCTCCGGTCAGCCAGACGCGCGGCTCGCTCGGATTGAGATTCGTGAACACCCTCAGGATGCGGCTGCCGTTGGTAGGCCGCGTGGGGAAAGCGTCCGTGTGCAGCAGGTCGTTCCGCGATTTGAGCGGCAGATCCCGTCCGCGTTCCTCGATCGAGCGGAAGCTCGCGAAATCAAGCTTCCAGCCGCGCGCGTACGGCTTGAGAAAATCCGCGGCGAACCCGGTCACGTGCCGGGAATAAGCGCCCATGATGGCGCGCAGCCGCTCCGCGTCCGCGCTCCGGTTGTCGAGGCCGTGCACGCGATCCTCGCGCGGGCGATATGAGATGTTCTTGTGGTACGCCGCCGAGGTCTGGCGGACGCCGATCAGAAAGTCGCGGTCTTCGGCGCGCAGCTCGTAAGGTATCCCGGGGAAAAACAGGATCTGGCCTTCTTCAAGCCGTTCGCAGTACCAGCCTGCACGATGCCCGGAATCCGCGGGCGCGACCCAGCCGCCGGCACCGTAGTCGGTGACCTCAATCAAGTTTCGTTTCTCCTGCGCCCAGTGCTCGCCTGCGATCTTAAGGAGCGCCCGCGAGCGGTATCAAGACGGACGCGCTATAATCGAGCTGAGGAGCTTGCGGCATGTCATTGCTTAGCGAACAAGACGCCATCGAGGTCAGGGAGCGCCTGAAGCCCATGATCGCGCCGGTGCGCCTGGTCCACTTCACCCAGGAGCTGAACCTCGAGTACGGCCGCGAGACCCGCGAGCTTCTGGAAGAGCTGGCGGGGCTTTCGAGCCAACTCTCGCTCGAGGTCCACAATTTCCAGCTCGAGAAAGAGAAGGCGGCGGAATACGGAGTCGACACGGTGCCGGCCACGGTCGTCCGCGACGGCCACGACCGCGACCACGGCCACGGTATTCGCTTCCTCGGCCTGCCGGCAGGATACGAGTTCGCGTCTCTGCTCGATGCCATTCTCATGGTGTCCAAGGGCGACTCCGGCCTGAGCCCGGACAGCCGAAAGAAGCTGGCCTCCGTCAGCCAACCCGTTCACCTGCAGGTCTTCGTCACGCCCACCTGACCCCATTGTCCGCGGGCCGTGCGCCTGGCTCAGTCGTTCGCCCTGGAAAACGCGCTGATCCAGGCTGACTGCATCGAGGCGACCGAGTTTCCCGATCTCGCCAGCCGGTTTCGCGTTTGCGCCGTCCCCAAGACGGTCATCAACGGCTCGGCTTCCATTGAAGGGTCGCTCGCGGAGGCCTTCTTCCTCGACGAGATTCTGAAGACGCTGCCCGCGCCGGACGCGAAGTTGTAGGCAACTTTGATAGCCTACAGCAACGAACGACAATCCCCGCCTCAGTATCTCAACACGGCGTGCAGGTCGTAGCCCACGAGCTTTTCGCGGCCTTTGAGGAATCCGAGTTCGATCAGGAATCCGAGGCCCGCAACGTGCCCGTCGAGCGACTCCACCAGCCTGGCCACGGCGCTGGCCGTGCCGCCCGTCGCCAGCAGATCGTCCACGATCAGGATCTCCTGGCCGGGCGCCACCGCGTCGCGATGGATTTCGAGCGCGTCCTGCCCGTATTCCAGGCTGTAGGCGGCGCGGGCCACGCTGGCCGGCAATTTGTGCGGCTTACGGACGGGAATGAAGCCCGCGTTCAGCCGGTAGGCCACCATGGGCGCAAAAATGAAGCCGCGCGCCTCGATGCCGATCACGCGATCGATCTTACGGCCCACGTAGTGGTCCGCCAGCGCGTCCACGGAGCGGCGCAGGCCGATGGGGTCCTTGAGCAAGGTCGTGATGTCATAAAACAGGATGCCGGGCTTCGGATAATCCGGCACCTCGCGAATCAACTTCTTGAGATCGTCCAAAGGACCCCCTTGGCGGCCAGGCGACGCCCGCTCACCATACGCCTTCAACCCTGAAGGCGGCATAAACGTCATTGACCGGCTCGTCCCGCTCCTCAACCGCCGCCACCCGCGCGCTGCGCGGACCCTCCGCCAGTTGAAGCCTGAAGACCTCGAGGGTTGAGGGCTCGCCGATGGCGTACACCTCCACCGTGCCGTCTGGGCAATTCCGGACGTACCCGCCGAGGCCGAGCCCGTGGGCGGCGCGCTCGGCGAAGTATCGGAATCCCACGCCCTGAACCCGGCCCGAAATCCGGTACTTTTTCGCGACGCGTTGCGCCCGTGGTCTCATGCGCGGGAGGGCGCGGGTTTCCATCGCGCCCGGCAGCAGATTGATCCTCATCGCGATTCTACAACCTCCGCGTGGCGCGGCGCCACCGTTGCGGATTCGGCCAGCCGACGCAACGCTGCGGGCCGATTGGTGATCAGGCCATCAACGCCGCTTGCCAGCAGTCGGCGCCAGGCGCGCGGCGTCTCCGCTCCCCAAGGCACGACCTGCAAGCCCCGGGCATGGGCACGCTCGATAAAGTAACGCGAGACGAGGGCCGCGAGAGGAAGCACAACGCTGGCGCCGGCCGCTTGCGCCTTGCGGATGGCCGCGAGCGGGCGCGTGCAGTCGAGACCCAACGTGACGCTGCTGTCCTGCCGGCGGACGCGCTCGAGGACCGCGGGGTGAAACGAGATGATCACCACCTGGCGCGCCACGCCGGCGCTCTCGATCGCGCTCAGGACCTTCTCTTCGAGTCCCGTGTTCGACGACCGCTCGCGTTTCAGTTCCACGTAGGCGAGGCAGCCGCGTTCCTTCACCCAATCGAGCGTTTCCGAAAGCAGTGGAATCCTGAGCCCGGCGTACTTCGCTCGCGCCCGCACCGGATGCCGCCGGTTGAAGCGGTCGCCCGCGTCGAGACGCCCGAGCTCGCGGGCGTCTCGCTCGTCCACTCGACCCTTGCCGGACGTGGTCCGTTCGAGGCGCGCATCATGGATCACCACAGGAACCCCGTCGGCGGACAGGCGCACGTCGAATTCGATGCCGTCGGCCCCCTGGCGCAGAGCGAGATCGAAGGCCGCCAGGGTGTTCTCCGGGGCCTCGGCAGATGCTCCGCGGTGCCCAAGGACCAGCGGCCTGATGACAGCCGTGGTCATGAGCCGGTCCGTACGCGGGCATCGACGAGTGATGCCCCTGAGAATGCCCCATACGACCCGAAGACCCGTTCCACGGCCGTCGCAGCGCCGGTAAGCAGAGAGCCGGTCCAGTTCAATCCCGACCGGCGCAGCAGAAAGTCATCCGGTTTCACGGCCATCTCCTGGTTGGCGGCGAAAGCGGCTTCGGCAGCGAGCAACGGGGCCGGTCCGAACGCGGAATCGGCCGGCGCGCTTCCCGGCAGCGGTTCCCCGAGCTCCGGCCGGGCGCGCAACGGGTCAAGAACGGCGCGCCAGCGGCTGCCGTAAGTGCGCACGATGCGTTCCGCGACTCCGGGCGCAACCTGAAACTCACGCTCGGCTTCCTCCATGGCCCTCGGGACGAAAGAGTCGAACGGACCGGTACGGCCTCCGGGAAAAGGAGCGGACCGGCTGGACCCGCGGAGCGGCGTCTCAAGGCGCGCGGCGACCTGGCAGGCCAGGCCCTCGCCGAGAGCGCGCGCCGTGGTCAGCTTTCCGCCGCAGACGGAAATCAGGTTGCGCGCCCAGGGATCCTGGTGGAAGCGATACTCGCGCGTGACCGCGGACGGATTCCTGCCGCTCGCGCCGTCCAGCACCAGAGCGCGCAGCCCGGCGAACGGGCAACGCGCGTCCGCGGGGGTCAACGACTCCGCGAAGACGCTGTTGGCGGCGCGAATCAAGTAGTCCACGTCAGCCTCGTCGGGCGCGACACTGCCGGGGTCGCCTTCGAAATCCGTGTCGGTAGTTCCAAGCATGGCGCCGCCGTGCCACGGCCACATCACGAAGATGCGGTCCTCACCGGGCACGGGGGCAAGCAGCGCCTTCGATCCGGTCACGGGAGGCACCACAACGTGCGTTCCCTTGGTCAGGCGCACCGTCCGGGAGCCGTCGAAACCCTTCACCAGAGCCCGCACGCGATCCACCCACGGCCCGGCGGCGTTCACAAAGAAACGCCCCGCCACTTCGAAGCGCCGCCCCGTCAGCGCGTCCTCGACCTCGAGCGCCGTGATGCGCCCGTCTGCGGACTCGAACCCGCGGACCTCGGCGTAGTTCGCGACCGTAGACCCGTGATCGGCGGCATCGATCACTGTTTCGATGGTCAGCCGGGCGTCATCGGTGCCGGAGTCGTGAAAGAGCGCTGCGGCCCGCAGACCGTCGCGGCGCAGCGTGGGCATGATCTCGAGCGCCTCGCCCGCAGTCAGCATCCGGTGCCGGTCTTCGGCGCCCGCGTTGCCGAAGAAGTCGTAGATGCCAAGGCCCAGCCTGATCTTCAGTGGAGAGGCCGGAGCGCCCCGGTAGATCGGCAGCAGGAAGGGAAGCGGCCGCACCAGATGCGGAGCAAGGCGCAGCAGCCTGCGTCGCTCCTGGCGCGCTTCGTGCACCAGTTTGAAATCAAACTGCTCGAGGTAGCGCAGCCCCCCGTGGATCAGCTTGCTCGACCGGCTGGAAGTGCCGCTCGAGAAATCCCGGGCCTCCACCAGCGCCACCTTCAGTCCGCCGAGCGCGGCATCGCGCGCCGTGGCCGCGCCGTTGATGCCGCCGCCGATCACGACCAGGTCGAATTGTTGCCGGGCAAGGGCTTCGAGATCGCGCTTCATAACGGAGGAGGATCAGGTTAGCACAGGAGGACCTGACAATAGTGTCAGAGTGTGGCGCTTCGCCCATGCTGCACAAAGGCGCTCCCGCTGTCCTGCCCCACGCCCGAGCAGCAAGCCGTTCTCCGGGTGTTCAATTCTAAAGGGCTTACAGCGTTGCAATTTGGCTTCTGTTGGCTTCGGACGGCTTCGGTTTGTCCCACTTTTCTCACTGTTTTGTTGATTACAAATAACTTATTGGCTTCGCTTCCGCACTTTTTCGATGGGGGTGGGCCCCCCGGCTTCGTCAACTGAGGACGAAGTTGAGCGATTCGGGCGACAGCCATTGGAGCGATTGGGTCATGAGTCCCTCTAGATCGGTCGCCCAGATCGTCACGACCGAGGCCAGTCTAGGCGATTTGGGAACCGACAACTGGCTATGCACGGCCGCATTATCGCACTTTTGAGCCCGTTGATGGGTACTGAATGGATAGCCGAGATTTTTTTATTTCACCAATTGTTTTCAATAAGTTCTCCTGTGGAAAAGTTGGCAACTCCTCGAACTCTCGCAATACTCGCGGTTGTTTGAAGCCACCCCATCCAAGCTGTAGCAAAATCGCACTGGATTCCTGCCTGGCGCGGGTGCATACTTGGCGGCCGTAAGCGAGCTGGATCGCAAGTCGACCGGAGGGGACTTGTATGAGGCGGCGCTTCGTTGTGTGCGCTTTTCTGGCCCTGGCCGTGGCATGGCCGGGCTCCCACCTTCTCCAGGCGGATGACGCCGAAGACCACTACACCCAGGGCATGGGATTCCAGGCGCGCGGCGACCTCGCGCAGGCTATTGCCGAGTACCGCAAGGCGGTGACCCTAAGGCCTGGGTACGCCGACGCGCACCTGAAGCTCGGCATGGGCCTTCATCTCCAGGGCGACTTGGAGGGCGCGATCGCCGAGTACCGGCAGGCGCTGCGTCTGAAGAGCACGGACGATGCCACGGCCCACAACGACCTGGGCATCGCGCTCGCGGCCCGTGGTGATTTCGATGAGGCTGCGGCCGAACAGCGGGAATCGATCCGGCTTAACCCGGAGCGTCCGGAGGCTCACAACGATCTGGGCATCACGCTCAGGGGCAAAGGCGACCTGGACGGCGCTATCGCGGAGTATCAGGAAGCCTTGCGCCTCGCGCCCGCGTATCCGGAAGCTCTCAACAACCTCGGGAACGCCGTGAGCGCCCGGAACGATTGGACCGGCGCCGTCGAACGTTATCGCCAGGCGCTTGGTCTCGCGCCCGACTACGCCGATGCGCACAACAACCTCGGCATTGCCTTGATGCACCTCGGTGATCTGAAGGGCGCGGAGGCGGAGTATCACCAGACCCTGGCGATCGCGCCCCGGTGCGTTCAGGCTCACTACAACCTGGCCATGGCGCTCAAATCCGAGGGCGACCTCGAAGGCGCGGTAGCCGCGTATCGCGAGGCCATTGCGCTTGATCCCGGTTACTCTGACGCGCACAACAATCTCGCCGTGGCGCTCGAGCAGCAGTCGCATTTCCAGGCAGCGGCCGCCGAGTTCCGCCAAGCCGTCGCGCTCAAACCCGCCGACGCCGCCCTTCGTAACAATCTCGGTTACGCGCTCGTCGAGGCGGAGGAGTGGGATAACGCCATCGCCGCGCTCGAGGAATCGTTGCGCGTCAGGCCGGGCGATCCCGCGGCGCTCGGCAACCTCGGGCTCGCGCTGGCCGGCAAGGGCCAGTACCAGGCGGCGGTCTCGAAGTATCAGGAGGCCCTGCTCGGCGATCCCGGCAGCGCCACCCTTCGCGCCCGCCTTGCGTCAGCCCAGGCCAAACTGAAAGAGAGCTCGAAGCCCGCGCTCAAAGCCGCCAACGGGCCGGTCCGATAGCGTGGCCGGACTGAGTAGACTCCGCCCCGCCTCAGGCTTGAATTGCTCAAGAAAGAAACAAAGATCTAAACATAGAGCCCGCAGAGGTGACAGAGAAGACGCAAGGCACGGTGCTTCGTGCCTTCGGTTTGTTCTCTGCAGTCGTACGAGTGCGGATTTACTTTCGAGTGCCTCGTCATCCGTCCAGAGCCGCGCAGATCGTTAGAAACCCACATGAAGGGGGGCAGCGGCTGCTTGATTGCTGCCCTGATCCCCTTGCCAGGTTTTACTGCCCGAGGTAGCGCGCGAGCGTGAAGCCGTTGCCAGTGCCGCTCGACCCTACCGCCACGATCTTGCTATCGGACTGAATGGCCAGCGCGGAAACAAAGGCCGTGTTGGTGCCGAAGGCCGTGGTCACGAGGCCGCCGGTGCCGAAGGTTGTGTCGAGTTGTCCGGTGGAGGTGTAGCGGGCCAAGGCGAAGCTCGCGGGTTCCGGCCCGAAAGCAGGACTGTTGGCCGCGGTCTCACCGGCCGCCACAATGTCTCCGTTCGACTGCGCAGCTACCGCCACCGCCGCCGAATAGGCGTTCTCAGGGAACGGCGTAACTACTCCGCCGCGAGTTCCGAAGCTGCCATCGATGGTGCCGTCGCTGGTATCTCGAACCAAGGCGAACCCCTGGGGAGCGATACCCCCAACAGCGGGCGCTGCAGTGAATAAGGCGCCGGCCATCACGATCTTGCCGTTGCTGAGAGGCACAATGGCCGATGTGAGTCCCTGGGTGGGAGCTTGTCCGTTGACGCCAAAAGTAGTGTCAAGGCTGCCGCTCGAGTTATAGCGGGTCGTGGAGACGCTGCTCGCGCTGAGTAGACTGCAGCAGATCCCCGAAGGGCCGCCGTTCACCACGAGGAACTTGCCGCTGGACAGAAGCACCAGCGTCTGCGGATTGAAAAGGAGTCCCGCCGCGCCACCAGTGCCAAAGCTCGAGTCGAGCTGGCCGTTCGTGAGGAGACGTAGCAGGACGCTGCCGCTAAAGGCGGGGTTGGCGGCCACAACGATATCCCCGTTCGCCTGCACCACGACACCACCTGCCGTGGGGGTGAAGAAAAGGCCAAACTGCGTGAAGGACGCGGTGCCGTCCGTGCCGAAGGTGGCATCCAGGCTGCCGTTGGAGTCGAAGCGGAGCACATTCAGGCTTTCTTCGGTCCCGATAGCCCCCACTACGATCTTCCCGTCAGATTGAAGCGCCATGCCAAATGCCGGACCGTCGTTATTCGATACGATGCCGCCGCTGCCGAAGGCGGAATCGAGGCTGCCATTGGTGTTGTAACGCGCCAGACGGAGCGCGCCTCCGCCCAGGCTGACCGAGCCCGCAACGAGGATCTTGCCGTCACTCTGAATAGCCATGGCGACGGCTGTGCCGGTGTTTGGTGTCGTAACGATGCCGCCCGTGCCGAAGGTGGGGTCCAGGCTACCCGCCTGGGCCATTGACAAAGCCGAGGAAACGAGAAGCGCAGCGCAAACGAGTACGGCGCCGCGTTTCGAGACTGCCAGCGTGTTCATGGGGCTCTCCTTGACTGGAATGGACGGCTGCGACGGTGCTCTCAGCCTGCCCGGCGTGGATTGTACTCAGCCCGCCACCAGCCACGGTGGTCGATCTCGGCGAGGAAAGTGTCTCGGCGGTGTAAAGATTCTGTCAAAGTTCCGGCGTCTGCGGTAATCACCTCTGTACTACTGATCGCGAAGTTCGCCCCTGTGCACCAAGAAAAATTCACCACGGAGCGCACAGAGAACACGGAGAAAGGCTCTGTGAGCTTCCGTGGCCTCTGTGGTAAGAGCTTTGCCTTTGGTGCGGCCGGCGGCGGGCTCGGCTGAGGTTTTTTCTTCCGTAATCCCACCCTGGCCGTTTTTCCAGGTTGCGGCCTGCCCGTTTGGGCGATGTGTACACGTATTCCTCCGCCTTATGCTCGTAGTCGCCGGGTGGACGTTCTGCCCGGTGAGGGAACGATTCGAAGTTTTGGGGAGGAAATGAAAATGTCGAATGTTGCAAGCACCTGGCAAGCGCTCTCGAGGGAATTCGCGGGCGTGATCGAATCGAGTGGCCGCGCCGTGGTCGCGGTGCACGCCCGGCGGCGCATCCCGTCGAGCGGTGTGCAGTGGCGGCCCGGCGTCGTCGTGACCGCCGATCACGCAGTGGAACGCGAAGAGGAAATCGCCGTCACCCTGCCGGACGGCTCGCGGACCCCGGCCACCCTGGCCGGTCGCGATCCAAGCACCGACCTTGCCATACTCAAAGTGGAAGGCGCAAGCCTGCCGCCGATCGAGGTGGGAGACGCGGCCGCGCTCAAGGCGGGACACTGGATTCTGGCCGCCGGCAGAACCGCGGAAGGCGACGCGCGCGCCGGCCTCGCGCTCGTCGGCGTGGCAGGCTCCGCCTGGCGCACACGGCGCGGCGGTGAGCTCGATCGCACGCTGCGGCTGGACACCAATCTTCACCCGAATCTCTCCGGCGGGCCGGCCTTTGACGATCAGGGCCGGGTGCTTGGGATCAACACCTCGGGATTATCGCGCTTCGGTGCGGTGATTGTTCCGGCTTCGACCGTCGAACGCGTGGTCGCAGAGCTGGAAAAGCGAGGCCACATCGGGCACGGCTATCTCGGGGTTGGAATGCAGCCGGTGCGCCTGCCGCGCACGCTGCGCGCCCAGTTGAACGTTGGGAACGAGACCGCGGTGCTGGTGATGAGCGTGGAGACGGACAGCCCGGCCGAGAAAGCCGGCCTGACGCTTGGGGATGTGCTGGTCGGGCTCGACGGGAGCGCGGTCACCGGCATCGACGACGTGCTCCGGCACCTTTCGGCCGATCGCATCGGCAAGCCCGTGAAGGCATCTATTATACGCGGCGGCGCGCTGGCCGATGCCCTCATCACGGTAGGCGAGCGTCCCTAGCGGGCTGCGGAAAAGCTGTCGGGACGCCCCTTGAAGGGCGGGGCTTCAGAGCGTGTGTGAAAACCCGTGGCTTGCGCGACAGCGGCTTTGCCGCCCTGCAGTTTCGGAAATGGGCGTGCCAAACGGAACTTTGCAGGGAGAGAATCGCACCCGAATGTCGCTTCGCGGGAGCGATTCGAGGCAGGCCCGAAGGGCCGATCCACCAAAGCCCAGGCCAACGGCCTGGGACAAAGGCCGAGGCGCAAGGCCAAGAAGCCCTGAAAGGGCGATCCAGGGCCTGTGGCCGTGACTGCGGTCTTGTCGCGCCCCTTCAGGGCTCTGAGCGCACCTAGACGGGGACGCAAACCCAGGCCGTTGGCCTGGGCTTGGGTGGACCGCCCCTTCGGGGCTGGGCGGCAAAGCCTCTCCGGTCGAGACCGAGCGCTCCCACCGAGACACCCGAAGCCCCGCTCTTCCGAGACTCGAAATTGCATTTTTCCGCAGCCTGTTAGTTTCGGAGTTCACCGAAATATCCCGGCGATGTCACTTCGAGCGAAACGAAGAATTTCGCCATGGAGGGGGATGCGGGCGAAGGGGCGCTCGTTGAACCGCGGCGTGGACGCTCTCTTCGCCTTGGCCGTCATGTGCCTTTGCGCGGCACCACCGTGATCAAAGTACTGGTTTCAGCCAACTCGCCGGTTGAACTTGCGGGACTCGAGTCGCTGGTCAGGTCAGCGGCCGGCCTCGAGCTCGCAGGGAGCTGCCTCGGACGGGCCGATCTTGCCGCGAAGCTGGCGGCAACTCACCCGGACGTTCTGCTCGAAAGCCCGGGCCCGGCCGCGCTCGACGATGCAGCCCTTGATTCGGAGGCCGCAATGCCGCCGACGGTGTGGCTCGCGCCCAGGTCCGAGTTCGGCCTGGCTCTCGATGCGGTCCGTGACTCCGCCGTGCAGGGAGTGCTGCCGGCCTGGGCGGGCGCGCGCGCGATCGAAGCCGCGATCGAAGCGGTGGCTCGCGGCTTGGTGGTCCTCGATCCCGAACTCGCCGTGCTGGTGGGGGGCCGCGAGGCGTTGCCGCCCGGCGGGTCAGGAGAGGCGGCAGAACAGGTCCTCTCGCCGCGGGAGAGTGAGATTCTGGGCCTTCTGGCCTCGGGTCTGGGCAATAAGGAAATCGCCTGGCGCCTGAAAATCTCGGAGCACACGGTCAAATTCCACATCACATCCGTCTTCAACAAGCTGAGCGTGTCGAGCCGAGCCGAAGCCGTCGCCACGGGGATCAGGCGGGGACTTATCAGCCTCTGAGAAGCAGTGGCGAGTGGCTAGTGGCTAGGGCAAGGAACAAGACGCATAGTGACACCTGATACCCAACGATAAGCAGTGAGTGACTACCGGTGGCACCGGTGGCGAATCGCGAATCCCCTCAAGCCAAGGCGGGATCGGTCCGGTAGAGCCAGTCTTGGCTCCCAGTCTCAAAGCTCGCGTTGACGCGCAGGAGCGCTTCTTCGACGACCTGGTGGGTGGGTGCGAGAATACAGACAGGGTCCGTCGCCGCCGCTGCGCCCGTGAGCAGCAAAGCCTGGCATCGGCACCCGCCGAAGTCGCGTTGGCGGCGATCGCAGGAGCGGCAAGGCTCCGGCATCCAGCTTTCGTCGCGGAAGCGGTTGAAGGCCGGCGAATCATCCCAAATCCAACGTAGAGGACGCTCTCGCACATTCGAAAACTCGAGGCCGGGGATGACTCCTGCAGCGTGGCACGGCAGGGCGCGGCCGGCCGGATCAACAAGCATTTGCTGATGACCCCATCCGTTCATGCAAGGCTTCGGATACCGGGCGTAATAGTCGGGGAGCACAAAGTCGATGCGCAAGCGGCCTTGCAGGCGCGCGCGCGCCGCCTCCACCACCTCGATCGAGCCCTGCACTTGCTCGCGCGTGGGCAACAGCGCGTCTCGATTGCGAAGGGCCCATCCGTAATACTGCACGTGAGCGATCTCCAGCCGCTGTGCTCCGCTTCCGGCGGCGAAGGCGATCATCTCTTCGAGGCGGCCGAGGTTGCGACGGTGCACCACCATATTCAGCGTGAACCCGATCCGGCGCTTTCGGATCATGGTGGCGATGCGCAGCTTGAGGGTGTGGCTGCGCGTCCCCGCGAATTCGTTGGCCGCCGCCTCTTCGACGTCCTGAAAGCTGAGCTGAACGTGATCGAGGCCCGCCTCGATGAGCGAGTCCAGGCGGGGTTCGTCGAGGCCGACTCCCGAAGTGATCAGGTTGACGTAAAGCCCGGCGGACCGTCCCGCGCGGACCAGTTCCGTGAGGTCGGCCCGGGCCAGCGGCTCTCCACCGGTCAAGTGCAACTGCAGGGCGCCCATCTCCCCGGCCTCACGGAAGACGGAGGTCCAATCCTCGGTGGAGAGTTCTTCGGAGCGGCGCTGCATCTCGAGCGGGTTCGAGCAGTAAACACAGTGCAGAGGACAGCGATGCGTAACTTCGGCGATGACGGCCCGGAGCTGGTATTTCATCCGTATTCGAGCACCCCTCGGTCACGCAATCGTCCGAGAAGCTCAGCGGTTTCAGCCTCGATGCGCGCGAGGTCTTCCGCCGGGTAGCGGTGTGCCAGTTCTTCGACAATCCCGCCGAGCGTGCGTGCGCCGTCGCATAGCTCGATGATAGCGCGGGCCGGCCCTTTCAGCCGCAAAGCGCTCTCGGGCATCAACAGCAGATCCTCCTGACCCTCGACCGTGCTCAGGCGGCAACCGGGGGCCAGCCGCAAAACGCGATCCTTGTCGATTTCACTCACGCGCCCCGCCTTCGGCCACCGGACGGAAAGCGCCGGGAGGCGGCCAGCCCGGCTCGACGTAGGCGAAATAGAGCGCGTCGAGCTGGGCCCACAAAATATCGCACTTCGTTCGCAACGCCCCGAGCGCCAGCTCCTGCTCGGCGCGGGTGAGCGCGTGCCCGACGACCCATCCGAGAGCGAACTGCGCGTCTTCGGGCGCCTCGGTGAGACGCGCGTCGAAGTAGGCGAGACCGTGACTGAGCCAGGGGTAATGGTGCCGCAGCCGGTCGATGCGCAGCGTGATCAGGTCGCGCGAAAAGAGCTCCGTAAGCGACGACGCCACAGCTTCGAGAAAACTGCGCTGCGACACCAGATCGAGATAAGCATTCACCGCGTAACGCACGCCGGGAAGAATCTCCTGCTGCGAAGTCACGCGTTCGCGCTCGACACCCGTCGCCTGCGCGAGCTCGATCCACTTTTCGATGCCGCCCGGACGCACGCCGTCGCCGTCGTGATCCACAATGCGCTTGCGCCAGGCGCGTCGAAATTCCGGGTCCGCGCTGCGCGAGAGAATGATCGAATCCTTGATGGGGATGATGCTCTGGTAGTAGTAGCGGTTGAGGGCCCAGGCCTGAAGCTGGCCCCGGCTGAGCCTGCCTTCGTGCATCAGCTTGTGAAACGGGTGGCGGTGGTGGTACCGCTCAACGCCGATGGCCCGCAGGCCCGCTTCAAGTTCGGCCGGCGGCAGGGCTTGCTGCTCTGCGGTCACAGCGTGATCTCCATGCCGTCCCAGGCTACTTCCCAACCGGCGTCGCTAACCGCGCGGCGCTCAGCGCTCTCCCCGTCGAGAATCGGGTTGGTGTTGTTGATGTGAATGAAAATCTTACGCGGGCGATCGAGAACCGCCAGGCGTTCCAGGCTCCCGCCCGGTCCCGAGATCGGGAGATGACCCATTTGCCGCGCGGTGCGGCCGAGGCCGGGAATGCGCGCCGGTTCCCCATCGCTCCAGAACGTGCCGTCGAACAGCAGGACGTCGCATTCGCTCAGCCGATCAAGCAGCGAGTCCGAGACCGACCCGAGGCCGGGAAGAAATACAAGGCTCCGCCCGCCGGATTCCGGCAAAATCCGAAGCCCGATCACGGCCTCGGCGGGATCAGAGTCGGCCTGCCGCGCTGCGCCGACGAAGCCAGGGAAAGAACCGGGCAACGGCAAAACTTCCAGGCGCGCGCCCCCGGCCGAGAATGGCCGCTCCAGTGCGATGTCATTCCACGAGACCTGCCCGGCGAAGCGCGCGAGCACGCCGAACAGGCTGTTGTCTTCAGTGAGAATCCTGCGGACGGAACGGGTGGCGTGGACGCGAAACGGGTGGAACTCGCGCAGAAGCAGCAGGCCGAGGGTTTGATCCACTTCCGCGCCCGTCAGGACCACGTCCGCGATCGGGGAGCTGCGGTTCGCGCCTTGGGGCCGGAGTTCCGGCGTACCCTCGATCTGGGCGCGCAGATCCGGAGAGGCGTTGAGCAAGGTCCACTGGCCCGGGAGGCCTTCCCAGGCAAGCTGCATCTGGGTGCGGGAAACGCCCGGGAAAATGCCGTCTCGAACGCGGCGGCAATTCGGGCAGGCGCAATTCCATTGCGGGAAGCCACCACCGGCCGCGCTACCCAGAACCTTCACATGCATGCCCAAGAGAACCAACCGGAGGGATCATCGGCGTGTCATGCCGGGCAAAGCAACGAGCGCCCGCAGTTGATCAGACGAAACAGATCGAATACAGACGTTCCCCGCCGCCTTCGGCTTCGCAGGATGACAAGCCTATGCGAATTTCAGCGGTCTTGTAAGCAGCGGTCTTTTAGAACTCGTCGCCGTTGCTGTACGAATTGATCTCGCAGCTCAGGCTGATTTCTTCGACTTGCGGCGTTTCCCACGTCATAGATTCACCCTTCCTCAAGTAGCGTCTCACAACCCTCACGTATACTACCAAGGGAGAGGGCATGCTCGCAAGCGGGAATCAAGGCGCGCAGGGGCCGGCGGGGACACCTCCAGGCTCGCCGGCAAGCTCCACGGCCCGCCGGCTCACCGGTCTCCCGACGTTTCGCGCTCTCCAAGAGCCCAACTTCCGCCGGCTATGGATCAGTCTGAGCGTTTCAGCGGTCGGCACCTGGATGCAGATCGTCGCCCTGAGCCTGCTGGTTCTTGACCTGACCGATGGCTCGGCCCTGGCTCTCGGAACCGTATCGCTGGCGCAGGCTCTCTCATTTCTTCTCCTCGCCCCGGCCGGCGGGGCCTTTGCGGACCGGTTCGACCGGCGGCGGTTGCTGCTGGTCACGCAAAGCATCATGATGGGCCTGGCGCTCCTGCTCGGCGCACTGACGGCAACCGGCGCAATTCGCTTCTGGATGATCCCGCTCGTTGCCCTCTTCGGCAGCGCCGCCCTCAGCTTCGATCAGCCCGCTCGAAACGCCCTGATCGCATCGCTCGTGTCCAAGGAAAACCTGATGAACGCCCTGGCGCTGCAATCCGCGGTGTTCAATGGCGCCTCCATCCTAGGGCCCGCGCTGGCCGGGTTGGCTTTGAGCAGGATTGGATATTCCGGAAACTTCTTCCTGAACGCAGCCAGCTACGTGGCGGTGCTGGTGGCGCTCGCGGCCCTGCCTTCTCCCGCCGCGGCGGGCGCATCCAAGCCGGGTGAAGGATGGTTCGAGTCATTCCGGGAAGCTGTCCATTACATCCGCCGTGATGCCGTGCTGCCCTCCACCGTCCTGGCCTATGGGGTGCTGCTGTTTTTCGGCCCATCGGCGGCCATGATGCTGCCGCTCTTCGCCCGGCAAGTGATCCACGCCGGCCCCGCGCAGCTTGGCGTGCTGTTTTCGGCAGTAGGAGTCGGCGCGGTCTTCGGCGCTCTGATCGTGGCGTCACTCGGCGACTTCTCGCGCAAACGGCCGCTCGCGATCGGATCAGTCCTGGTCTGCGCGGTGGCGCTCGCCTTGTTTGCTCTATGCGGCACCCTGCACGTTTCGTTGCCGACGCTGCTGGTGCTCGGCGGAGCCCAGAACGCCGCCGGCGCCACAACTATTACGCTGCTTCAAACCCGAGTCCCGCCCCGAATGCGGGGCCGCGCCATGAGTTTGAACACGCTGCTGATCATGGGGATCCGGCCGCTCGGCGACTTTCCCGTAGGCACCGTGATGGCACGCCTCGGATTCCGGCCTGCCGTGCTGCTGAGCGCGGCCATTGTGGGCATTGCGCCGCTGGCGCTGCTCCTGACGCGTCCGGCGGTCCGGTCTCCCGATCCGGAATCTTCCTTGGCCGGAGGAGTGTGATCGCTTGAACGTGGTCGAGTTTACAGCTTTGGTCGGGCTCGGCTCGGTGGTGGCCGGCTTCCTCGGAGCGCTCACCGGGCTCGGTGGCGGCGTCGTGATCGTCCCGCTGCTGACCCTTGCCTTCCACGTCGATCTTCATTACGCCATGGGCGCTTCGCTGGTCTCTGTCATCGCCACTTCTTCCGGAGCCGCCGCCGCTTATCTCAAAGAGGGCTTCTCCAATATTCGCGTGGGCATGTTCCTGGAGATCGCCACCACCTTCGGAGCGATCTTCGGGGCCTTCCTGGTGGCGAAGGTCTCCACGCCCGCAATCGGCGTGATCTTCGGCGTGGTCCTGCTCGCTTCCTCATACCTCAGCAGCCGGCCGCGCAAACCGGGAATCACCGTTGCAGACCCCGGACCCGTGGCCGCCGCCTTGCGGCTGGACGGCTCTTTCCCGACGCCGACCGGCCCGCGCGCCTATCACGTGCGCCGGGTGCCGCTCGGATTCGGCATGATGTTCGCAGCGGGGACGCTCTCCGGCCTGCTCGGGATCGGCTCCGGCGCCTTCAAGGTGCTGGCCATGGACCAGGCGATGGGCATTCCGTTCAAAGTTTCGACCACGACCAGTAACTTCATGATCGGTGTCACGGCTGCGGCCAGCGCGGGAGTTTACTTGCGGCGCGGATATATCGAACCGGGGTTGGCGATGCCCGTGATGCTGGGCGTCCTCGCCGGCTCGCTGCTCGGGACTCGCGTCCTGGTCACGGCTGAGACCGGGCGGCTGCGGCTGGTGTTCAGTCTGGTGATTGTGGCCCTGGCGCTCGAGATGATCTACAGCGGGCTGACCGGAAAGCTCTGAACACGCGCTCGACCGAGCTCCAAGCATGGAAAATCACCAAGCGAATTCGAGCGATCAGCGGCTGGAAGCCACCCTGGGGACCCTTCTGATCTCCGGCGTGGTCGCAGCCGCCGGGGTTGTGCTGGCCGGTGGCCTGATCTACCTGTGGCGGCACGGCGCGTCCCCGCCCGACTACCGTGTCTTTCGCGGATACTCGAGTGACCTGCGAGGCGTGCGCGGAATTTTGAGGGAAGTCGCCGCCGGAAGCGGCCGGGGCCTGATCCAGCTCGGGCTGGTGTTGCTAATCGCGACTCCGGTGGCGCGCGTAGCGTTGTCGCTCGTGGCCTTTGCCCGCAGCCGCGACCTGCTCTATTCGGTGTTCACGCTGATCGTGCTGGCCACGCTTGCCAGCAGCCTGGCCGGCTGGCGCCTTTGATTTGGAGTCGAAACCGAAATTCGAAGCTTGAAAATCGAAATCGAAACTTGAAGTCGGAAAACCGAAATTCGAAAACGCGAAATTCGAAATTCGGAAAAAAACCGGACCTATATTCTGGATTCCAGTTTTGATTTTCGGATTTCGATTTTCGGATTTCGATTCCCGTTCGCGATTTTGCCGTAACCTTTCCGCGCCGCGCCGGTTTATCTCAGTGAACCGTGGCGCCCGAGGGAGCAGCGTTGAAGACCGAGGAAGCTGACGAACAGCTTCTGATCGAAGCGGCGCAGAAGAACCCCGGCCGCTTCGCGGAGCTTTACGAAGCCAACTTTGAGCGCGTCTATGCGTTTGTCGTGAGCCGGGTCCGCAACCGCGACGAGGCGCAGGACGTGACCGCAGAGGTGTTTCACAAGGCTTTGGCGCATTTGGGGCGCTTCGAGTGGCGCGGCGCTCCGTTTGCCGCCTGGCTCTACCGGATCGCCGCCAACGCCCTGGCGGATCGCGCCGCACGGGCCGCGCGAGAGCGGGAGATTCCGTCGCCGGACGATCCCGCGCCTGCACCCGACGGCCTCGAGGAGGCGGAGCGGCGCGCGCGACTTTTCCGGCTGGTGCGGAGTTTGCCTCGTGACCAGCACCGCGTGATCGTGCTGCGTTTTTCCGAGGAGATGAGCATCCGGGAAATTGCCCAGGCCATGGGGCGTACGGAAGGAGCTGTAAAGCAGTTGCAATTCCGGGCATTGGAGACGCTTCGCGCCCGATGGGCCGGCGAGACAGGGGGTGCCGATGCCTAAGCCCTCTTTGAGCGGCCAGCTTGACGCGGCCCTCGACGCGATGTTCTCCCGGCGCGCCCGGATCGCGGCGCTGAGCACAGAGCCCCCGGCGACTGCGGAGGCCCAGCGGTTCTACGGATCGCCCGGAACGCTGGGCGGAGCGAGGGGATCCGACGCGCGCGGCGAGTCCGGGGCGCTGCCAGATCGTGTTGAGCAATTGCTGGCGATCGGTCAGGCGTTGAGCGATCTGCCGCGTGATCGATTTCGAACGCATCTTAAAGCCGAACTTGAAAGGAAAACTTCCATGTCTACCAGCGCAAAGCCAGCCCCTGCGAAATCCGGCCTGCCACCGGTTCCCGAGGGCTACCACACGGTCACGCCTTATCTCAGTGTGAAGGGCGCGGCCCGCGCCATCGAGTTTTACCAGAAAGCCTTCGGCGCAACAGAAGTCATGCGCCTCGAGATGCCGGGCGGAGGCATCGGCCACGCCGAAATCCAGATCGCCGACTCGCGCATCATGTTGTCGGACGAATTCCCGGAGTTTGGCGCGCTCGCTCCCGAGTCGCTTGGCGGCTCGCCGGTGACCATGTTTCTGTACGTCGAGAGCGCGGACGCGGTACTCGCCCAAGCTGCTGCCGCCGGCGCCACAATCGACTCACCCGCGGCCGACAGGGATTACGGTGAGCGCTCCGGGTCGTTGACCGACCCCTTCGGACACAAATGGTCGATTTCGACTCATCTCGAAGACCTGACGGCCGAGCAGTACCAGCAGCGTTATCACTCCGGTCCGCCACCCGCCACAGCGGTCCGGGAGGCGTCGAAGCCCTCAAGCAAACCCGTGACGCCGGTTCGTCCGGGTTTCCAAAATGCCGGTGTGCACGTGACCGTCAGCGACGGCGTGCAGGCCATCGACTTCTACAAACGCGCTTTCGGGGCCACCGAAAACGAATCGATGCGCTTTGTTGATCCGAGTGGCAGGCTTGCTCATGGCGAGATCACGGTGGGCGATTCGGGCATCATGATTAGCGCTGAAACGGAGGACTACAACAGATACGCGCCGCGCCACTTCGGAGGCTCGCCGGTCAAGATGCACCTGTTTGTCGATGACGTGGATGCGCTGGCAGCGCAAGCGATCACCGCCGGAGCCAAGGTGATCCGGCCAGTGCAGGATCAGTTTTATGGCGACCGCAGCGGCCAATTGGAAGATCCCTTCGGGCACCTCTGGATCGTATCCAGCCGCATCGAAGATGTGTCGCCCGAGGAGATGGAGCGGCGGGCGCTCGCTTTCATGAGCCAGCAAGGGGCCGCGGAGCAGCCCGCGGCGGCCGGCGGTGCGATTTCCGCACTTCGGGAGGGGTTCACGGCCGTGACGCCCTACATCACCGTGCGCGAGGGAGAGCAGTTGCTCAACTTCGTGAAGGACGTATTCGGGGCGACGGAGACCTTCCGTTCCTCGGGAGGCTCGGCGGGCGGCATGCACGTCGAGGCCAGGATCGGGAACTCGATGGTGATGATCGGCTCCGGCCTTAACGTCGAAGAGCGGCCGGCGGCGCTTCACGTCTACGTCGACGATGTGGACGCGGCGTACCGCAAGGCCCTTCAGATGGGAGCCAACTCGCTCGGAGAGCCTACCGATCACGAATACGGCGAGCGCGGGGCGAGCGTCAAAGACGCTTCCGGCAATTATTGGTACCTGGCTCGGAGCCTCTCAGGGCCGCCCGTTCCGGAAGGGCTCCGCAGCGTGACTCCCTACTTCCATCCGCGGAGCGGCGCGCAGATGATCGACTTCCTGAAGCAGGCCTTTGGCGCACACGAGGTCGCGCGCTACCAGGACGCGTCCGGGGCGATTGTTCACGCGCGGGTGACCATCGACGGCGCTACAATCGAAATGGGCGAGGCGCACGGCCCCTACCAGCCCATGCCGACAGCCATCTATCTGTACGTCACTGACGTGGACGGGACGTATCAACGCGCGCTTGCGGCGGGCGCCACTTCGAGACTGCCGCCCACCGATCAGCCTTACGGCGATCGCAACGCCTGGGTGCAGGATCCACAGGGGCACACGTGGTATATCGCCACGCCCATGAAGGGCGCGACGGCCTGACCGTCTGGTTAAGGGCCCTACAATGACCTCAGATCAATTTCGCCGTCTGGCCTTGAGCTTTCCCGAAGCTGCGGAAAGCGCCCACATGGGGCACCCGGACTTTCGCGTGGGGGGCAAGATCTTTGCGACTCTCGGTCACCCGGACGAGAGTTGGGCGATGGTCAAGCTGACGCCGGAGCAGCAGGAGGAATTGGTCCGGACCCAGCCCGCCATTTTCGCGCCGGTCAAGGGAGGCTGGGGACGCCAGGGCGCTACCAACGTGCATCTAAAGCCTGCGAAGAAGGGAATCGTACAGCAGGCGCTGGCCGCTGCCTGGGGCAACCGCGCGCAAAGGCGCGCCGGAGGCCAAGAGTCGCTGAATCCCAGCTCCCAGCGAAAAGTGCGGTAAGGCGGCGCCGGCCCGCGCTATCCGGTCAACTCGATGGCGAGGGCGATCGCGCCGAGCACGCCCGCGTTGTCTCCAAGCTGCGGCGGGACGATGTACTCGTCGATGTGCCGGGTGATCTCGGGCGCCTGGATGTAATTGTTGAGCAATTCCAGCGTGTGGCGCCGGATCGGTGGAAAGAGGGACGCGTGCCGCATTACGCCGCCCCCGAGAATGATCCGTTGCGGCGAGAGCGTGCACACCAGATTGGTGACCCCCAAGGCCAGATAGTGCGCTTCCAGTTCCCACGCCGGATGATCGGCCGGTAATTCCTGGCCCCGGCCGCCCCACCGAGCTTCGAGGGCGGAGCCGGCCGCGAGCCCTTCCCAGCAGTCGCCGTGGTAGGGGCATGCTCCCGGGAAAGGATCCGTTTTGAAATCGTGCGCGATTCGCATGTGACCCATCTCTGGATGCAGCACGCCGTGCAGGCGCTGGCCGCTCACCATGCCGCCACCGCCGATTCCCGTTCCGACCGTGACGTAGACGAACGTATCGAGTCCGCGCGCTGCGCCCCAGCGGCGCTCGCCAAGCGCCGCAGCGTTCACGTCCGTGTCAAAGGCTACCGGCAGCCCGAACGCCCGCTTCACCGGACCTGCCAGGTCCACGTTGCGCCAGCCTTCCTTCGGCGTGGACGTGATGTAGCCCCAATGGGGCGATGCGGAATTCAAGTCCACCGGGCCGAAAGACGCGACGCCGATGGCAACGATCGGCCGGCTTCTCGCCTGCTCTTCGAAGAACGCCAGCACCCGGCCGATGGTCTCCGGGGGCGAAGTGGTGGGAAATTCGATGCGCGCGTCCGGATTCCCGCTGTCACCGCCCACCGCGCAGACGAACTTCGTTCCTCCCGCTTCAATCCCGCCAAACAGACTTTCGGCGCTCATGTGTTCCTTCCTTACGAGCGGCAAGATGCTCTCGTTCCCTGGCGCAGCCCGGCCCCGTCACCCGCAGCAATCTAGCACAGTGCCGAGCCGCTTACCAGACAGGCCCCGCCGCCGGCACGATCGCCGCTACGCGCAACTCGGTTTACAAACGCGAAGCTTGCCCGCGATAATCTTTCTGACCTCCATGACCGACTTCACCACGCCCCTGATGCGGCAGTACAGCGCCATCAAGGCCCGGCATCCCAACGCCTTGCTGCTCTTCCGGCTCGGCGACTTCTACGAGTTGTTTTTTGAAGACGCCGTAGTCGCTGCGCGCGAGCTGCAGATCACCCTCACATCCCGGAACAAGGAAAAGGGCGAGCCTATCCCCATGTGCGGCGTGCCCTATCATGCCGCCGAAGGCTACATCGCACGATTGATCCGCAAAGGGTTTCGTGTCGCCATTTGCGATCAGATGGAAGAACCACAGGCCGCAAAGAAGCTGGTGAATCGCGAGGTGACGCGGGTGGTAACGCCCGGAACGGCGATCGATTCCCAGGTGCTCGAGCCGCGCGCCAACAACTACCTGGCGGCTGCCGCCACGCGCCATGGAAGCGTGGGCCTGGCGCTGGTCGATCTCTCTACCGGCGACTTTCGCGCCACGGAATTCAGCGGGCCCGACGCCAATACCAGGCTCGAAGAAGAGCTCTCGCGCCTCGCGCCGAGCGAAATGCTGATTCCCTCCTCGCAAGCGCTTGCCCCCCCAGCGGGACTGAACCTTCAGGCGCCATTCATCCCGCGTCCGTCACAGCTCCGCGACGGCCCGCGCCTCACTGAGACTCTGGTGGACGACTGGGTGTTTTCCGAAGAGTACGGGGGCCGTCTGCTGCGCGACCACTTCCGGGTTTCGTCGCTCACCGGCTATGGCCTCGAGGACCGTCCGCTGGCCGTGGGGGCGGCAGGCGCCATTCTGCATTACGTCCGCGAGACACAGCGGGGATCGCTCGCGCATCTGGACGGAATCCGCTTCTACCAGCAGCAAGACTCTCTCATTCTGGACCCGTCCACGCTGCGAAATCTGGAGCTGGTGGAGCCGTTGTTCGCGGCGGCGGGCTCCCGCGACGCCACGCTGCTGGCGACTCTGGACGAGTGCGCCACGCCGCTCGGCGCGCGCCAGCTCAAGCACTGGATGTTGCGCCCGTCGATCGACGCGCGGGAAATTGAATCGCGCTGGGACTCGGTCGGCGAGCTTCAGAGGCAGGCCATCGATCGCGAGGAGTTGCGCAAGACGCTCAGCCGCATTCAGGACCTGGAGCGCCTGCTGAGCAAGGTCACGATGGAAACAGCCAACGCGAGAGATCTGCTGGCGCTCAAATTGTCGCTCGCTCAACTGCCCGGACTGCGCCGCCAGATGTCCGTGTTCAGCGCCGCCAGACTGCGCGAGCTTCATGGGAGCCTCGATGAGCTGGCTGACGTGCACACGCTTCTCGAAAACTCGATTCATCCTGAGCCTCCGGCCCTCCTGACCGAGGGCCGCCTCCTCCGGCCCGGTTACAATCCACAGCTCGACGAACTGAGGGAAATCAGCCAGAAGAGCAAGCAACTCTTGGCCGCCATCGAGTTGCGCGAGAGGGAACGCACCAGGATCGGGTCGCTGAAGGTCCGTTTCAACAACGTCTTCGGATACTACATCGAGGTGTCGAAGCCCAATCTGGCGTTGGTTCCCGGTGACTACGAGCGCAAGCAGACGCTGGTGAACGCCGAACGCTTCACCACGCCGGAACTCAAGGAGCTTGAAGCCAAGATCCTGACCGCCGAGGAGCGCTCGCAGACCCTGGAGCTGGAGCTCTTCCGCGAGATCCGGCGGCGCGTGGCGGCAGAAGCTGCGCGCGTCCGGCAGAGCGCCCGGGTCCTGGCGGAGATTGACGTTCTGGCCTGCTTCGCGCGTCTCGCGGCTGAGCGCAACTATCACCGCCCGGCCATCGACGGGGACGGCGTGTTCGAGATTCTTCAGGGGCGTCATCCGGTGATTGAGCGCCTGGTGGCTCCCGGGGACAGCGGCGGCTTCATCCCGAATGACGTTTATCTGAATTCAGATACCGACCGCATCCTCATCATCACCGGACCGAACATGGGGGGAAAGTCCACTTATCTGCGGCAGGCAGCTTTGATCGCCCTGATGGCGCAGATGGGCTCGTTTGTGCCCGCCGAGCGCGCGCGGCTGCCCATCCTCGATCGCATCTTTACCCGCATCGGAGCTTCCGACAACCTGGCGCGCGGCCGCTCCACGTTCATGGTGGAGATGACCGAGGCCGCGAGCATTTTGAACACCGCCACGAACCATAGCCTGGTGCTACTCGACGAGGTTGGCCGCGGCACGGCGACGTTCGACGGCCTGGCCATCGCCTGGGCCGTGGTGGAGCATCTCGAGGCGCGTACGCGCGCCAAGACGCTGTTCGCCACCCACTATCACGAGCTGACCGACCTCGCCGGGTTGTTGCCGGGCGTGAAGAACTACCACGTCTCGGTGAAGGAATCGGGATCGAACATCATTTTCCTGCGTAAAGTCGAGCCTGGCAGCGCTGACAAGAGCTATGGCGTGGAAGTGGCGCGGCTGGCCGGATTGCCGGCGGCGGTCATCGAACGCGCCCGCGAAATTCTGGAGCAGCACGAGCGGAGCGAGCATACACTGAGCGAACGCCTGGCGGCGGAAGCGGCCCAGCCCGACGGCGAGTCCGCCAGGCCCCGCGAGCGATCGCCCGTGCAGTTGACCATCTTCACGCCGCTCAACGCGGAGATCGTCCGGGCCCTTGAAGAAGCGGACCTCGACAACATGAAACCGCTCCAGGCCCTGAATCTGCTCGCCGAACTCAAGCGGCAGATCCGGTAAATCAGAAGCCAGAGTCAGGAGTCAGAGGTCAGAATCGGACATCGTTGGTCCCCGAATGGAAGCGGGATCGTGAACCGGCGAGGTCTTGTTTCTACGTCGGAGTACCCATGCCGGACGCCGGGCTTGGCTCGCTGTTACTGATTGAGGTTGTGGACGGGACTTGGAGCGGGGCTCTGGGTCGCTTGCTCGAGCGTATCAAGCCGGCGGGGCTTCTCTTTCGGCAGCTTACGAATCCCGAAGCCACACTGAAAGCGTGCCGGGAGTCGGCGCGTGTGCTCGGCGAGATGCCATTCACGGCCATCGAAGAGGAAGGAGGCGGACCGTTGGCTGCTGTGTTCAAGGCGATTCCCCGGGCGCTCAGTCTTTCGGCGCAGGGCGCCGGAGAAGCAGGCGCATTGATCGGACGCGCGATGGCGGCTCTGGGACTGAACCTGACCCTGGCGCCGACACTCAATCTCGAGGCGCCTCACGCATCCGCCCGCGCGGCTGAGATCCCAAGTGGCGCCGGCAATCCCGAATCCTCGCCGTCGGAGACGGCGTCGCGCGCCCAAGCCTTCGTTCGCGCGCTCAGCTCTAATCACGTCCTTGGTTGTGGGCGGCACTTTCCCGGGCTTCCGGCAGAACGTGCCAAGCCGATCGTAGTCGACCGGTCGCTGGCCGCGCTCTGGCGCCACGATCTCGTGCCGTACCGCACGCTCGGCGATACGCTCGCTGCCGTCGAAATGAGTTACGCCGTGCACCGCGCCTACGACTACGAGTTTCTGCGTCCGGCATCGCTCTCACCCGGCGTGGTCGAGGGGTTGCTGCGCGCCAAGCTCCGCTTCGAGGGAATGGCGCTGGCTGACGCTTCGCTCGCAGCCCAAGCCGCCGGCGTCAGCATCGATGAAGCTGCGATCCGCGCGCTCGCGGCCGGGTGCGACCTTATCCTCGTTCCGGGTGAGGCTAGGCTAGTGGAAACGGTCAGTCAGGGGCTCGATCGCGCCGCCGGTTCCGGCAGGCTCCCGCGCGACCGCGTCACACAGGCTCTCGCCCGCGTCAAGTCTGCCCGAGGACGCGTGCGACGGCCCCCGAAGCAGGTGGCCGCAAGGGAATTTTCGCGGCTGGAACGCGACTTCGAGGACTTTGCAGCGAAAATGGACGCTTGAATGCTATGCGTAGCGCGCCCCGAAAACAGCCTCGAAAAGGCCTGCGAGCCGAGCCTGGGTCGGCCCTGGGCCGGCTGGCTCTAGGCTTGATGGCCGGAACCTCTCTCGACGGTGTGGACGCGGCCCTGGTGCGCCTCAGCGGGCCCGTGGCGCGTCGCAAGGCCCGGCTGTTGAAGTTCGTAACGATTCCGTATCCGGCGGCCTTGCGGGAGAGGCTGTTCGATGTGGCGGGCGGGCAGCGGCTGACCGCGGGTGACCTGAGTGAGCTCAACGTCCGCGTCGGCGATGCCTTCGCGCGTGCCGCCCTGAGCGTGTGCGGCGAAGCCGGAGTGCAACCCGAGCGCCTCGCGGTGATCGGCTCGCACGGCCAGACCGTGTTTCACCAGGGCTGCGCTGTGGGCAGCGCGCCGCCGAGTACGCTGCAGATCGGTGAGCCGGCCGTGATTGCGGAGCGGACAGGGGCTCCGGTGGTGGCGGACTTCCGCAGCGCCGACATCGCGGCGGGCGGCGAGGGCGCGCCGCTCGTGCCCATGGCGGACTACCTGCTGCTCGCGGATGCCCGCCGGGGATCGGTGGCGCTCAACCTCGGGGGCATCGCCAACCTGACCGTGATTCCAGCCGGTGCGCGTCCCGACGACGTTTTCGGCTTTGATACCGGACCCGGCAACATGGTGATGGACGAGCTGGTTCGCCACTGCACCGGGGGCCGCCGGCGCTACGATGCCGGAGGCCACCAGGCGGCGCGCGGAAAAGTAATCGAGCCGCTGCTCGCCAAAGCGCTTTGCTTCCCCTTCTTCGAGCGCCGCCCGCCCAGGAGCGCGGGTCGGGAGGAATTCGGAAGCGGCTTCGTGACCCGGTATTTTCTCTCCCGGCGGCCGTCGTACCGCTGCGAAGATTTGTTGCGCACCGCCGCGGAGCTGACCGCGCGCTCCATTGCCGGCGCTATCGATCGCTTTGTATTCCCCCGGGTCAGGCCGCAAGGGAAGCTGCACCGCCTGGTGATCTCGGGCGGCGGCGCTCACAATGGACTGCTGGTCGAGCGGCTTCAAGCCCTGTTGCCGGCACTGCAGGTCCGGCCTTCCGATGACTACGGGTGGCCGGTGGACGCCAAGGAGGCGATGGCGTTCGCTCTCCTGGCCGAGCGGACCGTGCACGGACTCGCCGGAAATCTGCCCGGCGTCACGGGAGCGCGCAGGCCCGTGGTGTTGGGGACGCTGACAATGGGGTAAGGAGCCTAGCCTCGATAACCCAGAATCCAGGCGGTGGTGCTGACCACCTCGCGGACGGTGTGCAGGGTGCGCTCCCACGCGTCCGCCTCGATGGGGCTTTCCGGCGCCGGTGACCCGTAGGGTTCCACGCCCCGCTGCTGCAGCATCCGCTTGATACGGTAGAGATGAAACCCGTCGCTTACGGCAATGCAGGAGTCCAGGTGGCGTTCGAGCAGCAGGCGTGCCACGGCCTGAACGCTTTGGTAGGTGGTCTGGCTGGCAGTGTCGGCAAGAATTTTGTCCGCGGCCATACCTAGCTGGATCAGATAATCGCGCCCCACACCGGCCTCGGTGAATCGCAAATCACCGCCGCCGGCGCCAGTCGTGATCACAACGGGCGCGAGACCTTTCTCTTCGAGGTCAAAAGCATGATCCAGCCGGGCCTTGAATACCGGCGAAGGCTGGCCCTCGTACTGCGCCGCGCCGAAGACGACGATCGCGTCCGCCCCGCGAGCCTCGTCAACCGACGCCTGCCGGCGGATGGCCACGTACAGCCGGCATTCTGCGGCCACTGCCACGATCAAGGCCACAACGGCGGCCGCGAGCATCCAGCGCATCCGGTGGGGACGGCTCAGCCGAGAAACTCCTTCAAGTCCGCTTCGACAACCGGCCCGTGTCGGCGGATCTGCCATTCGTCGCCGTCGAGTTCGATGATGGTCGAGGCGAGATCGCCCGGCGTCGCCCCACCGTCGAGGATCAAGGGCACGGTGTCGCCAATCTGCAGTTCCACCTCCTGGGCGGTGGCGCAGGCCGGATGCTCGGTTAGGTTGGCGCTGGTCCCGGTCAGCGGCCGGCCCGAGGCCTCGATCAGGGCAATCGCCAGAGGAGCCTTGGGCATTCGCAGCGCCACACGCCCGGTGTTTCCCGTCACCTTCAAAGGGATCTGGCGCGATGCCGGCACGATGATCGTGAGCGGCCCGGGCCAGAACTTCTCCGCCAGGCGGAAGAACAAGGCCGGTGGGTCGATGGTGAGATCGGCCGCCTGGTCGAGCGAAGAGACCAGCAGCGGCAAGGGCCGGTCGTAGCTCCGCCTTTTGATGCGGAAGATCTCACTGACCGCCGCCAGGTTGAAGGGATCGGCGCCAAGTCCGTAGAAGGTGTCCGTGGGAAAGCCGATCACCTTGCCCGACAGGATCAGGCGCACGGCATACTGCAGCGCGAACTCCAGACGCCTTTCGTCGACCTTTACAACCTCAGACATGCTCCGAGCCCGGCTCCTTGGTTTCAGTGAGGCTGACCCTAGCATAAGCTCTTGACAGGCGTCAAGGACGAAGCGCGGTCTTTCGCCGCCGTCTCGTGCAAGCGCCAAGGGGCGACTGGACATCCCGGCGCTGAATGAATAGACTTTTCTCGGGAGCTCAAGTCTCGATTTACTGGGGTGTGCCATGGCCCATTGTCCGGAATGCGACGCTGTGATCGACATGGAAGACGACGAGGTTGAAGAGGGGGAGAAGCTCGATTGCCATGAGTGTGGCGCGGAGCTCGAGGTGGTGAGTTCCAATCCCCTGGAATTGCGGGTGGTTCTCGATGAGGATGAAGAGGAAGAGGAAGACTGGTAGCGCCTGCGACGGGCCTGTCCGCATGCGGTGTCTTGTGGGTCCGGGCGGGGAATCTGGTCTGGCACGTCTCGTACGTGCCGCCGTCTGTCTGATGCTGCTCGGCGTTTTGCCGCTTTCGGCCGCCGCCCGGAAGAAGGCGCCGCCGACCAAGACGGTACAAGGCGAGGTGCTCGACGGCTCAAACAATCCCATCGTCGGGGCGACGGTGGAACTCACGGACGAAGCGACCGGTAAGACTTTGGGCATTTACACCGAGACCGGCGGACGATACCAATTCACGGATCTGAAGCCGGCCGACGACTACAAGGTCCAGGCCAACTATAAGGGTCAGGCGTCGGTTGTGCGTCATGCGAGTTCCCTCGACGATAATGCGATCATCGTTCTAAACCTTACCATCCCTCCGCCGGCGTCGTCTCAGTAATGCGCTTCCCGTCCGCCATAGCAGGCCAAGCCTGCAGGGCCCTGGCGCTCGCCGCCGCGATCACGAGCGCGTGGTGTCTCGATCCGGCTCCGGCCGCACCATTGGGACAGGCGCAATCGTTGCCCGAGGTGGGGCCTGCAACAGGGCTCGCGACAGGCGCCCAAGAGAGCCCGCCCCCAACCCGATCCCAGCGCGTCCGGATCATGGATTTCAGCAGTCTTTCCGGCCCGACCGCGATCGCCTTTCGGTACACGCCGCTCGTGTCCGGCGCCGCCGGCCAGGCTGAGATTGAGCCCTTCAAGTCCGCGTGGAAAATCCGCGCGCTTTTCACGAGTCTTCCTGCGGCTTCGCGGCTGGGCGCGCAGTACCTGACCTACACGCTTTGGGCCGTAACCCCGGACGGCAGGACTACGAACCTGGGTGAGGTGGAACTCGCGGGCAGTGAGGGCCATCTCGACACCAAATTCAAGCAACCACGATTCGGCCTGATTGTGACCGCCGAACCCTACTTTGCGGTCAGCCAGCCAAGCTCTGCGGTGGTCTTTGAGGCGGACCTGGCGCCGGGTAACGCGGTGAATATTCCTCTGACGCAGGCAGAATGTGAAGTGCTCCAATCCCCGATCGGCTCTGAGGTGACCGCGAACAACGCCTCTGACGCGAAGAACCCGCCCGAGCCGCTGCTTTTCGACGAAGCGCGCCGCGCCCTCGCCGTGGCGCGCGCCGCCGGGGCCGCTGACGTCGCGCCCCAGACGCTCGACACGGCCGCGCAAACTCTTCGAATCGCCGAGAAGTTGCTCGCGGAAGGCGCCAAGCGGCAGGACGTGCACGACGCAGTTGTCGAGGCCGTTCTCATCGCCGAGGACGCACGCGTTCTGGCGGTCGCACGGCAGAGGCGATCGCATTCCGCGCCCGTTACCAAGGATCCGCCGCCCTGAGTTTGGCTGGTAGCTCAGTTGCTCCGGCGAATCGCCATCACTGTGAGATCGTCAGACGGCGCCGAACCGCCGAGGAATTGCTCCAGGCCTGCAAGCGAAGCGTTGACAACGTCGCGGGCGTTCGAATGGGAGGCCCGCCGAATCGAATCGATCACGCGCTCCTCTCCATACTCCTCGTCCTGGGCGTCGCGAGCCTCGGTGAGGCCATCTGTGTAGATCAGCAGAACGTCGCCCGGGTCAAGCTGCAACTGCTCCGCTCGATAGTCGCCGTTCGCAAACATCCCCAGGGGAACCCCCGAAGCTTCCAGCCGCGAGACCTCTTGCCCGCGCAGCAGCAAGGGCGGGCAGTGTCCGGCGTTTGCGATCTCCAGCCGGCCACCCGCACCCACGCGGCCGCCCACCAGCGTTGCGAAGAACGGCGACAGCGAACTGCGGCCAAAAATGTGGCCGGCCTCGGTCATGAGGGGAGCCACGCCCAGCCGCCGGGCGACCAGGCTTCCGAAAATGGCGTGCAGTTGCGCGGTCAGCATGGAAGCGGCCACGCCTTTGCCGGAAACGTCTCCCAGGAAGAAGAAGAGAGCGCGCTCGGGAGCCTCGTCGACCGCCAGGTCGCAATAATCCCCGCTCACGGGGCCGAGCGGGCGATACTGATGCGCCACCTGCCAGCCATCGTGACGGGTCTCTGCGGGAGGCAGCAATCCGCGTTGCAGGCCAGCCGCTGCCTGCAAGTCGTACTCCAGCGCCGAACGCTCGGCGGCCGTAAGGTGATCGAGGCAGTAGCGCACCAGGGGATCAGCCATCAGGCGCGAGGCCTCCACCGGCTCGTGACACACATCGCAGATCCCAAACGTGCCCTGATCCATCCTTGCCAGAGCGGCGTCCACATCGCTGAGGAGTTGCCTCAGATGACGTTCGTCGGGCGCCCACGTGACGGCCGACGTCAGCCTCTGACGGCGGTCGAGGAGTTGCTCATGCAGAAAACTAACGGCAATATCCGCCATGATGCTCACCCTCCATCGCTTCAATCGTGGCTCCAATATTGGATGAGAGATATCCGTTTTGGGCACAGAATTTCGCCGTAGTGCAGCCGCCAACGTTGCGGAAGTAGAGCTTGGACTGTTATAGTGCAGGGCAGCTATGAATACGCAGTCACAGCTATGGATGCCTACTGCCGTGATCGTCGCAGGATATATTCTGGGGTTCTACTTCAACCACCGCCAGCTGGAGTCGTTTCGTAACGAGTTCAATGCCAAAATCGACGCCCTACGCGCCGAGATGAAGCAGGGTTTTGCCGAGATGCGTCTCGAATTCCACACCCAGATCAGCGACCTTTCCCACCGGGTTGACCGGGTCGAAGAACGGCTTGGCCTTGTGCAACGGCCTTAGCGCGGTCGCCAGCCTGCGATGCAACCCTTGCGGCCTTATGGACCAAAAGCGATCTGATGGCGTTCGCGTCCGACGCGTAAGACCGCCATCGGGTGCTGTTTGGGGTCAAGCACCCACGCCGGATCAGTGATGCGCTGCCACTCCGGCTGCGCCAAGTCCCCCACTGCAATGTAGACCGCTCCTTCCTTGATCTTCCGTTGCGCTTCGGAATTGGAACCGCAGATCTGCAGGTCTGCCAGGATTCTGAAAAGTTTCCGTGGCTCCTCTCCTGGATAGGGTGCATGCACCGTCAGGCTCTCCGAGGAAATACCTCGCTGTTGATGTTGGATTTCAAAGCCCTGTTGCGCCCTCTCGGCCGCGTCTTCGCCGTCGAAGTCCGCAACGATTCGTCGAGCGAGTGCTTTTTTCACTTGCATGGGATGCTGCTTTCCCGAGGCCACCGCGCCGCGTAATTCATCGATCTCGGCAGGCGTCATGTCGGTCAGCAGCAGGTAGTAGCGCCACATCATCTCGTCAGAAATCGACATGAGCTTGCCGAACATCTCCGCCGGCGTCTCGTTGATACCCACATAATTCCCGAGCGACTTCGACATCTTCTGCACGCCGTCCAGGCCCTCCAGAATCGGCATGGTCATGATCACCTGCGGCTCCTGCCCGTACTCGTGTTGCAGCGTACGCCCCACCAGGAGATTGAATTTCTGGTCGGTGCCGCCCAGTTCCACGTCCGCCTGGAGCGCCACCGAGTCGTAACCCATGGCCAGCGGATAGATCAGTTCGTGCATGGCGAGCGCCTGGTGCTCCTTGATGCGCTTGGCGAAGTCGTCACGCTCGAGCATGCGCGCCACCGTGTACTTCGAACAAAGGGTGACCCAATCGCGGCTGCCGAGCTTGTCGAGCCAGCGGCTGTTGAAATCAACCACTGTCTTTTTGGCGTCGAGAATCTTGAAGACCTGTTTTTTGTACGTTTCGGCGTTGGCGGCGATCTCTTCGGGCGTCATGGGAGGACGGGTGACGTTTCGCCCGGAAGGATCGCCAATCAAGCCCGTGAAATCCCCGATCAGGAAGATCACGGTGTGCCCGAGATCCTGAAAGTGTTTCAGTTTGCGAATCAGGACCGTGTGCCCGAGGTGGATATCCGGCGCCGTGGGATCAAAGCCGGCTTTGACGCGCAGGCGGTTGCCCGTTTGCGCCGAGCGCTCGAGCTTCGCGCACAGTTCCTCGGTGCGGATCGTTTCCTCGGCGCCCTTGGTCAAGTAGGCGAGTTGTTCGTCGATAGTCATCGGCTTCTTCTGGTTTTTCGTGCGCGAAATAGCTTGTGCAGCACTCGAGTCATGCAGCGCAGGTCATGGAGCAACATTCTGCAGCACCCGCCGGCCCTCGATTCGAATCTGATCCTCCACCGCGAGCCGGATCGCTTCAGAATAGATCCGGTGCTCCTCCGTCAGAATGCGCGCCGACAGAGTTTCCAGCGTGTCGTCATCCAGCACTGGAACGACCGCCTGGCGCACGATGGGCCCTGTATCCACGCCCTCATCGACCAGGTGCACGGTGCAACCCGTGAACTTTACCCCGTAATCGAGCGCCTGTTTCTGGGCCTCAAGGCCGGGAAAAGCCGGAAGCAGCGCGGGGTGGATGTTCAGAATGCGGCCGGGAAAAGCGCGGATGAAACCGGGGCTGAGCATCCGCATGAACCCGGCGAGGCACACGATGTCCACTGCGAAGCTCTGCAACACAGCCACGAGCTCGCGGTCATAAGCGTCGCGCTCCCTGCCCCTGGAAGGCAGCGAGCGGACCTCGAATCCGAGGGCACGGGCACGATCGAGACCGGGCGCGCCTTCGCGATTGCTGATTACCACCGCGATGCGCGCCGGGATCGCGCCCGAAAGCACGTTGCGCGCGATGGCTTCGAAATTCGAGCCGCGCCCTGAGAGCAAGATTCCCAAGTTCTTCATCGCGTCCGACCCGTCCGAAACAGATTCGCGACCGTCAGTGTCGCCCTGGCGGCCCAGATCAGTGTAACTCAGAGGGTGTTTTTTCCGGCGCTCCGGCCCGCCGCATGCTCTCGACATCGCGCAGAAGATCCCGGATCAGGGCTTCCCAGTCCGCTCGATCCTGGGGCGCGAACTCGCGGCCATAGCCCTTCATGCGCCGGGGCGCGGCGTTCTCCAGCATGACCCAGAGCGTGGAAAGTTCAGCAGCCAGCTTCTGACGCCACCGGGGCTGGATCCGCTTCACCTCGAAGCGTTCGGCGGCTGCCCGCAAGCGCTCACGGATGCGGCCGCCGGCCAGCCGGATGTTACGGATCTCGCTGGGGTCGGGCTGTGGCTCGCCGTCAGATCCCTTGCGCTGCTCGACCCCTTCCAGCAAAAGTTCGATGCGGTCGAGGGCGTCCTCGAAAAGACTGATCACCGTCGCCAGCCGGCGCTCGTGCAGTTCGTCGAGGGCCATCGGGTCACCCTGGAATCCGGCGTGACGCCCGTGACGTCTCGCCCTCTGCTTTGCCGCCGGCTCTGCCAGCTTCCTCGGTGATCGCCCGAATCTCGTTCACCAGCAACTCAAGCTCGTCGACCCGGCGATCCAGGTACGCCGCAAGTTCGGGAGGCACCTTACCGTATCCGCCGAGGTGGCGGCCGCGCGTCTCCGCGAGCGACACCCAAAGTTCGCTGAGATAGGCCCTCATGATGCCGACGGACGAAGTTTCGATCGGCTGAAGGCCGAGCTCATCCCTGATTCGTCGCAGCCCCTCGATGATCTCTGCGCTCAGCGCGCGAATCCTGGCCCGCTGCGCAGCGGGGACTTCGGCCGGGGATGCATGGAACACGCCCTCGAAGCCGCCGAGGGACGATTCCACCACGCGCAGGTACTCCTCCACCGTCTTGAAGTGGGCGCTCAAGGCGCGAGCGTGCGAGGTGGAGAGTGTGCCCGGCAGAGCCGGCTCGACGTTCGCGCCCGTCTGCTTAGGCAAGCGTTTCCCCCGATTTTGGCCCTGGCCGCAGGGCCCGGATCTCGCGTTCCAGACCGTCCAAGCGCCCAATGGCCTCCGATACGGCGGCGGTTCCGGCCTGCTGTGCCTGCCGCGCCTGCGTCAGCGCCCTCTCCGCAATACGCACGACTTCGCGCAGCAGGCGGCGCAGGTCGCGCTCCAGGCGGTTCCGGCTTTCCTCGAGGCGATTGAGAATATCGCTCTGGATCCGCGCCGTATTGGTATCGAGCAAGCGTTCAAGAAATCGCCGGGCGTCGCGCTCAATCACGCGGTGCGCACCCGTCAGGCCCAAGGCCACGTCCGCCAGCCAGCGCAAGGGCGAGGCAGGCTGGGCCAGTTCGATCAGCTCTGCGAACGAAAAGCGAGATTTCACGCGGAAGCCGTCTTCCGCGTCGAGCGCATGAGGCACAGCAGCGAGCTCCGTCATGTCGCTCTCGGCCAGCCTCTCCAGCAGCTCGTTGCCGAGATCGACGAAGCGCACGGTGGCTTGCCTGTATTCCCGTTCGGCGTGCTCCTGCTCGGTGCGGAGCCAGGGCGCGATGTGACGGCGCGCGATCTCCTGGGCCTCGCGCATCAAGCGGCGACGGTAGGAGGGGCCGAAGCCGTGAGGCGCAGCGCCCCGAAACTCGTCCATCGCCCGCGGCAGTACGGACCCGAGAAACGCCCGATGCCGCGCGGCGAAGACGCCGCCGATTCGCTGCTGCTCGGCCATCAGGCGAAACCCGAGTTCGACGAGCGACCGTTCAGCCCGAGAGACAGTATCCTTCAGCTCTGCCATCCGGCGCGCCGACTCCTCGATCGGCCGCCGGAGGGCCTCGCGCTCCGCGCTGATGATCCCGAGCAACTGTTCGCCGAGGCGCTTGATGCCGCGCGCGCAGGCCGCACTCACCAGTTGATGTCCGGAGTCCGTCCCAAGTCGCAGCAGCGCTTCGTTCAAGCCCTGCCAGTCGCGCTCCGGCCCCCTTTCCTGCAGCCGTTCTGCGGCGCTGACTTCGAAGATGGGACCCGCGGGCCCGCCCAAGCGCCTTTCGAGCAGCTCGCGGGCGAAGCGAGCTGCGGCGGAGCGCTCGCCGTCGGTAGTCCGGTCCGCTTTGTTGAGCACCACCAGCAGATCCCGAACGCGCGGAGCGATGGCCTCAATCAAAGCCAACTCTTCGCCGGCTAGCGGCGGATCCGCTCCGAGCACCACGAGCGCGGCATCGACGCGGGGGACAAAGGCGACGGTGGCTGCGCTGTTCTCAGTGAACACGGAACCCAGGCCGGGCGTGTCCACGAGACACAGACCGCGTTCAAGCAGAGGGCTCGGCGCAAATACTTCCAGGCCAACCACCCCCTTCATGTTCCCGGGGTTCTGCTCCTCCGAGACGTAGAGGTCAAGATCTGCCGGCGCCATGTCGCGCCAGGAATCGTCGCGCAGCCGGACGCGGGCCCCGAGGCACTCTCCGTATCGGATGACGGTGGGCACCGCGGTCACCGGAGTGACTCCGACTGGCAGGACTCGTTCGCCAATCAGCGCGTTGATCAGGGTTGACTTCCCGCGCTTGAACTGACCGACGCAGGCCACGTAGAAGCGCCCTCCCGCCACTTGCCCGGCAAGGTCGAACGCCTCATCGCGGACGCGCTCGGCGTCGAGGAGCCTGGCCAACTCTGCCAGGCGCGACACACCGTCCGCCTCGAGGCTGAGGGCCGGCGAGCACGCGACGTCGGCCTGCGCGTCCGCCTCCGGTGCGCCTGGTGCAATCGAACTGAGTTTCATGATTGCCGACCTGCCGGCTCCGGGTTTAAGCTCCGCGGGGTTGGAGCAAGGCTCCCGTTATTTCTTCCCGGACCGGTATAGAATCACCCGGACTTTTTCCAGGGTGATAAGTCCCCCGCCCACCATTTCGTCGAGCCGGGGCAGGATGCGCTCGATGCGCTCGGCGTCTTCCACGACCTCGATGACGACCGGCAGATCCTGCGAAAGGCGCAAAATGTTCTCCGTGTGGTAGCGGCTCGACGAGCCATAGCCACCCACCCCGCGCAGCACGGTCACGCCGGAGAAGCCTTCGCGCCGGCAGAGTTCCACAATCGACTGGTAGAGCGGTTTGTGCTGCCACCGATCCGACTCGCCGACGTGAATGCGCATCAAGGTGCGCTCACCCTCGAACCTCTGGTGCTCCACAGAACCTCCGTCAGAACCGACTGGCCAGGCGCATGCCGAGCTTCAGCAGGAAGAGGCCGCCGAGAAAGCTCAACCCCGCGTAAAGCAGAGCGCGCACCCAGTCGCCGTCGTCGAGCAGGTGCACCGTCTCCCAACTGAACGTGGAAAATGTGGTGAAGGCCCCGAAGAAACCGACGGTCAGGCCGACCCGCCAGTCGGGTGGGACGGAGATGTGGGCCAGCGAGTACTGCCCGATTCCGCCCAGCAGAAAACAGCCCACAAGGTTCACGGCCAGGGTTCCAGTGGGGAATTGCGATCCGGTGCGATCCTGTACCACGCCCTGCAAGCCGTATCGCGCCAGCGTTCCGAGCGAACCGAACAAGATCAGCATGAAGGCTACGCGCAAGCGATTCCTTCTCTTTCTACCGCAGAGGGCGTGCAGAAACAAAAAACTCCTGAGCGCCATCGAGCGGTCAGGAGTCATCATCCGGCAGTCAGCAGGAGGTTTGGGTCAGGCGAACTCCATCGCCCCGGATTGTCCAAGCCTGATTATAGCTGCGGCGCACGCTACGTGACAAACGCAATTGGGCTTGGCGCCAGGGCCGCAAGCGGAGCTAGAATGGCGGCATGAGCACGCTCGGAACGCGTCTGAACGATTATCTTGCCGGCCGATCGCGGCTTACGCGGACGCTCGAATGGCTGCGCGGACGCCGCTACCTGGTAGCGGAGCTTGAGCGCGCGCCGGGCGCCGGGCCGCTCGCAGTGGTGATCGCGCACCAGCGGCGGGACGCTTCGCCCGCGCGGCGCGTGGCGCTTGCGCTCGCGCAGGATTGGCCGGGCGCGCCGCCGTCCTGCCATGAGGTCTACGACGCGGTGCTCGCGGGATCGCCGGACGTGATCGTTCTCGATCTCCGGCGGCGGAATCGCTGCGGATGCCTGGGCCATCGTCATCCCGTCGTGCGCGAAGAGGCCTTTGCCGTTCCTCACGAAGCGTTCGGCGGCGGCACGGTGGGCGAAATCGACATCGCGTGGCAGCGCGTCGAGGCGTGGCCCGCTCTGCCCCTGGAAGAAACCGCACTCGACGCCCGGTTCTTCGAGGGCAGCCGCTTGGACGAATTTCACGACCGGCAGTCGCGCCTCCGCCTGTTGAGCGTCTTCCTGCATGAGACCAACCACCTGGTGAATCCGCACGAGCCGGAAGAGTCCGTGCGCGCCCGCAGTATGGCCTTCTATCGTGACGCTCTCTCGCACTATGTCGAGGAAGCCTGCGCTACCATGTCGTTTACGATCGACCGGTCGTTTTCCAGGATGGACTAGTGATTCTCGCGGTTGCGGAAAAATGCAGCGGCGATGTAGTACAATAAGCGTATGGACGTTTACACCTACCCCATAACCGTCGAGCGCGAGGGCCGCAAGTATTACGCCTACAGCGAGGACTTTCCCGGCGTTTACGGCCTCGGCAAGACCATCGACGAAGCCAAGGCAGGCATTCTCGAAGCAATGCGCATTTACATCCGGGAATGTCGTGCTCACAAGCGGCCGGTGCCGACGCCACGTACCGTGTACACAGAAACGGTGTCGCTGGCGGTTTAACAAGAAGAAAACCTGTCAGCCCTCAAGAAAGTCATGCTCCGAGAATCCTGCGTCCTTCAGGATTCGGAGGAATAGCCCGCGCGGCAAATCGCCCCGATGGAAGGGCACAACCAACATCGGACGCGACGCGTGCTTCAGAATGATGTGTGAACCGGTCTGCCGCTGTTCCCGGTAGCCGTGCTTGTGAAGAAAGCGAAGCAGGCTCTTAGCGGTGGCCACAATTAGCTCTCTCTCATGACGCGGTGCCCAGACCGGACCGCCCAAGGCGACTTGCTCTCTAGCCCCGCACCAGGTTTCTCAGCAAGAACAGCACATTCGCAGGCCGTTCCGCCAGGCGCCGCATGAAGTATGGATACCACTGTTCGCCGTACGGAACGTAGATACGGACGCGATAGCCTTTCTGAAGCAGCTCGCGCTGCAGGCGCCGTCGGACCCCGTAGAGCATCTGAAACTCGAACTTGTCCGGGCCGATGTTGCGGCGCCGCGCGAAGTCCAGGGTGGCGTCGACCATGGCGGCGTCGTGCGTGCCGATGGCGTGATATATGCCGCTTGCCAGCATCTTCTCGGTGAGCTTCACGAAATTGGCGTCCACGTCCGCCTTCTTGGGAAAGGCGATCTCCGGGGGCTCCTTGTAAGCGCCTTTGACCAGCCGGATCCGCGCCCCGCGAGCGAGCAAGTCATCGACATCCTGCTCGCTTCGATAAAGGTACGACTGAATGACGATCCCGAGCCGGTCGCGCGGGGCGTCGACCAGCCGGAACACGCGCAGAGTGCTTTCGGTGAACGCCGAGCCTTCCATGTCGATGCGCACAAAGGTCTGCAGTTGGCCGGCCCGCTCCACCAGGGCCCCGACCTGTTGCCGTGCCAGGCCCTCGTCGAGCGCAAGCCCGAGCGCCGTCAGCTTGACGGAGATGTTGGCGCGCAGTCCCTCTCTCTGAAGCCGCTCCATAACATCCAGGTAGCCGCGGCAAGTGGCCTCGGCCTCGGCCGGCCTGGTCACGCTCTCCCCCAAGTGGTCGAGCGTGACGTCGAAGCCGTCGGCGTTCAAGCGCCGGATGGTCGCGAGCGCGTCCTCCAAAGCTTCACCGGCGATAAAGCGCTGAGGCAGCTTGCGCGCCGCCGGCAGGCCCGTGAGGAGGCGCCGTGGAGTGCTGCGCTCGGAAAGATAGAGCAGGAATGCGCGTAGCATGTCGAGTGCGAGAAGGGGGCGCCGGACCTACACCGATCTTCAGCCCTTGGCCTCCAGGTAGCGTTCGGCGTCCATGGCCGCCATGCAGCCCGAACCCGCAGCCGTTACGGCCTGCCGGTAGATATGATCCTGCACGTCGCCTGCTGCGAAAACGCCCGGAATATTCGTCTTGGAGCCGTCATGGGTGATGATGTAGCCGCTCTCATTCAGGTCGATCTGGCCTCGAAAGACGTCGGTGTTGGGGGAATGTCCGATTCCGATGAAGACTCCGGCGAGAGGTTTGACACTCTCCTCCCCTGTCTTGACGTTCTTCAACTGGACGCCCGTCACCTCGCTCGCGGCCGGATCGAGAATGTCGGTCACGGCAGAATCCCAGGTGAAGCGGATCTTGGGATTGCGAAAAAGCCTGTCCTGCATGATCTTCGAGGCGCGAAGCTGGTCGCGACGGTGCACAATGTTGACTTCGTTCGCGTATCGGGTGAGGAACAGGGCGTCTTCGGCCGCTGTGTCGCCCCCGCCGACCACTGCCACGTCCTTGCCGCGGAAGAAGTAGCCGTCGCAGGTGGCGCAGGTGGAGACGCCGTGGCCGAGTAGCTTGCGCTCCGACCCGAGCCCGAGCAGCTTCGCCGAGGCGCCGGAGGCGATGATGAGCGTTCGGGTCTCGATGGTCTCGGATGACACCTCCAGCGTGAAGGGCTGGCGCGAAAGGTCGGCGCGCGTGACGTTGCCCTCCTTGAATTCAGCGCCAAACACCGTCGCCTGCTTCTGCATGAGTTCGACCAAGTCCGGTCCCTGGACGCCATCGGGAAAGCCCGGGAAATTTTCGACCAGGGTGGTCAGCGTCAACTGCCCGCCCGCCTCGACCCCGCGAATGACGAGTGGTTTCAGGTTGGCACGGGCCGCGTAAATCGCGGCGGTAAGCCCGGCACAGCCGGAGCCGATAATGACAACATCGCGCATGGCGAATCCTTTCCCCGGTGCAGCTTCTCTTCGAAAATCGCGAGCCGTTATCTTACCCCGGTCCAGGCGGCTGCGCACAGATCCTTAAGCTGCAAGATACGGCGGCACCGGCACCGGAGGCCCGCAGATCCATTACAGGCCCCAACAGGCGGACGTCTACGGCCCGGCTGGTCCATCTCTCCGGGCCCTCCGGCGCGTTCGCCGGGCGCAGCCGCGAACCTCTGTTATTTCGATCGTGGCTGGTGTCATTTTGATCCTGGCTGGATCGTAGAACTTTAGTGTCAGCTGCCGGAATGAAGGATAGTCCGGGCCGGCACGGGAAGGCGCTTTCCGACCGCCGCGCCTCCGCCTTTGCTGCCTGCTATTGGATGCTATAGAATTGACATCGCTTCTTGCCGGCGGACCCGGTTCACAAGCCGCACAGGGCGAAGAGAAGGGTCACACCTCGTCGCGATTCCGGAAAGCCGTTGCGCCCGATGACGGAGCGCCGGCTCAACTTAGGGTGAGCATGGAGAAGAGCGCCGCCGTTACCGTCACGAACGTCACCAAGCGTTTCGACTCGATCGTTGCCGTCAATAATCTCAGTCTGCGGATCAACGAGGGTTCGATTTTCGGGCTCCTCGGACCGAACGGCGCCGGTAAGACCACGACCTTGCGCATGATCCTGCGCATCATGGTGCCTGACGAAGGCTCCATCCAGATGCTGGGCCAGCCACTGACCGAGTCCACCCAGGACCGGATCGGTTATCTCCCGGAAGAGCGCGGTCTGTACACCCGCATGAAGGTTCGGGAAGTGCTTCTGTTTCTGGCCGGACTGAAGGGTCTTCCGGAGCGCGAGGCCGGCCGGAGGGTGGACGAGTGGCTGGAGCGCCTCGAACTTACGTCCTGGGTGGGCAACAAGGTGATCGACCTTTCGAAAGGCATGCAGCAGAAGGTGCAGTTCATCGCCGCTGTCATTCATCGCCCGCCCGTCCTGATCCTTGATGAACCCTTTACCGGACTCGACCCCGTCAATGCCGGGGCGGTGAAAGACATCATGCTCGATTTGCGCCGGCAGGGCGCCACCATCATCCTCTCCACGCACCGCATGGAGCAGGTGGAAATGATGTGCGACTCTATTTGCCTGATCAACAAAGGCGAGAGCGTGCTGGCCGGCGAGCTGGCCGCTATCAAGCGCTCTTACGGCAAGAACACGGTTCAGATCGAGTACGAGGGCGACGGCGGCTTTCTCGACCAACCGGAGCTCGTGGCCGCCGTGAACCATTTCGGCGCCGTGACCGAAGTCAGGCTCCATCCGAACGCCGACTCACAGGAGCTTCTCAAGGCGGCGGTGGCGCGCGGCGTGCGCATCAACCATTTCGAATTGATGGAGCCGCCGCTGAACGACATCTTCATCGAGAAGGTCTCGGGAGTGGCCCATGCATAAGCTCTGGCTCGTGATCAAACGCGAGTACCTCGCGCGCGTGCGGACGAGAGGATTCATTGTCAGCACGGTCATCGTACCGGTGCTCATCGTCGGCATTTTTGTCCTGCAGATCTACACCGCCAGCCGCCAGGCCGGCCACACTCTCAAGATTGTGGTGCTCGACGACGCCGGAGGCCTGGGAGACACAGTCGCTAAAGGCCTGGACGGGAAGCTCTCAACCGGTGAACCGGAATTCCAGGTGGTGCGGGTTCTGGAACGTCCGCCCGCCGCTGATCAGGATGCTTTGCGCAGCCAGGTGATGCGCGGCGATCTGGACGCCTTCCTCGTTTTGCCCGCGGAACTCGTCAACGGCAAGGCTGCGGCGGAGTACCACACTCGCAACCCCGGCGAGATGAGCATGAGTAGCGAGATCACGCAGGCCGTAACCAATGCCGTGATCGCCGAACGGCTTCATGCCCGGGGTATCGACGTTCGGGATGTCGCCCAGGTGGTGGAAGGCGTCGACCTGAAGACGATCAAAGTCGGCGCCCACGGCGAAACCGAGGAAAAGGGCCAGACCCTCATTGTCGCCGTCGTCGTGGGCATGATGCTCTATACCACCCTGATCATTTATGGCGTTGCCACCATGCGGGCCGTCATGGAGGAAAAAACCACTCGCGTCATCGAGATTCTAGTGGCGTCCACCCGTCCGTTCTACTTGCTTTCGGGCAAGATCATCGGCGTGGCGGCGGTCGGGCTGACCCAGTACGCGATCTGGGGCACCGTCGCTGCTCTGGTCTCGGCCTACGGCGCCGCCGCGGCCTCTATGACCCACGCCGGCGCCCTTCCTTCGCTCCATCTCTCCTGGGTCATGATCGTTTTTATGCTGGTTTTCTTCCTGGCCGGATACCTGCTCTACGCTTCTCTTTACGCCGCCGTGGGCGCCATGGTCTCGAACGACCAGGAGGCGCAGCAGGTGCAAACTCCCATCACCATGCTCATTGTGGCTGCCGTGGTGTGCTTCAACGTCATCCTGCGCGACCCTAATTCCTCGCTCTCGGTCGGGCTCTCGATGATCCCGTTCTTCGCGCCCATCCTGATGCTGCTGCGCATCGCGCTGCAAACACCGCCCGTATGGCAGATCGCCCTGTGTCTTGGGATCCTCGGAATGACCACGGCCGGGATGGTGCTTCTAGCGTCCCGCATCTATCGAGTGGGCATTCTGATGTACGGAAAGCGCCCCTCGCTCGTCGAGCTCGTGAAGTGGGTCAAGTACACGTAGTGGAACTGTCGGTCTCATGCCGATGGCGACAGCATTGGCTGAACGCCCCCCGGTACCCCGGTCGTGATAAACGCCCTGGAAACCGGCGTGAAGGCCGCGCCGAGCGCGGCCCCCACCAATAGCCAACCCTTGCTCGCGGCTCTACCCGCAATTTCAACCCTGTCTAGGCCAGCAAGCTGGCCTGTAAGGGCAGGTTTCAAACCGGCCCCCTACGCGCCTGCCAGGAATTCACAAGCCGTGGCGGCATCTCGAACGGCACGATGCTCGAGAGCGTCCCGCCGGCGTAACTTTGAATACCATGCCGTCACCGTACGCTCCGCCACCCGCGCCCCGGTGGGGTTGGCGCCGTTCGTGCCGTCGAGACATGGTGTTTCCATGCTGTCAGGGGCTCAGGGACTGACCGTAAAATTGAAGGCGGTTCCCGCCGAAATCTTGGAGCCTGGGGCGGGTGTCTGGCTCACGATGGTCCCGGACGGGTTTGCGGAAGCGGCGGGCGCAGGCGGCGTCGGCAACCCCGGCCCGGACGATCCCGGCGTGGGCGATCCCGGCGCGGGTGCGGGCGTTGCAGGCGCCGGTGTTTGCACGTCGCCCATCGTGAATCCCGCCGCCGTAATCTGATTCCTTGCCCGAGCGAGCGTCATGCCGACAAAGTCGGGACATACAAACGCGGGCGTGGGCTCGCCGAGCGAAATCAGCAGATTCACCGCCGGACTGCGCGCCGGCTGCGAGGTGGGTGGCGGCTCTTGCGCCACGACTCCATCGGCCCCCACGCCGCTCCAGTGCACGGTCACAACGTCGCCGAGCGTCAGACCCTGCTGCACGGCGGTCACCTGCGCGGCCCGGACGCTTTGCCCGACGAGATCCGGCACGGTGACTCGCGGTGTCCCGAGACTCACCAATACGTGGATGTCCTGGCCGGACTTGGTGCTGTCTCCGGGCGGCGGCGCCTGGGAGACGATGTGATTCTCCGCATACTTGCTGCTGAAGAGGTGGTCCTCCACTTTGATGCCGAGTCCCATGCCGCCCGCCCGGTGTTCGGCGTCCTCGAGGGCCAATCCTACCAGGTTGGGCGCTTTCTCTTCCCCGCTGTGGATGGTGACGCGAATGGTGGTGATCGCGCTCAGCAGCGCCACCGCCGCCAGCACCGTAAAGAGCACGAAGAGACGGAAGATGGATCGGATCCGCGAAAGCAGTGCCATCCGGAAACCTCAGCGGTTATTCTAGCAGACGGGTTATCCTGACAAGCGATGCGCGTCGCACTGTTCATTACGTGCCTGGCCGACCAGTTCTATCCCGGGGTCGGGGAGGCGGCCGTCAAAGTCCTGCGGCGGCTCGGCATCGAGGTGTCATTTAACCAGGCGCAGACCTGCTGCGGCCAGCCGGCCTTCAACACTGGATTCCGCGCAGAGGCGCGCGAGGTGGCGGCCCGCACGCTCGACTTGTTCACCGCCGAGTTGTTCACCGCCGAGCGAGCGCCGGGCGCCTCCGGCGTGGACCATCCGGACTACATCGTCAGCCCGTCGGGTTCCTGTACCTCCATGATGCGGGTCTTCTATCCGGAACTGTTCGAGCATGACCCGCTGCGGAGCGCGCAGGCGCGGGCCATGGCCGCCCGAGTTTTCGAGTTCTCCGAGTTTCTCGTCAAGGTGCTCAAAGTGGACGACGTGGGGGCTCGATTCGCGCATCGCGTGGCCTACCATGACTCCTGCCATCTGCTGCGGGAACTCGGCGTGTCTGAGGAGCCGCGCCGCCTGCTGCGCGCGGTGCGCGGCGCCGAACTCGTGGAACTAGGTGACAATCGGCTTTGCTGCGGATTTGGCGGGACCTTCTCCGTGAAGTTCCCCGAGGTTTCGGTTGCCATGGGCGACGACAAAATCAAGGCGGCGCTCGAGGCCGGCGCCGAATACCTCGTGGCCAATGATTCCGGCTGCCTGATGCACCTGGCCGGCTTGATTCATCGGCAGGGCGTCCCTTTGAAGACGATGCACCTTGCGGAAGTGCTGGCGAGCCGATAAGTAACGATCTGCAAGGTCGCAC
>DASZIG010000119.1:0-1622 GCA_035949375.1 Terriglobia bacterium | reverse complement strand
GCGCCAATACGTCCAGGGGTTGATCGATCAGGGCCTCCTCATCGCAGCACGAAAGGTGCTGGGCGACGTGATCCGGCGTGCCGCCGACGATCCGAACGAGGATTCGGAGGCGCGAGGTCTCATGGGTCGCGTCAACAAACAGATCTACGTAGACGCCCGCGGCAGACCGAGCGATCTGGCGCGCGAGGCCTTATTCCAGGCCATCACATGCTACCGCGAGGTCTATGACAAAGATCCCCACAAGAATCTGTGGCATGGCGTCAACCTGCTCGCCTTGATGCACCGGGCGCGCGCTGACGGTATCACGGTTACAGGGTTGTCCGATTCCGGAGCCCTCGCCAATGCGATTATCGAAGCGGTGCGCAACCCGCAAGGACGCACGGTGGGGGCGTGGGATTACGGATCTGCGGCGGAAGCCTGCATTGCTCTCGGGGACTGGGATGCTGCGACCCATTGGCTCGAGCAATATGTTGCAGACCAGTCAACCGATCGTTTTGCTCTCGCCGGCACGCTGCGGCAGCTGACGGAGGTTTGGCGTTTTACTGCCGAGACGCCCGAAGCCGGGCAGCTCGTGGTGGCGCTGCGCGGAGCGCTTCTAAAATCAAGGGATGGGCGCCTGGAGCTGACACCCAGCCAATTGCAACACACCGCCGCCGCTCTGGACAATCCTGGCCCCCGGCTCGAGCGCGTTCTCGGGACGGTGGGGCTACAGACCATGACTTGGCTGCGCACAGGAATGGAACGGGCGCGTTCTGTGGCGCTGATACGCGGCCCCGGCGGCCGTGGTATCGGGACGGGTTTTCTGGTGCGTGGCGGTGATCTCCATCCGGCGCTCGGCGGCGAGCTCGTCGTCGTAACCAATGCGCATGTGATAAGCGAACTCCAGGACGATGGCGGCATCGAACCGGATCAGGCGCTGATCACGTTCGAGGCGCAAAATGGCACTTCCGAAACCCAAGCCTTCTACCGCGTACAGAAGCTGCTGTGGGGCTCAGCCAAGCAGCATCTCGACACCAGCCTATTGCGGCTCGACCCGGCGGTTCAGGGCATAGCGCCGTGTCCGATTGCCAAAAGCCTGCCGCCGCTCAACCATGACCAGCGCGTCTACATAATTGGCCATCCCCAAGGCGGCGAGCTTTCTTTTTCGTTGCAGGATAACGAGCTGCTTGATCACGAAGGCCCACCTGCCGGTGCACCCAGCCAGCCGGAGCGATGCCTCATCCACTATCGCGCGCCGACGGAACCGGGCAGCTCCGGCAGCCCGGTATTCAATGAAGCGCCGGATTGGCAGGTAATCGGCTTACACCATGCCGGCGGCGAATATGTGCGCAAGCTCAACGGCCAGTCCGGCACTTACGCCGCCAACGAAGCCATCTGGATCCAGTCGATCGCCAAAGCAATGGCGGAAAGCTTTACTGTCTAGCGTCAGGCATTCCAACAGCCGCATTTCAGCGGAAAATTGCTTGGGAGGGAAGGGCCGCTTTGGTGGACGTCTTCGTTAGCTACAAGCAGGAAGAGCGCGAGGCGGTGCAGATCATCGCCAGCTCTCTCGCCGACCTCAAACTGGATGTCTGGTTCGACACCAAGCTGCGCGCCGGTGGATCGTTCGACGAGGAGATCGC
>DASZIG010000118.1:0-31666 GCA_035949375.1 Terriglobia bacterium | reverse complement strand
AATTCGACTCCGAGGCATTCTCACTGGATGGGGTCAACCGCCGACTCACTCCGATCCAGCGCTGGTGGGCAAAAACCCTGAAGTAGGGGGCCTCGCCATCTGGAGATTGGGCCAGTTACGCACCCCCACCGAAAGCTCACGGAGCATCAGACCCCAGCCGAAACCGATGCCCATTTCATCCCGATCTTGTGACGTGATGCCGCTCTTCAAATCCTGGCTCCAAAACGCTTTCTCGACTTTAGGTCGGCTCGATGCGATAGCTCGCTCCTGGCTCGGTCGCGAATGTCCACATTTCCCCTTGCTGATCGACGTGAATCGTGCGGCCATTCGTGGTGCACGTAACGCGAATGCCGTCAGTCTTCCACGGATCTGCCAGTCGGACGAGAGATCCTTTCTCGCTGAGCATGGTGATGGGTGAAACAGCCTTCCCGTCCCACGCAGCGCTGACGAGAAACGCCCCCGCCGCGCGAAGGTTGTGGAATCGTGCCCGGCCCAGGTTCAGGACATTCGGGAAAAGTCGCAGCGTGCCACTGTAACTTTGCAGTACACATTCGTTCAGAACGGCGGGTAACGAGAGATTCTCCGTCCACACGCCCATTGGCATCATAAAGTCGAAATTTGTATCGTCATCGTACCGGCCGCCGATCTGCCGCACGCGATCGTTCGCCCAGCCGCCCGGCAACAGGCAGTAGCGTACCTCGCGCTTGAACCAATCGAGATCGAGCATACCCAGGCGCGCGCGAATGAGCGGCTGATAGACAAGATCGTTGCCGCCTTCGAGCCGAACAGTCTCCGCGGTTCGTCGTGCGATCCCGAGGTGCGATTCGCCAAGATCAATTCCCACCTGCTCGCCAGGAAACACTGGTGCCAGCGTCAGGGGCACGTTGTAAACGTGGTTCGGCGGCGCGCCGACCACATCAGCCCATACTTCTCCGAAAGGCGATCGCAGGGTTGGGTAAGGCGCCAGGTTCTCAGCGATCCTGGACCACTTGGTTCGCTCGCCGGCGTCGAGTTCCAGAACCCGCGAAGCCTCCACGGTCGCCTTCATCACGAATCGCGAGAGCGCGAGGTCCATAATGCAGTCCTTGTTAAGCCTGTAGTCCACGGCAAAGCCCCAGTTTTCGGGCGACGCCGTCGGGATCACGTGAAACTTGCCATCGTCGCCCTTCCTTCAGGTAGGCGGCGAGAAACTGCGTCGCCGCCCGCAGCATCGGGTAGACGCGCCGGAGATAGTCCTCATCGAGCGTATAGAGGTACTGCCACCACAGGCTCTGAACCACCCATGGCGTCTCACAAATTTCGTAACCCCAAGGCGGCGCAGGGTACGCCACCACCCGGCTTGGGACCGGGTAAGCCGAATGTGGGAAATAGGCGCCCGGCAGTCCAAATTTCTCCCGGGCATAGCGCTCCGACATCGGGAGTAGGTTCTCTACAAGCTCGACGTAGGGTACGTGCTGGTCTACGTGGTTACTTGAAAACACGCCCCAAAACACCTGTTGCGTGTTGTAGTTCATGTGGTAATCGCCGTGCCACGAAGTGCCGATCTTCCCGCTGGTCCAATTGCCGAACAAGCCCGGTGCCACTTTGCCTTGGCGAAGGCAGCACGCCAGAAAATACTGGTTGTGGTACCAGATGCGCTCCAGTTCCTGATCTTCAAATTCCACGGCCGATCGCGACCAGAATTCGCGCCAGTGCTTCTCCGACTGTCTTTGAAGCGTGGCGGGCTCGAGGGTTTGCTGGCGTCCGATTTCGGCGCGCCCGAACGCAACATTGTCTGGATTCTCGCGCGGCGTTGTGACAATAAGATCGAGACGCAAGGGCCGCTCTTTCTTCGGCACGAGCGTTACTCTATGCGCGTCGGGCCCCGAGGCCTCGGATTCAGAAGGCAGACGCGCCCAGATTCCTTCCAAGCGGGCGAGCAGAGCGAAGTTGCGATCGTTGTCTGAGGCCGGTGGATTTGGAACCGCGTCTGTGGGCGCAGTTGCGGGAAAGCGCTGGAGACAACTGAACCATCCGCCCGCTTGGTCAGTGGTTACGATGACTTCGACTCCCGGCCGGCGCGCTTCGACATCGCCATAAGCCTCGTAGGTGACCGACGAGACAGGAACGGGCCGGTCCGTGGCGAGCGAGACGAGACCGCTCTCCCAATCCACAAAACAAAGCATCCTAAGTTTAGTTCGTGTCCCTTGCAGGTCGTCGTGGTCGAGATCAAGGGTCATCAAACCGTTCGAGGGATCAAGGACCTGATGCCGCACCGTCACGGTTCTCGGGTCCCAGTGGACCCACACAATTCCGCATGGCCAGGGTCGAGGCCAGGGCTTGCGATAAGACGCCGCGACCTTCTCCGTGTAGTCACGGAAAAAATCGATGTTGCTTTCAAGATAGGTCATGTCCGGCTTGCCCTGCCGCTTCGCTTCTTCGCTGGCGCGATCCCACAACTCCAAAAGTTCGCGGAACGGCAGCACGTACTGGTAATGGTCCTCGCTGACGCGGATATCCCAACTGTCGGACTTGCCCAGGTGGAGGCCAATCGCGTCAGGCCGCACGGTGACGCAGACGCCCACGTCACCGTTACCCAGCAACATGCCCTCAAAGAAGTTCGGGGTCGCCAGGTCCTTTTCAATTCTGTGGCCCCGCGCTATCTCAAACCCGTTTAGTTCCGCAGCAGGTGCGGTCAAGGCTGGGTTCGGGGCTGCGTTCGCTCCGCCAACCGCCATATCGATTGCCGCGGCCGGAGAGGCTGCTGCACCGGCGGCCGTGGCTGCCGCGGAGGTCTGAAGGAATCTCCTTCGGGTGGTTTTCATGGGCCGAATCCTACCATGGTTGAGGGAAGCCCGCTGCGGCCTCGAGACCCGGGAGCAACCTGGAATGAGGCTCACATCTGAGGAGGTTAGATGCAGGTGGCGCGGCGCGCCTAGTCAAGTTCCCACCAGTTGCGGGTACACACGCACGGAACCCGCACCATAGATGGCGCCGGTGTGCCGCAAGCTGAGCTTGAAGCCTCTGACTGTGCCAGATTGTAGGTTTCCGGCTCAACAAGTTGCTTGTCTCCATGCATCAGCAGCATCGTCGGAGCGTGTCCCGACTGCGGCGGACCGGACTCGGACCCCGAGGTTCGGTTCGCCGCTCCGCAGGAGTAACCGACTTTTCATCAGAGCCAAGCCGCAACTCGTTGAGTCCAGGTCCTTTCTACGGTTAGATCCACCAGGTAGCCTTGACTCTTAGGCTAAAATCACACATGCGGCCTTGATCGAGTTAAATCGCTGTTCTTCTATGAGTTGCAGGACGTCCGGCGAGATTGAGGCATTTCGGTGCCAAACGGCAAGAATATCCTTTAAGTCTCAGCCGCTTGTGTCACTTTCAGGATAACTTTGCCAAGATGCGCCATATCGCTGCCGCGGTGGTCTCCGGGAATCCCAGTTTCTAAAGGCCAAGAGGTTGCAAGGAAGGGGTGCGTCTAAGGCATAACCTTGCCGCGAGTCCAATTCTGAGCCAAATCCCTGCCACGAGTTCTCGAATCGAACCAATCCTCGGGCGCTGCCGTCGTGGAAGCAAGGATGGCTCACCTCCAACAGCGTGCTTTCCATCGCTAAGAGCGGCGACGGTCACCCTCTTCCGTCGCGCTTTGCGCAGTATCCCGCGGCGATGGAGGGGAGGGGCCTACTGAAGAACCTGCAGCTCCTGGCGCAATCGTGGATTCGGTTTTGCTGCCAAGTAGGAACTGCGGCACACGGATGGAACCCGCGCCATCGATGGCGGAGGTGTGCGCGAGCTGGGTTTGAACTTGACGCTTTTTCCCGATGTAACAATTTCCGGCTGAGAGACGTTTTAGAGTTGGATACGACAGAGAAGGATTTGACCATGCTGCCCGAAACGCTGCTTCAAGACCTGCGTTACGGAGCACGGATGCTGCGCCGTAACGCCGGGTTCACCGTGGTGGCTATTCTCGTCCTGGCGCTCGGCATCGGGCTCAACGACGTGGCCTTCACCGCTTACCGCGCGGTCTTTGGCAGACCTCTCGATGCTCGCGATCCCGGAAGAATGGCGAACCTCGCGCTCGTCCTGCACTCGGGCGCGACCCAGCCCTACTTCAGTTATCCCGACTACGAAGCTTATCGCGACGGCCTCCATTCCTTTAGCGGCCTGATCGCCCAAAGCAGTGAAGAGTCCCTCCCCCTCGCTTACGCCGGCGGAAACCACGGCGGAAATGGACCCGCGGCGGGGTCACTCGCGGTGAGGCTGGGATTGCTGCCTTTTAGCGCCGGCAACAAAGAGTGGGTTACGACGATGGTCGTGTCTGAGAACTACTTCTCGGTGCTCGGAGTCGGCCCGGTGCGCGGCCGGGCCTTCGGAGACACTTCGGAACTTGCCAGCCACCCGATGGTTCTCATCAGCGAAAACTACTGGCAGAGGAGATTCGCGGGCGACCCGGCGCTGCTCGGACAAACCGTTCGTCTCAATGGTGTCGCTCTCACCATCGCCGGGATCACCCCTCGCAACTTCCTCGGTACAGGCACCGAGGTACCCGATTTTTGGTTTCCTCTCAGCCTTGAGCCGCTGCTTCATCCTGACCGCAACCTGCTGCGCGACCGGGAAGACCGCTGTTGCCGGCTGTTTGGCCGTCTCGCTCCCGGCGCTAGCATCGATGAGGCGCAGGCGGAGATGACCGTGCTTGCCGGCCACCTCAGCGCCCTGCACGACCCTCACTCCGATTGGGGCAAGCCTGCTAATGCGCTAGTTTGGCCGGGCTCGCCGCTGCCACTCCCCATCGACCAGTTGTCCGGACTGAGATACGCCATTGTGCTGATCATGGTCGCCGTGGGCATGGTGCTGGTCATCGCCTGCGCCAATGTTGCCGGCCTGCAATTGGCCCGAGCCACGTCCCGCCAGAATGAGCTGTGCCTGCGCCTCGCGCTTGGAGCCAGCCGCACGCGCCTTGTGCGCCAGGTGCTGACCGAATGCTCCCTGCTGGGCCTGCTCGCAGGCGTGGTCGCGCTCCCGTGCAGTTGGATCCTGATGAAGGTACTGGCGACAGCGGCTGCCGAGGCTTTCCCTCCCGAGTACGGCACCCTCATTTTCCACGTAAATCCCGACCTCGGCATTTTCGCTTACGTCTTTTCCATCTCGCTTGCAGCCGGCATTCTGTTCGGACTCACCCCGGCGCTCGAAAGCTCGCGCGACGCCATCTCCGCCGCGCTCAAGGGCGCCACGGGCACCTCGGCTGTTCGGAGCCGGCGGCTTCGCGAGGTCTTCATCGCCACCCAGGTTGCTGTCGCCCTGGCGCTCATGATCGCGGGAAGCATGTTGATCCGCAGCTCGATTCACGCGCTCAAGGTGGACCGCGGTTTCGAGGTCAAAGGCATTGTCGACCTCACGCTGCAGTTTCCCGATGAGTCAAAGTACACGGCAGGCGTCAAGCGTGATGTGGTCCGGCGGCTTCGCGCACGCCTCGCCGCCCTGCCCGGCGTTACTGCGGTCACCAGCGCTGAACCGCCGATGTTCGGCTGTCGACGAGCGTCAGTCTCGCTCAATGGAGAAGCACCCACCACTCACAATGCGCGCGCGGTCCTGTGTTTTAACTACGTTCAGCCGGACTACTTCCAGACCTTGGGCATTCCTTTGCTGTCGGGCCGCAGCTTTGAATCGCATGCCGGGCGATCGCAAGCCGGACAGGCGACCGAGGCTTCAGTGATATTGAGCGAATCGGCGGCCAGGCGGCTGTGGCCCGGTCAGGATCCCGTCGGTCGCAGCCTGAGGTTGGGCACCGAAGGGCAGTTCGATTCCAAGAGCGAACCTCTTCCCGACGGGCCGTTCTACCGAGTCATCGGCGTTGCCGGCGACACACACGGCGCGACGCTCGACGACAGCGATTCCGAGATGGTTTACTTGCAGTTGTCTGAAGAGAGGCTTCAGGACCACCCCATCCTGCTTCGCACGGAGTCCGACCCGAGGCAGTTGATGCGGTCGCTGCGCCCGCTGCTCGCGTCTATCGATCCGGACCTGTATGCAGAGTGTTACACGTTCGAGGACCTGCTGCGCCAGACGGTGACGTTCATTCTTCCCAGCTTTGCGGCTGCTCTGGCTTCGCCGATCGGCCTGATCGGGCTGATACTGGCCTCCATCGGCGTCTTCGGCACGGTCAGCTATATCGTCGTCCTGCGCAGGCGCGAAGTCGGCATCCGCCTGGCCCTCGGCGCCACAAGGGCCGATATCATCGGGCTTATGCTGCGCGAAGTCGCACGACCCGTTGTTGCAGGATTAGTCGCCGGAATGCTCCTTGCGACGGGAGCGTCTCGTCTGCTGCGCGGGGCGCTTCACGGGTTGAGTGCCGTCGATGGATTCTCCTTCGCTGTGGTATCCCTGCTGTTCCTGGCTATCGCAATGTTCGCTGCCTACGTGCCGTCCCGTCGAGCCACGCGTGTGGATCCTATGTTGGCGCTCAGATGCGAATAGCTAGCTGCGCCAGGCTGGCACCTACATGGAGGGGGGCGGCGGAATCAAGCCATTTTTTTCTTCTCTTTTTTCTTCTGTCATCAGCCCCTCCGAACGAGGCCAGGGAATCCAGGGTACACCATACCTCTCCGCGGGCCGAGCGAAGTTCATTTCTTGTTGCCCTGCTCGTCTCGGATCTTCTGCGCGGCCATCTTTTCGGCCACGTCCAACGCCTGATCGGCGGGCACCTTGACGTCGGGCTCGACGCCCGTCCCCTCCCAGTTCGTCTTCGTGATAGGATTCACCGCCCGCGCGTAAGGGACGCCAATCATGAAGTGATCGTCAATCCGATGGCCAGAGACCGGATGCGCGCCGCCGCCGGTTGTCTCCCCGATGATCGTCGCCCGTTTCTGGCTCTTCAAGTCGTAACTAAATTCCTCCGCCCCCGAGAATGTCCGCTTCGAGGTCAGCACAAACGCCGGCTTGCCCGCGAGACGCTTCCCGGGGACGTACGGCAGCGTCCAGTACTGTGTGGTGTTGTTCTCGTGCCGGTTGTAGAGATCGTTCAGATGGGTTGCATCGTCGAACAGGTAAGTCGCGATGAAGGCGACCATCTTCGGATCGCCGCCGCCATTATCGCGCAGATCGAAAATAATGGCATCTACATTCGCCAGAAAATTCATGGCGGCGATCGCGGTGGGCGCACAAATATCGGGATCGAGAAAAGCATTGAACTTCACGTACCCGATGTTTGAAGCGAGATGTTCAACCTTTTCGAAGGCGCAGTTGTCGCGCTGGATCCGGGCGCGCATCTGCGCTTCCTGCTCGGGGCTGGGGTGCTCGCCGGGTTCGCCCTTGGGCAGCACTTGGGGCGAGAAATTCACATGCAGATGCTTGTCGTGGCTGACAGCCTGCAGCTGATTCGTTAGCAGATCTGCGAACGCGTCGGCGTCGGTGACGGCGTTGTATTCACCGTTCTTCTCCCGCTGGCGCAAGTCCGCTTCCATCTTCTTGGCCACCTCCGGGTAGACGTAGTACTCGTCGAGCGCCGCGATGGCTCCGTCGATGACGCGCACGCGTGTGGCGGCATCGATCTTCATCGTCATCTCGGCGGCCGTCATGCCGGGAGGAATGGCGCGCAGACTGAACTGCGCGACCACAGCCGGGTCGCCGTCCTTGACATCCAGCTTGCCCAGCCCAACGGTCGGGCTTGCTTTCTCCTTGACGCGAAACTCGATGTGCAGCCGCTCGCTCTTGTCGATGCCCAGCAGTTCGAACCCGCCGGTCTGCTCGCGGAAGGACATAGTTCCGTCCACGCTGTTCGTGGGATCGTATTTGGTGATGTACGTCTGGATGCGCGCGCGGTCGCCACTGTTGAAGGCATCAAGCCAAGCCTGGAGCGTGTGCCCGGCCGGAGTGTCGGGAATAGCGGGAGATTGAGACCAGGCGGAAGTGCTGGTCAGAAGGAGAATTAAGGCAGATTTGAACACCACACGATAGCCCGGTCGGGCTGTTCTGTCTCGGATTTCACTTTGACGCAGAATCGTATCCAGTATCAAGGGCAGCTCCTTCTCTTCCCCCCCGGCCTCGGTCCTGTGGCCGAACCAATCCTGTTCAGGCGGCTGCAAGTATACACTGGCGACTCCGTGAGTTCTCCTGCCTTCGCCAAAACCTAGATCCAATTTGGGAACTGGGCCAAAGTATCTTGGGGGTATTCCCGGCACAGGTCTCGCGGGGGAGTTTACTCGCCGATCGTAATGAGCGATTCGCGTTCCAAGCAGGATACCGTTTCGAAGAGTTTGGCTTGACTCTGGAGCTGACTCCAGAGGCGAACGGAAATCGTGAAGAAGAATGGCGCACGACCACAAAGCGGGCACAGCGACTGCAGACTGGAGACCGGGCCAATTCTGCAGCGGACACCTGCAACAGCATTTACCCGTGCTGCATTTACCCCTGCTTTGCTACGATTTCGTGAGGCTGGTATCATCAACGCATTCTAAAGATGCGGGGGCAATCGATGGGACAAACGCATTTCCTACCCTTGATGCGCGGTGGACGTCATCTGGTGTGGCCATGCATATGGATTGGCCATAAACGACAGGCCAAAAAAGGAGGCGAGAGGGAGTCAAAACGCTGCACCGGACTCCGTCAAGCCGACTCATGCCTGTGCGCTGCTGACCTTTCGAAGGTCGCAGTTGCCTCGAAATTCCGCCGACCACCGTCCACGAGTCCAGTGACACCATCGATTCAACCTCTTCTCAGGTGGCTTTTGATCTCTCTTTTCGCGGCAGGGGCAGCCCTGGCCCAGGAAGTCGCTCCCGCGGGGAGCCTATCGAAAGCGGATCAGCAAAAGGTGGATGGAATCTTCGCACCTTACGACAAAACCGATTCCCCCGGCTGTGCGCTGGGCGTGATCCGCGACGGCGCGTTCATCTACCACAACGGGTACGGCATGGCCAGCCTGGAACTCGGCGTTCCCCTGTCCTCTGAGTCGGTATTTTACATGGGCTCCGTCTCGAAACAATTTACCGCGGCGAGCGTGGTACTCGCCGCCGAGCAGGGCTATCTCGGCTTGGACGACAACGTTCGCAAGTACATTCCGGAGCTCCCGGACTACGCACATCCGGTCACATTGCGGCAGATGCTGCACCACACCAGCGGCTTCCGCGACGTGCTCGGCCTGCTCGATCTGGCGGGCCGCAGCGCCCTGGACCTACATCCTAAGGCGGAGCTGATCGACCTGGTCGCGCGCCAGAAGGCCCTCAACTACGTTCCTGGCGAGGAGTTCCTGTACAGCAACACCAACTACTTTCTGCTCGCCGAAGTGGTGAGCCGCGCAACCAAGAGGCCCTTCTCCCAGTTTGCGGCCGAGAACATCTTCCGGCCCTTGGGAATGACTCATACCCGGTTCTACGACGATCACACCCTGGTGGTACCCGGTCGGGTTCCCGCTTACGACCCCGCGCCCAATGGTGGCTTTCTGGTGGACTGGTCCACTAACTTCGATAAGGTTGGCGACGGTGGACTGATGAGCAGCGTGGACGACCTGCTGCTGTGGGACCGCAACTTTTATGACAACAAGCTGGGCAAGGGAACGCTCATCCAGGAGATGGAGACCCGCGGAGTGCTGAATAGCGGTAAGCAGATCGGCTACGCGCTCGGACTCGACATCGGGGACTACCGGGGCCTGCCCACGGTAGAGCACGGCGGCGCGCTTTTTGGCTATCGCACGGAGATTCTCCGCTTTCCAGAGCAGCGGTTCAGCGCGGTATGCCTTTGCAATCTGGGAACTGCCAATCCCGGCCGCCTCGCGCATCAGGTCGCCGATGTCGTGCTGAGGGACAAGCTTCAGGCGGCAAACACCGCGCCGGCGCCGTCGAGTGGCGTCACGTCTTCCGACCCCAGCCCTTTTGCGGGCAGGTACCTCGACCCTCGAACTCATTCCACGATCCAGTTTGCTGCCGCGGGCGGAAACCTCCTGTTCGAGGGTGAGAAGCTTCGGAGTGTAGCCTCGAACAGGTTTGAGGGTGCAGGCGGCTCGGTCGTTACGTTCGACAAATCGGATGGAGCACTGAGGGCAACCGTCAGCCGGGGAGACGAGACCATCCTCGCCGGGAACAGAATTGACGAGCTCCACCTGACCGACACGGCCTTGGCAGCCTACGTGGGCGCTTACAGGAGCGCGGAGCTGGATGCGACCTATCGGTTGTCCGTGGAAAACGGAAGCCTGGTGCTTCGTACAGGCTGGAATCCGCCGCTGAAGCTAGATCCGCTGGTGCGGGATGAGTTCGAGAGCGACGAACTCGGTACGCTGGTGTTCCAAAGGGACGCTGCCGGTCGAGTGTCCGGCCTGAGTGTTTTTGCGGGCAGGATACGAAATCTGATTTTCGAAAAGACCGAAGGAGCGCATCCTGTCCCCGTCCAGTGAAACGAACGCAGATCCGAATAATTGTAAGTGCTGCGTAAGACCCGTGCCCACGGCGCTCGGCACTCTCAATTGAGCGGATGAGTTCAAATTCGCTATCCAGCTTTCCCACTTCTCAGGACTGCTGCCCAAATCGCGCCCGGCCAGAGCGACGAGGAATCCGTGCGCCAAGTCGCGCTGTTCATCATGCTGAGCGCGCAAATAGGCTATTACCAGGCGCCCGCCGCCGTGAGCAAGAAGCGGAGCCGCGACCTTGGGATCGATTTGGGTCACCGTGAGCGCCTTCAGCACGAACTGAAACGCAAAGAGGTCCGTTCCGTGAAGGAGGCGGACAAGGTCGGGAACGGATGGTCCCCAGTCGACCTTGCGCGGGAGGTAGGTTGACAACGAGTTGAGTGCCTGTAGGCAGGTCGCGCTCACAAGGTTGTCTGGGTCGCGAAGCCCTGAAACCAGGCCCCGCCACGCGACGTCGTCCGACGAAAAATTCATAAGGAGGATGGCGGCCACCGCTCTGGCGCTCCGATCATCAGATTGCGCCAGGGTCCGTTGCGCACTATCGAAATCACTCTTTTTCCGAAGATGAATGAGCGTTGGCCACCAAGCCTGAGGCGTGCCGTCTCACAACCAGGGACGCTCGGCTAGCGCGCCGGGCAAGCCACGGCCGTAGTCCAGAATCCCGCCTTCGAGGAATCCCTGTTCTCCGGCGATCTTCGTCATGCCATCCCAGTCGGACGGCAGTGTAATATGCGCGGAAGGCAGGGGTTTATACACGACTTCGGATGTGTGTTCGGGCTCAACAACCGTGACGATAGTGTTCCGGCGCCCGCGGTCGGAGTACCCAATGACGGACACTTCTGGGAAGCCCAGTCTCTTAAGATCGGCAGCGCAATAGTGAAGCTTATCCGGGGAGGTGTAGCCCAGGCGCTTCTCGATTTCCGCGGGGGTCCATTTCTCAAGACCCAGAAATTCCACCGATCCGCTCGAAGTCTGAACAACTTGTCCGGCCGCCTGCAGGGCGATCAAGCCGGCGATCACACCGAATAGAGCCCCGCGTATAGTTCGTCGCATGGCCGGTCTCCTGATCCGTTAAGACGACTGACACCGAAATGAGTTAGCTCAGAGCGTATCCCTCTTGCGCGAGTCGCCGCGGGGCCAGGGCGAGGGCTAAGAGCGTCCCGGGGGTTCGCGAGGTTGTGGGCACTTTCACCTTGACATTCTATCTGAAGACCGCCTGGCCTCACTTCTGTTCGAGGACTGACGTCCTCCGCGGCGTTGCTACCGGCGAGTAGCAGCTACAGTGGGCTCCCGCTGCGATATTCGCCGTGCATCCGCTACTCGTACCGAAGGGCCTCGATCGGGTCGATTCTGCTCGCCCGGCGGGCAGGAACGTAGCAGGCTACAAGCGCGACCCCGGGCAGCAGGACGGAAGCAGCGAGAAACGCCAGCGGGTCGCGCGACTGCACACCGTAGAGCAGGCTCGATATGACCTGGTTGGCGGCGAGCGCGCCAGCCAGCCCGATCGCCACGCCAAGCAAGGTGAGAAGCAAAGCCTTCCTTGAGAATCATAGTCAGGACCTCCCTCCTGAGCGCGCCTAGTGCAAAGCGGACCCCAATTTCGTGGAAGCGCTCCGCGACGGAATAGGAAATTACGCTGTAGACGCCGACGATCCCCAACGCCAATGCCAGCAGCGCAAATGAGAGAAACAGCCAGGCAGTGGACCGCGGCTCGGCGATGGAGCCGGAGAGGACGCGGCTCATGGTGCGGATTTCGCCGACGGGAACCTCGGAATCCACGCTCGAAACCGCGGCACGAAGGCTTCCCGCGAGAGGCGGGGAGTCCCCGTTGCTCCTGACTAATAAGGTCATCGCTGCCGGCGAGCCGGGATCGAGCGTGCCTTGCGCGTAGGGAAAATAGATGTCGCCCTCGGTGCCTCCTCCCCAGTCCGGATTATTCGCCAGGCCGTACTCGCGCACGTCGCCCACCACACCCACCACCACACGCCAGTCATCGCGCCAGGAGAGCTTGACACGCTTCCCAATCGGATCTTGACCGGGCCAGAAGCGGCGCGCCGCGAAGGCGCTCAGCAGCACGACTTCTTGCGAGCCTGTCCGGTCAGCGTCGGCGAAATCCCGCCCCCGTAGCAACGGTATGCCCATGGTCCGCAGGTAGTCGGGAGTCACCACGAACTCCCAAGCTTGAAGCGAATGCGCACCGTTTATGGAATCCGGATGACTTTCCACAGACAGGGCAGTGGGATAGACTCCACTACCGGGGACAGCTTCTGCGGCGGCAACCGACTGCACTCCGGGCAGGCCCGACACGCGCCGCAAGAGATCGCGGTAAAAGTCGGTACACCCGCCCCGGCAGCGAGAGCCGATCTGTTCGATATGGGCAGTCATCAGGCGATCGGGCTCAAGACCAGGGTCGCGATGCGTCAGCACCCAAAGACTTCGGGCCAGAAGGCCGGCGCCCACCACGACGACAACGGCCAAGGCGACCTCCGTCACGATCAGCGCTGAAGAGAGCAGACGTTGCCGGCGTTCCACACCTGTCCGCTCGGCGTTAGCCCTAAGTTGCCGCTCCAAATTAACCCGAGAGCCGCTGAGTGCCGGCACAAGTCCAAATAGAATGCCCGTCAGGATGGCAAGGCCCGCCGCAAAAACCAGCACCTGCGAGTCAATGGCGACTGTTCCCAAGCGAGGAGTATTGGCGGGAAGAAGCATCCTGAGAAGAGCAACCCCTTGGAAGGCCGCGGCCAAGCCTGCCAGGCCGCCGGCGGCCGACAGCAGCAGGCTCTCGGTGAGGAGTTGCCTCACAATCCGCCATCGGCCGGCACCGAGCGCAGCCCTGACGGCGACCTCGCGGCGGCGCCCCGCGGCCTTGCCTAGCAGCAAATTCACGACGTTCGCGCAGGCGATAAGAAGGACGAGTCCCACGGCACCTAAGAGAATCAGAAGTTTCGCCCGAACGTCGCCGACCGCGTAATTGGCGAGCGGAATAACCTGAGCGTCATAACCCCACCGGTTCGGCATTTTCCACGGCATCAGCTTGTCGATCGCCGGAATCATGGCCCTCAGCTCGGCTTGGGCCTGCGGAATGCTCACGCCCGGACGAAGCCGCCCAATCATCCGAATTTCAAAGTCGCCCCACAGCTTGCCGGGGGTGAGGTCCAGAGGCATCCAGAGCTGCGCATCGGACCAGGGCAAGCTGAAGCTTGCCGGCATCACACCCACCACCTGCCGGTCTACATCATCGAGCCTGATCCAGCGGCCAATGATTCCAGGGTCGCTTCCAAATCTTCGTTCCCACAGTGAGTGGCCGAGGATCACCACTTCATTCTGTCCGTCGTCCCTTCGGAATTCACGCCCCAGCGCGGGGTTCACACCCAGCAATGGAAAAAGGCCAACCGAAACCTTGCTTCTCAGGAGCCGGACCGCCTCGCCCTGACCGCTCAAGTTGACGCCTGCATCGTAGGAATACGCGGCCATCTCCATGGTCCGGCTGCGGTCTCGGACAGCCACAAAAAAACCCCTGGGAATCGAGAACTGAGCGGCGCTGACCAGACGATTGGGCGCTGCATAAGAAAGCGGTTGGAGCAGAACTCCGTTTACGACACTAAAGATGGCGGTGTTGGCCCCAATGCCGAGCGCTAGCGTGACCACAGCCACAGCCGCGAACCCGCGATTCCTCCGGAGCATCCGCAGGCCGTAACGAATGTCTTGAGCGAGGTTGTCGATGAGGTTCACTCGGCGCATATCCCGGCACTCCTCTTTGATCTGCTCCACGCCGCCTAACTCGCGCAAAGCTGCGTAACGAGCCTTTTCCGGCGCCGTTCCTTGCTCGATCTTCATTTCGATTTGCCTTTCAAGGTGAAAGCGCAATTCGTCGCTGAGGTCCTGCTCGACACCCGCGCGCCTAAGCAGCGAACGAGATCGGAGCGGAAGCTTGTACAGAAACCGCATAGACGTTTTCAGTTTTCGGTTTTCAGTTCTCAGCCATCAGCCCGTCAATCACCCGATCGCCCGATGGCCCGGTCACCCAATGAGATCACTCATTCGAAAGTAGCCCCGTAAGTTGTTGATTCTTGGTTCCGGCCATATCGGCTACTTTTGTTTTTCGTTGCCGTGCTGAAAGCACGGTGGACTACTCATACCTGAGCGCTACCATCGGATCAACCTTCGCTGCCCTCCGGGCAGGGATATAACCGGCCACGGCTGCAACAGATAGCATCAGTAAGGCAGCGACGGCCAGCGTCGCGGGGTCGGTAGGCTTCAGGCCGTAGAGCAGCGTGGAGACTACGCGAGAAGCCTCGAGCGCTACGGCTATGCCCACCGCGATTCCGATCGCGAGCAGCACAAAAACCTCATGCAGAATGAGGCCCAAAATCTCCCTGCGACTCGCGCCCAGCGCCATGCGAATACCGATCTCACGCGTGCGGCCGGTGGTGGCGAACGCCATAAGGCCGTAGACTCCGACGCAGCCCAGCAGTACCGCCAGAATCCCGAAAAAGCTTGTCAGTCTTGCGAACAAGCGTTCCTGAAAAAGCGTCTGATTGATCTGGTCAGTCTGCGTGCGGACGTCATACAGAGCGAGATTCGGGTCCATGTCTTGCGCAATGTGCCGCACGGCCGAAGCCATCGCGGTGGGATCACTCGCCGTGCGCACCTCGAAGTGCATGGCACCGAGCGCGCCCAGCACCGCGTCATGTTCGCCGGTGAGCGTCTGGAGGTACGGCAGGTAGATGGTGGGCGGAATCTCCTCGCGCAGGTCGAAGAATTTGGCGTCCCGCACCACGCCGACGACTTCGATGGGGCTGGCCTTAGGATCTCCGGGGCTGAATTGCCGTCCGATGGGATTACCGTCACTAAGATAGTTGCGAGCGAACGTCTCGTTGACGACAGCCACTTTTGGAGATGCTTCCGTGTCTCCCTCGCTGATGCCGCGCCCCAGCACCAGCGGCAAATGCATGGTCTCCAAAAAGCCGGGTCCGACCGTATCTATGGCGGCGAAGACGCCCTTATCGTTTTCGGCCGGCTTGGGCGTGTAACCCAGAATGTGGGTCATCACCGCGTTGCGGCCCCCGCCCACCAGTGTGTTGGCAGAGACGCTCACTGACCGCACGCCGGGTAGGGCGGCGATTTGACGCGTCAATTCCTGATAGAAGCTCACTAGCCTTTGACCCTTATGGCCATCCTGAGTGGGGTCAATGCCAAACAGCAGGAGGTTGTGCGGGTCAAAACCCGGATTGACCTCCTCCAAATTGGTGAGTGTGCGCACGAAGAGGCCTGCCCCCACCAACAGCACCAGGGACAAGGCGACCTGAACGATTACCAGTGTCTTACCCAGTCCCATGCGCATCCCGCCATGAGCCTGCGCCGGGCCCGGCAATCGGGGCCCGCTCTCCTTGAGCGACGGGGTCAAGTCCACGCGAGTTGCTCGCAGCGCAGGTGAAAGGCCGAAGAGAATACCAGTGAGTACGGAAACTGCGGCGGTGAAGCCGAGCACGCGCGGATCAGGCGTTACGCTGAGGACGACAGGATCGCGCCCGCTCGACATAAATGCCATCAGCACGTGCGTCCCCCAGAAGGCGAACAGCAATCCGATCAGCCCACCAACGACTGCCAGCAGCACACTTTCGGTCAGTAGTTGGCGAATCAATCGCGGGCGGCCCGCGCCGATGGCGAGACGAACCGCGATCTCCCTCTGCCGCGTACTTGCTCGCGCCAACAGCATGTTGGCCACATTCGCGCAGGCGATCAACAGCACGAGCCCGACTACCGCCATCAGGATAAAGAGCGGTTTCGAGAATTGGTCCCGCAGATCGTTCAGCCCCTTACTGGCTGCCGAGATGTCGAGGTGTGGAATGGTTTCGGGCTTGGTCGACGACTTGATGTCCCGTGCCATTGCCTGCTGCAGAAGGACCTCGAGTTCGGGGCGGGCGGGCTGGAAAGTGACGCCGGGCTTCAATCTGCCCATGATCACTACCCACCAGTCTCCTCTCGTGGCAAACAGCGCATCGACAGGCGGCGCGCCGGAACCGTTCCAACCCTGACGCGACCAGCTCGGTTCCACCAACGGCTGGGTATGAAGGGGCAGCCACACGTCCACCGCGCGTCCCGGCTGCACCCCGTAGAATTCCGGCGAGGACACGCCCACGATGGTGAACGGGACTGCATTCACGGTGATCTTGCGCCCCACAACACCGGCGTCGCGGCCGAAGCGGCGCTCCCAGTATCCGTAGCTGATCACAGCGACGGGACTGGCGGCGAACCGATCGTCATCCGTCGTGATGGCTCGCCCGAGGCGGGGCTCCACCCCCAGAGTAGAAAAGAACGTCCCTGAGACGAGTTCGCCGTCGGCGCGCCCCGGCGTGCCCTGGTAGCCCAGATTCACGTCGCTGCCGTTGCCCGCGAGGGCGAGCATGCTGGAAAACACATCGCCCTGACCGCGAATCTCTTCGTAAAGGGCATACGCGAACGAAGGGCTGGTCATGCGGCCAGCCTTATCCTGGCCCATGTCGCCGGCCACATTGCCGATGACTCCGTCGGGCCACCCGTGTGAGGACCATTGCAGTAACGCGAGCTCCTGTGGGTTCTGAACGGGGAGTGTCTTGAGCAGCACCGCATTGATGAGGCTGAAAATCGCGGTATTGGCGCCGATTCCGAGCGCGAGCGAAAGCACGACGGTCGCGGTCAAGCCGGGACTCCTCGCGAGCATCCGCACGCCGTAACGAAGGTCCTGAACCAAATTCTCGATCACATTCACACGACGCATATCCCGGCACTCCTCTTTGATCTGCTCCAGGCCGCCTATAGTTCGCAGGCCTGCGTAAACGGCTTCTTCGCAGCTCATCCCCTGAGCGAGGTACTCCTCGATCTGCTTTTCCAGATGAAAACGGAGTTCGTCGCTAAGTTCCTGCTCGACTCGACGCTTACGGAACAGCGATGTGACTCGCAGCGGTACCTTGTAAAACCAACGCATGACGGTTGTCCTGCCTCAAAAAGTTTCCAGCACAAGACCGATGGCAGTCGATAGCCTCTTCCAGTTGGTTTCCTCCTGCTCCAAGTATTTACGCCCCGCCGGCGTGAGCGAATAATATTTGGCCCGGCGATTGTTGTCAGACTCGCCCCACTTCGCCCTGATCCACCCGCTCTGCTCAAGGCGGTGCAGCGCGGGATACAGGGCTCCCTGATTCACCTGAAGCACTTCTTTGGAAACCTGCCGGATACGCAAGGCGATACCCCAGCCGTGCATCGGTTCGAGAGCGATCGTCTTGAGAATCAGAAGGTCCAACGTCCCCTGGACCAAATCGGTCGGTTTACCCATATTTACTCCCCTCAACTATCGAGGGTAGTCCTCGCCTCCACTCCTGTCAATAGTCAAGGGGAAGTTCTTGCGCCCGCCGGGTCTCAAGACAACCCAGGCGCGCCCAAAACAAGTTGTTTTGAAACTTGCTGGAACTTTGCGGCATCTCATATCGTGTTCCGATAAGAGGTGCCATGGCTGAAAAGAGAACCGACCTTCTGCGTGGAACTCTCGACCTGCTGGTGCTGAAAGCTCTGTGCCTGGAGCCGTTGCACGGAGTCGGCATCTCGCGGCGTATTACGCAAATCACTCAGGGCGCGTTTCAGGTGAGCTTTGGATCGCTCTTCCCGTCGTTGCACCGCATGGAAGAGAAGGGCTGGGTGGAGGCCGAGTGGCGCACGTCGGAAAACAATCGCCGGGCCAAATACTACCGGCTGACTTCAGCAGGGCGTGCACAACTCAAGATCGAACAGCGGGAGTGGAACCAGGTGGTCAAGATCATGACCGCGGCGGTGGAATCTGCTTGAGTCCAGTTTGGAGGCACCATGCCAACGAGAATCGTGAATTTCTTTCGGAACCTCTGGCGCAGAAACACCGTTGAGCAAGCCCTGGACGATGAGCTGCAATCTTCGGTGGAACTCCTGACGGAGGGGAAGATGAAGGAAGGGTTCGCGCATTCGGAGGCCCGACGACAGGCGCTCATCGAACTGGGGGGTGTGGAGCAAGTCAAGGAAGAGGTCCGCGGCATACGGGCGGCGCGCCTTGTGGAGGATCTCGCCAAGGACGTCCGCTACGGCCTGCGGCAATTGCGCCGGAACCCCGGTTTCACAACGGTGGTCGTTCTCACGCTGACGCTTGGAATCGGAGCGACGACCGCGATCTTCAGCATCGTGAATGCGGTTCTGTTGCGCCCGTTGCCGTTCAAGGATGCCGCACGCCTGGCCGTTCTGCACGAGGCCATTCCGAAATTAGGCTATCCCAAAATGGGTTTTTCGGCTCCCGACCTTGCCATCTACGAGCGGGAACAGAAATCCTTCAGCGACTTGGGCGCCTACCAGGACAAGCACGTCGAGATTTCCGGCCACGGCGAACCGGAGCGCATGACCGCGGCACGCGTTTCCGCTTCGCTGTTTCCCATGCTGGGAGCCCAGCCGATGCTGGGAAGAACCTTCGCGCCGGATGAGGACGCGACCGGTCATCCGGTTGCCATCCTGAGCTACCGACTGTGGCAGAAACGGTACGGAGGCTCGCGGGACGCGCTCAGCCAGACGATCGAAGTGGACCGTCAGCCCTATACGGTCATCGGCGTCATGCCCAGGGACTTTGTCTTCCCATTGGCGAGCGCGGACGATAATGGTTCACCGGCCGACCTTTGGATCCCCATGGCTTTCACACCGACGGAATTGCAGGGATGGGGCGGATCCTACCTGACGAGCGTGTTGGGACGGCTGCGGGCCGGGGTCACGCTGGGCCAGGTTCGCGGCGAAAATGAGGCTCTGGCGCGCCGGATCGTGGCGAGCTACCCCGGAGGGATCGCCGACTTCGTTCGTCGTGGCCAGCTTGCGATTGCCGCCACACCATTTCAGGAAGAGGTTGTCGCCTCGGAGCGAACGTTGCTGCTGGTGTTAATGGCCGCCGTCGGCTTGGTACTGCTGATCGCCTGCGCGAACGTGGCGACCCTTTTGCTTTCGCGAGCGGCCGCGAGAGAGAGGGAGCTTTCTGTACGGGCCGCGCTCGGCGCCTCGCGCCTCCGCCTGTTGCGTCAGATGCTTACGGAAAGCTTGCTTCTGGCCCTGGGCGGCGGCGTGCTGGGATTTCTTTTCGCCGTGTGGGGCCGGAACGTCCTGCTGGCGATGGTGCCATTAAGCGTCCCACTGCCGGGCCGCGTCCCGCTGAGCGGCGGCGTGTTGGGTTTTGCCGCGGGAGCCTCTCTTCTGTGCGGGATAGCTCTCGGTCTTGTCCCGGCATTTCGGGCACCGCTCGCCTCGGTGTCAGGTGCCTTGCAAGAGAGCGGGCGCGGCGCGACAACTTCCCGGGCGCATCATCGTCTCCAGGGATTTTTCGTCACGGCGGAATTTGCCTTGGCGTTCGTGCTGCTGGTTGGCGCGGGGCTCTTGATGCGAAGCTTTCTGAAACTTCTTGAGACGAATCCAGGCTTTCGGCCCGATCATGTCCTCACAATGAATGTTCCGCTTCCGGCCATCGCGTACGTCCATGCTTCAGAGGTCGAGAATTTCTACATGCAACTTCTCGACAAAGCTTCGAGCTTGCCAGGGGTTGAGAGCGCCGCCCTTTCGAACGACTTGCCGCTCCGCGAGATTGTTGGGGTCTCCTACATTCCGGAGGGGCAGGCGAATGGCGCCGGTGAGACACCGGAAGCGGTTGGCCAGACCTGGGTGTTGGGAAACTACTTTCAAACGATGGGCGTACCGCTCCTCCAGGGACGATGGTTCACCCCGGAGGACAGGCCGGGCTCCGAGCGGGTGGCGATCGTCAATCTGTCGGCGGCTCGAAAATTCTGGCCGGGGCGGAACGCCCTCGACAAACGCCTCCGGTGGGGCGGCGGTCCGTGGCAAGTGGTTGTGGGCGTGGTCGGCAACGTCAACGAGGGCGGCTTGGACACAGCCCCGGCGCCGCACGTTTATCGGCCCTATTTACAGGCGGATAATCCGTTTCTGGAGCAAGACCCCTTTGGCGACATGCGGGCTCTGAATCTAGCCCTCCGAACGCACGAGGATCCGGCGTCTCTGATCACCGCGGCTGTCGCGCAGGTTCATTCGCTCGACCCCGATGTGGCCGTGACCAGGATTCGCACGATGACCCAGGTGTTAAGCAGTACTGTCGCGGGTCCGGAATTCAACACTTGGCTGTTGGGGACCTTCGCGGGAGTCGCCCTCCTGCTCGCCGCGATTGGCATCTACGGCGTGCTTGCTTATTCCGTGGCTCAGCAAATCCATGAAATCGGGATTCGCATGGCGCTGGGAGCAGAGAAGCGCGATGTGCTGACGCTGGTGGTCGGGCGGGGATTCAAGTTGACACTGATGGGCGTGGCTATCGGCATAGCCGGATCCTTTGCGGTGACCCGCTTCTTGTCAAGCTTGCTCTATGGTGTGAAGCCGACGGATCCGTTCACATTCTTTGCGGGCACACTCGTGCTCGCCGGCGTATCCCTGCTGGCAACTTATATCCCCACGCGTCGTGCAACGAAGGTCGATCCGATGGTGGCGTTGCGCTACGAATGAAGCACTAAAGCGTAGTAGACATCCTACACAATATAGAGTAAGATGTCTACACTATGAGCGACCGACCGCCTTCACGCCTCGATTTCCTGCAGGGCACGCTGGACGTTTTGATCCTCCGCACGCTTCTGCCCGGGCCACAACATGGCCACGCCATTGCAAAGCACATTCAGTGCACTTCGGAGGACGTTCTCAAAGTTGAGACCGGTTCACTCTACCCTGCCCTGCATCGCCTGGAGGCCCGAGGCTGGGTGGCAGCCTCCTGGGAACTTTCCGACAAGGGCAAGCGCGCCCGCTTCTATCGCCTGACGCCGCGCGGGCGCAAGCAGCTCGCTGCCGAGCAATCGCAGTGGCAGGCCTTCTCACGCGCCATGGGACTGATCTTGAATCCGGCGGATCAGGAGGTAAAATGAACGCTTTTCTTCGCAAGTTAGGCTGGCTCGTGCATCGTCGGAGCAAGGAGGATCAGCTCACCAAGGAATTGCAGTTCCATCTGGAGGAAGAAGCGGAGGAGCTTCGGGAAGCGGGGCTCGCGGAAGACGAAGCTCAGCGCGCGGCGCGCCTGGATTTGGGAAATGTCGGCCTCATTCAGGAAGATACACGCGCGGCGTGGGGCTGGCCGGTCGCGGAACAATTTTTCCAGGACCTGCGCTACGGTGCGCGGACGATTCTTCGCAGTCCCGGGTTCGCCTTGGTGGCGACCCTCACGCTGGCGCTGGGCATCGGTGCCAACACAGCGATTTTCAGTTTTCTAGACGTCCTCCTCATGCGCTCGCTGCCGGTGGCCGATCCCGCTTCGCTGGTGGTGCTGAACTGGCACCTCACCGGCAAGAAGCGGGTCCGCTATTCCCCGGTCCATGGGGAAAGCGGTTGGTTTTACGACGACCCCAAGACCGGCTTAACCACCCCAATCTTTCCTTACCCGGCATTCGAACTGCTTCGCAAATCCAATGATGTGCTTTCCGTCCTGTTTGCCTACTACCCGACGGGAAAACTAAATTTCCTCGCACGGGGCGAGGCCCAACAACTTCAGGGCGAATACGTTTCGGGCGACTATTTCCAGGGACTGGGCGTGGCGCCGGCGACGGGGCGATTGATTGCGCCCGACGATGACCGCGCCGGCGCTCCGGCCGTCGTGGTGCTGAGCTACGCGCTGGCGCGCAGCCGTTTCGGCGACGTGGCGAGCGCGGCCGGACGGGCCGTCGTGATCAATAACCTGCCTTTCACCGTGGCCGGGGTGACGCACCCGGAATTTTTTGGAGTTGATCCGGCCAGCGCCCCCGACTTTTATCTCCCCCTCCAAACCATGCCGCAGCTCGATTGGCGGCGAGGCTCGAAATCCGACCCCTTCGATGACAGCAACTACTACTGGATCGAAATGATGGGCCGAATGCGCCCGGGCGTTGCTCGCACCCAGGTTCAGACCGAATTGGGCTCGATTTTCGAACGCTGGGTGGCCACCACCGCCACCAATGATGTGGAAAGAAGAAATCTGCCGGAATTCCTGCTGAAAGACGGCGCCACGGGGCTTGACAATCTTCGCCGGACTTATTCGGAGCCCCTGTACATCCTGTGGGGCCTCGTGGGGCTGATCCTGGCGATTGCCTGTGCGAACATCGCGAACCTGCTGCTGGCGCGCGCCGCGGGGCGGCGGCGGGAGATAGCCGTTCGGCTCAGCATGGGCGCCGCCACGGGACGGGTGATTCGCCAACTGCTGGCGGAAAGTTTGCTGCTCGCCGGGATGGGCGGCACGGCGGGATTTCTTTTGGCCGTTTGGGGGATTCAGGCGCTGCGAGCCCTGCTGGCCGGCGGGCCCAATGGTTTTGCCCTGCCCGTGGACCTGAACTGGCAGGTATTGGCGGCAACCCTTCTGCTGACCCTGCTCACGGGAGTGCTATTTGGCCTCGCCCCCGCTCTCCAAGCGGCTCGCGTGGACGTGCTGCCCGCCTTGAAGGAATCGCCCCTCGGCGAACAACTTGCGCGCGGCCGGCGCGGGATCAGTTTGAGCCGCCTGCTCGTGGTCGCGCAGATTGCCATTTCGGTGTTGCTGTTGGTAGCGGCGGGATTGTTCGTGCGCACGCTCGAAAATGAGCGCGCGATCGATTTGGGGTTCCAGCGGAAAAATCTCCTAGTGTTCAACCTGGACGCCCGGCAGGCGGGGCACACCGATCCCGAGATTTTGGGATTTTATGGTGACCTGGAAAAACGCTTTGCGGCGATTCCCGGAGTGCGCAGCGCGGCCATAAGCAATAACCCGGTCGTCGGGCGGGGCGCCTGGGGATGGCCCATCGTCCCGCTCGGAAAGCCACGGCCCGAAGCGCCGCCGACCGGGCATGGTTACGGCTTTGCTGATTCCGCCACTCATGTCCTGGCGGTCGGGCCCGGATTTTTTTCCACCGTGCAAATTCCGCTGCTGGCCGGACGGGATTTTGACGAGCGCGACAACTCCCGGTCACCTGGCGTGGCTAAGGTGAACGAGGCGTGGGTGAAAGCCAATCTCGAGGGCCAAAATCCAGTCGGGGAGCAAATCGTGAGCTTTGGAGGGAAGGAAGAAAAGGAAGCCCGGCAACTAGAAGTTGTGGGCGTGGTTGGAAACTCCCGCTACGGTCCCCTGGACGGCAATTTCCCCGCCATCGTCTACCTGCCTTACACACAAAGGTTCAATTACCCTTTGGCCGAGATGACCTTCTTTCTACGCACGGTGGGCGATCCGCTGGCTTTTGCGAATACGGTGCGCCAAATCGTGCGCCAGGCCGATGCGCGCATTCCCGTTACCAACCTGGGCACGCAGGCCGGGCAGATCGACGAAGAGCTAAGCTCAGAGATTCTCTTTGCGCGGCTGTGCTCGGGATTCGCCGGGCTGGCGCTAGTCATCGCTTGCGTGGGATTGTACGGAACCCTGTCCTACAACATTGCGCGTCGCACGGGCGAGGTGGGAATTCGCATGGCGCTGGGGGCGCAGCGGCGTACGGTTGTGTGGATGGTGCTCCGTGACGTGTTAGTGCTCGTCTCCGCAGGACTCGCCTTTGGCATCCCCATCGCTCTCGGCACCTCGAAGCTTGTTGCTTCGCTTCTGTACCAGGTGAGACCCAATGACCCTGGCACGCTGGCGGGAGCCGGGGCGATTATTCTCGGCGCCGCGTTGGTGGCAGGTTATGTCCCGGCCTTCCGAGCCTCGCGAATCGATCCCATGGCCGCTGTCCGGCATGAGTGACAACACAAGGTCCCTACGACGGCATCGGCATTGTGAACTAACAGTTTTCGACCCTGGTGGCCTCGGACCGAAACCGACAAACGCGCCGCAGGTTGGTGAAAGCGCGCTGGCCATTGAAATCACCCAGGTGACCGCTCCTGGGCTCGGTCGGGAACCGACAAAGATCCCGAGGATGATGGCCAGCGTGGGGAGCGTGAACACCGCGAAGCCGGCCGAACGTTCCCAGCCGGAAAAGTGATTGGGTCAAGTGTTTACAGCAGCGCCGGGCGATGGCGCGACTGCGGCGGACTGGACTCGGACTTCAGACTCAGAGCTTCGGCCTGCCGCTTCGCAGGGCTAGCACGCGTCTCATCCCGCCAAGCGACAACTTATTGATTCCACGTGATTGCTACCTTACATCCACGAGGCAGCCCTAACTCTTAGGCCAAAATTACACATCCGACCTTGATCGAGTTAAGTCATTGTTCTGCTATGCGTTGCAGGACGTCCGACGAGATTGAGGCATTTTCGTTGGCAAACGGCAAAAATATCCCTTAAGTCTCAGGGACCACCACCAGAGTCGCTGGGATGAGAGGAGATTGTGCTATGGCCTGGATTTGTGCCCAAACCGGCGATGTCCATATCGAAGAGGACCGGTACTTCGGTGACACCGCTCAATGCCTTGAGTGGTTTGTCGCTGACGCCATCGGTTCAAACGTGAACCTGTTCGTAATCAACGGCGACCTTACGACCTACAAGACAACGATTAAGGAGCGCAACCTCTGGATCGACATGTTGATCCGGATGGCCAACCACGCCCCCGTCGTGCTGATCGCGGGCAATCACGGTGCCGAGCTGGATGGGGATCTGTACGTCTATGCGAAAGCCAGGAGCGATTTCCCAGTCTACCTGTGCACGGAGCCGGAGTTCATCGAGTGGGACCGCGTTGGGATCGCCGTTTTCCCGTATCCACGAAAGGCCGAATTCGTCGGCACGCCCGAGCAGTCGAGTTTACAGGCAGCCTTCCTCGAGCGGCTAGAGGAGTTCAATCAGCGCTTTGCCCGGCGACCGGATCGCTTCCGCCTGTTCTTCGGCCACTTCGGAGTGGCCGGCGCCAGGGTGAGCAGCGGACAGCCCTTGGTGGGGCGATGCGCTGAGTATCCTCTCGATCCAGTGCGACGCTTACAGGCACAGTACGTCGGGCTCAGCCACATTCACCTTCGGCAGCAGCTCGCGCCGCGGGTCTGGTATGCCGGATCTCTGTCGCGTTGCGACTACAGCGAAGAGGAGGACAAGGGGTATCACCTAGTCACACTGAAGGAGCCTCGCCTAAGGTCTGACCTTTCGGACCTCGACGTCGACTTTCGCGTGTCGCCGACGCGGCGGATGGTTGAGCTGCAGGCGGTTTATGAGAACGGAGGCTTCCACTTTAGAATTCCACCCGATCCGTCGCGGCTGAAGGACGCGCGGGTGAAAGTGCTCGTCACCATGCCCAAGGGGCTGCATGTATCTCTCGGCCGGGAGGAGCAGGACAGGTTGAGAGAGCGATTGCTCGAAGCCAACCCCGCTGAACTCAAGGTGAAGATCGAGCATGAGCCGGAAACTGAAATGGAGACCGCATCTCTGAGCGTCGCAAGGACCGCGGAAGATAAGCTGCGGGCTTACTGGACGCTCAGAGCTGCGCCGCCTGTTGACCAGCAACAGCGCTTGCTTTCCAAGCTGGCTCAAGTCGAATCAGCCGTCCTGGCGCAGCACAAGTGACAGGTGGTAGCCGGTCCGCCCCCTTCCTTTCCACCCATCTAATCGACCTCATCCAGAACATCAAGCACCATGCGCGCCGTAGGCTCAAGAAGCCGAGTGCGCGCTGAAAACCAAAGGAAACGCCATGAAGCTGCAACCTGCTGAGGCGGTGGCGCGGGCAATCGGGATGGCGCACCTGCAGGCTGCCTCGGTGAAGCACGTGCAGATCCACTCGGCTTACGAGGGCGCCGCGATCCTGAAGGAAAAGTACGACATCCTCTGGGAAGAGGTGACGAGGCTGGATGCAGAGCGGATGCGCGCCGCGGCTGTCAAGTTGGCAGCGACTGCGCTCCGCTTCGTGGTCGACGCCTGCCCTCCACCCAAGACTATCGATAACGGCAAGTGGACGCACAGCCGTAAAGCGCTAAATCAGCGACGTGAGAAGGAAATTGCTGCCTTCGAGCGCTGGCAAATGCGCGGGCGACGCGACCCCGGTCGCGAAAGCCAAGAGCCTGGGCGAGAAGATCATAAACGCCGAGATGGGCATCGCGGCCAGGTCATCGTGGTCCGTGGCGCCCGCCCGAAGAATCCCCGTTGCCGCTCACGCTGAACTGCCGACTTTCGAGAGGCAGCGCCCCACAAACGCATTCCGCCGAGGCGGGCGTTTGGCCAATCGTTGCGGTTCCCGAGTGCGCCGTTTAACCGGCGGGGCGGGGTCGGTAAACGCTGGCCGGCAAGGCAGGAGTCATCTTGCGGAAGGCCCTCTTGGCGGGGCTATGCTGACACATCTCAGGTTAGCCGACTAACCGTCAAGGTGAACCTCAGCAGGTAAACGCTAACGTCAGGCGGGACCGATGGCCTTCGGCCGCCGCAAATCTTTGCCCGAAGCCCTACGTGACTATGTCCGAGCAGTCCTTCAACCGGGGAGAAATCGCGACCCCTTCCTACAAGCGGACTTCTCGGTATGTCTGCGCGATAGTCTCAGCTTCGCTTTGCAAGGCTGGGCTTCTCAGCAAGAAACTCAGGCGGCGTTTACCTGATTGCTGATCGATTCCGGTGCCAAGCCGTCTGAGGAGCGGAGAGCACGAACATCCCGCATGGGTGGCTGGCCGAAAAAGCGGCTGTATTCGCGATTGAATTGGGTAGGGCTTTCGTAACCAACCTCAAATGCCGCACCGGCGGCGTCGAGACCCTTGTTTAGCATCAGGCTCCGCGCGGCCTGAAGCCGGAGTTGTTTTTGATACTGGAGTGGACTCATCGCCGTCAGCATCCGGAAATGATGGTGTAGCGTCGATACGCCCATGCTGGCAATCCGGGCGAGTTCCTCCACGTGTAGCGGCTTAGCGTAGTTCGCGGTTATCCACGCCACCGCTTTGGCCGTTCGGTGGCTTTGATCTCCGAGTGTTGCAACTGCGCGCAAGCGCGTTCCTTCCGGCCCACGCAGAATCCGGTAGATAATCTCGCGCTGAACCAGGCCGCTCAGAAACGGAATGTCCTCCGGACTGTCCAGTAGAGCGAGCAAGCGGCAGCATGCGTTCAGGAATTTCGGTGTGGTCTCGCCGATTGACATGGCGGGACGGTCAGACGGCGCTTCCGCGACATGAATTTCCTCGCGCCCGAGCACCTCCCGGACCATGGACATATCCAGTTTGAGCGACAGCACGAGACAGGGAACCTCTTGGGTTGCCTCGGCAACCCAGCTCACGATCGGCAAATCGACCGCAGTCACCAGGAAGCGCGACTCGTCGTAGATGAAGCTGGTCCGGCCAAGGTTCACCTGCTTGCGGCCCTGAGCGACCACGATGACGCCCGCATGGTAGGTCGTCCGGCACGGAGGCGTAGGAGATGTCCTCCGGTGGAGGCTCAAGCCGGGAATCTCTGTTATCCGATTCTCTTCGTTGCCCACTAAGGAGGCAATCTTGCGCGCGAGTTCTGCGCGCAACCCGCGGGCCGGGTTTGGTTTCAGAGCGGCGTTGTCTTGGTTGTTTTTCATGTCAGCGACCTGTCCAGTTCCCTCCTAAAGATAAACGCCTTGCCGCGACAACGCCATTGGTTTTTCGCCTGACAAGAGGAATAGGCAATAGATAGGCAGGATCGGGCTACCCTTGCACGGTGATTTCCTCTTAGTGTCAGGACGGGCGAAGCGACCAGGCAAGAGAACCAGAAGTTCAGGGCGGCCGACACTTCGCTCATCAGCAGAGGTCTTGTGAGGCGGTAGTAACTCAAACCAGCGGGTCTAACGAAAGGAACAACATGCCCAACTTCGAAGACATCGACCCAGAACACAGCCGCGATTTGGACCACGTTCACAAAGGGGATGTCGTAAAGTGCCTTCCCGGAGTAGAGCATTGGCACGGCGCATCACCGAACAGTGGTTTTGCCTATCTGGCAGTTACACCGACTCAAAAAGGTAAGACAATTTGGCTAGAACCTGTGAGCGATAAAGACTATAACAGCGTCAAGTAGCGCCCGTAGCGGTAAGGAGATTGGCATGAAGAATCGCAAACTTGGCAGTCTTGAAGTTTCTGCCCTTGGCCTCGGCTGCATGAGCATGAGCTCGGGCTATGGCCCGCCAGCCGACAAGGGCGAGATGATTCAGTTGATTCGTACCGCCTACGAGCGCGGCGTGACTCTTTTCGATACGGCTGAAGCCTACGGGCCGTTCGCGAACGAAGGACTGGTGGGCGAGGCGCTTGAGCCCATTCGCGACAAGGTGACGATTGCCACCAAGTTCGGCTTCGAGATCGATCTTGAGACGGGCAAGCGCGGCGCCGGGACCAATAGCCGGCCTGAGCACATCAAGCAAGTGGCGGACGCCAGCCTGCAGCGTTTGCGAACCGATCACATTGATCTCTTTTATCAGCACCGTGTCGATCCTGACGTGCCGATCGAGGACGTGGCAGGAGCGGTCAAGGAGCTGATTGCCCAGGGTAAGGTCAAACATTTCGGCTTGTCAGAGGCTAGGGTTCAGACCATTCGTCGGGCGCATAGCGTCCAGCCGGTCACCGCGGTGCAGAGCGAGTACTCGCTGTTCTGGCGTGGTCCGGAGGCTGAGCTTCTGCCGGCTCTGGAGGAGCTTGGTATTGGTTTCGTGCCGTTTAGCCCACTCGGTGCGGGGTTCCTCACGGGCAAGATCGACGAGAACACGAAGTTCGATCCCACCGACTTCCGGAACATGGTGCCGCGCTTCTCGCCCGAGGCTCGCAAGGCCAACATGGCTCTTGTCCACTTGGTCGGGGCTGTGGCAGAACGCAAAGGCGCAACGCCTGCGCAAGTGGCGCTCGCGTGGCTGCTTGCCCAGAAGCCGTGGATTGTGCCGATCCCAGGCACCACCAAGCTCCATCGGCTTGAGGAGAACCTGGCCGCGGTGAACGTTGCGCTAACCCAAGCTGACCTCAAGGAAATCAACAAAGCTTCTTCCAGTCTAAAGCTCGAAGGTGCCAGGCTTCCTGAAGCCATGTTGAAGATGACCGGACGGTAGGTGGGCCCTCGTCACTTGTATGCACAATTGTCCGCTGACTCGAAAGCCGAGAGGCAAGAAAGGACTACATACGTGAAATCGAACTTGCCAGTACTTGGGTTCTGTCTATTGATGAGTGTGCACTGCACGTTTGCACAGACGGGCCCCGGAAGTACGGTCAGCGCCTCTACTCCGGGCGTGGCCCCAACGGTTCGTACATCCACCGGAATCGTACGCGGCGTGACCGACGCAGACGTCTCGAGCTTCAAGGGAATTCCGTTTGCTGCTGCGCCGGTCGGCGACAACCGCTGGCGTCCGCCCCAACCCTTGCCTCCGTGGAAGGGGGTACGTGATGCCACCAAATTCGGCGCGGATTGTGCCCAGCTGGGATTCACTCCACGCTCCAGGTCGATGTCGATGTCGCCAACGTCATCGGAAGATTGCCTGTATCTCAATGTGTGGCGACCTGTGGCAGCCTCTTCGGGAGCAAAGCTACCCGTGATGTTCTGGATCTACGGGGGCGGGTTCATGGGCGGCTCGAGCGCCGCGCCCAACACCTCGGGGACCCAGTTCGCCAAACAGGGCGTCGTCCTGGTCGCTGCCAATTACCGCGTGGGGCGTTTCGGATTCTTCGCCTTCCCGGCGCTTAGCCAGGAACGTCCTGATGAACCCAAGGGCAACTACGCCTACATGGACCAGATTGCAGCCCTCAAGTGTGTGCAGAAGAACATCGCCGCGTTCGGAGGCGATCCGAACAACGTCACTATTTTTGGATTCTCCGCGGGCGGTGTGTCGGTGCACAGCCTCCTGGTATCACCCATGGCGCGCGGCCTGTTCCAGAAGGCGATCGTCGAGTCTGGCGGTGCGCGTGACAGCGTGCTCACCGCGCGGCCAATGAGCAAGGACGGCGTCGATCCGAACTATCCGGTGTCGGCCGAGACGATCGGGATCAACTTCGCGCATTCGATGGGGATCGAGGGAACGGATCAGGCCGCGCTGGCCAAACTTCGCGCCCTCAGTGCCGAAGAGGTCCTTCGCGGCGCGCCGGTTCAACCGGGGGGTAACGTACAGTCCTATGAGACAACGCCGATCCTTGACGGCAAGCTGGTCACGGAGACGGCCGAGACCGCGTACAAAGCCCACCGCCAGCCGCGTGTTCCGCTCATGCTCGGAAGCAACAGCGCTGATACTGCAGGGAACCGGATAAGAGCGACCACCAAGGAACAGTTCTTCGCTCGGTTCGGCCAGTGGAGCGCTCAGGCGAAAGCGGCCTATGATCCCGACGGGTCGACGGATTTGGCCACTCTAGTATCGAGGGCAAACGACGACTTTGGCCAGGCCGAGCCGGCCCGCTTCGCAGCGACTGCCTTCGCGGCCAACGGTTCGCCCGTCTATCTCTACCGGTTCTCGTACGTTCAGCCCGCAATGCGCCAAATGTTTCGCGCCGGGACACCGCACGGCGGCGAAATCGCCTTCGTGTTCGGCACCCTGGGTACCGGAGGCTTCGGACCGCCGCCTCCGCCGCCGACCGCCGAGGATCTGGCGGTTTCTCGGATGGCGCAAGGCAACTGGGTCAACTTCGCCAAGACCGGCGATCCGAATGGAGCGGGCTTGCCGGCTTGGCCGCGTTATGATCCGGGCAAGGACCTGATCTTCGATTTCCATCCCGATGGCTCGGCCGGCGCGATTCCGGATCCCTGGAAAGCGCGGCTGGACGTGATGCAGTTGGCCACCGAATCGGGGAAGCGCGCCGATTTGTGAGACCGTTCCCGATTGTGTTCTTTACATGGGACGGGCCAGTTTCTCGAAGACCTGGGCTGTCGGCGACGTATGGAAGCGCCCGCAACTGTCAAAGCGTGACCGAAGCCTGGTCACTGTGGCCGCACTGATTGCGTTGACGCGTCCGATCAAGTAACGCTCAGGGTAGCGCAGAAGAAGTTACGCAAGAGCACGAACCTGGAATGAATAGCCTGGAATCCCGAATCTCAGGGTCAACGGCGCGGATTTCCGCCGGCGTCCTGCAACGCAGGTCGCGATCCTTACTTCAACGCCTTGGTATTGCATCGCCTTGTAAAAGTGCGTGAGCAAAGCTCAGCCTGCATCGAAGCGAACGTGTGGTCGGCTGCTCGGAAGTTGGCTCAGGCCTTCCGAGCGGCTGAATCCTCCCTGGTCGCCCTGCGTTTACGGATCGTCCAGCGATTGGGCCAGATCCACTTGGCCGTGTAACGGGCTAACCACGATTTGAGCTCGCCGCTGTTGAGCCGTCGGGAAGAAGAGTTGTTTGCCGACTGTACGCCCGAGTACCTGCCTACCAAACACTACGGCGCTGAGAGGAATCGTAAAATTTCGTGCATGACACGGGCACTCTGGT
>DASZIG010000117.1:0-112802 GCA_035949375.1 Terriglobia bacterium | reverse complement strand
GCCTCCCACAGGATCGATTTCCAGGGTTCGCGCGTCACTTCCGATGGCGGCCTGATCCTGGTGCGCGAACTCGACGAGCGCCTCGGGTTCGGAGAATTGATCGAAGAACATCTGAAGGACTCGCGCCGGGGGAACAACACCCAGTTTCCGTTCGCCGACTTGCTGCGCCAATCCGTGTACAGTCGGCTGGCGGGCTACGAGACTAGGAAACTGGACGCATTGACCCCGGCGATGCGGCGTTATCTGAAAAACTGGTGGGGCACGCGACGAGTGCAGCCGTTCGGGTCCTTGCAGGAAGCAGGAGAATGTCGTTCTGAGCGCAGCCGAGAAAGACGACGGACCGACAGGGCTCGATTAGAGGGAAGCGGGTGTATACTCTCAGGCGTCGGGATGCCAAAAAGCGAATTCCGGATCACATTGGTCCCCACCGGCTGCGGCACCGCGTCAGGACGATCAGGGAAGCGGGTTAGCCTAGAACCTGTGATACATTCGGTCATCCCCATGGCGTCTTCTAGCGATAGTACACCACGCGCATGTCGCTGCTCCCGGTGCTCGGCCTCTTGTTTGGCATCGCGGTGTCCATTGGGAGCACGCTCGGCGTGGGCATTCTGCGCCAGCCCAGTCCGGTGGCGTCGTATCATCGCGAGCCGTGGCTGAGCATGCTCCTGCGGTTTGCCGGGGCTGTTTACGCGGCTCTGGGCGCCTCCAACGTCTCTGAGCTGGCCACCATGCTGCCGAGGGAGGCTTTTATGTTTACGCTCGCGCCGCCATGGGCGAACACCCGCCGGATTCGCGGTCGGCTGGTGCCATTTTCTGGCGAACGTGGCCCCTGCCGCTTACGCGACGATGGCCGCAATCGAGTTTCTCCAACGGTTGGTCCGGCGATCAGGCCAATCGCGGTCGCGCGCGCGGAGGTCAGACAGGACCCTGGTACGTGACGTTCAACGGATGCGCGGAGCAGGGCTTTAACCCGACTGACCGCCGCATTCACCGGACTGTCAGATGTAAGCTGCCGTGTGCGTCCCGAGACGAAAATGGAAATTCTGGCGCAATCTTGAGTCAACATTGGCATGTGGCGCCGGTCAGTGATAGGCGGCGCTTAATATTCCGGGGGGTATATGAAAGATTTTTATCGTGTCAGCTATTTGGGGGCGGCTGGTGGAGCGGTTGCTGAACTCATCAAGCAGTTCGGGCCCACCGAGATCGTTGAATCGTTCCAGCCCGGCGAGAACAACGATGTCTTCATTGTCGACTGCAAACACGTAGGTCACCATCTGACCCCGGAGCAAATCCAGTCCGCTCTAAACTCCGATCAGACCCTGGGGATTCTGAATATGAACGAGCGCAACCGCTCCGCGCTCAGCGCGGTTACGGGCCGCAACTTCGGCGACGACATACAGCACATCTTCGTGCGGCATCGGACGGATGACCCAAGCCAATTCACGTACACCGTTGTTCCGACCAGAGACTTTCTGGTTTCCTGGCCACCCGCCGAGGCGGCAGCCTATCTGCGGCGGCGCGTTTTTGCAGTGTTATCGGGTGGAGGATCGTACGCCTACCCGGACGTCGAAGAAAACTATCTTTGGCCGTACCCGCCTAATCCGAAGAGCTCGCCCACCAAACTGCTGTCGATTTGCGGAAGCGTAATCGACCTCGTCGACAACCCAAATTGCCAAAATAGCTACAGAAGCCCGCTCGGGGAGGAAACGCAAACGGCTGTTTTTTCCTCAAAGGGTTACTTTTTCAGCGGCGGCGACGGAAGCCCGTACCACGTGATCATTCTGACCCACGTCATGGGCGCTTCACCGGTCGAGCATGACAACGAACATTCTTACGTTATCGACGCCGGATACGCCGTGCGCGTGACACCCATGCAGAATGGCCAGGGGGGCAGCGGAGTGAGTATCGAGCAGCCGTCGCCACAGCCAGGCTCGACAGGAAACGATAATCATCTCGGTAATTACATAACGATAGACTTCCAGCACAGTTTTGATGTCAACGGAAGAGACAGCAGCGGTAATTCGGGGCCCTTTCCCATTTCGCCGTACTACAGCGAAACCATTGGCCAAAGAACATTTCCCACTGTCGGCGATTTCGTAATTTCAAACGACACGAGCAACGAGCAAGTTCGTTTCGCGACCGACGATGGAATGTGGTCACACCAGAATGACCTTGTAAAGAGCACCACAGTACGTCCCATAGAACTCGATACACCACCGATGACGCCACTCCAAATGCGGCAATTTACGACCGTTCATTACATGATTTTCCAGCCGCCGCTCGCGGGCACTAAGTCTCTCCCGGTGTCCTTCGAGATCGAAGTCACCCTCGGCGCTGAAGTCTGGATGCTTGTTGCGGAATCTACGAATCTTTCAGGGCTGCCGAGTGGCGATACCACATACTACTTTATGCCCACGCGGGTCTCTCGAGAGGTCGATCTTATCGCTGCCACGCAGGAGCACCCTACGGAGTCGCATTAGGGCAACGAATCACCGAGAAGGACACTCGGGATGAAGACGACTGACGTCTCAGCCGTACTGGCAGGTGCGATCAAGACCCGGTGCCGGGTCACGAGCGAGGGCCACGCGCTCTGTACAATTCCGCTCGCGGTTCCCCCTGGAACGAACAAGCTCGAACCTCGGCTCAGCCTGGTTTACGCCAGCGATCACCAGAATGGGCTTCTCGGTCTGGGATGGCGGCTTACCGGCCTCTCAACCATCACCCGCGTGGGCCAAACGATGGCGCAAGACGGCAATTGGACGGCCGTTGACTACAGCGACCGAGACCGATTTTCCTTGGATGGCCAGCGGCTCGTTCCCACTCCGCCTACCCCATCACTCGAGCAGCCAGCCTACCACACCGAACGCGAGACCTGGTCGAAAGTGGTCGCCATCGAAGAACCCGGGATTGCCGGGCCGGCCGGTTTCCGCGTTACCACCAAGAAGGGGACCGTGCTGGAGTATGGCTTAGATCCAGACGCCGCCTCGCGAGTTTTGGCCGTCGGGCGAAATGTGGTGCGGGTGTGGGCGTTGAGCCGCGTCCTGGATCTGTTCGGCAACTACATGACCATCACCTACTCGCAGGACGCGGCGAATGGGTCGTATGCTCCGCAAAAGATCGAGTACACAGGTCACGTCAATCCCAATGCCGCTCCGCACCGTAGCGTCGTTTTCGAATATGAGCCACGAACGGATGAGATAGTGCGGTACCAGGGTGGGTCGGTAATCCGCGAAACCAGACGCTTGCACACCTTAACGACCTTCATCGACAGCCAGCCGGTGAATTGCTACACCTTCGCCTATCAGTACGGCGCCCGATCCCGGTATTCACAACTGTCCAGCCTCACGTTGTCAGATGGGGACGGCGAAACTCGCTTGCCGCCAACAACCTTTGACTGGGCCCGGGAAGACGAGCCCCTCTTCCTGGACTTGAAGACCCTGCAAGTTCCCGCCGAAATACCCACCTCCTCCGGGGAGTGGTTTGTAATGGACGTTACCGGCAACGGGCTCACCGACCTGGTACGCGTTTGGTCCCACAACGGCCTTCTGCGCTATGCGATTCTATTTTCCGATCGTGAAGGCTTCGGCCAGGTCTTTATCAGCGAACCCACCGCGCTTCCTTACTTTGGAGACGTGCCAGGCTTATTCACGGCCGACGTGAATGGCGACGGCCGCCTGGACCTTGTGTACGTTTGGGTGGACATCAACACGAACGATCTCTACTATGCGACGATGATCTCCGACGGGCAGCAATTTCAGGTGTCGCCCACCCGCCCCTTTACCGGCTACAACCCCGGCATTCTACCGGCGTTTATTCCCATGCAGGTGGCGGGGAATGGCCGGACCGACATCGTATATCCCTTCGTCGACTCCAATGGTTTCCTGAACCTGCAAGTGATGCTATCGGATGGAGCGGAATATGTTGCCCAGCAGCAGCCGCAACAAACGTCCTATCAAGCCACTGACTCCGATAAGTTGATGCCGGCCACGATCACCGGCAGCCCGCGGCAGGACCTCGCTTACGCATACTACTCGGTCTCCGATTCCGCGATGAAGCTGGTGAGTCTTGTCTCCGACGGATCTCGCTTCACGCCCGCGGAAGTCGAGAGCCTTCCCCTCTCGTCCAATCAATATTCACGACTCCTACCGCTTAATCTGAACGGTGACAATCTCACGGACGTGGCGCTGGTCTGCCAGCCTGACGACGGTTCCGGTCTGGTTGCATATATCTTTGTGTCTGACGGCACGCGAATACGCCTCCCGGAGTTCACGACCCTTCCTTTGACGCTGCCCAATGCGGTAGGCACCCTGACCCCGATGGACATCACAGGCGATGGGCGGCTGGATCTTCTCTACGCGTCCCTGAATGATGGCGGTGTAACTCTGACGCCCTTGCTTTGCCAAAATGGTATTTTTGCCGTGCAGGACGGGGTCCCGAACGATTTTACCTGGCACGACCGCGCCCTCTACGCTGAAAGCCTGAATGGTAAGTGCAAGGCTGGCATCTTATATGCCGACCGTGGATCGAGTCCCGCGACCGACTCCAGCGGTTGGACACTCGGCTGGTTTGAGGCGGGCCCGGGATATCCCGGCTTGATGTTTGCCATCCATAACGGGATCGGTGGAACCACCACCTTCAAGTACGACTCGCTGGCAAGCCCGTGTGTTTACACGGATGCCGAGGTTACGAGCACCCAACGCTCCGCCCTGTCTCAACTGATCGCTCGTAGCGGCCTCAGCATATCCTTTGGCAGGCCCGACGACACGGGATCCCCGTTCTGCGGCAGCCCGCCGTCCCGAAAATTCGTCACCGTACCTGCCTATGTCGTCGTGAGCCTGGAGCGGACAGACGGCCGCGGTCACTCCTACTCCACCACCTACCAGTATGCCGACGCCCGGATCGACCTCGAGGGACGCGGATGGCTGGGATTCGCAGCGCGCACGCAAACGGACCCGGACGACAATCTGCTCACGTTGAAACAATACCATCAGGAATTCCCACGCACCTCGATGCCGGATACCACCACCTGTTTCCGGCTCTCCGACCGGTCGCTGCTGACGAAGCAGTGCCCTGGCTATACCGTCCTCCAGGGACCTCCCGGGGTTTACCAGGTACGGCAGGGCGAGTCCGTTTTTGAACACTATAGTTACGCATCGCCGAATTCAACCACCCCCGACTATACGAGAACGAATATCTTACAGTATGGTGATTATGGGACCATTCTTTTGCAGGCCAGTATCAGCCGGCTCAAGGACGGGACAACCCATACGGTCTACACTTCATTCACGTATCAGAATGAGCCGGTGGCGAACCGCCTGGGCTACGTCCGCCAAAAGACGACATGCGCCGACGAAAAGCTGACCGAAGTTTTGGCGCTTGTCACTTACACCTATTATCCGGACAGCATGGGGCTGTATACGACATCAAGCTGGCTGAAGGACCAGCCCAATGCACCGCTAACCACAACCCGCTTCTATGACGCTTTCAGAAATCTCACGACCATTCAAGACGCCAGCGGCGCGGAGAAAACCTACGCCTATGATGAATCCACCTTTTTCACTTATCCTTCGTCTGTCATTTATCCCAAGAATGTGCGGGGCGAATGCCTTCAGGAGAACTATACTTATGACCTCCGTTTCGGAACTAGACTATCGCGCATTGACCCGAATGGCGTTACCACGCGGCAAGTCGTCGACGGATTCGGACGAATCACCGACCGTTATCGGCCCAACGAAGGCGGCGCTGAGGTGTTGTACGCCCATACCGAGCGCCGTTTGACGGCGGGCGGCGGCTTTTGCGTGGAGACAAGGACTCTGGCGGACTGGCAGGGCAAGAAATGGGGCGTCAAGCAGCACTACCATGATGGGCTCTTGCGAATATTTGAGGAGAGGACATTCGGTATCGACGGCCAGCAGGAAAGTTTTGTCGTTGCCAAGGCGAGGGAGACCGACAGCCGCAATCGCATGACACAAGAAACGCTCCCCTACTTCGAGGGAGCTCAACAGCAATGGGCGCAAAGATCTTTCGACCCCTACGGCCGGGTTGCGGAAACGCAGGCGCCACTGGATGAGCAGCAACCCGTGGTCACAATGTATACCTATTCCGGTAACACGGTGAGGACACAAAGTGGGTTCGGCAGCGCGTCCGAGATGACGGTGGAATCCGCTCACGAGTACTTCGGCAAGCACAAACGTCTCGTGACTTATCGCGACGGGGCGAGCGCCCTCACCGGGTTTGAGTACGACTCCTTGGGCAGGGTGAAGACCATGTCGGCACTGGGCGCGGCGCCGGAGGTGGTCTTCTATGACACGGCAAACCGGAAGAGGCAATTGTCAGCCGGGAGTTTTGGTACTCTCACCTACAGCTACGATCCGGCAAAACGCACCACGACCCTGACGGATGCAAACGGCGAAGTGCTTCGTTCCTTCGACGCGCTGGGCCGCGTTATCGGAATTGCCTTCGGTTCTGCTTCATTACTCACGTTTGAATACGACAGTGATGACCCCACGGCGTTCGGCAAGTTGCGACTCGGTACCGTTCGACAGACGGAGGCCGGGATTGAGCAGTATTCCATCCAGTATCGTTATGCGCCGACGGGCCGTCTTCGCGCGGAGACCCTGAAGATCGATGGCAGCGAATATGTCACGAATTACTCGAGCGATCCGGCAGGACGGAGAACGCTGATCGAGGCTCCGAATGGAAGCGCCATCCGCCGGAGTTTTTCTTCAACGGGGAACTTGTTGACCATCGAGTGCAGACACGATCCGGGCAGCGACTGGCTGACTTATGCTGAATTTTCCGAGTACGCGCCCACTGGACGGCCGCAGCAAGTGCGCTTTCCAATTTCGGGGGTCACGAATCGCTTCCGGTATATGCCTGCAGGTAATCTCCACGAGCAGGCTATCGAACTGAACGGCACCACGCTGTGGCAGCAGGTGATCGAATACGATGGCTTGGCCCGCGTCAAGCAGATTTCGGGGACCGATGTTCCGCGGGTTTACCATTACGACCCGGCGGGGCGCTTGCACAGCGTGACGGGTTCGGCCGGCGGCGACCAGAGTTTCGAGTATTACGACGGCGGAGACGTCAAGTCAAAGGATGGAAATTCATTCTCCTATAGCCCTGGGCAAATTACGCTGACCAATCGGGCAACTCAGGCCGCAATCACTTACTTCAATGACCCGGTTGGAAGTCAATCCAAACGAACGGCCGGGAAGGCGGAGATGGATTTCACCTTCGACGGGTTGGGAGGGCTGCGGCTAGTGAAGGCAGGAGCGCCTCTTCGACAATACCTCTATGACTGTTGGGGACGGAGGCTGAAGGCCACGGCTTACGATCGCCAGGAAACAACGCTCTATGTGAATCGGTGCTTCAACATCGTCACCGATTCCCAAGGGAACGTCCGCCAGAACCTCGAGATCGATAGCCCGATCGGCATCGTGTCGAGCCTGGCCTTCACCCCGGGGACGAATGATAGGCAAACTCCCAGGCTCGTCCAGCGAAAGTTCTTTCATGTGGACCGCACTGGAAGCACCGTCATGGCAACGGATGATACCGGCGCCATCGTGAATCGCATTCACTACCTGCCTTTCGGCGCCGTGGAGTCTCTCACCGGTGCCGACGATGTCAAGCGCAAATTTGGCGGCAAGGAGTGGGATGCGGCGACGGGTTTATACTATTTCGAGGCGCGCTACTATGATCCGCTTCTGGGCCGCTTCATCAGCCCCGATTCTCAGGTGGCAAGTAGGCACATGCTGCGCGATGTATTGAACCGGTATGCCTACGCGCTGAACGACCCCATCAATCTTCGCGACCCCAGCGGGAAAGGGTGGCTGGAAATTCTCGAAGCCGTCTTTACTTTTTTGGCGATGCTAGTCGGCGAAATTTTCTCCGAGGGAGCGCTCACGCCTCTGCTTGCGGAGGCCGTGGCGGAAGGGGCCGAACTCGCGGCAGCCGGCGAAGGAGCGGCCGCAGATGCTGCTATTGAACTTGGCGAGATGGGCGCGCCTGAAGCTGGCGAAGCCGGAGTTGGAGAGATTCCAGCTCTGCAGCTTGACGAGGCCGAACCCGCAGAGGTCCCGAACGAGGGTGCTGGGGGCGGAGGTCGTGGCCCGGACGGAGGTGGCGCCCCGTACGGAGGTGGCGCCCCGGACGGAGGTGGCGCCCCGGACGGAGGCGGGTCCCCGGCGGCAGGTGTTGGCCAGCGGGGTCTCCCTTTGCCGTACGAAATGCAGGTGAGAATTTTGGGCAACCTTGGATACAACGATGTCGCCAACGTGAGGCTTGTATCTCCAGAGATGAGAGACGCAGCCGACCTCACCTTGTCGAGTCTACCGAGGCTTCAGGCCGAGGTAAATAACTTGCCTGATGGTCTTCTCCAAAGATTGCTGACCATGCGAGGGTATGGCGAGGGATGGGCCCCGGGAGACGCGGTTTTGGCAAGGTGGTATCTCGCACAGGGGAATTGGGAAGCGCTGGGTGACCTTTGGGGCTAGTGAGTACCATCGAAAGTTCTTAGGTCTTTCACACTCTAAAGTACCCGAACTTGCAGACGCCAGGAGGATCGGATTGGGCTTGATCAAAATGACCAGTAGCTATCAGTCGCAACTCGCTATTCTGCTCGCGCGGCTTTCCGAGCAGACTTACGTTCAATACCGAAACGGCCCCCCGCCCGGCAACGATGGAATGATCGATGCCGGGCCCGGCTATACCCAGGTTGCCTCTTTCCGCGCGCCAGAAATCGAGCTTTCTCAAGCTCGCCGGATCATTGACCTTCACTGGGACGAGGTTAGCCGAAGCGCCGACGTCCGCAGCCGGTTTGTCAGCATAGGCGACGTTTATTTTGGGTTCGCTCTCACATCGTCGTCGCACAATATCATCGCGTTGCGGGGAACACAGTCCGATTTTGAGTGGCTGCTGGATACCGCGATGCCACAGGCTCCGGTGCCGCTCGCTTGGTATCGCAGCCCCGGCTTCGAAAGGGCACGCGTTCATCTGGGCTTCCTGATTCTCCTTAGCATGCTTGAGGACCAGATCGTCACGGCCGCGGGCAAGTTTGACCACTCTCTGCCCTGCCTGGTCGCCGGACATAGTTTAGGAGGCGCGCTGTCCGTGCTGGCCTGCCCGCTGCTCAAACTGCTCGCCGAGATCTCTACGGTTCAGATGTACAGCTTTGGAGCGCCACGCGTCGGGAATCCCGCGTTTGCACAGAGCTACAACGAAACCGTTTCGGAGAGCTTCCGCGTCGTCAACCTGGCGGATTTGGCGCCCCTATTTCCCCCCACGAAAGCTCTGGGAGGGGACTACCTTCATGTCGGAGAAGAATGGTCATTCTTGAATCAGTCCGGCGACGTGGGCGGCAATCATGCCCTGATCGCCCCGAACAATTATACCGATGCAGTGGTCAAGATGATCCCCACCGACGCAAGCCGAGCATACCCGGTAACCGGGCTAGGCGATCCCAGTGGCCGCATCTCTTGAAAGTCCGAAACGAGGGGCTGCCGGCTGATTCGGGCGGCTGTCCGCGGACGAGAAAATCGAGATCCGAACGCCGAGCGCGGTGGCCGACGCTACTCCAAAGCGCGAGTTTGGTGTCTACGGGAGCCTTGGCTGTGAGCAAACCGTGTCGTCGCTTGGTCGTGGGCTGACAAAGCGTAAGGATTGGGTAGTGCCTCAATGAATCAGTGTAATTTGACCGTCGTAGACGGCTGCACTGGCATTCCCATCGAACGTCGTCGCTTGGCCCGTCTTGTTGTCCAGGCGGCGCGCTGTCGAGTGCGACTGGAAAAGACACCCTTCTTAGCCGACCCAGCTGTTTCCGGGGTGCGCCCCCTAAACTAAAATAGCGCCCTGGGTGATTTACGCCTTGAAGCGGGCAGTGTAAGAATCCTGCGGCCGGGCCCCGGCGGTTCGGCCCTCTCGGGCCGGTCAAGAGGTAGACGAGCCGTGTAATTGGGGGTTCTGTCGCTGAAGGGCCTGCTGGCTCAGGCGGGCCGGGCAGCAGGATTCGCGCACGAATATCAGGATTCGCCTATCAATTTCGGTTGATTTCCGGGAAACGCATGCTATGAAGGAGACGTGTGCCCGGCCCGCGTGGTCTGACTGAAGACCGCCGAGAGGCACGCCGGGGCGGCGGGACTGGAGTTCGTCTGAAAGAGGCCGAACCCCGGCACCGCGAGGCCTCTGGCGACAATCGCCCCGGAAGCGTTCCAGGGTGTATGCTAGCGGTCGAATCGACGCCCGGCGCCGCATCTTGGCCCGTGCCTTAGGGGGGAGTGTGGCAGCTACAGCGCAAATCGACGGACTGGACGCAGCACGCCCAGGGCGTGAGGCCGGGCAGGACGGGGCTGCCGTTGCGCCGACGGCGCACTGGAGCCTTGCCGTCCGTGTCGCCTTCCGTTTTTGCTTCGTCTACTTCACCATCTACAGCCTAAGCAACCAGATCATCGGCGGCCTGCTCGACTTTCCCAAGGTCAACCTTCCCGACTTCAGCCTTCACTGGCCCCTGCGCCAGATGACCTTCTGGGCCGCCGCGCACGTCTTTCACGTGAAGCATGCCCTCGTCTTCACCGACACCGGCAGCGGGGACCGGGTCTTCGACTGGGCGCTTGCCTTCTGCTTGGTCGTGTCGGCGGCCGTCATCACCGCGCTCTGGTCGCTCGTCGACCGCCGTCGCGAGAACTACGTGACGCTTCACAAGTGGTTCCGGCTGTTTCTGCGCTTTGCCCTGGCCTCCGAAATGCTGCTCTACGGACTCATCAAGGTCATCCCGGTGCAGATGCCCTTCCCGTATCTGACGCGCCTCGTCGAACCGTACGGAAACTTCTCCCCCATGGCGACGCTCTGGTCCTCAGTCGGAGCTTCCCCGGCCTACCAGATGTTTGCGGGCAGCGCCGAGACGCTGGGCGGCCTGCTGCTGTTGGCCCCGCGCACGACCACGCTGGGTGCGCTCGTCTGCCTGGCCGACCTGAGCCAGGTGTTCACGCTGAACATGACGTATGACGTCCCGGTGAAGCTCTTCTCGTTCCACCTCATCCTGTTCGCACTCTTCCTGCTGGCCCCGGAGGCCCGGCGCATTCTCGCCTTCTTCTTCTCGGACCATGCCGTTGCGCCGTCGGCCCAGCCGCCGCTCTGCCGGACCAGACGCGCCAATCGCGTTGCCGTCGCCTTGCAGGTGCTGTTCGGCCTGTACCTCGGGGGATTGAGCGTCTACGGAGGAATCCAGTCCTGGCGCACCTTCGGCGGCGGCCGCCCGAAGCCTTCCCTGTACGGCATCTGGGACGTCGAGCAGATGTCCATCGACGGCCAAGTCCGCTCGCCGCTGCTCACGGATTATGACCGCTGGCGGCGGGTCCTGTTCGACTCCACGACGGCGGCTTCATTCCAGCGCATGGACGAGAGCTTCGCGTCCTTCGGTTCCTCGATCAGCGACAAAAACAGTACCCTTACGCTGACGAAGGGGAGCGACAAGGCCTGGAAGGCCATCTTCAGCTTCGACCGCCCCGCGCCCGGCCAACTGATCCTCGACGGTACGATGGACGGCCACAAGACACGCCTCCAACTGAGGCTTGTCGATCGCAGCAAGCTGATGCTGGTCAGTCGCGGGTTCCACTGGATCAACGACTACCCCTACCAGCGCTGAGCAGGCGAGCCCACCGAGAGGAGCCTTTGGTGCCCAACCCCACAGAGGAGACGTTCAGGACGAATATAGGGTCCACTCCGATATCGGCTGCCTGGACGCGGGCCCGGCCCGTGAGGAAGTCGCGAAGGCGACCGCCTTGGTGATCTTGAACGGCGCGTCCTCGTCCTGGTTGATCGCCTTGACGCGCCCGGCTAAGGGAGACAAGCGGCTTCTACCGCTTCAGGGGTGAAACGGGGCGGTTTTGAGCCTGAGACGGCGTCGCCTGCTGCGGTCGTGACCCCACTGGCCGCCGGAGGCTATGATGTATCCCTGGACCTGGAACAGGGGGATCACCTGCCTCGCCACGGCGGCTCTGACGTTGAGGGACTTCGCCATATCCTGGGCGCTCCAGCTTGCCTCGCCCCTGGACTCCTTGAGGAAGCTCAGAGCCGCGGCGAGGGGAAATGGCGGACCCGGCCTGGCTGCTCAATTGGCCTGGTCCTCGGCTTTCGCTGCGTACCGGGATTTCTGTCGTTTTGATCGCAGGGTCGGCCCTGCCGGCCTCGCCGCCGCACCGCTTCTATTTTTTCAAACAGCGACCAAACACCCGAGGCTGCTCCTGGAGTTGTCCCGCCCGAATGGGAAGCGGCAAAGCGGAATCTCGACGCTGGAGCGGGAATCGCGGCCCACCGAGCAGTCCCGAAACCGCAGGAACCGCTGGGCGCACGATGACCGAGTGGGACACCACGAAGACAGACTTGCATGCAAAGCCCCGCGTCAGCGTTCCCAGGGAGCTGTGAATCCGCAGCGCGATATCGGGGTAGCTCTCGCCGCCGGGCGGCGATAGTAGTACTTGACTGTACTTGACCAGTTGTCACGCTTCGCCTCCTCGGGATATTTCCGCTCAAACTTCTTTTGGGTCAGCCCGTCGAGAATGCCAAATTCCGTCTCCGTATTCGCTCCTCATTGGTGATCTCGGGTGTGTAATTGAACTGGCCAGCCATCACCCGTGTCGTTTCCACAGTCCGCAGATAGGGGGACGTAAACACCCGGGTAAAACGGAATTTCGACGCTAGATGCCTGCCGGTCTCTGTCGCTTGTGCGATGCCCCGCGTGGTCAAGCGGGCGTCGACATCCATGCCCCCGTACTCAAGGGGCCCAGCCGCGGCAGCAGCAGTCTTGTCCACGTTCCTCTCGCGGACTCCTCATGCCGGACCACGACAAAGTGACTCATCCATTTTTGCTTCTGCAGATCATCCATGCACCGTCACCTCACAGCACCATGCCGGGCGTTTGCGTCCTTGGCAAAGCCCATGCCCGCTACCACCTCGTCGGTCGCGGTCACATAGAATCCCACCGATGCCATCCTGGTTCTTGAAGGCCACGTAGCTCTTGTTGAGAGTGGGGTCAAGCTTCACGTCCCGTGTTCTCCGCACCAGGCGCTGGAAGGCCCGGACGCCACCCGACGGAGTTCCTCTTCGTCGGAGCAGGCAAGCGCGACATGATCGAGGCCCACCCGCAAATGTGGCGGCGGCTGGCGATGCCGCGACGGATTGGGAATTGGTCGCTGACCAGCCTGCCGCTGCTCCAGGAAAGGAGGACGCGTTTCATGCTTGTTTGCGCGCCTGCTATGTGGAGCGCCCAAAGGCATCATACGTTTTGGGCTCAACACCCGAGGCTCAGCCTACGAAGAAATTCAGCGGCTTGCCGTACAGGCGGGCAAATTCCAGCAGTTCAACGACATCTATGCGCCGTTCGCCGCTTTCGCACTTGGAGACAAAAGACTGAGGCCGCCGCAGGCTCCGAGCAACCTCGTTCTGAGTGAGGCCGGCGTCGCGGCGGGGCCTGTTGCAGCCGCTCCAGAAAAGCGCGGTATCGCTGTGTTCAGGAGGCAATCGATCGCGACACCCAATTGGGTCTTGTCCAGTGCCGGATCGGCATTGCCTGGCTGAACGAATCCACACGTTGGCACTGTCCCCGAGGTGTCGTTCTGCTGCCGGTTGTTGATATGGACGTCTGGCTCCCATTTAACCTAATCTGGAAAAAGGACAATTCGTCGCCGTTGCTGTAGAAATTCGTGGCTCAGGTAGAAGCGTTGGGACGGAACAAAATCAATGCGGAGCTGACGCCATCAAAAACCAGGCAAACACCCGTGACAACCGGGCGCTGAGTAGAGGCGTTCAGGCCTTGCGGAAGGTGGCAGAGAGTCGTTCTGACCATCGCCGAGAGGGAAAACGGACCGAGAGGCTGCTGGGAGACCAATGGGTGTCTCTCGGCGTCAGAACGCCAAAACAAACAAATTCCGGCTGCTGCTCGCAACGCTCACTAAACCCAGGGGTCAAAAATGTCATCTTCGCCGATATCTAGCGCACTCGATGCTCGTACCCAAGCTTTTCCCGCGCTGACCACCGATCAAATCAGCCGCATTCGTCCCGGCAGCAAAATTCGGGATGTCAAGGAGGGTGAAATCCTGTTTGAGCCTGGTGATAAAGGTGTCCCCTTCTTCGTTCTCCTTTCCGGAAAGTTGGACATCCTTCAGCCGGATCTTGCTGGCGAGCGCCTCATCGTGACGCATGGCCCGGGCTCGTTCACCGGTGAGATGACCATGGTCTCCGGGCGAGGCTCTCTGGCGCGTGGCCGCGTGAGCGAGCCCGGTCAGTTCCTGGAGATGAGCGCAGATGGTTTTCGGTCGCTTATCGCAAAGGACGCCGCGTTGAGCGAGATCTTCATGAGGGCCTTCATCCTCCGCCGATTGGAACTCATCCGTACCGGCCAGGGCAATGTCATTTTGATGGGTTCGCGCTATTCGGCCAAGACGCTTCGCTTGCGTGAGTTTCTTACCCGAAATGAACATCCTTACTCTTACGTAGATCTTGACGTAGACAGGACGTCACAGGAGCTTCTTGATCGTTTTCACATAAGGTTGGACGAAATCCCCGTGCTCATTTGCAACGCTAGTTCCGTTCTCAGGAATCCTTCGATTCAGGAGTTAGCTGATTGCTTGGGACTGAACAGCGCGATTGATGAGGTGCAGGTGCGGGATCTGATCATCGTCGGCGCCGGACCCGCCGGCCTTGCGGCAGCCGTTTACGCCGCTTCGGAAGGGCTGGACGTGCTTGTGATCGAGACGGATACCCCCGGAGGGCAGGCCGGATCCAGCTCCAAGATCGAGAATTATCTGGGTTTCCCAACGGGAGTTTCTGGTTGGGAGCTGGCGGCTCGCGCGATCGCTCAGACCGAAAAGTTTGGAGCAAAGATGATGGTGGCACACAGCGTTGCGCTGCTGGACTGCGAAAAGCCCCCGTACAAGGTGGTCCTTGACAAAGGGAACAAGATCGCCGCGCGCGCAGTGATCATTGCGACCGGGGCGCAGTACAACAAGCCTCGTATCGCCAATCTGGAGCAGTTCGAGGGTCAGGGGATCTATTACGGTGCGACTTACATGGAGTCTCAGCTGTGCGAAGGAGAAGAAATTGTCGTGGTGGGCGGAGGAAACTCCGCCGGGCAAGCAGCGGTTTTCCTTTCGCAGACGGCCCGAAGGGTACACATGCTGGTGCGCTCGGGTGAGTTGTCGGACACCATGTCGCGCTACTTGATCCAGCGGATCGAAGAGAATCCCGAGATCGCTTTGCACCGGAGAACGGAAATCGTGGGGCTCGAAGGTGATGCGCATCTGGAGCGCGTCACCTGGCAAGACAAAGCCAGCGGCGAGACTTCGGTCCACGACATTCGCCATGTATTCATTATGGCCGGGGCGTCGCCGCGCACCGAGTGGCTGCGGGGTTGCATTGCCCTCGATAACAAAGGGTTCATCCTCACCGGGCGGGACCTGGACACGGTAGCTGATGCCCCAGCGTGGACGCTGGCTCGTTCCCCGCAAATGATGGAAACGAGCCTTGCCGGCGTGTTTGCAGTGGGCGACGTTCGTTCGGGGAGCGTAAAGCGTGTAGCCTCGGCTGTGGGGGAGGGAGCGATCGCAGTCCACCTTGTCCACCGCGCCTTGGCGGAGCTTTAGGCGACTGCGCTACTACAGTTGGCCACCTATGGGATCCACGATGGTGTTGAAGAAAGCGCAGACATGATTTCGCCCTGTACCGCATCCGCAAACCTTGCTAACGGCGAGCCCACGTAGCGATTTTCCGGGCACTATGACGGTTTCGCGTTTTGCTCGCTTCCCGTATCTGTTTGACGTCGCGCCCGCGAGAATGCGCCCTGACCTTTTCCGACGGCTGCTTCGATTACCGGAACCACGATGCTCGCGACGAATGACGCGATCTCGGCGGTTCTGTGCTGTCTGGCGCTGTAGAACCATTCGCGGGTAGCTCCGTAAAGGGCCCAACTGACCGTCGAGGCAACAACGTGGTGCGAAACTCCGACACGACCGGCACGTTTCGGGAGACCCTCAAGCACAACGATCCGAATTGCCCTAATGAGAGCAGAGTCCAGCATCGGACCAAACACGCCCTGGTTGGCGCATTGCTTTTCGTTGGTATGAATCTCTTTCAGGTAATCACATACGGCCAGCACAATGGCTTCAATTGCGGAAGAGCAGGTTCCATCAAAACGAATGTTCCGCTTTTTCAGGAGCTCCAGGAACTCGCCTCCAACCATTGCCTCGAACAATGCGAATTTGTCAGGATAATGGTCGTAAAAGGTAGCCCGGTTGAGGGTGGCGGCCCCCGTAATGTCCTGCACCAAAATCGCTTCGAAGGGCTTCTCTTGCAGTAGCTTGCGCAGAGCATCCTGAAGAAGCCTTCGCGTCCTTTTCTGGCGCGGATCTCGCAGCTCGCAATCCGATACCGGTATGGTCATCGCTTGAAAGTTTATCAGAAGCTGAATCCTTTGACAACAACTGTCGTCTAATCGACGGATGATGGATATCGCGGTTGGAGCTTGGACCGCGAACTTAAGAATGTCGAGGTGACTTATGGATATCGGGCTTCTGCTTCTGCGCTTGGTTGTCGGACTCACTGTTGCCGCGCACGGGACCCAAAAGCTGGTTGGCTGGTTCGGTGGACCGGGGCTAAGCGCCATCGGCCAGTTCTTTACAGTGCTGGGCTTTCCTCCAGGGCGGCGGCATGCACTCATGGCAGCATTGGGCGAAATCGTGAGCGGGGTTCTACTTGCGGCCGGACTCGCCACACCATTGGCGGCGGCTGTGCTTGTAAGCGTGATGCTGGTTGCAATCGTGACCGTCCACATCAGTAAAGGGTTTTTCGCACAGAACGGGGGATACGAGTACCCACTTCTGCTCGGGGTCGCGGGACTAACCGTCGCGTTCACCGGCCCCGGATCGCTCTCACTCGACGCTGTACTTGGATATCCCCTGAGTGGAATGTTCTGGGGTGTAGCGGCGCTATTGGCTGGGGCTGCAGGTGGTGGGGGCGCGTTGCTTGAGTGGCGCAGAGCACCGGCTGAGCAGACCGTCAACGCGCAGTGAATTTGACTCATTCAGATAGAGGTGACCATGTCGCAACAACAACGTGGTGTCAGTCGTGTCGTTAACGTGCCACCGCTGAAGCCTGGCTTTGTAGGGCCGGGGCACATGGCGGCGCCTGTTGTCTCGCCGGAGGCGTTCGAGATAAATGATCCCTTCATCCTGCTGATGGACGATCGTCTCGACATCGGCAGCCGTCCGGTAGGCGGTCCTCACCCGCATGCCGGCTTTGAAACTGTGACCCTCATTCTCGATGGCGCCGTCTATGACCGCGAAGAAGGCGGGACACTCAAGGCCGGTGAGGTGCAGTGGATGACCGCAGGCAGCGGAATCATCCACAGTGAGGACGTAAGGACCAACGGGAAGGTCCGTCTGCTGCAGCTGTGGCTGACCTTGCCAAAGCACAAACGCTGGACAGCGCCAGGCTATCAGGTCATTCATGGCAATTCGGTTCCCGTCCGTCATCAGCCCGGCGCCGAAGTCCGCATCTATAGCGGCTCGTCAGGGACTCTTCATTCAGCCACACGAAACCATGTAACGGTAACCATGGTTGAATTTAACTTAAAACCGCGGGCGTCCGTCGACCAGGAGATACCGGCTTCCTACAACGGCTTTGCATTCGTGATCGATGGTTCGGTACAAATCGGCGAGACCGTACTGAAGACGGGGCAGGTCGGCTGGCTCGATCGTCCGATTGAAAATGGGGCCACCGTGCTGCGGGTCGTTGCTGGCGAATCCGGTGCGCGCCTGGTTCTGTATGCGGGACAACCTCAAGGAGACCCCATCGTCTCATACGGCCCATTCATCGGAGACTCGGAGCAAGATATCGACAGGCTTTTTGCCGAGTATAAGGCGGGAAGATTTCCTCGCCTCAGCGAATTAAAGCGGCACGCCTCCAGCCAGCAAAGTAGCGTTGAAATCCCCCGTTGAGACGCGCTACCGGGTTCGGAACAACAGGCCCACCGGCGACCGTAGCCTGGAACACGTCGATTCCCAGTTCGAGCAGTTCTCTATGGATTCGGGGTGCTCCCCAAAGCGGGTTCCCCAAGCTCATCCTACGAATGCGCTCTCGAGTCCCTTTGGCGAGCGTTGATCTTCCAGGCTGTCCGCGGGGGGTCCTCTCAGCCGCGGCCGCCGGCGTTGGGCTCTGCGAACCGGCATTACCGCCCGGGGAAGGCGCGCCCCGCCGGGGGTTCGGCTAGCTTAGGCGAACTTGCCTAAGCCTATAGCCAAGCGCGGTCACAGGCCCGCCTATGCTTGACTGGCCCTTGCCCACTTTGATATGCCAGCAACAGCACGCCAAGCACCGGCAGAGCCGAGCGTTCCGCCTGCGCGCGGTTACGATTCTCCAAGGCCGGTAGAGCGCCCGGGAAACAAAGAGCCACAATTGCCCCCACAAATGGCCACACATATTTCCTCTCGTACCGCTTCGAAAGCCGCGGAGCCTCGAACCAAACGAGACTCCGCGCTACTTCCCGCCGATAGACGCCACTCGCGGTTACGGTTTCAGCTCGAAGAGAACGCCGCATCCGCCGGGGACGTTGCTGAAATCGGCACAAGAAGTTTTGTCGAAGTCGAAGTCGCCGCCTGCCCCTGCCGAACCAAAGATGTCGCCGTTGGCGCCGAAGGCAAGCACGTCGTCCTCAGGAATGGCTCCGTCGGCCCCACCGAGGAAGGTATACAGAATCGTCTCCGTCCAGGTGCCGTCGGAACCGGGCGTCAGCTTGTAGACAATGCCACAGCCCCCATCCGAGTTTTCCGTGCACACAAAGGCGGTACCGCCGCCGACGAAGCCCACGCCGTAGAGACTCCCCGCGGCACCCAGAGTTAGGCCCGTTTGAGGAAAACTCCCATCCGCTTCGCCGTCGAATTGGTGGATGAGGCTCTCCGTGACTTTCCCGCTACCTTCGGGGGTTACCTCGAACACCGTGCCCTGCAAGGCGCTTCCTCCATTCTCTGTCGTGCCGACCAAGTCACCCGCCTGGTCGAGGATCACGCCGGAAAAAGGATTCCAGCCGGTGCTGGCGTCCGCGAAGCTATACAACGTGCTCTCGGTCCAGACCGTTCCATTCGCGTTGGGCGTCAGTTCGAACACCGTGCCGCACAACCCAAGGCCGCCGTCCGGGTCGCCGCAGGTCGAGGAGTCGCCAGCGCCGCCAAACGCCGTGGCGCCCCAAAGGTTCCCCGCCTTGTCGAACGCCACCCCGCCCGAGGGGCTCACACCGTCTGGGTTGCCCTCTCCCGTGAAGTGATGGAGAATGGTCTGGGTCCACACCCCGTTCGCCTTGTGCAGTTTATAAGCCGTGCCGCAACCGTTGGAGCACATGGTCTCGAAGATGCCGCTCGCGCCGCCGCCACCGTTGAAGGTGACGCCGAAGAGATCTCCCGCTTTGTCGAAGATTAAGCGGCCACTGGGATTGCATCCATCGTCCCCATTGCTGTCGAAGTTGTGCAGGAAGGTCTCCGTCCACGGTTCACCCGTGGCGGTGGGAGGCGACAGTTCATAAACGATGCCGCAGCCGTTACCGCCGTTCGGGGTGGTCCCATAAAGGTTGCCCTTTGCGTCGAACACTACGGCGGAACTCGGGTTAGAACCGTCGCCCGTTGCCTGCGAAAACTGGTGGATCGTCTTGAGGGCGAAGCCGCCAGCCCCTTTCGGCGTCATTTCGAAGACCGTGCCGTCGGCGAATTCTCCCACACCACCTGTCATGGTCGTGCCAAAAAGATCTCCGCTCGCGTTGAAGGTCAGGCCCGAATTAGGATCTTCACTGCTGCCGCCTTCAACACCCGTGAAAGTATGCAACACGGTCTCCTGATCCTGAGTTGCGCACCAGGCACCGGCCGCAAGCGCCACCGCTACTCCCGCTACCGCCAACCCCTTGTTCATGGCGGTCCAACACTTTCCGTAGTACATTTCGAAATTCCTCCCTTAGGATTATTTGGGCTTCATGAGCCCTGCTGTTCTGGATTCCACGCCACGTTACTAGACTAGGCTCACGGCTAGGTAGAGCAGTTGGCGTGCCAGTTACAAAATCGGACTGCGGTCTGAAAAGCCGAGGAGGGCAAGAGGCTCTTCTGGGAACTTATTCCAAGCCCTCCCGAGGGACCTCAGACCGATTGCTGGCTCAAGTGAGTAAGTAAGTTGCGAGGATTGGCGTCGCCTCGCGCACTTCAAGTGACGATCCGACGCGAATGACCGAGCGGCTATTCCTGTGCCCGGGCGGCCGCCCAAGAGACGCTCCTTTCTGAGGGGCACCCCCACCATTTGGTGGGAGCGGGAAAGTTGTTGGGGAAGAAGCTAGGATGGATGGTGGCCACGGCGCTTGATGCCGAACTCGTTCATGCGGGTGGCGAAGGAAGTTGGGCACGAATCTGGCGGGCGCGACCAGCCTCACGTTTGACGAGACTGTGGCCACGTTCACCACAGTCTCGAGCTCCGCAATCAGGACCACGGGACCCCCACGAGCGCCACCACCGGCAAGCTCAAGGTAGTAACGCTCAGCCGCACGCTGACTAGCAACGTCTCCTTGCGGGTGCTGCCGTAGAGTCCGCAGTCTTATCACGCCACCTTGCTGGCCAAGGATGACGCTGAAATTGCCGGTATCGTTAGCTGCCTTGAGCCCGCTTTTCGGCGCGCCGTCGATTGATCTGTACAAGCCACGAAAGCCCGATGCTCAGCACATAGAGTCCAACCAGGGGGATCCAAACAACGAAAATAGAAGCCATGTCGCTGGTTGGCACGATGGCAGCCGCTATAACTGCAGTTACCAAAACAGCGTAACGCATATGGCGCCAGAGAAGGCGTGGGGTGACGATCCCAAAGATGGACAGCAGCAAGAGTACCACTGGAAGCTCAAAGACCAAACCGACTGCGACGATGATCGACATGGCGAGATCCCAGTATTCATTGATGGTGACCATGGCTGTGAACTGGTTCCCATACCCCACCAGGAACTTGAGTGCCGCCGGGAACGCCAGCGCATAGGCAAAATAGCCGCCTGTCGCAAACAGCAGGCTTGTGAGGCCGACGAAGGGCCACACGTATCTCTTCTCGTTCCGGTAAAGCCCCGGGGAAACAAACAGCCACAATTGCCACAGGATGTATGGCGCTGCCAAAAAGACAGCGCCGAGGAGTGCCAGCTTGACGTAAAGGTTAAAGGGATCAACCGGGTTCGTATACACCAACCTCTCGGAAACCCCAAGCTGATAGAGCGCGTTGGTAAGTGGTCGAGCGAGGATAGCATAGATGTCTTTGGCGAAATAGAAGCAGATCCCAAAACCAACCAGCACAGCGATTGCCGACCTCAACAAACGCCGCCGCAGTTCCTCGAGGTGCTCAAGAAAAGCCATCGGGCCGCCTGCGGGATCCTTTGAAGTAGGACCGGATCTGAGGCCCACAATGGGCGGATTCCCGATAATCGTAGCCATTTTCGTCATCGCCTCGGCAAGTTCCGAAGTCTCGCTCGACCTTAATCTCCCTTCCGGATTGTCTGGGTCACTTTACGTCTTGGATATTTCGTCAGGCCGTGCGCTCTCGGAGTCCTCTCTGACCCCTTTGAGCGCATCCTTAAATCCCCGAATGCCTTTCCCGAGCCCCTGTCCAAGCTCCGGCAGCTTCTTGGGACCGAAGATGAGCAAGGCAATCGCCAGGATCAGAATTAAGTGTGTTGGTTGAAACAAGCCTTCCAGCATTTACAACCTCCTTTTGAATCAAGAAATCCACGAGACAGAACGGACAGAAGTTTCAAAAGGATACCCGATGCCGGAGAGAAAGGCTCTGGCTGCTCCGTAGCCCTGTCCGTCCCGTTCACTTCGCGCGAAGTGAAACTCGTAGTCATCCGCCCGCGGCCTTTGCTGCTTGCCGAACCATCAAGTCCCTGACCCTTCCGGCGACAACAGCCCGGCTATAACTCCCGGGCCGCAGCATCCGCTTCTTCCGCTAGCTGATTCACAGTTTGGAAGAATTTCGGTTGTTGCCCAACAAACAGCCCGTCCGCTGTGAACGATGCAATGGTCGCTACGGCGCCTGCAAATTTGTCATCGCTCGGTCGAATCACCGCGCAGTTGGGCAAACCCGGGCTGATGAATTCACAGGGAATGGGAAAGATCAGGCTGGGCTGATTCAGCGGATTGGGGTATTGGCTGAAGAAATTAGGAAACATCAGGCCAGATTTGGGGTCCCTAAAGGGCGCCACAGGGGCTTGCACTCCGTTGCCCGAAAAATCGACCCATTCCAGGAAATGGGCGATCTCGTCTCCCCCAACACCCAGCGTGATTTTCAGCACTTCCAGGCTGCTGACTTTCTGGCTAAGCGTTGCATAGAGGCTCGATCCGCCCTGCTCGATGTAGCCAAAGTGAAAGGCCGCTACATTTGCGATCGCCTGAACGTGCGCATTACCGGGAAGGCCGTTGAAGGGAACGCCATTGAAATCGTCATTGTTTCTGGGAATGGCAGTGGCCCCGTTCAGGGTGATCGCCTGTGGGAAAGTGGCGCCGAAGTCTGGATTGGTTGTACTGCGGTAGCGAATGTACCAACTCGTGTCGACGTTGAGGCTCATGAGGTTAGTGAGGCGCCCGATATCCTGGGCCCCCGTTGCCTTACTGCTGGGCAAGGTGCGGAACTCGTCCAAGTCGACCGGGTCGGCACCCTTGGACTCCAGGTATCCGTTGAGAAAAGCGGCGTGACTTACTTCATCGGTCCAGTTGCTCGTGATGTATTGCGGGCCGTCGGAATCGAGGTTCGACAAGGCTATCTGATAGTTGTTCAACGTTTGGTTCGGGTCTACCTCGATCGGTGGATTATCGCCTATACCACCCAGTTCCGCATACTGTTGCCAAAGGTCCGACTCAATGAGCTCGGCAGCGGCTAGGAATCGGAGAATTGCGATATCTCCATTGTTGAGATTGCCACCTTCATTTTGGTCTTGACCGAAAAGGGACACCCCCTTGGCCAGCAGCCCGGCTCCCATAGTTGCCGTGCCAGCCGCCACCAGTCCTTGTTTCAAGAACGAGCGACGGCTTGCTGGTCCTTTCAAGCCATTCAATGAATCTTTCATAGTGTTCTCCTTTGTTAGATGCTGCACGGATCGAGTCTCCATCGGTACTCTGAGAACGGAGAGTTCGACCGCTACAGTGAAACAGACCCCTATTAGACGCGCGATATTACCGAGATTCGTAAACAAATTGTAAGGGAAGTGTAAAAGGACAGTCAGACAAGGTCGAACAGGCGCGGGAACCCTCGGTCTGCAAGTATCGCAGGCTGCGTTGCGACGTCTGATACGCCTACCGGCGTTACAAGGCGATATCCGAGGCGGTAGCGCGTCTCGATATAACGGGGATTGTCCGGTGCGTCTCCAAGCTTCTTACGCAGCCTGTTCACCGCAGTGTTGATGTTGCGATCGAACTCGACAAAGCAGTCGGGCCAGAGCCTCTCCCGGAACTCCCTCCGCGTTACCAGCTCACCTGCCCTTTCCAGGAGCAACTCCAAGACCTGCAAGGGCTTCCCCTCGAGCTTCACACGCAGACCACCTTTGCGTAGCTGCCGGGCCCGAGGGTCCAACTCGAAGGCCCCGAAGCGGATGGCCCGAACGCTGACTGCTTTCCGCCGATCTCGATGGGCTCGTCCGGCGATCAACTCCCGATTCATGGTCTACACCTCCGGCAGAAGGCTAAACCGGCTCAACGCTACTATTCACCTTGCGGTCAACGAAGAGCCTTGCCCGACGAACCCGCTCAGACTTTTCCGCATCTTCGAGCGGGCCCGCAGCAGGCGCGTTTTCACAGCCGGTACCGACAGGCCGAGCAGCTTTGCCGTCGCTTCGGTAGACACGTCCTGTGCGTAGCGCAGAACGACGATCATTCGCGACGCCGGCTCCAGCTCCCCGATCGCCTTCGATAAGACCGCCTGCAGCTCAAGCCTGCTATAAACTTCCTCCGCGTCGGCTTGCCGATCCTCGATCTCCCGCGGCATCGACTGCTTTCCCTCGATCTCGATGGGCTCGTCCAGCGAAACCTGTTTGCGACCGGCGCCCCGGCGCAATCTGCCGAGTGCCTCGTTAACGGCGATCCTGGTCAGCCAGGTGGAAAGGCGCGACTCTTTCCGAAACTCCCGGAGGTGCAAGAAAGCCTTCAGGAACGTATCCTGAAGCACATCCTCGGCGTCCGTGCGATCATGAGTGAGATTGAAAGCCAGCCGGTAGACGTGACGGCTGTACTGGTTGTACAGCCTCGCGAAGGCGTCCTCGACTCCCGCCTGAGCTTGTGCCACCAACTCGGCTTCGTTTTCCAGGTGTATCAGCATATTCTTTGTCTCTGCGTTTCATCTGACACCGCTCTACTCAGACGAAAAGGGGCATCACGTACCACCGGACGTATGTTGCCAGTCCGAACAGCAAGGCCAGCCACCATAAGAAAAGAGCCGCACGCATCCAAGGCCGGTAGCGAGTAAACCTAAGATGTTTCGGCAGGATGCCGGTTCCCGCCGCTATCACGATGTAGAGGGTAAGCAATTCGGCAACTGTTCCCAAAGAAGCGTGAGCGGCCGCTAGCACATAATACGCATCACTTAAGCTCCCAGGAATCGGTGGCGTAAATGAGCGGCGGAAAGACGGCGCCATGGTCAGGGCGATCGCCACCAAATTCAGCAGCACCACTGCCGACTGGCAGCAGGCGTGGGCTCGATATCGTCCTCGTCGCGCCAGCGTCGCCCCGGCAAGCAGGCCCAGACCCATTCCGACCTCAATGATGAGAGTTGCATCAGAAGTCCAGGGGGCCGCTGTTCCTAAGAAACCTTTCCTCACGAAAGTCCCTCTCCCGGGCTTGCCAATCAAAGTGGCCCTCACGTCTGTGTTATTGACACGCCGGGCTTTGAGCTTCGCAGTGAGCGTTAGCCGGGGGGCGTTTCGACGCCGCTCAGGATTCCGTTGAGATGCCCTGTCAGCGCGAAGACATGCTGCGCGTGTTTGGCCAGCGGGGCGGTCTTCAGGTCACACGGGTCTACGGCGGCCTCCAGGGTTAAGATCACTGCACGACGATTTTGCCGATCATCTTCGGGTGGATCCCACAGTAGTAGGGATAGGTGCCGGCTTTCGTGAAGGTGTAGGAAAACTTTTCGTCGGTATCCATCACCGGTGATTTGAGGATCTTCCCCTCCGAGCTCACGATGTTGTGGGGAACGTCATCCTGGTTGACCCAGGTCACGGTAGTGCCGGCAGGAACCGTAAGGCTCGGCGGCGTGAAACTGAAGTTGTCGATCTTGACCTGATACTTGTCACTGGCATTGTCCTGTCCGCTGGCTGCGGGGCTGGCATGGCCGGCTCTCGACAAGCCCATACCTAGAATAAGTGCTGCAACGGTTGCGCAGAAAATCGCTTTCTTCATTTGTGTCGTCTCCTAGAGTAGTTGAAAGTCGAAGGTCTCAAGTCGAAGGTCCAAAAGCTCGACCGATCAACGGTTCTCAATCGCCTGGGATCAGGAGATTCTTTTTCAGCAGCTTGTTGGAACCTCTGATCCTCGATCCTCAATTCCAGCTTCGGAGTTAAGCCAGCGATGAATCGACGATGGCCAGGGAATGCTTGCCCTCGACGTATTCCACGCTCGTCAGGCCCAGCAGGCTGCGCAACTGGTCGGCAGGCACCTTCATCGGACCCGGTGATGGGGCCGTGCCAGGCTGAGGCTGAGGGAAGGCAGTCGACATGGCGGTGTGAAACGTGATATTCCCCTCCACCTTCTGCATGGTTTGATGGATGTGGCCGTTCAGCACCGTGACCGAGCCAAATCGCTTGAGATAGGAGAGCGCCTGGGCGCTGTCGTCGGTGCCCCATCCCCAGTCCGGATAGATGGTCCAAAGAGGGATGTGGGCGAACACCACGATCGGTGTGCTGGCGGCGAGTCCTTTGACGTCGTCCTCAAGCCACTCCAGTTGCTCATGGCCCAGACTGCCCATCCCACCGGCTTTAAGGTCCAGCACATTAACGAGGCCGACGAAGTGCACTCCTTTGTGATCGAAGCTGTACCAGCCGCCGCCTTTCGTGCCCTTGCCGTAGCGGTCCAGGTACTGTTTGCCGTCATCGCCCAGAACGTCGTGCTCTCCCGGGACATAGAATACCTGGCTTGCCTTCGCGCTCTTGAGCACTTCGTCCACAGTGTCAAACTCATCCGGCTTCGAGAGGTGACTGATGTCGCCTGTGTGGAGCAGGAACTCCGGCTGCACCGGCGCGGCGTTGATCCTGTCAACCGCCGCCTTCAAGGTGGCTACCACGTCGGGATTGGCCGCCAGCTTGAATCCCATGTGGCTGTCGCTGATCTGGATAAAGTTGAGCTCGCCCCCGTTCGCAGCTCCGGCCGTGAAACCCGCAGGATCGCTGAGGCTGTACGATTTCAGAATGCCGCCTTTCATGACGAAAAGAGCTCCCGTGCCGGCCCACGCCATGCACTTCAAGAATCCGCGGCGGTCAACGCCGTCGTGGTTGTGATTGTGAAGAATAAGTTCTTCCTTTTGTCTTCGCATCGATTCCTTTCCTCCCGTGTTCCGCGGCTTCGTTTCGACGACTCGACGACTGCTGATCTTCATTACGCTGCACCCTAGCGCGCGCGAAGCTACGTAAAGCAGTTCACGTGCCAGTTACTGTCGGATTGCGGTCTGAAGAGTGAAGGAAGACGAGGCCTCTCTGGGGAGTTTGTCCTCACCCCCACGAGAGCACCCATAAGCCAAATTGAATAAGTAGGTTGGAGGTAATCCGTGGCCCCCGTCCCGACCTTCCGGCGGCGGACGGGTACGCTTGGGGTCACGTTCTTGAACGAGCGACCCGCAACTGGACCGGCGTCTCTGAGGCGCCCCCACCATTTGGTGGGGGTTGGGCGAGATCTGTGGGAAGGGACTACAACGGGCGGTGGTCAGAGCGCTTAATGCCGAACTTGCTCATCCGGTGGCGAAGAGTGTTGGGATGAAGATTCAGCAGTCGCGCCGCACCTTTCGGACCCTCCACCACCCCACCCGCCCGCTGAAGGGCGGCCAAAATGTGGTTTCGTTCCATTTCTTCGAGCGTAGGGAGGCTTGAAGACGCAAGAGCGCCAGGCCCTGCCTGGTGAGCAACGATCTCGGGAGCCTCCACCTTCCGGGAGGCAGTAACCGGCAGAAGGTCCTTGTCCAAGTGGAGCGTAGCGCCCGCCGACAAGACGATCGCTCGCTCCACCACGTTCTGGAGTTCGCGGACGTTACCGGGCCACGGATAACTCATCAGCCTGTCCATCGACTCCTGCGACACGCCTTCGACCTTCTTCCCGAACCGCTTCGAGAAGCGCGACATATAGAAAGCCACGAGCTGTGGAATGTCGGATCGGCGTTCTCGTAAGGGAGGCAGTTCAAGGGGGAAAACGTTGAGGCGGTAGAAAAGGTCGGAGCGGAAGTGACCGGCCTTAATCGATTCCTCAAGATTTCGGTTTGTGGCTGCGATGACCCTCACATCAACCTGCAGGGGTCGGCTGCTGCCCACCGGCTCAAACTCGCGCTCCTGCAAGACGCGCAGCAATTTCACCTGTGTATCCAAAGGCAGTTCCCCGATTTCATCGAGGAAGATGGTGCCACCGTCGGCGAGCTCGAAACGTCCGACCCGCCGCTCAACCGCACCCGTGAAGGCTCCTTTCAGATGGCCGAATAGCTCGCTTTCCACGAGACCCGCCGAGATAGCGCTGCAATTCACCCGCACCAGGGCGCGATCCTTGCGCGCGCTGCGGTTGTGGATGGCCCGAGCGATCAATTCCTTGCCGGTCCCCGTCTCTCCGCTAATCAGCACCGTCGAGTCCGTTCCGGCTACTTGCTCGACCTTGCGGAGCGCGGCCAGAAGCGCGGGACTGTTGCCGACGATCTCTTCGAAGTTATGCTCGGCACGGATCTCTTCCTGGAGGTAGACGTTCTCTTTCTCAAGCCTGGCCTTGAGGGCGCCGATCTCTTCGTAGGCTTTCATGTTGGCGATCGCCAGCGCCAACTGGGCCGCCACTTCCTGCAGAAACTGCGCGTCCCCTTCGGAGTACTGCTGCTCTTTCCGGCTCACTACGCTGAGCGTGCCGATGCTCTTACCCCGCAAAACCAGAGGAACTACACAGAGCGAGCGAAGGCCCTCTACACAAAGTTGCCTCTCGTTGTCGAACTCCTGTTCTTCTTCGAGATTGCGGCGCAGAAGAGGTTGCTGACGATCAAAGACCCAGCCCGCGCTGGTATCGGAGCGTCCGACCTCCAGGCCAGGCTTAAAGTAGGCGGACCGCAAAGCTCCTTCCACCGCCAGGAACCGGAGAGTGTCTGTCTCCGGCTTGTAGAGGGTAATGGCGCACCGGTCAAAGGGAACGAGAGGGCGCATTGCGTCCGATATGGAACGAAGGAGCGATTCCTCAGTGAGGTTCGTAATGATGGCGTTGTTGATTTCAAGCAGCGTTCGCAGGCGCTCTGCAGTGCGTTGTACCTTCACGTTCAGGACGCCAATCTGTTCGTAGGCTTTCATGTTGGCCGCGGCCAGCGCCACCTGGCCCGCGACTTCACACAAGAACTCTGCGTCGGCGGCAGAATACTGATTGGCTCGGTGGCTGCCAATGCCGAGCGTGCCGATGCTTTTTCCTTCCAGCATCAAGGGAGCAATACAAATTGACCGCAAGCCCGTATCCAGGACTCGCTGCTCGATGGGATACTGCCATTCAGTCGCGAGATCCCCGCGGAAAAGAGGTCGCTGGTGATCGAACACCCAGCCATGGTGACTGTCCGTCCGGTTTATCTCGGTTCCAACTCGGAAGAAGTCCAGATTCCAGTCCTTCTCGAGCGCGATGATGCGCAGCGTGTCCCGCTCCGGCTCGTAAAGCGTAAGCAAAGCCCCATCAACCGGGAACACGGTGCGCAACGCGTCGCAGATGGCGTGGTACAAAGCCTCCTGGGTGAGATTTGTGATGATGGCATTGTTGATTTCAAGCAGAATCCGCTGGCGCTGCTCGCTTTTCCGCAGCGACTCTTCCGCCTGTTTCCGCTCCGTGATATCGACGAAGGTGATGACGGCGCCGAGGGTTCTGCCCTCCCGAAATATCGGATGGGACCAAAACTCCACCGGAAAGCAGGTGCCGTCCTTTCTCCAATAAACCTCATCGTCTCGATGAACGCCCTCGCCGTTTTGAAAGCCTATGTAAATGGGGCACTCCTCGATCGGATACGGCCTGCCGTCCGCCCGAGTGTGGTGTTCCAACGCATGCATGTTTTTCCCCAGCAGTTCGGACGGATCGTCGTATCCAAGCAGGCGCACCGCTGCGGGATTGCAGAAAAGGCAGGCACCCCCGGGGTCACAACCAAAGATCGCCTCCGCGGCGGAATCGAGTATGAGCCGGACCTGCTCCTCGCTCTGGTGCAGCGCCTGCTCCGACTTTTTTCGTTCGGTGATGTCCTCGGACACGGTCATCAGGAATCGCGGCATGCTCTCGGTGCCGGTGACAAATGAGGCGCTGTTCTTTACCCAGATCAGGCTGCCATCTTTGCGCCGGTATTGCTTCTCGATCTGAAACTCCTCCCGTTTGCCCTCCAGCAGCTCGGCAACAAGCGCCCCGTTGGCTTCACGGTAGTCTTCGTGAGTCACGTCCAGAAAAGAACGCGCCCTAAGCTCCTCATCGGTGAAACCCAGCATCTTCTGATAGACAGGATTCGCGGCAAGGAAACGCCCCTCGAGGTCGGTCAACGCGACGCCGATGGCCGAATTCTCAAAGACGGCCCGCCATCGCTCCTCGCTGCGCGTGACTTGCAGGTGCGCCTCGCGCAGAGCTTCTTCGTTAAGCTTATGTTCTGTCACGTCGCGTGAGATCGCGAGCAGGCGTTCAGGCTTGCCCTCCGCGTCATGAATCGGACTGACTACGACGTCCCACCACCGGGGCTGCTTGGTGACAGCGGTTGCGAAATATCCCACGAAGCGGCCCGTGCCGCCGCTTCGGGCTTTCTCAACGGCGGCATGCGCCGCTGTCCGGTCCCCGCCCTGCCAGAAATCAATCCAGGAGCTGTTCACGAGCGGGGCCAATTCGCAAATCTCGAGGGCCCGCATCCCGCCTTCGTTCATAGAAAGCAGCCGGCCCTCCAGGTCCAGCACCTTGATGCAATCCTTGCTGCCCTCGATGAGCCGAGTCCTGAACTCCTCGCTGGCGATCAACGCAGATTGTAGGTCGGCCCGGGCCCTCCGCAATTCGAGTTGAGCGACCACTTGCCGGCTCAAGGCGTGCAATGCTTTGGCCTGTTCAGGTGCCAATTGGCGCGGCACTCGGTCAATTACGCACAACGTTCCCAAGGCGTGTCCGCCAGGCGCTATCAGAGGCGCTCCGGCATAAAACCGGATGTGAGAGGGACCGGTCACGAGAGGGTTGGTCGAAAATCGATTGTCCGTGCTCGCATCCGGAACCACCAGCAGATCGGAATTCAGGATCGCGTGGGAGCAGAAGGCGAGATCGCGGGAAGTCTCTGTTGCCTCAAAGCCGACTTTTGCCTTGAACCACTGGCGGTCGGCATCCACGAGAGTGACCAAGGCCGTGGGTGTGCCACAGATGCGCGCAGCCAGCAAGGCCAAATCGTCAAACTCAGGCTCGGGAAGTGTGTCCAAGATTTTGTATCGGCGCAGGGCATCAAGGCGCTCCTGTTCGTCGACAGGCGCTGGAGTTTTCATCGAAAATGCCTCCAAATCTCACCAGGAGCTCTACTGTATTGTATCGCATGGCACTACAAACCATCGGAGGTATGGATTTCGATTCTTTGTTTTCAGCGACTTCCATGACTTCTACGCATGGAGAAGGAACGCCATCACCTTTGCGGCTCCTCCGTTGACGGGGCGGGGCGACCCGGGCCGAGGCCCGGGTCGCTAGATTGGCGGGTAGCCGGCGTTGTGGCATGCGGGTCAATTGACAGTGAACGGTTGAGTGCTGCTGACCGAACCGCCGCCGTTTGTCACAGTGACGGGACCCGTGGTAGCCCCCGCAGGCACAGTGGCGCTGATGAAGTGGATGTTGAGCACTTTGAACGAGGCGCTGACGCCGTTGAAGTTGACCCGGGTAGTGCCCACAAAGTTATTGCCGTAAATCAGCACGGTAGATCCCACGCTGCCGCTGGTAGGGTTGAGCAGCGTGATGGCGGGAACCGGCGGCGGCAGACCGGCGTCCAGTGTCCACACGGTCCCGTCGGCAAATTTCTGCCCTCCTCCCGAGATAGTGCCGCCCAATTCGGTTGTTCCGACGATCGTACCGTCCGCAGCCTGGATTACGCTGGTCTCAGGCTGGTTACCGTTCGCGCCGTCGAAGGGAAAGGTCTGGAGGACCGCTCCATCCTCCGGGTTGATCGAGAAGACGCTGCCCGAGGGAGCGACCGCGTCGGTAAAGTTGGTGTCCCACAGGTTACCGTCGGAAGCCGGGAAGAGCGAAGGAATGTTGCTCATTCCTGCGAGCGTCGTGAATGGCGCAAAAGCCCTGAAGCCGGTGCCATTGGTACTGACTTCAAAAAAGTTGATCTCGCCCGCTGTAATGGATTCGAAGGCTCCATAGAGGTCGCCGTTGGCGCCTTGCGCCAGCCCACTAATGCCGGTATCAAACAAGACCGACTTGAACTGAACTGTGAATTTGCCCGCCGGCGTGAATTGGAAGATATCCTCATTGAAGCTATCGACATCGAGCCCTTGCGAGACGCCGTAGAAATTGCCGTTGGTTGCTTGAATCATCCCCGATGGTTGAACGCCATCAGCAACGGCGGCCAGTCTATGGAGAACGGCAAAAGCGCCGGTGGTCGGCCCGAAACGGAAGATCGTGCCGCAACCGGAGCCTGGGCACGGGCTAAGCGATGATCCGCCTTCCAGTGTGGTCCCGTAAAGGTTGCCGTCCTGCCCCAGCAAGAGGCCGTTGGGAATACTGCCATCGGCGCAGTTTGCAGATGAGCAGAAGCTATGGAGGACCTTGAAACCGGTACCCGTCTTGCTAATCCTGAAGAGAACGCCGTCATTTTGTTCGCCGCCATTGAAGGTTGTGCCGTATAGAAACCCGTCGTTTGCCTCGACGAAGCCGTTGACGGGGTTGTTGCCGTTCAGGAATTGCCCGCTGCTATTTTGGGTGAAGGTAAAGAGTTTGGTGAACTGCCCTGCAGGCGTCAGTTTGAACAGGGTGCCGCCCTGCGGGTCGGAGACGCCCTCGTCCGTCACCTGGGCCCCCCCGTAGAAGTTGCCGTCGGAAGCCTGAATGATGAGGTCAGGCCGCGCGCCTTGCGGGCACGTTTGGCTGCCGATGCCGCCGCCGCATGTGAAGGCGAAAAGCTGGTTGATGGTTCCGGTTTGAGCCTCAGCGGCGGCGGCCAAAGACAAGGCCAGGATTGCAGCGAGAGTGGTTTTCATCGTACAGCTCCTTTTGAACTTCAGATTTCTGATAACTTTCAAAACAGCCTCCCTTTCGGATCATGATTCGCGCGTCCAACGTAGCCACAAAGACGCCCCGGAGTGTAGCGATCGTGTTCCGCCCGGCTTGATCGCCCGCGCCTGCACCTACCGCCGCAGCAAGCAAATATTCCAGAGCGATGCTCGCAGACCGGGGTTCTTGCGTATGCTCGACCTCTTTTGGCTTTCCCCTCGCAATTCTTTTGCCGATCGAGGTTGGGCACTTGACCGACACGATGGCGAATGGCCACGACCGCCGGGAATTGGCCTCTGGCGGGCTTCAAATCCGGTCCTACTCAAGAGAAGCCTAAAGGCAAGCGGATGGCATTCCTTAAGCACCTCGAAGGACGCGGCGTCTGCGCAGCCTCTCCGGCCCCCCACCACATGGTGGGGGCACCCCCAAAGAAGAGCGGCCCTTGGCTGGCCGCCCCGTCACAGGGATGGAATTCAAATCGTGCCTGTCTAACCGCCAGCTGAACGGCGAGAGCTAACGCAGATCCTCGCAAGCTATTCACTCACTTAAACCAGCAATCGTCTGAGGTCCCTCGGCGGCCTGGACAGGGCCCTAGAGGAGCATCCGGCCTTTCCATGGTTCCTCAGATTGCAATTCGATTTTGAAGCTGGCACGCCAACTGCTTTGTAGCTCCGCGTCCGGTAAGGTGAGCGTAAATGCTGAGAGTAACTGTCGTCGAGTCGTCGCGCGAAACGGTGAGGCTGCGGGTGGAAGGTCGGGTCGCGTCCGGCTGGGTCGAGGAGCTCAGGAGATCGTGTGAAGTGCAAGCCTTAAGCGATGGTATCCGGCTGACCCTCGACCTGGCGGATGTCTCATTCGTTGACACTGCCGGCGTTGAACTCCTCAAGGACCTAAGAGGTCGCTGTGTCATCCTTCTCAACCCGTCTCCGTTTGTCACCGAGCAACTCAAGGACGTGGCGTCCTGTGACGATACCTGGAGGCTCGATCAATCCGCTGAAGCAGAACCGTAGGAAGAACCAAAGGAAAGGAATATGCCGACGCATCTTCAGGACGAAGCCGAGCTCGTAGAGCAAGCTCAGATGGGAGACGAAAACGCCTTCTCAAGCCTGTACAGTCAGTGCAGCCGTACGGTGTACCGGGTGGTTTTGAATATCACTCACGATCGCCAGGACGCTGAAGATGTGCTTCAGGATGCGTTCCTCGAGGCGTTTATGCATCTGCGTGACTTTCGGAACGAGGCGCGCTTTTCCACGTGGCTTACAAGCACCGCGGTCAATGAGGCACTGGCCGGATTGCGCAGGCGCGCCGCGCAAAAACAGATTTCGCTGGACACGTCGACCGAGGTCGAAGGAGAGCGTTCGACGTCTCCGGAGATCCGCGATCAGCGGGACAATGCCGAGGAAGCCTACCGCAAGCTTGAGTTGCAAGCGATTTTGCCGAATGCAATCGGGAAATTGACGCCGGCGTCGCGGACGATCGTCGCTCTTCGCTACCAACAGAAGATATCGACTGAAGCGACGGCGAGGCTGATGGGCCTGTCGGTACCACCCGTAAAGACGCGGCTGCTGCGGGCCCGTCAGGCGATGCGTAAAGCCCTGAGAGGATTCGTTGCACCAGACTCGGTCTCGCCCGCACACTGAAGGCAGGGCTGAGTCGCTTGCTCTTCATCGGAGGTCTAGACCATGAGCGCAGATCTCGTATGCGTCCAGCCTATCCGCTTTGGGACCTTCGAATTGGACCTCCGGAGGCGGGAGCTGCGCAAGTGTAAGCTGCATCCGAAGTTGGAGGAGAAGCCGTTTCAGGTGCTCGAGTTGCTCGTAGAAAGAGCCGATACGCTGGTGACGCAGAAGGAGTTGAGGGTTTCCAGATCAACTGCGCTCCAAATCAAGGAAGCGATTGAGCACTATCAGCGTGGCGGCAAGGTTCTCCTGGATTTCACTCGCGCGAACTAAAACCTGCGGCACATGAATCTGCCGGGCCGTTTCTCCGAAGGGCTTGAACAGAGGTCAGTCTTCCCGGGGACGACTTGCTCTGATGATACCAAGCAGGGCACGAAGAGAAAGGAGTCCGAATAGTCAGAAAGGCGGAAATGGAACAGTTCACGGTGATCTCCGCAAGTCCGTTCGATGAGGTTATGGCAACGATTAAGACTTCGATCGGGAACCCAAAATTGATCAGGTCGCCCGTGATCACCACAAACGCCGGCTTCAGCCGGTTCGCGGCGGCGATGGCGAACTCCAGGTTCACCGTCTCGTCCTCGAGGCTCGCGTTCTTCATGAACATGCCGAACTGCGGGTCTCACATCTGAATGAACGCCTGCGCCGCGAGCGTGCCCGCACAGCGAGCCCCCACGAACAATCGCCGTATCATCATGGCTTCAGCTGATAGTCCTCCCCGAGCGGACCCGCACCCGCCAGGTACTTCCGAGCCCGCACCAGCTCGGCGATCTGTCGCACGTGCCCCAAGTCGTGCAGCGCCCACTCGTGCAGCATCTGCGAGAGCGTGATCTCGCCCGCCGCGCGATGCTTCGCCTTGCGCGATCCCGCATCCGCCGGCAGGCCGCGCAGCAGTTCGATGTTCGCCTCCCGCTGGTTCTCGAAGTGGCCGAGGTCCTCCTCCGGATCGCCGTTCTTGTACAGCTCCAGGTGCATCTGCGCATCGTCCGGTTCGAGCTCCGGCATCTCCTCTGCCAAAAATCGATCCACCCGCGCGCGATAGCAGTGACCCTCGGAATGCAACAGATGCGCCAGCACCTCGGCGATCGAGAAGCGGTCCGGCGCCGGCTTCCACCGCGCGTCCTCATCCGAAATCTCCGACATCAGCCCGCGCAGTATCGCCGGCGTCGCTTCGAGCAGGTCGAGACACGGCAACTCGTCGTTCATATCACCCCTGTTCTACCCTGCTCTCGCCATCCACCCGCAAAGGTGTTCCCGGTCATCCAATACGTCGGCGGACGGCACCGCGCCACGTCGTCCGGCGTCGTCAGGCACTTGTGCGGGTTCCCCTTCTTAGCAACCGCCATCAAAACAGCTTTGCCAGACGCGCTGCCTTTCAGAGTAGTCGCGGCATCGGCCGGTAGAACATCGGGGCTGCTTCATGGCTGCCTCTCGGACCTCACTAGCCTATGATGGGCGTGTCGACGTTTGAAGATCTCACCCGATACTTGAGGCCGCGCAAGTGAAATGCTCCGCCACCTGATCGATAACGGTGGCGAGCGGTGTGGTTGGGCGAAAGCCGATGAGCCGGAAAAGCTTCTCCACCGATGGGACGCGCCGGGCCATGTCCTCGAATCCGGCTTCATAAGCCTGGTCGTAAGGGGTGAACTCAACCCGAGAGGCGCTCCCGGTCCTTTCTCTGACCAGAAAAGCCAGCTCTTGAATCGTAATCTCATCGTCGTTTCCAATGTTCACGACTTCCCCGACGGCGGAATCGGTGGAAACGAGCTTCAGTATGGCTCGGACGATGTCGCCAACGTATGCGAAGCAGCGGCTCTGCTTCCCGGTGCCAAACACCGTTAGTGGAACGCCGTCCAGGGCCTGACCCACGAAGGTCGGTAGGACCATTCCATAGCGGCCCGTCTGGCGGGGACCGACAGCGTTGAAGAATCGCCCTACGATCACGGGCAGCTTCTTTTCTTTCCAGTACGCCAGAGCAAGAAATTCATCAAGGGCCTTGGAAGCCGCATAAGACCAACGCGACCTGACAGTGGCACCGAGGGCGATATCGTCGTCTTCGCAAAATGGGACCTTGTTGTTCTTGCCGTATACCTCGGAGGTGGACGCCACGAAAACCAGCTTCTTCCTCTCGGCGGCCGTCTCCAATACCACCTGTGTGCCTTTGACATTGGTCTCGATGGTGCGAACCGGGCTCTCGATGATTCGTCGCACCCCGACGGCCGCGGCAAGATGATACACAATGTCCGATTCATCCATCAACTCGGCCAGCAGTCTTCTGTCCGTCACGCTTTCGAAGAAGCAATGAAGCGCAGGGTTGCCGCGAATGTGATCGATGTTCTCGGTCGATCCCGTGCTTAGATCGTCCAGAATGATGACCTGCTCGCCCCGCGCCAGCAGAGCCTCCGCCAAATGCGAGCCAATGAACCCCGAGCCGCCTGTAATTAGTGAAACCACAATTGCCTCCTGTCCCGCCCTGCAGTAATCGATGTGGGAAGCCGTGGCATCGCTCAAGTCGCCGCGCCCGCCGACCTCTACGCTAGTCGAAGATCTCCTATTCTTCTCTACAGTATCGTTGGGGTTGCGTTAAGGTTGAGCATCCTGTCAACTCGGGAGCGCCACGGCATTCCTGAAGGGCTACGACTTCGAATTGCGCGATCGTAAATTTGAATCAGAATCTCATAGTTCCGCTGCGGCGAGTACTTGATCTCATATTCCCTTCTCGCCCGCCTTCCCATCTCGGCTAAGCGTGTGGGATGCGCCCATACCGACCCCGTTTTGCGCGCCAAGTCCTGGGGATCGCAAGGCGTGAACCGGACTCCGGCAACCCCTTCGGTCACAACTTCCCGCGCCGCTCCCATCGCGGAGGCAATCACCGGAGTGCCACAGGCGAACGCCTCCAGAATTGAATTCGGAAGCCCTTCGTAACACTCGCTGGGAAATATCAAGCATCGCGCCCCTTTCATGGCGGTCATCACTTCTTCCCGCTTGAGGGCGCCCAGGAATGTCACATTTGAAAGCCCTCGCTCGCGAACATAATCCCTCAGATCGACCCCCAGGGGGCCATCACCGAGAATACGAAGCGGTATCCGGATGCCCAGGGTCGCCCAGGCGGCCAGGAGGGTTCGCACGCCCTTTTCAGGCGAAAGACGCCCCACAAAGAGCGCATAGGTTCGCTCCCCGTTACCTTCGCCAGGATCGGGATAGACAAAGCTCGGCTTTACCGCCAGTTTTTCCCGGGGCAGGCCCCCTTCGACGAAGACGCGGCCTGCAAACTCAGTCGGAGTCACGTAAACGTCCACCATGTGCGACCACGTGCCCACAAGACGGTGCGCCGAGATCATCGCGGCGACCACGGCCGTGGCCTTTTTGGATTGACGGTAGCAGCCGTAGCGTACACTTCGCCAAGGTCCGTGGTCCATGCACTCCCTGCAAACCTTCCCGTCACGGAGCAAAAGGGCTCCCGGACACAAGAGTCTGTAATTTTCCAGAGTCAGAACCACCGGTACACCAACCTCGTGGCATGCCCAAAAGATCGATGGTGAAATCATGACAAACGTATTGTGGGCATGAACGACATCCGGTCTTTCCCGAAGCAGCAACTTCCGCACTTCCCGCCGGGTGTCTCCTGCCCAAATCGTTTGTTTTGCCAAAGCGAGTCGCCCTAATGACACAACCTCATCGTTGCTCCGCGTATACTCGATGACCTGATGGCCGGCGTCTTGCAGTAATGTTCGTTCGTTGCGAAACGTAGTGTCTTCGCCGCCGGCTTGCTGGTACGTATTGTGAACCTTCAGGATCTTCACGCCGCCTCGGTAATCGGAGAGGTACACTCGGTTGCAAGATCGAGCAACTGGCTGTTGGTGGCGTAAATGACGCCAGGCCGCTTAGAAACGTATTCGAAGATCTCTTGCAATTGGTCCCACAGTCCCAGCACTTCCAGCTCCCACGAATGGCCAAACAAATGCCAGGCTCCTCCCTGAGAAAGAGTCTCATCAAACATCTGTTTGCCCAATTCAACCCAACTCTTGCACTGCACGTACCTCCTAAAATAGCGACCGATGCCCGTCAGGTCGCGCCGCCTGGTTAGGTTCCTGAGATAGTGATGTGGACGGTGGGGGTAGGCCTGCAAACTGGTCGGCATTTCGAAACGCTTGAACCGAAGGGTCTGGGCAAGCATTCGTGTGGTTCGCGCCCCCCGAAACTGAGACTGCCGAACGGAATCGAGGACTCTGGCGTCGTAGCGGCCCCGAGGATAGCAGAACATCGGGACCTCCGTGCCGAGCCACTCTTCCAGCACAACTTTCGAGGTGAGTATTTCATGCAGCAGCTTCTTGTCATTCAGGCCAGGCAGAAGTTGATGGGATGCGGTGTGTGCTCCGATTTCAAAGCCTCGAGCTACGAGTGAGGTTAAAGCTTCAGGTCGAAGCACCGGTCTGCCAGCCTCGCCGACAAGAGGGACATAAAATGTCGCTCGAAGCCCAGTCCTTGCCAACATTTCCGCCAGCCGTAAATCGCGGGGATGCCCGTCGTCCCAGCTGGTCGTAACTATGACTGGCTTGCTCACGGCTATCAGCCCTGCCGTTTCCGGGGGAGCGCTAACTCCCCGTTACCTGCTGTCTTAGATACAAGAGCTTTGCCAAAGTAGACCTTCGGTAGATGCATCCTCGGCAATCGAATCCTCGCCGGCACACCAAAAACGGTAGAGTTGTCGGGCACATCCGTTACCACGAGGCTGTTTGCCCCCACGGTCACGTTACTGCCGATTGAGACACCGCCGATGGCCTTCGACCCCGGACCAAAATAAACATTGTCGCCTACCCGTTTGACCTCACAATGAATCAGCACACCCGTCTGGATGATGCAGTTCATTCCGATCGTCACCCCACCCACAAAAATGCCCCAAGGAGTATGGATAGAGAATCCCGGCGCGATCCTCGCTTTGGGAGAAATGATAACCCCACACCGGTTTCCGGCCCAGCGACGGAAGAGCACAGCCACGCTCCGCACGAGGGTGCGGACTAGTGGCCATTTGAACTTCCGCGCCCAGCACTCAAATCGAAAGGCGATAACGGGCAGCGTAGTCCGTTGCAAAAGAACTCTGACGTTTTGGCTGAACCAGTCGGGATCGACCAAGTGCACCTTTCGAGCCTGCCTGATATCAGCGCGGAGAGTTTCAAACATTGAAGCATTCCTTTAGGCGTAGCGCACGTTCACAGAAGTCAGCATCGTCGGGGACCCTTGCTCCTTCGAGCTTCCGCCTCGAACAACGCCAGGTGTTCAAACCAACTGCCTTTCCCTCGCGGGCTCGAGCTTAGACACGAGATAGCGGTCGATGGCGTCGATGGTCTCGAAATTCTCGACCAGGATCTCTTTGTCCTGGACCACGACCGAAAAGCTATCCTCGAGAAACGCGACCAAACGGAAAAACTCGAGGGAGTCCATGACCTGGTTCTTGACCAGGGATTCGTCATCAGTGACACTTGTAATGCCCTTGGTCTGGGCTGATTCCATCACGAATCCGCGAATAATCTCCCGGACCGATTCTGATGATGTGCTCATGTTACCTCCTTAATTAAGGTGGTCAGTTGCAGTTTTCTTTAGCTACTGTTGTACCAATTGCGAAAGATCAGCGAGATGCGGGTCCGGCCGGTGATTGCACCAGCGGCAGAGAGTCTCGAACCGGCCGAACAGATCGCGAGTGTGCGGGCTGGTCAGGGCCCAGCGAAAGCTTCGTCGCACCAGGTTGATATTCGACTCGCTCATGCGCTGGCCCGGCTTCAACCATCCGGCGCGGCGCATCGCCTCGGAGTTGATCAAGGCCGGAAACTCGTATTGATCGGCCAGGCAGAAGATATGCCCCGCAGCTTCGGATGCGGGAAGCGTTCCGGCCTCGAAGGCCTCAATCCATCGGACCGCCTCCCGGAAGAAAGCGGCGTAGTCCGGGTCCTCGAAATCCGAAAAGACGGGCTCTTGCACCGTGGGCCTGATGTGCCGATCGTCCCGCGTCTCTGTGTAGTCACCGAGAGCGTTCATCAGCCGGAATTCGGCCAGGATCGTTCCCAATGCCCAGACTCGAAGCCAGGCGTTCCATAGGTCAAAATCGGACCAGGCGATGAACGATCCATTGACCAGGTTATCGTTGTAATCGAGCACGCGCTGCTGTAGGCGGTCGATATGCCTGAAGGCCTCTTCGTCGAAATCGTCGGTTGCCAAAGCGTTCAGCAGCGGGTCCAGCAGAGCTAAAATAATCTCCACCGTGTTGACCATTCCGCGCGAGAAGAGCGGGTCTACAAAACCGGAGGCGTGGGACATCAAACAGTAACGACGCCCGGTGGAGCGCGTTGTCGAATACTGAAGCCGCCCGGTTGAGACCCAGGGTCGCGCCGCTTTGGCCCCGGCCAATTGGCCGGCCACGCTCGGGAAGCGGTCTAAAAACTGCCGAAACTCCTGTTCGGGCGAGAGGCTTGGCCTCGGATAGCGCCTGGGGTCCATAGTCAGTCCCACGCTAACCAGCGTATTGGTTGAAACCGGGTGGTTGTTGAAAGGGATCACCCAGAACCACCCACGCTCGAAACAGTGATGCAGGGTGCAAAGATCCCAGGGAAGAGGCATGGGACTGCCGTCGCCCTGGAAGGCAGGCACGTCCACCATGTGGGTGAACAAGGTCCGCGAGTGATGCTTGAGCCGCGTGGGAGTCTCGCGCAGGCCCAGGCGGCGCGCCAGGATCCGCTTGTAGCCCGTGGCGTCGACGACGTAGCGTGCCCTGATTACCTCACCCTTGTCGGTTTCAATCATCGCCCCCTGATCGCCGATCTCTACTCCGGTGACTCGGGTCTTCCGCATGGGCACGGCGCCGTGTTGCACCGCCAACTCGAACAAGTAGCGATCAATATCCTGCCGAAACCAGTGGTTTTCATCCTTTGAGGCGGTGCCGATTTGAAATCCTTCAGTAGGGTCGTAAGTCTCGCCGGGGCGGTGATAGCAGAACCCAAAGTAGCGCTTGAGCCCGGCCGAGGTGCATACGTGCTCGGCCAGCCGTTCCGGGTAGGCGACGTGCTCGATCTCCGGGACTCCGTACTTTTCGGCAAGCAGGGAGATCAGCAGGGACGTATGGGGCGTGGTCGATTCCCCTACTGCGAAGCGAGGGTGCTCGTCTTCTTCGATGATCGCTACTTTGACGCCGCGCTTGGCAAGCACCGCGCCCAGCATGGAACCCGACAGACCTCCGCCCAGGATGCCGACATCAAACTCACGGGCTGAATCCCTGCAGATCATCGCTCTGCTCCTATTTCTATCGACCGCCGTATCGCGTATCTCAGTGTTGAATCAACGCCGCTCCCCAGGAGAAACCCGCCCCATTGGTCGTGAGCATCACAAGGTCACCATCGCGAATATGGCCCTCGTTCATGGCGTCGACGTAGTCGAGCACCATGTCCGTCTCCTGCAGGTGTCCGTGGCGCCCAAGACCGTCCGTGTACACCTTCTCCAACGGAATCATGAAGGCCCGGCAGAACGCCCGTTGGTCCCAACTCGAGAAGGTCGGGTAAATGTAGTACTGAACATCGGCGGCTTTTTTTCCAACCCGTTGCAGGGCGCCCCGCATGACCTTTCTAAACATGAACAGATTCGCCGGAATAACCTCGCTGTTGAACCTTGGGATGTCGCCGACAACATGCATCCAACTGTGATCCTCGGGGTGATCCGGGTCTCGATGGGGAAACCCCGGAACCCGCCACACGTCGTAGAGCTTGCCGAGCGTCGCAACCTCAACGGACAGGATGACTCGCCGCGGGTGGTTCTTCTTCAGAAGCACGGCGCCACCACCGTCGCACACCACGGTGACGGGATAATAGTTGTGATTGAACTCCGGAACCTTGTCACCGGCAAAGAGCAGCGCCAGATTGAAGCGGTCATTCGTGGACATCAGGGAACAGACGGACTTGAGCGTCTGCTGGTAGCTTGCGCATCCTCCCGTATTGATTGCTGTCGCAAAAGCTCGGGTGGCGCCAAGTTCTTTCTGGACCAGGCCGGCAGCACACCAGGTGGGCGCTATGTAATCTTCCGGTATGCTCGTGAAATCCACGATGACATCGATATCGCGGGGATCGATTTGAGCTTGCTCAACCACGCGCCGGCAGGCCTGAAGGGCTACGCTCGAGGCTGGCTCCTCAGCCACATGAACGGCCTCGATGCCAATATCGCGCTTGAAATCGACATTAGCTGCCAGAGGGTCGTCCTGAGGCTTCTCATCCCGGAAAATGTCAGCCAGAAGCTTCCGCTTCGGCGGGAGGTAGTAGGCAGCATCCAAGATTCCGATCGTCGCGTTCATAGTCGGCGGTTTCCTCGCGTAAGATTGGTCAGACTTCGATGAGGCTGACCCCTGCCATAAAGCCCATGCCATGGGAACAAATTAGAACGGGATCTCCCGGCAGCAATGAGCTGTCTTCCAAGGTCGAAAGATAATTGAGCACCAGATCGGTGCCCTGCAAGTGACCATGGCCGGCGAGGTTGGAAGTGCACATCCGCTCCGGCCCCAAACCAAAAGTTTGCTGAAAAGCGGCTTGGTCTTCCGCTGAAACATTTGTATACACAACCCTCTTGATATCCTCGAGTCCCAAGCTCGCGCGATCGAGCACGCGTTGGGCAAGCCGCAGCAGCGTCTCGGTCTTCGGCGCCGCGTCGTAGCGCGCCTTGTCAAGAACGAGGCGATAGAGGCTCGGGTCTTCAGGGTTCGCGAGGCACCCGCCCGGAATGCAGTAGACGTCGTGATTGGAGCCATCGGAACACAATTCCGTGTCGAGCACACAGTGCGCCGTGGCGCCGCGCTGCAGTACCACAGCGCTCGCCCCATCGCCAAGGACACTGACTGGGGCCGAAGGGTTGAGAACACGGTTGCCCGGAATCGTCACGTCAGCCGCCACCAGCAGCGCGTTCTTCATCTTTTCATCGGCTGCCAGCATGGCAGCGGCGAAGTTAAGCGCTACCAGGAAGTTGCTGGAGCCACCGCCGCTGAAGCCGATCGTGAAGGCGCTCTCCGCTCCGACTTCATGCTGAACCTTGCCGCTCATATTCCAAACTGGAACCATGTACTCCTGTGGCAGAATGGTGTAGTCCACCACCACATTCACTTCTGACCCGGCGATACCCGCGCGTTCGAGCGCCTCGCGGGCGGCGGCCACCGCCAGGTCGGATCCGCTTTCGCCATTACAGAGCGGCACTTCGTCCACCCCGAGGCGAGAGATTATCTCTTCCGTGAGATCCACGCCTTCTACTTGAAACAGTTCGGCGATGGCATGTTTGTGCGACGGTAGCCGCGAAGCGGCCGAGACAACCCCAACTGCCACGCCATCCATCACGCCATCCATAAAGAGTGCCTCCAACCAAGTGCCATCGATGCTGTTCGCGAAGTCGCCCTTGTCCAAGAGAAATAATTCAACCAGAACTTCCGTTGCGCAGCCCCTCGAGTCAGCACGATCGCTCAAGCAGTTCTTTGATACCATGGGTTCTCTGGAGGTCAAGTGGAATTGATATACGAATCCTGCTATTTATAGTCAAATCCTGCTACGTCGCCGGCCGAAAGCAGGAGAAGTGTCAAATAGGAGCGAGGAGGCCCGTTTCTCGGGCGTGCGAAGCTGAACACGTCAGACGGGTCTTCAGCCCCCGGCGACCCGAAACGCTGGTCTCATCGACTCGCCAGGGCGTCCCCGCGTTTAGACGGCTGGTAATAAGTGGAATGCAATAGGGAAGAGCGCTAAAGGCGGAGGAGATGGATGCTTCGCCCAAAACCATCGATCCCACGGCGAAGGGCGCATCGCGGATTGTTGCGGACCGCTCGGGATTCTACTTGTGCGTGTACACCGTTGTGCTCGGGTTATAATTTCGCCAGTCAAACCAGTAATCCTTGATCGCCGGAACCTGTTCGAGGCAGACCCCTTTGTTCCTGCCCGATAAGGCGCAGCCCTGGAAGTTCCACTCGCCTCCCGTGGCCTCGTCCATCAGCAGCGGCGCAGCCGCAGCCTGCTTAAGCCAAGAGATATCGCTCGCGTGAGACTTTGCGTCATCGAGCGTCCGGTAAAAGGTCGGTGCGCCGTCAACGCCTGGAACCCGGTCCCGAAAAACACGTATCGATTGCCCATCCGGGCCAACCACCAGCAGCACTGGCTCGGTTCCAACCCGGTCCAGTACCAACTTCTCCTGCAGGACTTCGTCGTAAGGAAAAGCGCGGCTGGACCCAAAGGCGTGAACGCCGAGCATGAGGGTGCGCGGTTCGAGGCCTCGGGCAGGGTCCGCAAAGCTCAGCACGGTGGGTTCCTTCTGCATCTTCACTTCCCAGTCCTTCTTGGCGTAGTCCGAGGTGTACTTGGCTACCCCTTTGAGGACCATGCCGGCCGGCTCCTCCGCTTCCCAGAGAGCGAACGATAATTCATCCGAGGAGACGAGCGTCAAGCGTCGGCCGGCCAGCGGTCCCGAAACGGCGGCCCCGGTTATCTGCTGCCAGTAAGAACCGGTCTGATCGTCCCGCATCAGGAAATTCTGGTTGTTGATGCCGGCCAGATGAAAAGTCAACACCAGCCCGCCTGTTTCGCGCTCCCACACCAGACCGGTGTGGCAGAGCGTTCAATAAGTCGCGACGATCGGCACGTGGCCCACCACGTCGTTGACGATGTGGTGATACGCGATGGTTCGTATGGGATAGGCATGGGCGCCGCCGTCCAGTTTCACCGCGATGACCTTATCGTCGGCGTCGATTTTGGCTTGCTGAGCCGTGACAAAAGCCGGTTGCCCTACCGGATGAAACATCAACTCATAGATGTTCACGCGGGACAGGATCGCAAAGAGGCAAACGAATGAGGTGCCGACTGCTGCCATGACGCGCCGCGAGCGGCGGGATTCCACTCTCCAGTACCAGGCGAGGCCGGCGAGGGCCAATACCACGCAGATGCCCTCGACGAGCGATCGAACCTGAATAACGGCCAGAGCCGCTGCCAGCTCGCGCGCGCCCTGGTGGCGGAAGGGTCGAATCACGTAGATCGGATATGCCAAGCCGACGAACGCCGCCAAAAGCAAGACAATCAGAAACCGCAAATATGTCATTTTTTCCCGAAACCTTCCATGAGGCAGGTTTCGCCTCAACCTGCGAGAGATTTGGTCAAGCCCCTCACTACGACTTGCCCCCCCATGCTCACAATAACACTCCGCGAGGTTGGCCCTCCTTTTATACGACTTGCAAAAAGGGGTCTGCGCAATAGCCGGGACATCTTAGTCACTTCCGACCGGCCGCGACACCGCGTTCGCGAAGATCCGCTCGCGCGTGGCAGGCACCGAGCTGGCGGAAAAAAACACTCGGTTGTGTGACCATCCAAGAGTCATGCCGAGTTCCGATCGTCCGGTCCGCCCCGCAGCACGAGTCTGGCTTTGAATTGACTAAACGAAGCCACACCAAAAACGGATTTACTGATTCCAAAGGGCTTATGCCGGTCAGCATTTTGGCTTTTTTCGCTTCGTTTGGCTTCGTTTTGACCTATTTTTCAGGTCGATTTGTTGATTCTGTTGGGCTTAGTGGCTTCGTTTTGCAAAATTTTAGATTCTTTTTTTTTGCTTTTTCGCAGGTGACGCGGACTGATCATCGTCGCAGTGCAGGTTTCAAGCCTATTCCGTGCGCCTCGGGGCGCGCGACCTTGGCGTGATTGCGACCACGATTGGGCGGTTGAATCATTGCGCACATCAATTGTCGCGCGATTGCGCGCTCGCATTATCGCCTGATTGAGTGATCGGGTCATCGAGCCGCACCCTCCGCCGCTGGAACCTGGTACCTGACACACGGAACCTGCCTTGAGAGGATCGCACATTTGCGCGAGACCCTGGGTACGGCCGAGACGGGCGAGAAAGTTTATTTGGCTCAGTGCTTTCAATGTCTTTGCCTGTGGAAAAGTGCGCCCGCCGCTCCACGTACACCTAACCGCGAAATTCTTTTTCTGCGTGGCGAAGAATTCACCACGGAGTGCACGCAGCAGCCCGCTGGCCGTCAGTCAAAGGCAACATCCTCACCACGGAGGCCACATAGGCTCACAGAGTTTCTTCACGGGTTTGCTGAGCGCTCCGTGGTGAATTCTTTGTTCGCCCGCCCGCCGAAGACGCCGCTTCACGTTCTGGCAGGACACCCAGTGGGTCGCGAATTCATTTGGATTCTTTGCTTCGGTCCGGCCGGCGCGGTCTTGAAGTTCCCCGCCTCTCGTCGGCGCTGAAGATTTTTATGAAGACGGCCGTGGCCACGGCGATAACCGCTCCGATGTAGACCCACCCCGCTCGGCCAGCAAGGACAAAGTCAAGAGAGGGGCCGCTGAACCCTATCAGCAAAAGCACGACGGTAAACATGAAACACACGCTGGCTGCAATGGTTCTGGCGAGCCCCAGCTGTTTGAATCGCCTGCGCTTTCCGTTCGAGAAGCCTTCGGGCATTTCGTCCGCTCGCACCAGCCTTTTTTAGAATTCTCAAGACACATCTTCGGGACGCGGGAACGATTCTTTCTCTCAAGGTATGCAGAAGGTATTCAAGGCAGCTTCAGTCTTAACTCCAGCCGCATCGGGGCGCGCTGGCGGCATCTTGCTAGAAAGCAGGGATCAGTTGGCATGCCGATCGCAGTTTTAGCCCGTGGGAGCACGTGGGAGCCCCGTCGGAGGATGCTCGGCTCTTCGAATCGCGTCCTAACTCTTGGGAATATCCGGGCGGTTCCACCATCCGCCGCCTAAGGCCATAAACAAGGCGGCAGTGTCCGCATATCGATTGGCTTGCACCTGCACCAAGTTAATCACGGCTTGCTGATAGGCCGTTTCCGCGCTCAGCAGCGCGAGGTAGCTTGCGTAGCCGGCCTGATACTGCTTTCTGGACAAGTCGAGCGTGACGCGCGCGGCGTCTCTTGCGGCGGCCGCGGCCTGCAAGCCGTCGGCGTCCTGTTGGAGCGCATGCAGCGTGTCAGCAACATTCTGAAAGGCGGTCAAGACGGTGCCGCGATACTGTTCGGCCGCCTCGGTGTAAGCGGCTTTCGCGGCGCGCTCGCGGTGTTTGAGGGTGCCGGCATCAAAGATGGGCTGCGTGATTCCCGCGGTCAAGTCCCAAAAACCGCTACCGCTTGAGAACATCTTGCTGATGTCATCCGGCGAACTGCCGGCATCCGCGGTGAGCGCAATGGTCGGCAGCCGGTTCGCAATGGCTACGCCGATGAGGGCGCTGGCGGCATGGAGATTCTCCTCCGCCTGACGCACGTCCGGACGCTGCTCCACGAGCTGCGAAGGAAGGCTCAGCGGCAACTCCTGCGGCAGTTGCAGACTCGAGAGCTCAAACTTTTCGCTCAAATCCTGGTTGGGGAACCCGCCTGACAGCACCGCCAGCAAGTCCCGTTGTTGAGCCAACTGCTTCAACAGCGGGGGCAAGCTGGCTGCGAGTTGCGCGAGCTGCGACTCCTGCGCCGCCACGTCGAGTTCGCTCGCGTACCCCTTCCCATACTGTTCCCTCAGAATCTTGAGCATGTCGGTGTTGATGGTGATCAGCTCACGGGTGGCGTCAATCTGGCCGCGGAATGACGCCTCTTGAATGGCTCCGGCGGCGACGTTGGAGCTGAGCGTGATGTGCGTCGCGGCCAGAGCGAAACGCGCCTGCTGTGCCTGCGCTTCGAGCGATTCCACCGTTCTCCGGTTCAGACCGAAGAGGTCCGGCACAAAAGAGACGCTGACCTCCGGCGTATAGAGGCTGTAATTCTGGATGTTGGCGTTGAGGGCGGGTGAAACGTCCTCCGCTGTCCTCCCCCGGGTCGCTGCAAAGCCGCCCGTAACACTGGGATAGTAAAAACCGCGTTGCGCCAGCACATTCTCTCTTGCCACGATCAATGCCGCTTGCGCCGCCTTGAGGTCGGGATTGGCTTTGAGCGAGCGCTCAATCAAATCGCTCAGTGGCTTCGAGTGAAATAATGTCCACCACTCTCCCGGAATGTCCCGCCCGTCCACGAGGTGCTGCGCGTCTCCTCCAGCGACGTTGGCCGTGCTGCTGGTGGTCGAAATCGGAGTGGGTGTATAACCGCCCACATTCGGAGCGGCAGGTTTCTTGAAGTTAGGCCCGACCACGCAACCGGCGGTGAGCAGTAAGGCCGGGGCTGCGATGATTCCGGCGAGGCGCAATTTGCGAGTGCGAATCATGCGAATGTTTCCTTAAGGCCTGCGGCTCATGCCGGTTCCGTTGATCGCTCCGGTATTCCTGCTGTTTCGGGTCGCTACGCCACCAATGACCGCCGGGTTAGGACCGCGATGGCGCCCATTGTCGAGCGACGGGCCGCCGGGCAGCCCGGTCGGCCTGAAGACACTGGACGTTCGGACCGGCAGGGCGCCATGCACCGTTGCGCCCCGGACCGTTTCGCTCTGGGCCATTTCGCTCCGGGCCGTTTCGCTCGGGATCAATCCGCCCTTTGCGGCGCCGCCGAATCGACTTGAACGCGGCTGACGAAGAGCATTTCCAGCCAGGAAATGCTGCCGGGCGTTCGGAAGCTGCGGAGGACGCCTTGCCTTGATCAGGCTCGCCTGGCCGGGCCGGCGATTCGTGTCATAGGTCCGGCCGCGGGCTCGCTCGGCATCAGTGGCTGCTCCACCGGCCTGATGTTTGCCCTCGTCGGCTGGACCAGGCGCCGCTGTGTATCCTGTCCCATGCGCCAACGCACCCCAGCCGATCGTCAGGAAAAGGAGACATGTGGTCCTCATCCTAATTGGACCTCCGATACTCCGTTCGTTTCGCCGCCCAGGAATATCATTCTCAGTGCGGGCACAGCGAGAAGCAGCATAACGGGGCCGACGAGCATGCCACCCACGATCACCGTGGCGAGCGGACGCTGCACCTGGCTGCCGATACCCATGGAAATTGCCGCCGGAAACAGGCCGATGCAGGCCGAAAGCGCCGTCATCATCAGTGGGCGCATGCGGGTGCTTGCGGCACGGAACATCGAATCCACTGGCGCGAGGCCGCGAACTCTCTCCTGGTTGTAAAACGTGATCATCAGGATGCCGTCCATGACGGACACTCCGAACAGCGAGACGAAGCCGATGGCGGCGGAAATGCTGAAATTAAGACCGGAAACATATAGCGCGAGCACGCCGCCGGCAACCGCGAAGGGAATTCCAGCCAGCGCCAGAAGGCAGTCGCGCAAGTTATTGAACAAGCTGTAGAGCGCCCCGAAAATCAAGACGAAGCTGATGGGCACAATGATCTCCAAGCGCTTCCTGGCCGCCTGAAGGTCTCCGAACTCACCGGCCCACACCAGCCGGTATCCGGAAGGAAGTTTCACGTTCTTCGCGATCCGCTGCTGAGCATCCTCAACCGTGCCGCCCAGGTCGCGGCCCCGCACGCTGAACTTGACGGGGATAAAGCGCTGCACGCTCTCGTGATAGATCCAAGCCGCTCCGGTGTCCAAGGTGATCGTGGCCAGTTCACTCAGGGGTATATAGGCATTGGCGCCGCTGGCCGTTGTGTAAGCCACCTTGATGTTCCGGATTTTGTCGATGCTGTCGCGGTATTCGGGCGTATAGCGGACGACGAGATCGAATTGACGGTCGCCTTCCAGCACCGAACTCGCAACCGCGCCGCCCATGGCCGCTTGAATCACTGCGTTAACATCACCGGAATTGAGGCCATAGCGGGCGGCCTTGGCGCGATCCACCTTGATGTTCAAGTTTGGCTGTCCCAGGACCGGAAATACACCGAGATCGGCAACGCCCCGCACCTGGCTCATCTGGTCCCGGACCTGCTCGGCAAGCTCGGTCAAGGTTTCGAGATTGGGACCCACGATCTTCACCGAATTGACGCCTTTGACGCCCGAGATTCCTTCCTCGATGTTGTCCTCAATGTATTGGGAGAAATTGAAGACGACCCCCGGCAGCTCGTTATTGAACTCTGTTTGAATCTGGTTGGTTAATTGATCCTTCGTAAGCCCTTTAGGCCAGTCGTCAAAAGACTTGAGCGGTGCGAAAAGCTCGACATTGGAGAATGGCGATGCATCGCTGCCGTCGTCCGGCCGGCCGTGTTGGGCAACCACCGTGATCACTTCGGGGTGTCGCAGCAGAATCTCGCGCATTTTTCTGCTGGCCGCCTCGCCATCTTCGAGCGAGAGCGTGATCGGCATGGAAGCGCGAATCCAAAAATTACCCTCTTCCAGGTGCGGAAGAAATTCGCTCCCCAGCCGCATTCCGAGAAACGCGGACAGCGCCAGGAAAAGGACGCCGGCCCCGACCGTAAGTGGACGGTGATCAAGCGCGAAACGCAGGGCTGGATTGTAAACCCGGTGCAACGCGCGGACGACGAGGGTCTCGGCCTCCTTCACATTCTTGGGCATCAGCATGGAAGCGAGCACCGGTGTAATGGTGAACGTGGCAATCAGGGCGCCGGCCAGCGCATAGCCGTAAGTGCGGGCCATGGGACCGAAGATCTGGCCCTCGACTCCCTGCATCGTGAACAGCGGCACGAAACCGGCCACCGTGATCAGCGCCGAGAATAGAACTGCTTTGTCCACCTGCATGGAGCTGATCAGAATCAGCCGCAATCGATCCGTCCATCCGTGAGCCGCCACTTCATGTTCCGTGTCGCGCGTCGGGTCGGGCCCCCAGCCGCCCCCCGCCAGCCGCTTCAACAGGCTTTGTCTTTCTTCCGGATCTCGTTGAAAATTCTTGAAGATATTCTCGACCAGGATGACGGCCGAATCCACGATGATGCCGAAGTCCACCGCGCCCACCGACAGCAGGTTCGCGCTTTCGTGCGTAATCACCAGGAGAATCGTGGCGAAGAACAGGGCAAACGGTATGTTCAATCCCACGATGGTGGCGCTGCGCAAATTGCCGAGGAAAATCCATTGGACCAGGAAGACGAGCAAGCATCCGAAAATCAGGTTGTGCAGAACCGTGTGCGTGGTGAGGGCGATCAAGGATGAGCGATCGTAATAAGGAACGACTTGGACTCCGGGAGGCAGACTACCGTCGTGATTCACTTTGTCAATTGCCGCTTTGACTTTGGGAAGCATGGCGGAGGTCGTTTCCGTCCGCCGCATCACCACGATCGCTCCGACCACATCGTCCTGGTTGTCCTTGCCTAGAATGCCTAGCCGCGGCCGGTAGCCGACCGACACCTTGCCGACATCCCGGACCAGCACCGGGACACCGTTCTCCTGGCTGAGAACCACATTCTCGATGTCGTCAACCTTGTAACCCTGCCTCAAATCATCGTTGCCGCCATCATCAATCAGTCCGACGCCCCGGATGTTGATGGACTGCTGGCCGATGCGGATTTCGCGTCCACCCACGTTGATGTTCGCGTTGCCCAGGGCATTCAGGATTTGGGGCACGGTCACGCTATAGGCTTCGAGCTTGTGAGGGTCTACCTCAACCTGGAATTCCTTGGTGGGGCCGCCCCAACTGTTGACGGCCGCGATGCCGGGAATCGTCAGCAGGCGGCGCGCCACGATCCAATCCTGGACCGTGCGCAGATTCGCGATTCCGAAATGCTTGGGTCCGACGACCTGATAACGATAGATTTCCCCAGTCGAGCTGTTCGCCTGGATGGTAGGCACCAGATTGCCCGGCAGCGCAACGTTCTGTTGCATCGCCACCGATGCCTGGGCATAGGCGAAGTTGTAGTCCACCCCATACTTGAAGCTTACGCGGACAAAGGACAATCCATAGAAAGAGGTCGAGCGAATGACGTCAATGCCCGGTGTGGTGTAGAGCCCAATCTCCATGGGGAGCGTATAGTAGCGTTCCATCTCCTCGGCGGAAAGGCCGGGCGCCTGCGCAGTGATCTCCAGGATCACGGGCGTCGGGTTTGGATACGCCTCAATGTTGAGCTTTTTGAAAGCAATGAACCCACCGCCGGCGAACAATATCAGGCCCAGCACCACCATCGCGCGGCGGCTCAGGCAGAATGCGATGAGAGATTTCAACATAAGCAGCTCATCCGTTCTCTGTAGGGGTGCGGCTTGCCGTACCCTCTTCCTTTCCTCGTATCGTGTGTCGCGCGACCGAACCCGGAGGGACGGCTTACCGTACCCTGTTGCTCGTATCGTGTATCGCGCGCGACCGAACCCGGAGGGCTACGGCAAGCCGTGCCCCTACAACGGCGCACAATGGTCGAGAATCACGCGATACACAACGCTAGTCGCTTGGTGGCGCTTGCAGCATGTTGCTCAAGAATACGGCGCCGTCCGTCACGGCGAGTTCTCCGGGCTGCAAGCCATCGAGAATCTGGACCTCGTCGTCGACGCGCAGGCCGGTTTTGATGATTCTTTGCGTGAAACGCTGGCGATCGGTTGTCACCCAGGCCGTCATGGTGCCGTCGGCTTCGCGGACCACGCCATTCGCGGGCAGGGCGGTGGCTTCCACCGGGTCGTGAACGCGAATGACGAAGTTCGCGAGCATTCCGGGATGCAGTTCATCGTTGGCGTCCGCAATCTCGGAACGGATCGTCACTCGATGAGTGTTCGGATCAACGGTCTCGTAGATCTTCGAAACCCTCCCCTTAAATATGTGGTCAGGGTAGGAGATCACCCGGACTTGAGCCGGCTCGCCCAAACGAAACAATGGGATTTCACTTTCAGTCACGTTCGCCAGCATCCATTTGATCGAGACGTCAGCCACCGAGTAAGGCGCCGGCAGATTTCCCGGCTGCACCAGGAATCCAGGCTGCGCGTTTTTGGAGGTGATCTTGCCCGAAATCGGACTCCGCACAACCAGGGCCGGATCGATCTTGCGTGAGGCGATCATTTGATCAATTTCGGCATCCGTCTTGCCGAAGACGCGGACGGCATCGCGAGCGGCTTTGAGAGCGCCCTCTGCGGTCTGTTGATCCGAGATCGCCTGTTCCTTCTCCCGCTCGGCGACTCCGCCAAGACCCTGGACGCGCGCCAGTTCCTTGCTGGTCAGGTCGAAGGTTGCCGCCGCGCCGATCAGCGTTGACTCTGCCTGGATGAGGTCAGGACTCTTAATGGTGTAGAGGGATTGATTCCTCTGAACGTTGGCGCCAAGCTGCACAAGGGTCTCGATGATGGTCCCCTGATAATCCGGGAACACCTGGACCGACAAGTCTTCGTCATAATCTATGTTGCCGACCGCCTCCTTCTCAACCGGAAAGAGGTGCCGTTCCACCGGCTCGACCTTGATCGCGTTGAGCTGGCTGGACGACAAATCCAGAGTCGTTTGAGATGCAGGCGGATTGGCATTCGCAGTCGATTCGCGCGGCGTGTTCGCGCTTGTGGCCTCACCACGAGTGCATGCACACTGCGGGAGCGCGGCGGCGACAATGATCGCCGCGGGCGCCACGATCAGCCCGGCAATTCCCTTGCTGAGGTGCATCGGATATTTCATCGCTTTCCTCCGGCCGTCACGCCTGCGAACTAATGATCCTCTCCGGCTCCTGCTTTCAAGGCACGTAGCAGCCCTGCCCGCGGGAATAAACGCCGTTTGAAGATGCTTGGGCGTGATTTGAGACCCCCCGGTTCTCGGCTGTACGGAGCTTATGAGCTTACGTGTGCTCTTGGGTGGCGTCCACTTATCTTCAGGTCAACCGGCCGCATCTTTTGGGCACCTATCTTTAGCCCAGGCTGACACTATCTTTTGGCCAAATCACGGAAGGGTAGAAGAGTGTTTTGGTAGAGGTTGTGATGGATTTAAGCGGACTCCGCCGGAAGGTCTCGAAACGGAAGACGGTGTGTTTTCCTTCTGCGAGGCATCCGGCGCGGTTGATCGCTCGGGCTGGTTTGATGATGGCCAGATGAAGGGGAAGGTCACGGGCAGGCGCAATCACGCCTGCCCTCTCGATCACTCCGGACGCGTGCGAACGCGCGGCGCGGATGCGTGTCGCGTCCGATCTACTGCCCAAGCAATTCGAAGTAGCGTCCCATCGCCTCGATGCCGCGATAGAAGTTCGGCAGATGAAACTTCTCGTTGGGAGCGTGGAGGTTGTCGTCCGGCAGGCCGAAACCCATCATGACGACTGGAATACCGAGCTCTTCATGGAACAGTCCTGCGATGGGGATCGAGCCGCCCGATCGCATAAAGACCGTCTTCTTCCGGAACACCTCCTGCATCGCCTCGGCCGCGGCCTCCACGAAGCGGTTTTCCGTAGAAACCACCGACGCCGGCGCAGAACTGATCACGCGCACCTTGGTGGCGATGCCTTTGGGCGTGAGCTTCTTCACGTAAGCGGTGTATTGCCGGATCACTTCCTTGGGCTCCATCTCTGGCACCAGGCGCATGCTGATTTTGGCCGTCGCTGCCGCCGGAATCACTGTCTTGGCGCCCTCGCCGGTGAATCCGCCGCGGATGCCGTGGACCTCGAGCGTGGGTCGCGACCACAACCGTTCCAGCAGTGAGGGTCCCTTCTCACCCACCAGCGCCGTCGCCTCCATCTCGCCTTTCATGAACTTTTTCTCATTGAACGGCAGCCGCTTCCACGCCGCCAACTCGGCTTTGCTGGGCTTGGTGACCCGTTTGTAGAAGCCCGGAATGCGGACCTTCTGGTCAGCGCCTTTGAGGCCCATGATGATCTGCGCCAGGGCATGCATCGGATTCGGCGCCGCGCCCCCGTACATCCCCGAGTGCAAATCGTGCCCGGCGCCGCGGGCCTCGAGTTCGGTGTAGACCAGGCCGCGCAGGCCAGTGGTGATGGTGGGCAGGTTCGGAGCGAACATTTCCGTATCGCAGATCACGGCCGCGTCACAATGAATGAGCGGCGGACGCCCCTTGACGTACGCTTCGATGTGTTCTCCTCCCACCTCCTCTTCGCCTTCGACCAGGAACTTGATATTGACGGGCAGCTTCCCTTCGCCCTTGAGGAATCCCTCCACCGCCTTCACCAGCAGATAAACCTGCCCCTTGTCGTCCACGGCGCCGCGCGCGTAGATATTCTCCTTGCGCACTTCAGGCTCAAACGGCGGGGACTTCCATTCATCCAGCGGGTCGGGTGGCTGCACATCGTAATGCCCGTAGAGCAGCACCGTGGGCTTTCCGGGCGCCCCCATCCATTCCGCGTACACCAGCGGGTTTTGCCCGTTTGTGCCTTCGATCAACTGCACTCGCTGCATTCCCATGCCGCGCATCTCCCCGGCCAGGAAATCGGCGGCGCGACGGATGTCGGTCCGGTGTTCGGGCAGCGTGCTGATGCTCGGAATGCGCAGCAGATCCTTCAGTCCTTCGAGGAAAACTCCCTGATTGGTGTGATAGTACTCGAACGCAGCCGTTCCCATGCTCCCCTCCTGTAGCTGTGAAATTGGGCTCTGGCGGCTATGCTGCGCGCTCCCAGCATAGCGTCAGCCCTTATTGCGGTATGCCTTTGGAATTGCCCTTCGAGGGCCACGGTAGGTTACTCGCCTGAAGAACCACCTTCGGGATGAATGGCGTTTCGGAAGCGGCTGCGAGCGCAGCCGCGCCAGCTGGACCCCGGTCCAGATCGGATCACAGGATCAGGCGGGCGGCCCGCCCTGTCGACCACAACTCTGCTTCTGGCTCTGCCCCTGGCATGGCGGGGGCGTTGGCGGATTCGGCATTCCGTCCGGGCCCACGTAGTTCTCGCCTTCGGCTGCGCCCTGGGTGGCCCCGCCCGTTGGAGCGGGTCCGCCGGCGCTGCCCCCCTGGCTCAGACCTTCCTCCTGGTCCTGCAACTGGTTCACTTCCGGGGTCTGTTGCTGGTTGTCCGCTTGATTGACATACTCATTCTCGTAGCTCGGAGGCGACACCGAAGCCAGCGGAGGACCCGGCGGAGGCTCGTAGGGCGCGGCGCCCTCAGGATTCGCCGGGACGGGGCTGCTTGTCGGATTCTGCTGCTGCTGTCCGGGAGCCTCTTGCTGGGCCTGCACGGAAGGGTTCTGGGATTCTTTCGATTTGTTCGATTGGGTCCCGCTCCCTTGCTGCTGCGCCCGCAGAATTCCGGGCGAGAGTAGCAGCAGCGCAACCGCAACGGCCGCGAAAGTCGTTAGCAGTCGAATCGGATTTCTCATAGCCTCGTTGCTCCTCGTTCGCACAGCCTTCCCAGGCGCGAAGTTAACTCTCCAACTATAGTCGACCCGGCGCCCTCGCGCAAGTCCACGCGGAGGTAACTCCTCAAAATGAGCCGGGGACCGTCTCTGAATTCCGGTGCCGCTTCACATCGATCTGCAGGCGTTTGATCTTCTGATTGAGCGTGGAAAGGGGAATGCGCAGGCGCTCAGCGGCCTCCGTCTGGCTCCAATTGCTGCGCGAGAGCATCTCCAGAATCACGCCGCGCTGATAGTTTTCCAAAAGGTCGAACAATGAGTGCCCGTCAAGCTCCTCGAAACCCGTCCTGGTGTTGTGGTGGTTCCCGTTGCCGGAGACTTGCTCGGGCAGCAATCCCGCTTGCAGCACCGGTCCCGACGACAGCACCACGGCGCGCTCCACGGCGTTTTCCAGTTCCCGGACGTTGCCCGGCCAATCATGGTCCAGCAGGAGCTTCAGCGCCTCCGGCGAAAAATGCATGTCACTGCGACCGTTCTCACGGGCAAAGCGCACCAGGAAGTGATCGAGGAGCGCAGGGATATCCTCCTTGCGGTCCCGCAAAGGAGGCAGCGTAAGGCTGATGACATTCAGCCGGTAAAAGAGGTCCTCGCGAAACCTGTTCTCCGCCACCAACCGCCGCAGATCCACATTGGTCGCCGCCAGAATCCGGACATCGACCTTCACCGTGTCCGTTCCGCCCAGGCGCATGAACTCGCGCTCCTGGATCACCCGGAGGAGCTTGGTCTGCGTCTCCACACCGATGGTCCCGATTTCGTCAAAGAAGATCGTGCCCTGGTCGGCCACCTCGAACAGGCCGCGCTTCGAAACCACGGCGGACGTGAAGGCCCCCCGGACGTGGCCAAACAGCGTGCTCTCCAGCAGGTCTACGGGCAGCGACCCCGTGTTGACGGGAACGAAAGGACGGTCGGCGCGCGTGCTGGTGGCGTGAATGGTCTTGGCCACCAGTTCCTTTCCCGTGCCGCTCTCGCCCTGGATCAGAATGGTTGCGCGGCTGGGAGCAACCTGCATGATCAGGTCAAAGACCTTCTGCATGGCCTGGCTCTTGCCCACAATGCCGGGAAGCCCGTACTGCTTGAGGGCGCGCCGCCACTGGACGTTCTCCGCGCGCAAGCGCGAGCGGTCGAGCAGGTTCTGGACCTCGAGCAGCAGCCGGTCGTTGTCCCAAGGCTTGGTGACGTAGCTCTCAGCGCCCTCCTTCGAAGCGTGGAACGCCGTCTGGCTCGAATCGTAGGCAGTGATCATGATGACGCCCGTATCCGGGCTTTCCCGCTTCAGATTCTTGAGAACCTCGATCCCGCTTCCGTCCGGGAGGTTCACATCCACCAGAGCCAGGTCGTAAGGGCGTTCGCCGGCCCGCTTCAGGCCCTCCTCGGCCGTGGCCGCCGAATCGAGGGCATACCCTTCGGAGCCGAGGAATTCCTCGAGACTCTCGCGGATCTCCTGCTCATCATCAATAATCAGAATCGAACCCTTAGACGGCATGAACGGTCTTCCTGAGGGCCGGGAATTCCAGGCGGAAAGTGCTGCCGTGGCCCAGACGGCTTTCCACCTCGACGTTGCCGGAGTGCTCGCGGATGATGCCATAGCTCACCGCCAGGCCCAATCCCGTGCCCCGGCTCTTGGCCTTGGTTGTAAAAAACGGATCGAAGATCTTACCCAGGTGGTCGGGCGCGATGCCCATGCCCGTGTCGCAAACTTCCACCCGCACGGAGCCGTTTTCGCGCTCGGTGGCGACCGTGAGCTCTCCGCCTCTCGGCATGGCATCGCGCGCGTTCACCAGCAGATTCATGAACACCTGCTGCAGCTTGCCGGCGTTCCCCCGCACGCAGGGCAGGTCCTCCGCTAGTTGCAGGTTCAGCGAAACCTTCGACGCCTTCAGCATCGGCTCAACCAGAGCCAGGGTTTCCTGCATAACTTTATTGATGTCTAACTCGGCGAATTCGCTGCCACTGACCCGCGAAAACTTCAACAGGCTGTTGACGATGTCGGAGGCGCGAAAAGCCTGCTTGATGATCCGTTCGAGGGTTCGGGCCTGCGCGTCTTCGGCCGGAAGTTGCCGCAACAGCATCTGGCCCTGGGAGGCGATCACGGCCAGCGGTGTATTGACCTCGTGCGCCACGCCGGCCGCGAGCAGACCGATGGAAGAGAGTTTCTCCGCCTGCACGAGCTGATCCTCGAGGCTGACGCGCTCGGTGAGATCGTTGAAGATCAGCAGGCGCCCGATCACTTTGCCGCCCTGATCGACGAGCGGAGTGGTGGAAATGTTGGCTACCACTTCCCTCCCGCCGGGCGTCGCCAGCCTGAACTTATAGAGCGACCGCGACTCGGCGGCGTCCGGGCGGGTGGGCAGCTCGACCAGTAGTTCGGGCGGCAGAATATCGCCCAGCATCTTTCCCACCGCCTTCGAGCGCGGCCAGCCGTAAAGCTTTTCGAGCGCGGAGTTCCAGGAGCCGACCCTGCCCGCGAGGTCGATCGACAGCACGCCGGCGCTGATCGATTCGATGATGCTTTCGCTGAAATCGTGCAGCGCTCTCTGCTCGTCCGCCTGCCGCTCGAGCGACCCGTAAAGACGCGCGTTCTCGAGCGCGATGCTCACGTAGCTCGCGATGGTCTTGAGCAGATCCACGTCCTCGCTCGAAAGATAGTCTCCGTGGCGGGTCTTTCCGAGGCCGAGGTATCCGAGCGTCCGGTCCTTGATTTTGAACGGCAGATAGTAGTGGAGGTCGAGTTCCTCGATGGTGGCCGCTGCGGCGGGCGAAACCTCCTGCACTCGCCGGACATTCTCGTAGAACAGGTATCCCTTGGCGAGCTCCGCGCGCCCGGGATCGAGAAAGCTCCAGTCGGCCGCGAGCGGAGCGCTCAGGCCGCGCGCCGCCGCCAGCCTCATCCCGCGCGCGCAATCGGTCCCGTCGGGAGGCGTGTCCGCCGGCCCGAGGATCACCGCCACGCGCTCCACGCCCAGCGTCTCCGCCAGGCGTTGCGTCACCTGGTCGAGCAGGCGATCGACCCGCAACTCCGCCGTGAGTTCGCGGGCAAATTCCAGCAGCGTGCGCCGGTAGTCATAGCGCTCGGGATTAAAGAAGCGGTCCAGGCGCGCCTGGATCCAGTTCACAAACGGCTGGAAGAGCACCGCCGTGACCATCAGCGCCAGAATCCAGCCGCCGCGTCCGAGATCGCGCACCTGGCTGCGGAAGAAGTCCGCGAACAGGCCGATCAGGGCGAAGTACATCCCTACGATGACCGCCGTCGCCAGCGTGTACGCCATGCCCCGCCGGAAGATGATGTCCACGTCCATCAGCCGGTACCGCACCAGGGCGTAACCAAAGGTAATGGGCAGGAAGATCAGGCTCAGCGCCGAAAACTGCATCCAGGGCGGGGGCACGATTCCAAGAAAATAGGGCACGGCGTAGAGCAACGCGTACGGAGCCACGGCCACGTAGGTTCCGCGCGTCACCCACTTCAGTTGCTGCTTGCGGAGCGGCATGCGGCTGGTGCGATACGAGTGTTCGAGAACCGCGCCGCCGAGGATGAAGAGTCCGGCCAGATAGATGGACTCCACCCGGTCCGCGAGCCAGACCGCCGAGCGCACATCGCCCCAGGCGCCCCACATGGCCAGAACGTGGAATGCGCCGAGCACGAGGCCCGGCACGTAAAGCAGTGGCGCGAGCCAGCGCTTCTGCCGCAGCAGGGCGACCGGCTTCGGGAAAGTGAGACAGAAGTGAAGAAAGATTGCCGGCTGGAAGAGGGTGGCAGCCACGTTCAGCCAATAGACCGTCTGGTCGAAGGAGTTCAGCTTGCCGGTGTAATGAAAAACGAAAAGAACGAACGATGTCAGGCAGAAGAAGTAAAAATGGAGGCTCTTGGCCGCGCTCCAGCGCCGGAACAGGATGAATCCACCCACGAACAGGTAGATCAGCCCGACGGCGTCGAGATACCCACGCGGCGGTCCGGAATGACTCTCACGCTCGACGGTAACGATCGTCCGTGTCGGCTGCCCGTTGCGATCGAGACCGTAGGTCAGTTGCGCGCCGATCCCGCTCTCGAACACCTGGCGCGTAGCCGCCGCCGCGCTCGCCACGGGCACGTCGTTGACGGCCTTGAGCACATCTCCGGGCCGAATCCCGGCCAGGTCACCGGCCCCCCCGGGCGTGACCAGCCACGCCTGGACGCCGGAAGCCGAGTCGACCCACGCCACACCGTCGCTCGGCAGGCGGTAGGAAATCTGCTGACGGATGCTGAAGAAACCGCAAACCACCAGCCCCAGACTGAGCACCGTGGCCAGCAACGTCCTGAACCGCAGGGAGGGCCGCGATGCGGTCACGGGATTGGCAAGGGTAGCCACGGGACAGAACCTTCTCCGCCGCTCTGCAATGCACGCTGCCTGCCAAGTTTAGCACGTTATAAGCGACAACAGCACCATTGCATTCAGAGGTTTAAGGAGCACCATCCGCTTTTCGGAAGCAAGCCTACCAAATATGGAAGATGGAGTACAATTTTTGGAATTATTCTGTGGCAACCCAATCCTAGCCGGCAGATCCGGTGCCGATGTACACTCCGGGCACCGCCGAAGCTCCGGTTATCTGCTGGATCAGCCCGTGCATGTCCCAGTTCTGCCAGGCTTCGGCGAACTTCCCATCGTCGAACCGGATCATCGTGATTCCAGTGATTCGGATCTCCCTGCCGGTTGGCGGAAGGCCGAGGGCGTCACCGGTGTGCCGCGCCGTCACCGACCATCGGAGACAGGCGTAAATCCCTTCGGAAATTACCTCATGCCGGTGAAGACGCATTTCGGAGAATGTGGCGTTCATCCGGTCGAAGAAGGCCTTGAACTCCTGAGGGCCTCGACTGTCAACCTCGCCATCGTGGAGGACGCTATCCGGAGACAGCATCTCGTCGATAGTTTCCCGCCGGCCCTGGTTCCAGACCTCCTCGAACCAGCGGATGATCAGGTCCTTCTGGTGATCCGGCATGAGCGCCTCCCTGGCGGCCTCCTCGCGTTCAGCCCTCGTCGGTTAACGAGAGCCGTTGCGGAACGCGAGTGGCAGCGAAACGCTATCCAGTTTGCACGCTAACTTTGGAGGACGCAAGCTGTCGTTCCATGTCCCGCTGAGTCGCGGACGATCGAACTCCAAGACGAAACGGTCGAAAATCGGGAGCGATGAGAACTTACGTTACAATAGCCCCAAATCGTCTGCAAACCTGGCTTGCAAGGAACTGACCAGCAGTTCAAACTGCGCGTGCCCGCGGAGATTTTTGAGGCATGGGTCCTTAAGAAAGAACGGCCAACAGGCGAAACCGGTATCGACGCTGCGCTCAAGCCATTCAAGCGCCGCGTCGGTCCGGTTGAGCAGGGAAAGTATGCAGGCGATCTGATAGTAGGTGTGGTGAGCGTGACCGAAAGATTTCGGGTTCGCACACGCCCGGTTCATGCATCTCAGGGCCTGCGCGGACTTGTCCGTCAAGGCGTACATCACCCCTTGCAGGCTGATAATCAGCGGTTCTTCGGGCATCAGGCTTGCGGCTTCGTCGACCAGGCTCCTGGCCCCATTCAAGTCCCCGGTTAGCATCGCGGGTTGGGGGGCGAAATAAAGAGCGTATTTGCTCGCCGGATTCTCGAGACGCCACCTCTCTGACTCTTCCCGGGCGAGTTCGTACTCTCCGCTCCACAGGTAGACCTGGGCAATGCTGTGACTGATCCTTTTGTTCGGATCGAAAGGCTTGCCCCATTCGTACATTGTGCGCGCATGATCCAGCAGGCCGATGTGGGCCAGGATCGTCCCCAGGCGGTTGTACGCGTGGGGTAGATTCTTCTGCAGGGCCAGGGCGCGCTTCAGCTCAGCGATCGCGTCGATGTGTTGGAAGTTCTTGGCAGGCCCCCAGAGCAAAAAAGCGTTGGAAACGTGCCCTTCGGGCAGCGCCGGATCGAGCTCAAGCGCGCGCCGGCAGTGGAATTCGGCCTTTTCCAGCCAGCTTCGGCTGGGATCGAATTCGAAGTGACGTACGGCGCACACGAAAGAGAGAACAGCATGGGCGAGCGCGAAGGCAGGGTCGCGGGCGACGGCGTTCATCAGGTTTTGCGTCGCTTCTTCAAGCAGGATGGGATCGCCGGAGGAGCTACGCCGGTAACCCTGGATAAACTGGGCGTATGCCAGTGGATCGCGACTGTAGCGGGCCTGGCTCCGGGCTGCCAGGTGAAGGGGCCGCTTCAGCGCTCGGGCGGTGTGGGAGGCAATGTCATCCACGTGGTCAAGGGCGCGCTGCACGTCGAGCGGCAGGTCCCCCACGAAGCAACTGCTTTGCGAGTGAGAATCAAACAGCTCCACCGACAAAGGCGATTCCGCCTTGGACGCCCCCAGCGTAGCGTGCACCACGAAGCGGACTCCCAGGCGCGACGCGATTTCCGGCGCCCGTGCCCGCGTGGGCACGTTCAGCATGGCCGACGTCGGGAGAACGTCAACGCCCTCCAGGTTCGCCAGACGGGAAACCAGGGCATCCGCAAAACCCAGAGAAAAGCCGTTGTCGTCCGCGTGGTCGCCTGGAAGATGCGGCGGTAACACAGCAAGCGAAGCGCGCTCACTTTTCCCCGTGGAACCGTTGCGCACCGGCATCTGGCCGCCGGCGCCCTCACGCGAATCGGAAGGTGGATAGAGGGGGCTGATCACGCGGACAGGTCCGATGAACCGATACCCCTTCCCGACCACCGTTTCCAGAAACCGCGGTTCAGCGGCCGGGTCACCCAAGGCGGTGCGGATTTTACGCACGATGTTGTTGATGTTCCGCTCGGTATCGACGAAGAGATCGGAGCCCCAAAGCCTGGTCACGATGTCTGAGCGGGAAACCATCTGCTCCCGGCGGCGGACCAGAAAAATCAGCAGTTCCATCGGCTTCTTCTCAAGCTTGACCCTGCGCCCGCCGCGTCGAAGCTCGTAACGGCCGAGGTCGAGCTCGATCTCACTCGCTTTCGGACCCCTCATGACGGCCATTGTAGTCGATAAGCCCTAATTTGTAAGCAAATTACGCCGATACATAAAAAATATACTAAAGTGATTGGAATCCGATTGAAGTGGCCCGGCGATGGAGCGATAGTGTCTGCCGGTTCCACAGTTCTGACTCAAGGAGGAAAGTAGCATGAAACGGAATGTATGTTTGGTCCTGGCGCTCGCGGGGGTACTGGCCGCGGTCAGGCATTCCCGCATCGTTGGTGCGGCTCCTGCACAGGAAAAAAACGCGTTTACACCAGACTCGATTCCATACGGTCCGGCGCCGCCATTCATGCCGGCCGGCGCACAACTGGCCGTTCTGGAAGGCAATCCTCTCGCGACCAGCGGAGACTATACGCTGCGTCTGAAGATGCCGGACGGCTATCGCATAGCGCCGCATTGGCATCCGCAGCGCGAGAACGTCACGGTGATATCGGGAACATTCAAGGTCGGCATGGGAGACCACTTTGAAGAGAACGGCATGTTGAGTTTCCCGGCGGGCAGCTTTGCTTACCTGGACCCGAGCATGCACCACTACGCGATGGCCAGCGGCGAAGTCGTGGTGCAGGTCCACGGCACGTCGCCTCTGCAATTCAACTACGTCAATCCTGACGATGACCCTAGCCGGAAGAAATAGCAGGGCGGGCCCTGCTGCCCGGAGCCGATGTGTCTAAGGGCAGGGCACGCCATTTCGGTTTAAGAGAGGTTCGGGTCGTCGGGCACTGACGAATGCCCTGCCTCGCATCACACAACAGGTTCCGAGTAAGGGGCTGCTCTCGGGGGCCATCGCTATAAGATAGCCTACAGCGCGGGCCTCGGCAGACCTCGTGACCCTCACCCCGGAACCTGTTACCCTCGCCTCCTCTTCGCACGGGGATTCGTCCCCGGCGGGGAGGACCCCCATGCCTTTCGGCCGAGCATCCCGGCTCCTCCATTCAGAATTGACGATGGCGGATTGAACGACTGGGTCGCGATCCAGACGCGCACCCGGCCGAAGCGCCAGAAAATGGAGGCGGGACCTACGAGCGAAGCCGTAATATTATTGAAAACAAAGCGGTTGAAAAAATGAGCGCGTATTCCATTTTTGGAAACAAGAGGTTTATAATAAGGCGCCTTCGCGAAGCTGAGGATTAGCGGCCCGAGCGTGCGTTTCTTGGGCTTGCCGTGACCCTTCGAACCAGGAGCGAATCATGACTTCAAATCGTCCGCTTTTTGTTTCAGGCCTGGCGGCCGGCGCCGTCCTCGTAGCGGCCTCCATGTGCTGGGGGCAGGCCCGGTACGCCGGCCAGGAGGCTTCAGGCGGCTCCGGGGATCACGGCGTGCAACTCGGCTCCATCGACAAGACCTGCAAGCCCTGCCAGGATTTCTATCATTACGCCAACGGCGAGTGGCTGAAGAATAATCCCATACCGGCCGCTTATCCCTCCTGGAACAGCTTCACCTCCCTCCTGGAGCGGAATCAGGAGCACTTGAAGGAGATCCTGGAAAAGGCCGCGGCCGACCATAACGCCGCGCCCGGCTCGAACGAGCAGAAAATCGGCGACTTCTATGCGAGCTGCATGAATGAGCCCCAGGTGAACGCCGAAGGCGTGAAGCCGCTCGAGCCCGAATTTCAACGCATTGAGGCTATCGACAGCGTCGACACCCTCGAAGGTGAGATCGCGCACCTGCAGGGCATGGGCGTGAACGCGCTGTTCCGTTTCCGCTCCACGCAGGATGCGAAAGACAGCTCCCAGGTGATCGGCGGCGCCGACCAGGGCGGATTGGGAATGCCGGACCGTGACTACTACGTCGAGACCGGAAAGCAGCCAGTGGACGAGAAGAACGCGAAGATTCGCGTCCAGTACGTCGGCCACGTGACGAAGATGTTCGAACTGCTCGGCGACGACGAAGCCAAGGCGTCTGCCGAGACCCAGGTGGTCATGGACATCGAGACCAAGCTGGCCCAGGTGTCCCTGACGCGCGTTGAGCGGCGCGATCCCGAAAAGCTGTATCACAAGATGAGCCGAGGCGACCTGAAGACGCTGACCCCGGATTTCTCTTGGGACGGCTATTTCCAAGACATCGGCTATCCCAACATCGACACGGTGGACGTGGCCGTGCCCAAGTTCTTCCAGGCGATGAACGACGATCTCAAGGCCATCCCGCTCCCTGCCTGGAAAATCTACCTGAGGTGGCATCTTGTCGATGCGGTGGCGCCCGAGCTTTCGCAGCCCTTCGTGGACGAAGATTTCAACTTCCGCGGACGCGCCCTGCAAGGTACCACGGAGCTGCTGCCGCGCTGGAAGCGTTGCGTGCAGGCAACAGACCGCCAGCTCGGCGAAGCGCTCGGCCAGATTTACGTGCAGGAGTATTTTCCGCCTGAGGCCAAGGCGCGCGCCCAGGAGATGGTAGCCAACCTGGTGGCTGCGCTGCAGCAGGACCTGCAAACGCTGCCCTGGATGGGCGAGGCCACGCGCGAGCAGGCGCTCAAGAAGCTTACGGCATTCACGCGCAAGATCGGCTATCCGGACAAATGGCGCGACTACTCCGCCTTCAACGTTGACCGCGGCTCCTACGTTACAAACTCCGTGCACGGCCGTGAGTTCGAGTTCAATCGCGGCATGAAGAAGATCGGCAAGCCGGTCGATCGCGCGGAATGGGGCATGTCACCGCCGACTGTCAATGCCTATTACAGCCCGGAGCGCAATGAAATCGTGTTTCCAGCAGGCATCCTGCAGCCGCCGTTCTTCGATCCCAAGGCGGACGACGCCTCGAACTACGGCGGCATGGGCGCGGTGATCGGCCACGAGATGACCCACGGCTTCGACGACGAGGGACGCAAGTTCGATGCTGACGGCAACCTGCGCGACTGGTGGACCCCGGAGGACGCCAAGAACTTCGAGGGGCGCGCCGAGTGCGTCCAGAAGCAGTTCGACAGCTACGTGGTGGAAGGCGACCTGCACGAAAACGGCAAGCTTGTACTCGGCGAAAGCATCGCCGATCTCGGCGGTCTCACGATCGCCTACAACGCTCTCGAAAAGGATCTGGAAGGCAAACCGCGCCCGCTGATCGGAGGCTTCACACCCGAACAGCGATTCTTCCTCTCGTACGCCCAGATCTGGGCCGCCAATGACCGGCCGGAGTTCGAGCGCCTGATGGTGAACACCAATCCACACGCCCTCGACCGCTTCCGCTCCATCGCCGCGCCGACGAACATGCCGCCGTTCTACAAGGCGTTCGACTGCCAGGAGGGCGACGCCATGGTGCGTCCGTCGGCGGTCCGGTGCCAGATCTGGTAAGGACGTCGATCGAAGGGCGATTCCGAGGCGTCAGACCAGGACGCCTGACGAGGCTCCCGCAAGATTCCGAAAGGCTCGGCTGGCATGAAACAAGAACACAAAGAGGAATTTCATGTGAGCGGCGACGAACTCCTGAGCTTCATCAAGAAGGTCATCCACGAGGGCAACGCCACCAAGATCATCATCAAGCACGACAGTGGGCACTCGCTTGTCGAGATTCCCCTGACCGTCGGGGCTGTCGCCGCCATCGTCGCGCCCGTGCTGACGGCCGTGGGAGCCATGGCTGCGCTGCTCACCAAGTGCACGATCGTGGTGGTGCGGCAGGAGCAGAAGTCCTAACTGTTGCTGGACCATACCTTCGGCCCCAGATCTCCCACGATGAACCAGTAGCACAGCAGACCCACGAGCAGTGTGATGGCGGCGAGTGCGAAACCGGGCGCGTAGGAGCCGGTGCGGCTGATGATCAGTCCGGTAACGATCGGCGCCAGCACCCCGGCTGCGTTGCCGAAAAGATTTTCGAACCCGGTCCAGAGCCCGACCTCGTCGGATGGGGCGCAGCATTGCAGGATCACCAGGAGATTGCCGGTGGCGAGTCCCACGAGCGACCCTCCCGCGATGAGCGCCACGGCGGCGCCGGCGCTCGCGACACGCGAAGCGGGAATCAGCAGCAGCCCGGTGAGGAAGGCCACGGTCACGATGCCCTTGCGGGTGCGGGTCTCATCCCAGCCCCGGCGGATCAGCCGATCCGCGAGCCAGCCGCCCACGGGCTCGCTCGCGCCGAATACCAGAAAGGGTAGGGCCGCGAAGAAGCCGGCGCCGAGGAGGGTGAAGTGGCGCACGGTGACCAGGTAGTCCGGCAACCAGTTCACCAGCAGATACCAGTAATAATCGAAGCAGAAGAACCCCAGGCAGATTCCGACGAGATTACGATTGCGAACGAGCGCCCGGACTCCCTGCATTGGCGGCGCGCCGGTCCGCGGCTGTTGTTGGCTCTGGCCGATGCGGCGCGGGGTAGCCAGAATCCAGGGTACGAGCCATAAGAGTCCGGCAAATCCGACCAGCCGGAAGGCGACGCGCCAGCCCAAATGGACGAGCAGCCAGGGAATGGTCAGGCCTCCCAGCACCAGGCCCATGCGCGTCCCGAAATCGAAGAGTCCGCAAGGCAGGCCCCGCTCCCGGGGTGCAAACAGCACGCTGACGATCTTGGTGCCGCCCGGAAGATAAATCGACTCGCCGATGCCGAGCAGCACGCGAAAGAGCATCAACGCCGCGAGGCTTCCGGCAAATCCCGTAAGCCCCTGGGCCAGGGACCATACCGCGAAGGCGGCGGCGTAAAGCCAGCGCAGATTGACGCGATCCGCGGCCCATCCGATCGGGACCTGCATCAGGGCATAGGACCAGAAGAAGGAGGAGAGCAGCACTCCCTTGGTTTCCGGGCCCAGGCGCAAGTCGTGCCCGATCAGCGGTAGAGCGAGCGAGATCGTGGAGCGATCGACGTAGTTGATCAACGAGGCCGCGAACAACAGTCCTACGATCGTCCAGCGTGTTGAGCCGCCCCGCGCGTCCGCCTGGCTAACGTCCGGCATCTGTAGCTCGCCTCAAAAGGAGCTTGCCCCAAAAGGCCCGCCAGAATATCGCGATTGCGGCGAAAACAAAAACCTCAATTCGTGGCGCCCCGGGGCGTGGGGGCAATCGGGGGGATTGATCACCGAGTAACACCCTTGGCTCCATGTAACTGGTTGACGCTGCGGGCCCATTGATGCTATAAAAAATGATCTCGCAGCTTGTGGACACGCGCCTCCGAGGGGCCCTCGTTTAAGTTTTTTACTTTGTGGTTTGAAACAACCGGCTCGCAGTTCGGCTCACGCCGTACATATTGCGAACCGGACTTCGGCAGCGACTCGCGTCAACCCCGGCGCGCGGCTCATGCGCATCCTCGGCTGGAATAAAGTGAAAACTGGAGGAATACTGATGATGGGTTACCCGCGACCACCCCGCCGCATCCTGCGGACTCTGAGCACGGCCCTGACCAGCCTGGCATTGTTGCTTCTGGCCGCAACCGGCGCCTGGGCCAAGCCGCCCGAGGAGCCCGGGGGCGAAGCAAGTCTCAAGCTGCCGGACCTCTCCCAGGGGCAGTTCCTGGGCACGGACGGCCACAAACTGCTGATGTTCGGACTGCTGTTCTGCGTCTTCGGCCTGCTGTTCGGCCTCGTCACTTACAGCAGGCTCAAGAATCTGCCGGTCCACCGCGCCATGGGCGACGTTTCCCACCTGATCTGGGAAACCTGCAAGACCTACCTCGTCCAGCAGGGCAAGTTCCTGCTCCTGCTGTGGGTCTTCATCGCCGCCATCATCGTGCTGTACTTCGGCGTGCTGCTGCACAACAGCGCCACCCAGGTGATCACCATCCTGCTATTCAGCGTGATCGGCATCTGCGGCAGCTACGGCGTGGCGTGGTTCGGCATCCGGGTCAACACCTTCGCTAATTCGCGCACGGCCTTCGCCAGCCTGGGGGGAAAGCCATACCCCATCTATAAGATTCCACTCGAAGCCGGCATGAGCGTCGGCATGATGCTGATCTCGGTCGAGCTGCTGATGATGCTCATCATCCTGCTCTTCGTTCCCGGCAGTGCCGCGGGACCGTGCTTCATCGGATTCGCCATCGGAGAGTCGCTGGGCGCGGCCGCGCTCCGCATCGCGGGCGGTATTTTCACCAAGATTGCGGACATCGGCTCGGACCTGATGAAGATCGTCTTCAAGATCAAGGAAGATGACGCGCGTAATCCGGGCGTGATCGCGGACTGCACGGGCGACAACGCGGGCGATTCCGTGGGACCGAGCGCCGACGGCTTCGAAACCTACGGCGTGACCGGCGTGGCCCTGATCACCTTCATCCTGCTCGGCGTGAAGGATCCCATGATTCAGGTGCAGTTGCTGGTCTGGATCTTCGTCATCCGCGTCGTCATGCTGGTGGCTGCCGCTGCGGCCTATTTCATCAACGGCATCATCGCCAAGGCGCGTTACAGCAACGCCACCAAGATGAACTTTGAGGCGCCGCTGACGTCGCTGGTCTGGATCACGTCGCTCGTCTCCATCGGGCTGACCTTCGCGATCTCATCCGTGATCATCCCCGTGCTCGGCGGCGATACCACGCTGTGGTGGAAGCTTTCGAGCATCGTTTCCTGCGGCACCCTGGCCGGCGCACTGATTCCGGAACTGGTGAAGGTCTTCACTTCCACCGAGTCCCGCCACGTGAAGGAAGTGGTGGCTTCGGCGCAGGAGGGCGGAGCCTCGCTCGACATTCTGTCCGGTTTCGTGGCGGGCAATTTCTCGGCCTATTATCTCGGTTTGACCATGGTTCTGCTGATGTCCATCGGTTCCGCCGTGAGCTCGCTCGGGCTCGGTAACATCATGCTGGCCGCGCCGGTGTTTGCCTTCGGACTGGTGGCTTTCGGCTTTCTGGGCATGGGGCCGGTGACCATTGCCGTGGACTCGTACGGGCCCGTGACCGATAACGCTCAGTCCGTGTATGAGCTTTCGCTGATCGAGGATGTCCCGAACATCAAACAGGAATTAAAGCGCGACTTCAACATCGACGTGCGGTTCGACGTCGCCAAGGACATGCTGGAGGCCAACGACGGCGCGGGCAATACGTTCAAGGCCACGGCCAAGCCGGTGCTGATCGGAACCGCGGTTGTCGGCGCCACCACCATGATCTTTTCCATCATCATGGCGCTCACGGCCGGTCTTACGGAGAACGTCGGCAAGTTGTCGTTGCTCCATGCGCCCTTCGTCCTGGGCCTGATCACGGGCGGAGCGATCATCTACTGGTTCACGGGCGCCTCCGCACAGGCGGTGACCACCGGCGCTTATCGCGCCGTCGAGTTCATCAAGGCGCACATCAACCTGGAATCCGCTGAAAAGGCATCCGTGGCCGACAGCAAGAAGGTGGTCCAGATCTGCACCCAGTACGCCCAGAAGGGTATGTTGAACATCTTCATCGCCGTGTTCTTCGTCACCCTGGCGTTCGCTTTTGTGGATCCGTTCTTCTTCATCGGCTACCTGATCTCCATCGCCACCTTCGGCCTGTATCAGGCCATCTTCATGGCCAACGCCGGCGGCGCTTGGGACAACGCCAAGAAGATCGTGGAGGTCGAGCTCAAGCAGAAGGGCACGCCGCTGCACGACGCCACGGTGGTCGGCGACACGGTCGGCGACCCCTTCAAAGACACCTCTTCGGTGGCCTTAAACCCCATCATCAAATTCACCACCCTGTTCGGACTGCTGGCCGTCGAACTGGCGGTGAAACTCACATCCACCAGCGGCGGCGGCCTGACGCACGGCCTGGCCGCGGCCTTCTTTGTGGTTTCGTTCTTCTTCGTGTACCGGTCGTTCTACGGCATGCGGATCGGCGGCGGCGCCTAAAGATTGGCGCTTAGATTGACGATTGCCGATTGACGATTGGGCAGGCATCTGTGTCGCTTGCCCAATCCATGGCCGCCGCAAGCTGGGGCAGGTCTCTTGTCTGTCTGCTTACCTCTTGCCACTTGTCACTTGTCACTTCTCCCGGGGTTGACGGCCTTCGAACCCCGCCGATACAATCTGTGGAGGCCCTTCAACTCAGGATCGGCAGGAGTACCGTGGCATTGCGGCTTCACAACACGCTTTCGGGGCGCGTGGAGGAGTTTCTCCCGCTCGAGAACAACCTGGTGCGCATCTACACCTGCGGTCCAACGGTCTACAACTACGGGCACATCGGCAACTATCGCACCTTCGTCTTTCAGGACGTGCTGCGCCGGCACCTGAAGTATCGCGGCTATCAGGTGATGCAGGTCATGAACCTGACGGACGTGGACGACAAGACCATCCGCAATGCGCGCGAAGCCGGGCTCCCGTTGCGCGAATACACCGGGCGGTTCATCGAGGCGTTCAAGGTCGATCGCAAGCTTCTGAACCTGGATGACGTGGAATTCCTGGTGCGCGCCACCGATCACATCCCGGAAATGGTGGAGCTGGTCCAGACGCTCGAGCGCAAGGGCTATGCGTACTCGAGCGACGGTTCGATCTACTTCAAGGTGGATTCGTTTGCCGGATATGGGAAGCTTTCGCACATCAACCTCGCGGGCAATCGCGCCGGGGCGCGCGTGGACGCTGACGAGTACGAGAAGGCCGACGTGCGCGACTTCGTGCTTTGGAAGGCCGCCAAGGAGGGAGAAGACTCCTGGGAGACTCCGATCGGGCGCGGCCGGCCCGGCTGGCATCTCGAATGCTCCGTGATGGCCATGAAGTATCTGGGGCCGACGCTGGATATTCACTCGGGCGGCACGGACCTGATCTTTCCGCATCACGAAAACGAGATCGCGCAGAGCGAGGCGGCCACCGGCCGGCCTTTCTCGCACTTCTGGGTGCATAGCGCGCACCTGATCGTGAACGGCCAGAAGATGTCGAAGTCGCTCGGAAACTTCTACACGCTCCGCGATCTGATCGCGCGCCGTTACAAGCCGAGCGCGGTGCGCTACCTGCTGATGTCGGTCCCTTACGGCAAGCCGCTCAACTTCACCTTCGACGGACTCAAACAGGCCGAGCAGTCGCTCGACCGGCTGCGTAATTTCCGCGAGCGTCTTACCGCCGAAGAATTCGCGGCCGGATCGAATCCGGACCTCGCCGTTCGGGCGGCCGCGGCGCGCGCCGGATTCGAAGAAGCCCTGGACGACGACCTGAACACCGCCGCGGCGCTCGGCGCCATTTTCGATCTGGTGCGCGAGGGCAACATCGCCATGGATCGTGGGGAGTTTCGGGAGGGCGAGCGCGGCCCCTATCTCGACGTGCTCGAGCGCTGGGATCGCGTGTTCGCCGTGCTCGATGACGAGGATTATGCGCGGATGCGCCAGTTCGGATTCATTCAAACCGGTGTGCCCGCGGACGGAAGCGCCGCGCCGGCAGGCACGCCCGGAGAGGGCGCGGTCGAGGCCGGCGGCGCTGCGCCCGTGCTCGTGGAAACCCTGACCGAAGCCGAGATCGAAGAGCGGCTGAACGCCCGCGAACGCGCGCGCCGCAGCGGAGAATACGCTGAGGCGGACGATATCCGCAATGACCTGCTCAAAGCCGGCATCGTGATCGAAGATTCGAAGACAGGAACCCGCTGGAAGCGGAAGTGAATCATGCCGCGCAACGCTTTGTGGCCTACATTCCCGTCCCTTGCCCGTCCTAATCTCTTCGCCGGAGATTAAGCTGAACCTTTGAACGCGCCCGACTGAACGGGCCCGACGCCGGCCGCCGAAGGCCGCCCGAGAGCGCCCTGGAGGGCGCAGTCCGGGGGCCGTCCACACCACCGCACCATCAACACGTTCAAAGGAGAACATCATGAATTCAGATCGATCGCAGGCCACGATTTCGACGGCCGCGCTGCCGCAGATCAATACCTCTTTGCCCGGGCCCGAAGCGCGCCGGGTGCTGGAACTCGATCGCACTTACGTGTCGCCGTCGTACACGCGCGATTACCCGCTGGTTGCCAAGCGCGGCCAGGGATTGATGGTCGAGGACATGGACGGAAACACCTTTCTCGATTTCGCCGCCGGCATCGCCGTGTGCTCCACGGGCCACTGTCACCCGGAAGTGGTTCGCGCCATTCAGGAGCAGGCGGCCACGCTGATTCACATGTCGGGCACGGATTTCTACTATCCGGGCATGCCCCAACTCGCCGAGAGGCTGGCCCGGGTCGCGCCCGGCAAAGAAGCGAAGCGGGTTTATTTCGGCAACTCGGGCGCGGAGGCTGTGGAGGCCGCCATCAAGCTCGCCAAGTATCACACCAAGCGCGACAAGCTGGTGGCCTTTCACGGCGCTTTTCACGGACGCACCATGGGTGCGCTCTCGCTCACGGCCAGCCGGGCCGTTCAACGCAAGGGATTCGGCACGCTGCTCTCCGGCGTGTTTCACATGCCGTTTCCGGACACCTATCGCGGCACCTACGGGGTGCGCCCCGAATGCGCGTCCGCAGATTGCCTTAGTTACCTCGAGAACGAACTGTTCCGCCGCCGTGTTGACCCGGACGAGGTCGCGGCGATTTTCATCGAGCCCATCCAGGGCGAGGGCGGCTACCTGGTGGCGCCCGCCGAATTTCTGCAAGGCCTGGACCGCATCTGCCGCAAGTACGGAATCCTGCTGGTGGCCGATGAAGTGCAGTGCGGCATGGGACGGACCGGAAAGTGGTGGGCGGTCGAGCACTCCGGAGTAGAGCCCGACATCATTTGCTCCGCCAAGGGCATCGCGTCCGGCATGCCGCTCGGCGCCGTCATCGCGCGGGCCAGCGTGATGGACTGGACGCCGGGCGCCCACGCCTCCACTTTCGGCGGTAATCCGGTCTGCATCGCGGCAGCGCTCGCCACCATGGACCTGCTCGAACAGGAATACATCGCCAATGCCGCGCGCATGGGCGAGTTCATTTTCAACCGGCTGGCCGATTGGCGCGAACGGCACAAGATTGTAGGCGACGTGCGCGGCAAAGGGTTGATGATCGGCATCGAAATCGTGCGCAATCAGCGAACCAAGGAGAAAGCGCCTGACCTGCGCAATCGGCTGGTTCAAATGGCGTTCCACAAAGGGTTGCTGGTCCTGGGCTCAGGAGACACAACGCTCCGCCTGATGCCGCCGCTCATGGTGCATGAGGAGCAGACAGACTTTGCTCTGAATACGCTCGACGCGTGCCTCACCGAAATCGAGCGTGAGATGTAAGGCACGAATGGGCGCGGCGGAATCCCAACCGCCTCACCGTGCTCCTTGGCGAGGGCCTTGCTCGTTTATCTGTGTGAGATTCAGCTCTGAAATTGATGGGGAATAGGCTACTTAAAGCAGGAATTGCAGGCGAGTGGGAGGCGTGGGCCGTGCGCCCGCCGTCGCGTGACGGCCCGGCGTGCTGCATATTCAGGCGCTCAATTGCCCTATGAAGGGCTATAGAGGCGGTAGATGATGCTGTAATCATCTTCCTGGATGCCGTTGTCGCTATAGATGTAGGTCTGGACCTTGTGCTTGCCGAACGACACGTTCGTCTGCTGCGCCCATGAGCCGACCACGTAAAACGCGTCGTCGGTCAGGTATCCCTGCCAGGCGCATCCCGGTAGCTCGATGTACTTTCCGTCTACCTGCGTGCAGATCGCCCACCCGTTGTTCGACTTCGTACTTAATCCAACCTGAACGTGCTGTTCCACCCCGATCGTGCATCCGCGCGGATTGTCGCAAGCGATTATGATTGGCCGGTCGAGAGGTTGATAGCTGGGGCCAACCTCACGGTTATTGATGGAAGCGCTCAGATAGGTTGCGACCAGGCTAAGCGCCCCGGGAGTGAGTGTGGCGGGCGAAGAGTTCGCGCCCGGGGCTTCCATAGGCCTCGATGAGCCTTGGTCCTGCGCTCCCGCGTAACGGTAGGCTGTCCCGAGCCCGATCACTATCCCCGCACAAAGAACTGTGGTAACCAATGTTCCGAATCGGATTTTGCTCATGCTCGCCTCCTCTGCTCGTTCCAAGTGCAGCTATTCAAGCCTAAATCAAAGGTTCGTGGGCTCGCCGGGGCTTTGGCAACATCGCCCGGTTGCGGCATCCGGCTTGTCTTTGAGCGCATTCAGACCTGGTTGCCAGCCAAGAATCCAGCCGTAATTTCCACTTCGAGATTCGACCGTGCGACAACGTACCACCTGACTACCCCGAATGCAATGGGCCGCCCGGCGAGATGTAAGAGACGAATGGGAAAGGTGGAAATTGCCCCTCCACTTCGCGGCTGTGGCACCTCGCCATCGGGAATGGCTCTAGCTTTCCGGCCCCCCCCCTCCCCCCATCAAAAGTATAGGAAGCGAAGCCAAGAAGTCCTTTGTAATCAATAAAGCGCGTGAAAATCGGCAAAAACCGAACCCGACCGAAGCCGTCCGAACCCACCCGCCGTCCGGATAAGCTCTTTAGAATCGACACCCCGCTCCGCTGGACATGGATTCAGCCATGCCCTTCGAGAGATCGTCCGCCGGTGGCCGCAGAGCCGAAGGCCTCCGCATGACTGATTCCGCCAGTGCCTTAACGGCGAAGATGAAGGTGATGAAGGTTGCTGATGATAGACCATGATCTGCAGAGATGAAGTCACAAACAATTAACGGAGCCAGAATGGTATAATGCACCCCACTCAGGCCCAATGCGGAACCTGGGAACCGGCTCTGTGGCGGAAGGGGGAAGAGTTGGACTTCTCACCATGGAGGCTAAATGAAAGACTTCGGGCAGGATCGCAAGCACACCCGCTTTGAGCACCCCCATAGGGCATGGGCAGCCTTCGGCGCGGCCTGTTTTTTTCTGCTTGCTTCGGCCAGACCGGCGGCAACCCAGAAATTCGTCGCGGCGCCGTCTTACGCTGTAGGAACGGCTCCGACTTCGGTCGCTATAGCGGACTTCAGCAGTGACGGTAACGCCGATTTGGCCGTTGCCAACGCGACCACCAACAACGTCAGCGTGCTGCTCGGCAAAGGGAACGGCACGTTCGGATCAGCCACCAACTTCGCGGTCGGAAGCTCGCCCGACTTCGTACTCGCGGCAGACCTTAATAACGACGGTAACCAGGATCTGGTGGTGGCCAACAGCGGCAGCAACACCATCAGCGTGCTGATCGGGAACGGCAATGGCACCTTCCAGGCGGCGGTGAATTACTCGACCGCCGGCACCCATCCTGACGGCATCGCGGTCGGGGACCTGAATGGTGACGGCAAGCTTGACCTGGCAGTGGCCAACATTCAGGGCGGCGTAGGCGTCCTGCTGGGCAACGGTGACGGCACGTTTCAGCCTACCCAGCGGACCGGCGCCGCCAATGCCAGCGCCGTCGCGCTGGCTGACGTGAACAACGACGGCAAGCTCGATTTGATTACGACTGACAAGATCGACGACGCCGTCAACGTGCGCCTCGGCAACGGCAATGGAACCTTCGGTCCGGGTACGAGAATCGAAATCGGCATCGAACCCCTGTCGGTGGCGGTGGGCGACTTCAACAACGACGGCAAGCTCGATTTGGTCACCGCGAACTATAACTTCGGGGAGAACGGGAGCTTGAGTGTCCTGCTCGGGAACGGCAATGGAACCTTCCAGACCGCCACGACCATAGCCACCCTGGGCTCTCCCAGTTATGTAGTCGCCGGAAACTTCAACGGCGATACTAATCTCGATCTGGGGGTGGTATCGACTTTCAATGTCACGAACGTGATGCTCGGGAACGGAGACGGCACTTTCCAGACGGCCTTGTCGTTCGATGTAGGAAACAGCCCGGTCGCCTTGGCCGTGGGTAATCTGAACTCGGATTCCTTTTCGGACGTCGTTACGGTGAACAACCTCAGCAACAACGTCAGCGTGCTGCTCGGCGACGGCAACGGCACGCTGGCTGCCGCACCTCTTCTCCCGGTGGTCATTGACCCTAGCGCGATCGGCGTTGGGGACTTCAACAAGGATGGGTTCCTGGACCTGGCCGTATCGAGCGCCTCAGGTGTCTCGATCCTGCTCGGTTCGGGCAACGGCTCATTTGAGCTGATTACCACTCTCAGCGTCAGCGGCGGCGGCAACTCGGTGGCGGTTGGTGACTTCAATGGCGACGGAAATCTGGACCTTGCACTCGCAACCGAATCCTCCTCCGTGTCGATCGCCCTGGGGAATGGTGACGGGACGTTCACCAATTTCAGCTCTGTTTCGGTTGGGGTCGACATCATCGCTGTCGGCGCCGCAGACTTTAATCGTGACGGCAAGCTCGATCTGGTCGCCGTTGACACTGAGAAGGAGCTACTCTATTTTCTGCCCGGAAACGGAAATGGAACGTTCGGCAACCCGCAAGTACACAACACGGGATCGCGATCCGGGGCGCTCGCCATCGGGGACCTGACCGGGAATCACCACCTCGATGTGGTGGTGGCCAATTCCGGCTCGGCGAGCGTGACCGTGCTGCTCGGAAACGGGGCTGGCCAGTTCAACGTGGGCCAGAACGTCGCCGCCGGGTCTGATCCCACTTCCGTTATCATCGGTGACTTCGACGGCAACGGGATCCCTGACCTTGCGGTCGCCAATCCCAGTGACGGCGGGGTGAGCATCCTTATCGGCAACGGAGACGGCACGTTCGCGTCGCCCGTGAAGTACAGCACGGCCGGGGGAGCTTTCGCCGTTGTCGCGGCTGACTTCAATAACGATGGCAAGCTGGATCTGGCCGTCACGAACGAAACCAGTGGTACCGTCAGCACGCTGCTGGGAAACGGCGACGGCACTTTCCAGCCGGCCACGAGCTTCACCGCCGGCTACTTTCCGCTTAACCTCGCTAAAGGCAGTTTCGCGGGCGCCAAGAGCTTGCCGGGATTGGCGATTGTAAATCCCTTGGGCGGCCTCGCCCCATCGGGAGGTGTCAGCATCTTCCTGAATCAGCAGTAGCCCAACTTGGATCGTCACTCTGACCCGGACTGGCGGGCACCGGTCCGGGGCGGGTGGCGGCCGCCATAGGGGAGATGGTGGCAAGCACCGCACGATGAATCTCCTCGCAGTGAGTCGGGCGTCTAATAGCCGATTTGAGCGGTAGACGGGGGATCGCAGCAAGAGAAGGGGCCACGCCATGAAACCGAAAATCCTCGTTTCGCTGACTGCAGTGCTAGCCTTGGGCAGCGTCGTAGCGCTGCTGTTTGTGTCGAGCCAACAGATCCACGCAGGCACAAACAACCAGCCGCCCCCGCCGCCTCCGCCCCCTGTGGGAACTTTGGGTGGGCCGCTCGCGGGCCTGCCTTCGTCCGTAAGCCAGCTCTTCAACGCGGGCTACTATGAGTTCAACGTCAAATGGGATCCGATCCGTGGATTAGGCCCTGTGTTCACACGAGCCACATGCTTCACTTGTCATGGCGGGGGAAATAACGTCATCACGCAGTGCATGTTCAATCCTCAGGGCGTGGCCTGTGTTGACGGCGGCAGCTCGACGATCCTGGGCACGCGATACGGTAAGTGGAATCCCGACGGGACCTTCAATTACCTGGACGGTAGTGGAACATACCCTGAGAATGAGGGCGGCCCGACCTTGCACGCCCAAAGCGTCTCCCAATTCGGCACGCTTCCGTATTGCTCAGAGCGGACGATCGCCGGCGCGCCCACCGGCGCCACCGAGTCCGGTACGACGGTGACCATTACCACCACGGCTCCGCACCAGTTTTCCGCCGGCCAGAACGCGCAGGTTCTTTCGGTGCCCGTCTCCGGTTACAACGGCACTTTCTCGATCCTGACCGTGCCCACCTCGACGACCTTTACCTACACGGCCTTGCAGTCCGGCCTGGTTGCCTCGGGCGGGGGTAACGCCAGCAACATGCCCCAGGAGGTTGTGCCTGCCGATGCGACGGTTGTGGACGGTTTGCGCTCCACCGAACTGTACGGCCTCGGCCTGATCGACGCCATCCCGGAATCCACGATTTTGCAAAACTCCGGCGTCAACAAAGGCATGGGCATCACCGGGGTCGCCAACATGGTGCCCGACCAGAACGGAAACATTCACGCCGGCCGGTTCGGGCAGAAAGCGAACATCCCCAACCTGCTGATGTTCACGGCGTTCGCTTTCAACAATGAGCTGGGTATCACCAATGCTTATTTTCCGGTGCAGCATTTGCCCTCGGGACAGAACTATCCTTCGCGTTGCGCTCCCGACACGAGCAACCCTGAGGACGTGAATGGCCTTGATTTCCTGCAGGATTACCAGTTCAACGAACTGCTTGCGCCGGTGGCCCCGGGGAAGTCCACCAGCCAGACCCTGGCGGGCAAGGCCGTCTTTGAAAATATCGGATGCAACTTGTGTCACATCGAAAGCATGACGACGGGACCGAATATTCAACTGGCGACGGACCTCAATGGCGGATTGACGGAAGTGGTTGGGCCGCTCAGCAATGTGACGGCCTACCTGTATTCCGACTTGCTGCTGCACGAAATGGGTACGGGGCTCACCGGTGGAATCCCGTTCCAGCCGGAACAACTGGGGCAGGCAACCCTGACGCGGTGGCGAACTGCGCCGCTGTGGGGCCTGTCCACTCGACTTGCACTCGGACTCATGCACAACAACAAGGCCACCGATCTGAATACAGCTATTTTGGATCATGGGGGAGAGGCGACGCAGGTGGTCGGCCTTTACCAGGGGCTGTCGCCTACGGATCAAGCGAATTTGTTCGCGTTCCTGAGCTCCCTCTAGCAGCCCGCGGTGAGCCCGCGGTGAGAGTGTTGGGCCACTCTTTCACGCTTGGAAGGGCGGGGCTTCCAGAAGTCTGTGTGAAAGCCTTCGGTCTGCACCGGAGCGGCTTGCCGCCCAGCCCCGAAGGGGCGTTCCATCCAAGCCCAGGCCAACGGCCTGGGGTTTAGGCTTCCGCTGAGATGCTCCGAGAGCCCTGAAGGGGCGCGACAAAACCGTAGTCACGGCCATAGGCCCTGGGTCGCCCTTTCAGGGCTCTTGCTTGGGCCTCGGCCTTTGCCCCAGGCCGTTGGCTTGGGCTTTGGTGGATCGGCCCTTCGGGCCTGCCACGCCCCGCCGTAAAACGGCAGAGCCTCCGACTACCGAACAAACTCTCCAGCCCCGCCTTTTCGTCCAACCTGCCGCTATGATATGAAATCCTCAGTAATGAGATCCTTATGCTTGGGCTAGGACCACGATCATGAACTGGTGGGCGCGCGTGGTTTACGGCGCGCTGGTTTGGCGGGAGCGACGGGACGCGCTGCGGGCCAAGCGTCGCGCCGCGACCGGACCTGGTTCTCGCGAGGCTGGTCGCCCTGTTCGCCCCGATGCTCACCTCGAGACGGGCCGCCGGGGCGAGAGGCTGGTCTACTGGCATCTCCGCCAGGCCGGGTACACGATGGTGGCGCGCAATCGGCGTCCGGGCGCGCGCGAAGGCGAACTCGACATCGTTGCCTGGGACGGGCCGGTGCTGGCGTTCGTGGAAGTCAAAACGCGATCGTCGAGTGAAGCCGGACCGCCCGAAGCCGCCGTTCGACCTGAGCAACGGCGCCGCATCCTGCAATCGGCGCAAGCCTATCTTCACCGCCTCGGGCGCCGCGACGTCTCTTACCGGTTCGACATCGCAAGCGTGTTTTGGACCGCCGATGCAGGCTTTGAGGTGCGCGTATTCAAGAACGCCTTTCGCGATCGCCCGCGAGGCGCGCATCGCTGATTCCGCCGGGCGGCGTCCGAAGTAAGAGCGGCATCTCTGCTAAACTACCGGTCGGACCACTAAGCTGATGAGCGCGGGCCGCGCGTGGAAAACTTCCGGAGTGCCGTCGTCTGAGACAGGCCGATTCCCGGAGCCGTCCGGACGTGCCATTGCCCGCAGAGGAGCAGTAATTTGCCCGAGCTGAGAAAAGACCCGGTCGTCGGCCGCTGGGTGATCATCGCCACGGACCGCGCCAAGCGGCCCACCGACTTTATCCGCGAACGAGTGCTGATCCGCGGCTCAGGATTCTGCCCGTTCTGCTACGGCAACGAATCCAAGACCCCGCCCGAGGTCCTGGCTTATCGCCCCGAAGGCAGCGAGCGCAACGGGCCCGGATGGTCCTTGCGCGTGGTGCCGAACAAGTTCCCGGCCCTCGGAATCGAGGGCACTTTGAGCCGGCAGGGTGAAGGGCTCTACGACAGGATGAACGGGATCGGCGCCCACGAGGTGATTATCGAAACGCCCGAGCACCACACCACCATGGCCGGGCTGCCGGCGGCGCAGATCGAGTCCGTGCTGGCGGCCTACCGCGATCGGATTGTGGATCTCAAGAAGGACACGCGCTTCAAGTACATGTTGATCTTCAAGAACTTCGGCGATGCCGCCGGCGCCTCGCTCGAGCATACCCACTCGCAGTTGATCGCCTTGCCCGTAGTGCCCAAGCGCGTTCAGGAAGAGGTGAACGGCGCGCGCGACTACTACAGCTATAAAGAACGGTGTCTGTTCTGTGACATCATTCGGCAGGAGGCCTCGACGGGCGTGCGGCTGGTCTCGGAAAACGAAAGGTTTGTCGCCCTCTGCCCCTTTGCCCCGCGCTTCCCTTTCGAACTCTGGATTCTTCCGAAAGAGCACCAGTCGGCCTTCGACGAATCATCCCGGAGCGACTTTCAGCATCTGGCGGCGCTGCTTAAAGACATGCTGGGCCGCCTGGAAGCCGTGCTCGACCATCCGGCCTACAACTACATCATTCACACTTCGCCCGTCCCCGACGGCGTGAACGACTATTACCATTGGCACCTGGAGATCATGCCGAAGCTGACCAGGCTCGCGGGATTCGAGTGGGGCACCGGATTCTACATCAATCCCACGCCGCCGGAGGAAGCGGCCAAATTTCTGCGGGAAGCAAACCCGATTACGGGGTGATGCGAATCGTGGAGGATGTTTGTGAGCGAAGCAGCAATTGCCGGTGCGACCGTCTGCGCGAACTACATTAACGGCGTTTGGGTGGAGTCGCGCTCCGGGCGGACCCTGGAGCGGCGGAACCCGGCCGATCTCAGCGATCTGATCGGCTACGCGCCGCTCTCCAGCCGCGCCGAGACCGAGGAGGCGATCCGGAGCGCCGAGCGCGCCTTCCCGAGATGGCGGGCGGAACCCGCGCCGGGCCGCGGACGCATCCTGGCCAAGGCAGCGCGCCTGCTCGAAGAGCAAAAGGAAGACGTGGCCCGTCTGCTCTCGCGCGAGGAAGGCAAAACGCTGGCGGAGGCGCGCGGCGAGCTCGCCCGTGCCATCAACACCCTCGACTTCATCGCCGGCGAAGCGCGCCGGCTCAAGGGCGAAACGCTGCCTTCGGAGCTTTCTTCCAATTTCGTCTACACGCTCCGGCAGCCACTGGGAGTGGTCGGCTTGATCACGCCGTGGAACTTTCCCGTCGCCGTTCCCGTCTGGAAGCTGGCGCCGGCGCTGGTCTGCGGCAACACCGTGGTGTGGAAGCCGTCGGAGCTCACTCCGTTCTGTTCGCGCAGGGTGACGGAGATTCTGGCTGAGGCGGGCTTGCCCGCAGGCGTGCTCAACATGGTGCACGGTCTCGGCGAGGAGGCCGGCGACGCACTGGTGGAGCATCCCGGGGTGGTGGCGCTCAGTTTTACGGGCTCGAACGCGGTGGGCGCCGCGATTGCCGCCAAAGCGGCGCGGCAGCTCAAGAAGGTGCAGCTCGAGATGGGCGGCAAGAATCCGGTGGTGGTCCTCGAGGACGCCGATCTCGAATTGGCGGCCGAACACACGGTGGCGGGCGCATTCGGCTCGGCCGGCGAGCGTTGTACCGCCACCAGCCGCGTGGTGGTGGTGGACGAGGTCGCCGACCGCTTTGTGGGCCTCGTCTCGGGCCGCGCCTCGAAGCTCCGGTTTGGCAGCCCGCTCGATCCCGGAACCCAGGTGGCGCCGCTCGTCGGCCGCGAGCAGTTTGAGAAGGTCGTCGGATTTCTCGAGATCGGCAAGCGCGAGGCTACGCTCGCATGCGGCGGAGAAGCGGTTCCGGAAGTGAACGGGGCGCGCGGGTTTTTCGTGCAGCCGACCGTGTTCGATCACGTGCCGGCGGGCTCGCGCCTCGCTCAGGAGGAAATCTTCGGTCCGGTGCTCGCGGTCATCCGCGTGCGCGATTTCGAGGAGGCCATGGCGGCGGCCAACTCGGTCCGCTACGGCCTGACCGCCTCGATCTTCACAACCGACGCCAATCGCGTCTTCCAGGCTGCCGAGCGGCTCGAGTGCGGAATGGTCCACGTCAACTCACCCACGGTCGGAGGCGAGGCGCACGTGCCGTTCGGCGGCGTCAAGAGCACCGGTTTTGGAGATCGCGAGTGCGGCTCGACGGCCATTGAGTTCTACAGCGAGCTGAAAGTGGTCTACGTGGATTACACGGGGCGCAAGCGGGAAGGCAATCTCTACTGATCGGCAGGTTGCGCTGGCCTTCCGCCAAAGCGATTGAGAAAAATAGCAAGCGAGGAGTCTGAGCCTTGATGGCCGATGATCGGCATTTCCGCCTGCTCTTCCAGCCTTCGCCGGCTGCCCTTTTGGGAAGGAGCGCGTTGCTTTGGCGATGGCCGGTCGTCGCTCGGGCCTGCTCTGATAACCGGCTGTAGCCTATGTCTACCTACCTACAGAGCTTGACAATATCGCTAGCCTGTGCTACTCTCCCGGTGTCATTTCCGGGGGACGGAATTGCCGCCCCGGGAGGGTCTCGATGCTCCCGCAGAATCTCACACCGCGTTCTAGTCTTGCGATCAACCGCCGGCCCGGCACCATCAAGCCTGCTGCAACAACCCTCTGCGCGCTTGCATCTGCGCGCTTGCAAGGAGCCGCCGGAGGTCGGCGGCATGCGGCGAACGCGGCCGGGCCGGCGGAAATGCCTCAAAACCGTGCAGAGAGCAAAAAAAAGAATCTAAAATTTTGCAAAACGAAGCCACTAAGTGCAGTGGAATCAGTAAATCGGCCTGAAAAATAGGTCAAAACGAAGCCAAACGAAGCCAACTTGGTTCCGCATAAGTCCTTTAGAATCAATCAGCCTGTTCTGGCTGCGGCCTTGTTTCGCAAAACGAAGCCACCCTGACGAGCAACGCGCCTTTCGGGGTGCTATGCTGATCCCTTCTCAATCATCGATCACAATTCCGGCATCGATCACAATTCCGGATCGAAGGCCCGCACGGCTCCCGTTTAGTGGACTAGGCTATGACATTTGACGCAAGCCAGCTCGAAAGGCTCGACGATTACCGCTGGCTGATCCCGCGCCAGGCGCGCGCGGGCATGCTAACCGAGGCTCTGATCTACAGTGACGAGCGGCTGCTGCGCGACGTGCTGCGCGACCAGTGCCTGGAGCAGGCGGCGAACGTGGCCATGCTGCCGGGCATCGCCGGCCGGTCGCTCGCCATGCCCGACATTCACCAGGGCTACGGGTTTCCCATCGGCGGCGTGGCCGCCACCATCCCCGAAGAGGGGGGCGTGGTGTCGCCGGGCGGCGTCGGGTTCGACATCAACTGCGGCGTGCGGCTGCTCGCGAGCACGCTCACGCTCGACGAGGTGCGGCCGCAGATCCGCGACCTCGTGAACCAGCTCTTTCGCGACGTCCCTTCCGGCGCCGGACGCGGCGGCGACGTCCGCGTCTCCTACCAGGACCTCGACCGGGTGCTCGAGGAGGGCGCAGCCTGGATGGTGGCGCACGAGTACGGCCGGCCCGAGGACCTCGAAACCTGCGAAGAGGGCGGGACCATCGACGGCGCCCGCCCCGCGGCCGTCAGCGATCGCGCCAAGAAGCGCGGCCTGCCGCAAATCGGCACGCTCGGCTCCGGCAATCACTTCCTCGAGGTCCAGTACGTGGAGCGCATCTTCGAGCCCGCGGCCGCTCGAACGCTCGGCCTCACGGAGAATCAGGTCGTGGTGCTCATTCACTCCGGTTCGCGCGGCCTCGGGCATCAGGTCTGCACCGACTACCTGCGCGACATGGACGAAGGCATGCGGCGCTACGGCATCCGCCTGCCGGACCGGCAGCTGGCCTGCGTCCCCGTGCACTCCGCCGAAGGCCAGGAGTACCTCGGGGCGATGCGTGCCGCCGCCAATTATGCCTGGGCCAACCGGCAGGGCATCACGCATTTCACGCGCGGCGCCTTCCGCCACATTTTCGGAGAGGATCACGACCTGCGCGTGGTGTACGACGTCTGCCACAACATCGCCAAGCTCGAACGTCACCAGACGGGCGGGCGCGAACGGCAGGTGATGGTCCACCGCAAGGGCGCTACCCGTGCCTTCGCTCCGGGCCGTCCCGAGCTTCCCGACGTGTACCGTGACATCGGACAGCCGGTGCTGATTCCGGGCTCGATGGGCACTGCGTCCTACGTGCTGGTGGGCGCGGAGGGCGCGATGGCCGAGACCGTCGGCACCGCCTGCCACGGCGCCGGCCGCGTGCTGAGCCGCACGGCCGCAAAGAAGTCCGAATGGGCCGCCAATGCGCGCGGGCGCCTCGAAGAACAAGGCATCGTGGTGCGATCCGACACCAAAGACGGCATCACCGAGGAGATTCCCGAGGCTTACAAAGACGTGGACGCGGTCGTGGACGTGGTGCACAACGCCGGGCTCTCGAAGAAGGTGGCAAGGCTGAAGCCGATCGGAGTGATCAAGGGATAGAACGCTCGATGTTGGTCCGCAGAAGGTAGCGTTACAGCTTGGAGTTTCGTGATCGACCACCCCGGAGTTTCGTGATCGACCATCACGGTCTTGCAGGTTGGACAGTAGATAGCGGTTGTACCTGCGTTGCCGTACAATAAACTCACGGCGCTAAAGCCCAACGCGAAACGACGGATTCCAAAAGGGGTGGACGATGAAGAGAACTTATTCGAGGCTGAGAACGGCATACTTGCTGGTGTTGCTGTCAGCAGCGGCGGCCGGACTGCTTGTGGCGGCGGCGCAGAGCGCAAAAACGCCGGACGCTGACGGGGCGCCGGTTGCAGCCGTCCGGCCCGTCACCGATGAATACTTCGGCGTCAAGGTCGCCGATCCCTACCGCTACATGGAGAACCTCAAAGACCCGGAGGTCGCCGCCTGGTTCAAGGGTCAGAATGATTACACCCGGGCCGTCCTCGCCCGAATCTCAGGCCGCGCGGCGTTGCTGGCCCGCATGAAGACGCTCGACGAGTCAGCTCCGGCGCGCGTCAGCGATTTGCGCCGCCTGCCCGGCGATCGATATTTCTACCAGAAGCGGCTGGCCAGCGAGGACCTGGCCAGACTCTACGTGCGCGACGGCCTTAACGGCGAAGAGAAGCTGCTGGTGGATCCTGCGAAGTTCGCCGCCGCCGGAGGTCCTCACTTCGCGATCAGCTACTACAACCCCTCGCTCGACGGACGTTACGTGGTGGTGGGTGTTTCTCCGGCGGGCTCGGAGGACGCGGTGATGCACGTGATCGAAGTCGCGTCGGGCGCCGAAACCGGTGACGTGATCGATCGCGCGCAGTTCGGCAGTCCTGCCTGGCTGCCGGACGGCCACTCCTTCGTCTACAATCGCCTGCAGAAGCTCGAGCCGAATGCCGCCCCGACCGATCGTTACCTGAAGAGCCGCACGTATCTGCATGTGCTCGGCACTGACGCCGCCAAAGACGCCCTGGTGTTCGGCGACGGCGTGCCCTCGGTGAAAATCGATCCGGCCGACATACCCTTCGCGGGAATCGTTCCCGGCTCTCCTTACGCGTTGGGAATCATCGCCCACGGGGTGCGCAACGAAATTACCGCCTACGAGGCGCCCATCGAAAGCCTCAGCGGCCCGAACACGCCGTGGAAGCTGATCTGCGACGTAAATGACGACATCACCAGCTTCGACGCGCACGGTGACGATCTCTACCTGCTCTCCCACCTGCAGGCCTCGCGGTTCAAGGTCCTCCACACGCAGTTGTCCAAGCCCGACGTGGCTCATGCTGACGTCGTGGTGCCCGCCGGCCAGGCCGTGATCCGAGCCATCGCGGCCGCCTCGGATGCCCTTTATGTGCAGGAACTGGATGGCGGCATCGGGCACCTGGTACGAGTGGTCTATGGGGAAAGCAAAGCCGAGGAGGTCGCGCTGCCCTTTCAGGGAACGGTTACGCTTTCGGCCACGGACCAGCGCGTGCCCGGCGCGCTCCTCGACATGACATCGTGGATCAAGGCTTCCAAGATCTACGCCTACGATCCAACTTCCAAACAGGTGAGCGACACGAAACTCCAACCGGCGGGACCCTTCGACGAGCCCGGCGATCTCGAATCCATCGAGGTCAAGGCCAAGAGCTATGACGGCACTCTGATTCCGCTTTCCATCATTTACAAGAAAGGGTTGAAGCTGGACGGCTCAAATCCCACCTTGCTCGACGGCTACGGCGCCTACGGCATCAGCGAAGATCCCTTCTTTGATCCGCGGCTGATTGCCTGGTTCGAACGCGGGGGCGTATTTGCGGTAGGGCACATTCGGGGCGGAGGTGAGTACGGCGAGGACTGGCACCTGGCGGGCAAGCTGCTGACCAAGCCGAATACCTGGAAGGATTTCATTGCCTGCGCCCAATACCTCGTCGATCAGAAGTACACCTCGCCGGCGCATCTGGCCATCGAGGGCGGAAGCGCGGGAGGCATCACGATCGGCCGCTCCATAACAGAGCGGCCTGACCTGTTCGCGGCGGCCATCGACGCTGTTCCGATGTCGGACGTGGTTCGGACGGAGTTCACGCCCAACGGACCACCCAATATTCCGGAGTTCGGCACCGTGAAATCGGAGGACGGATTCAAGGGCTTATACGAGATGAGCGCCTATCACCACGTGAAAGACGGCACCCCGTATCCCGCCGTCATGGTGACCACCGGCTTCAACGATCCTCGCGTGATTTCGTGGGAGCCCGGCAAGATGGCGGCCCGTCTCGAGGCGGCAACATCCAGCGGCAAGCCCATTCTGTTGCGAGTCGACTACGAAGCCGGGCACGGATTCGGCTCAACCAAGACGCAGCGCGAAACAGAGTTGACCGACGAGATGAGTTTCGTCCTGTGGCAATTCGGTGTGCCGGAGTTTCAGCCCGCCAAGCCGTAGGTCCGGGAACTGGCCGGTCGGAAGGATCGATGTAGAGCGATTCATGAGTTGTCCAACCCGAGCGGCGGGCCCGCGACGGAGGGCGGTTCATGAACCGCTCCTACTCCTTCTCCTCGCCCATTTGCTCGATGAGGTAGTTCTCGAGACCAAGGTCTTTGATGAGACCCAGTTGGGTCTCGAGAAAGTCCACGTGCTCTTCCTCGTCTTTGAGAAGTTCTTTCAGCAGGTCCGCGGTCGCGTTGTCGCCGGCTTTCTGGCAGGCGGCGACAGCGTGGTTGTACTCGGCCACGGCGCTGACTTCGACCGCCAGATCATTCTGGAGCTGCTCTTTCACGTTCTTGCCGATATTGAGCTTCGGCAGGTCGCCCATGTTGGGCAGGCCTTCGAGGAACAGGATGCGCTCGATCAGAATCTCGGCGTGCTTCATTTCGCCGATGGACTGCTTCTTGATCAGGTCGCTCAGGCGCTCGTAGCCCCAGTTCTCGCACATCTCGGCGTGCAGAAAGTACTGGCTGATGGCGCCCAATTCCTCCCTCAGCATCTGGCCGAGCAACTCCAGCACTACCGGTTTTCCCTTCATAGGCGGCTCTTTCCCCTTCCGGATTTTCAGTTGCGCGCGGCGAGCTTGCCGTTCAGATCCTTCTCACGGACATGCGCGAGAAGGCGGCGGACGCTGTTGGCCAGTTGCACCACTTCGCCCTCGCCTTGCACGTCAAACTCGATTTCGTAGTTGCCGGCGGCGGCATGGTCGACGGCGTTTTTGAGGTCCACCAGCGGGCTCACGACCTCACGCGGCAGCACGAAGCTGACCCAGACGCTGAGCAGGAAGACCAGCGCGGAAACGATGCAGACCACCCATTCGGCGCGCCGCTTCAGGCTGCGGGCCTCGTGGTGGTCGTTCTCGACGCGATTCCAGCTCCGACCTTCCACGGCGGCCGAAAACTGCTGGAAGCGGTCGCTGGCATCCTGAAGGCCGGCCGTGGTCTGGCGCAGGGCGGGGTCGGTCGCTTCCAGGGTTTCGCTGATCTGCGTGTCGAAAGAACCGACCCGGCTGCGCAGGTCGTCAATCAATTGCCCCTGGTTCTCGTGCCGGGCGCGGCGCAGCAGCTCGTTGATGTCCTTCTCGTAGTCGCTGACCACCTTCTGCACCTGCTGCAGCGGCGCCTGGCGCGGTTCGCCGAGGTGCGAGACGGCTGCGTCGAGCCGGCTTTGGTAGAGGTCCAGTTGCTCGAGCATGGCCTGGGTGGCGGGCTTTTCAGCGGGCTGCAAATCGCCAATCTGCCGCGTGAGGTCGCGCAGGTGAGCGAGCGAATTGCGGTTCGTGACGAGATCCTGCGGATCGTGCAGCAGCAGGTAATTGCGCTCGGCCCGGCGCGCGGTCAGCATCTCGACCGATGCGCGCTCCGCCATGTTGGCGGCGGGTGCGTCCACGCTCACGATCCGGTCCACAATGCCCGCCATGGCGAACAGGTAGTAGATCGCCAGCACGATCACCGGGAACAGGATGAGACGCACGATCGCCAGGCTGTAAACAACCCGGCGTCGGAGCGACGCGCCACGCGCAAACACCCTCAGCGGCCTTTGAAAGACCTGAAAGGGTTTGCGCACCTCCAATCTCATCCGTTAGAACCTCCCCCAATCCGGCTCCAGGTCCAACAGCAACTTGCCTTTGGCTTGAATCTTACCCCAAAAGCGCCCCCTAGCCGAGCGGAATTAGCCGGCGCCTCCGGGAACTTTATGGGCCCTCATCCGTATTCATGGATGAGAGGGCCGAATTTTGGTACCATGCCTGCGGGCTGGCCATCGCGCCTTTGCGCCTGCCTGCCGGCACTTGGGGCCTTGCGGATGTCGCGGAGGTGAATATGTTCTGTCCCCAATGTGGAAGAGAGGTAGCGGGTGGGGCGAATTACTGCAGCCACTGCGGAGCGGCCTTATTGCCGCCCCCGGCGCGCCCGGTGAGGAAGCTCTACCGTTCGCGGACGGACCGCAAGGTTGCGGGCGTCTGCGCGGGCATCGCCGCCTACCTGGACATCGACCCGACGCTGGTCCGGCTGATCTGGGTGGCGACAGTTCTATTTGCCGGAGGGGGAATCCTCGGCTACTTGATCGCCTGGATCGTCCTCCCCGAGGAGCCGCTCTGGTTACCGGCGCCCGCTGAGAGCGCCGAAACGGCTCGTGGTGGCCCCCTGCATGCTTGAAGGAGCGCCGGCGCGAATTGATTGCCGGCGCGAATTGCCCGCGCGAACTGATTGAATGGTGCGGGTTCCGGTCGATGGGCTGCGCGGTCTCACAGCAAGCCACACACGCACGCGATTAGGAGATCTGTGGAATCGGAACTGTCGCTCGAGTTCGTTCGGGTGGTGGAGCAGGCGGCCATCGCGGCCGCACGCACGATGGGCCGTGGAGACCGCCATTTTGCCGACCAGGTGGCCGTAGAGGCCATGCGCAAGGTGCTCCAAACCGTGCCCATCTCTGGCACGATCGTGATCGGCGAGGGTGAGCGCGACGAAGCGCCGATGCTTTATATCGGAGAGAAGGTTGGCCCCACCGAGCGTGCCGATCTCCCGGAAGTCGACATCGCCGTTGATCCGCTCGAGGGCACGAACCTTTGCGCCATGGGCGTGGCGGGCGCCATCGCCGTGCTGGCGGCCTCGGAGAGGGGCGGACTGCTGCACGCTCCGGATGTCTACATGGAAAAAATCGTAGTGGAGCCGGCCGCCAAGGGTGCTGTGGACCTCGACGCGCCGGCCAAAGACAACCTGCGGGCGATTGCCAAGCGTCTGGAGCGCGATGTGGAAGACCTGGTGGTCGTGGTGCTCGACCGGCCGCGGCACGAAAAGCTGATTGCGGACATTCGCGCCACCGGCGCGCGCATCCGCCTGATTCCGGACGGCGACCTCTCCGCCGGCATCACGGCGGCCGTAGGCGGCACCGGCGTTCACGTGGTGATGGGTACGGGCGGCGCGCCCGAAGGCGTGATCACAGCAGCGGCCCTGCGCTGCGTCAACGGCGAAATCCTGGGGCGTCTCGTCCCCAAGGATGAGGCCCAGGCGGAGCGCATCCGGTCCATGGGCATCCGGGATCCCAGGAAGATCTTCCGCACGGAGGAACTGGCGCCCGGCAAGGAGATCATCTTTGCAGCCTCCGGCGTGACCGAGGGGAGCCTGCTGAAAGGCGTCCGGTTCTTCGGTGAAGGCGTGCGCGTGAACTCGCTGGTCATGACGTGCCACACGCGCTCGCTGCGATTTATCGACGCCATCCACCTCTCGAAGCGGCCCGACTACAAAGTGAGACTGTTCTAATGGGCGTTGAGCCGTGAAAAGTCCGGGAACCCCAAAGCCTTGATCAGCGTAAGAAGAGGTGAGGGGAAACTCGGAGGATTCAATGCGAAGAAGTTCACGTTTTCTCACGTTGTACTGCCTTGCCGCGGCCACGATGGTGCTCGGCCTAAGCGCCACGGCCCGGCGCGCGTACGGAAGGCCCGGCCAGGATCAGGGTAAGGATGAAATCTCGGTAAAGACGCCGTCCACCGGGATCGAGGTTTCGGGAAGCGTCAAAGCGAGACAGATCGGGCTGCCGCTCTACCCTGGCGCGACGTACGTAAGCGATCGCGACAAGAGCCAGGGAAATCTGCTGTTCAGCCTGACGCGCGCGGGCAAGCCCGATGTGAAGTTCCTGGTGGCGAAGTTCGAGACGCCGGACGACATCACTCGGGTGCGCGAATTCTACAGGAAAAAGCTGGGCAGTAAGGTGACCAAGTTCACCGAGGACTCGAAGGACGGCAGCCTGGCGTTCGAGATGAAGGCCGACAGCCAGCATGGCAAGTTCGTGCAGCTCAAAGCCTCCGGCGGCACGACGGAAATCGACCTGGTGCGCCTCGAGGGCTTCGATGTTTCGGACACTTCGGTGAAGTAAGCCATCAACCGGGAGGACTCGTATGGCCACACCTCCTCAACCTTCGCAGCCTTCCCAAGCGCTGGCGCCTCCGCCGCGGTCCAACACGCTCGGGATCGTTTTGCTGATCGTGGGCATGATCGTGCTGCTTTCAGGCATCGCCGTGTGGGGCGGTATCCGCTTCCTGACGCATAGCCTGCAGATTCACGTCAGTAACGAGGGTGATAGCCGGAAACAGGTCAGCATCAAGACACCCTTTGGAAGCATTGAGGCCAACAAGAATGGCGGCGTGACGGAATCCTCCCTGCAGTTGCCCATTTATCCCGGCTCCCGTCAGGCGAAAGACGAGGACTCCGCATCCGTCACTCTGGGTTTTCCCGGCTCAACCGGACTCCGCATCGTGGCGGGAAAGTTCGACACCCCGGACCCCTTCGCGAAGGTTCGCGACTTCTATGAGGACCGCCTTACGGCCACTAGCGGCCCCTTCACGCGAACGGATCACATCGACTCGAATACCGACTTCCACAGCGGCACGAATGGAAACTTCGTTGGCGTGGACGACGATGGCAAAACCGTTTTCAAGATGAAGCTTAAAGATGACTTGCGAATCGTAACTCTCAAAGAGAACGATGGCGCGACGCGCATCGAGTTGGTGCGGGTCGGCAAGGGGAGCGGCGAGCCGAACTGAGTGGAATCTGACCTGTTCCTGGGGGCGGCCGGGTCGGCCCCCCCGAAACCACACTGTAAACCTAGAAAATCAGCTTCATTCCCAATTGCAGAATGCGCGGGTTGTGCGCGGAGCCCGGTTGAAGGAAATTCGTAGTGCCGAAGCAGCTCGGATCGCCAGGCGAGTTGTTGGTTCCTCCAACGCAACTGAAGCCGCTGTTGACGCTGCTCCATTGCGTGTGATTAAACACGTTGAAGGCTTCCACGCGGAACTCGAGCGAGGTCTTCTCCCGCACCACGAAGTGCTTGAAGAGTCCGGTGTCGAAGTTGAGCCGGCCAGGACTATAGAGGATGTTCCGCCCGGCATTGCCGAAGGTGAGGCCTTGTGGCTGGGCGAAGGCGCTGGGGTTGTAGAGCAGCGGCCCTGCGAAGCCAGGTACGTTGACCTGTGATGGCTTTGAATTGATGTTGCCGATGATATCCGCGTAGCTGCTGGTCCCGACGTAATTGCCCACTCCCGCGCTGTCCCCATAGACGCCGTTGGCGATGCTGAACGGCGTTCCCGTCTGCGCGGTGGTGATGCCTGAAAACTCCCAGCCTCCGAATGCCTTGCGCGTTAAGCCGGCCCCGTAGTGGTAGGGAAGCTCCCACACGTAGCCGAAGGTGAAGATGTGGCGCTGGTCGAAATTGGAGCTGGACCGCGTGCGCTCGAGGTCGTAGGAATCCACGAAGTTCCCGTCATAGCGGTCGGAAGAGTCGTCAATCGAATGGCCGTACGTGTAGGCCAGCGTGAGGCTGAGACTCTTGGCATTGCGCCGTGCGGATACCTGCAAGGCGTTATAGTTCGAATTGGCCTCCAACTGGAGATCGGTGATGCTGGTGTAGCCGATAAAGGGGCGATAGGGATCAGGGGAGATGACGTTCCCGCAGGCGACGTTGAGGTTGGTCAAGGCCTGGCCGGTGACCGGCTGGCCGTTGACCACCAGCGAATTGCAGACATCCGCGGTGATCACCTGGCCCGGCTGGAACGGATTCTCCGAAGCCGAGACCGGGTGAAGCTGATTCAGATCGTTCTGCAGGGTCAGATGGGTCCCCTTGCTGCCTACATAAGAAACGGTGACGACGGTGCTCGGCAAAACTTCGCGCTGCACGTCGAGGTGCCACTGTTGGACGTAAGGCCACTGCACCTGGGTGGGAATGGCAGTGACGCCCAGCGGAAATAGAAGCGGGGTGCCGCCGTTTACGCCCAGGCTGCCGTATCCGTTGACGTCGTACTGCGTGGGCGTGAGCACAAGAGGAACCGAACCTTCCAGCGATTCCGTGTTGGCTTCATTGCCGTTGGTGTGCTCGAAGAAGATGCCGTACCCGCCCCGGATGGCCATCTTCCCGTCGCCCTTCGGGTCCCAGGCGAACCCCAAGCGTGGCGCGGGATTGAACAGGTGTCCAACCTCGCATCCGGCCGGCGCCCCCTTGGCCCCACACTGAACGACGCCATCCAGGTTGCTTAAATTGTAGGTTCCGGGGACCAGCGATCCCGCCTGTCCGGTGATATTCCCCGTCACGTCGATCTCGGGTGCATTGGCAAGGCTGTAGGCTCCGGGCTCAAAATTGTAAGCCTGCTGGTACTTTTCACGATAGGTCCCGAAAAGGCTGAGCCGGAAGCCCATGTTCAACGTTAAGTGGGGGGTGGCGTGCCAGTCGTCCTGAAAATAGGGCTCGATCACCTTATAGCGATTGTAGTATTTCGTCACCAGGTTAGTCTGGCTATATGTTGAGACCCGCCCGAGCAGGAAGTCGGCGAAACCGTTCCCCGTGGTGATCAGTGAGTCCTGGGAGTTGAACCCGAGACTACCCTCCGTGTCAGCGGTGTTCTCCTCATTTTTCTGGGCCGCGACTGCGTATGCTCCGAATTGCAGGTTGTGGCTCCCCATAATCTTGGTGAGGTTATCGCGGAATGTGTAGGTAGGATTAGCGTTGTTCCAGGGGAAATACCCGGGATCCTCGCCCATTCCGCCGCCGAATTCGCTGTTGCAGCAGATCGAGACCGCCGGCAGCAAGCCATTAAACCCGTTATTGAACAGGCCGGAGACGCCGAAGTTGGACGGCCGCTGGACGTTGCCGATCGCGTTCAGAAAGATGTGGTCGGCGGTATAGCTGAAAACGAATTCGTTCACCAGCGAGGGAGACGCGTTGGCCGTCAGGTGCGCCACCATGCTCGTGGTCGGTCCGACGAAATTGGTCTGCACGGTTGGAAACTCGGCCGTGTTCACGGCCCAAAGGGTGGTCGGATTGATGGTGGACCAGGAGTCATGAATATAGTGCACAAACATCTGCATCTTCGGCGTGATCTTCTGGTCGACGCGGACGAGTTCCTCGCGCCAGGTTGTGGGCGTGGAAAAGCTGTCCTGATAGGTGGATTGGGCGCCGCTGCCGCCGTTCGGCGCCGGGAAGAGCGCCGACATCATGGCCAGCGCCTGGGGCGTCGCGCTCACCGCATTGCCGGAAAATGCCTGTCCCGTCGTAGGATTCATGGGGCAGTCAGGACCCGGGCAAACATCCGAGAAATTTCCCGCTCGCTCTTGAGCTGAGGGCACCTGGATGGGACCGAAGGTATTGGGATCGCGCTCGCGCCTCCACTCCTCGGACCAGAAGAAAAACGTCTTGGTCTTATCCGTGTTGTAGTGTCCGGGAATGTAGAACGGACCCCCGAAGGTGTAGCCAAAGTCGTTCTTCTTGTATGGAGACCGGTTGACCGGCGTGGGAGAGCCCGGTGAGGAGTCGAAGAAATTGCGCGCGTTGAAGATGTCGTTGCGCACAAACTCGTAGGCATCGCCGTGAAACTGCTGCGTGCCGGACTTGATTTCCGTCTCCACCGTCCCCGAGCCATTGCGGCCATACTGGGCGCCGTAGTTCGAAGTCAGAACCTCCACTTCCGAGATGGCGTCAACGCTCGGGTAAATGTTCAAGGTGTCGTTGGACCCGTTGTCCATGTTGTCGCCACCATCGATCTCCCAGTTGTTATACTCCACCCGGCCGCCGTTGACACTGTAAGAGACGTTCCCGTTCACGCCTACCACACCCTCGTCCTGGCCGGTCTGATTGCTCACGCCCGGAACCAGTGTGATCAACTGCGTGAAATTGCGCCCGTTGAGCTCGAGTTGGCTGATCTCCTTGCCGGTTACGGTTCCCGAGAGCTCCGAGGTCTGTGTCTGCACCTGGGCGACGTTCGTGCCTTCGACCGTCACCTCGGTGGTGGCGGCGCCCACCTGGAGCGTGGCATCCGCTCGCGCCTTTTGCGCCACCACCAGCGTGATCCCCGCCTCCTCGTACTTCTTGAAGCCCTGGGCCGCGACGGCGAGATCGTACTGGCCGGGACTGAGGCCCGCCACCAGGTAGTCGCCTGCATTGTTGGTCGTGGTCTTGTGGATCGCGCCAGTGGCCGGAGCGGTGACGGTGACCTGCGCTCCCGGGATGACGGCGCCGCTGCTGTCGCGAACCGTGCCCGTGATCGACCCGGTGTCCTGCGCGAAGGCGGCCGCGGAAACGCAAAGGAAGGCGAGCGCCACGCTCAGCCTGATGATTGCTGATCTCATGACCGGAGCTCCTCTCTCTTTGTTACTCAGTCCATACAAGAAAGGAAGGACGCGTTGGCTCACTCCAAAGCAGGCTCCGCAACCTTCCGTGGGCACCCGACGCGCAGTACAGCAGAATGCTTCAAGGGCTACTTCGTAACACTTCTTAAGAAAGCAGCCTCTCTTGTACCATCGGGATTTCGGCGTTGTCAACTCGTTTCTGAGGAACCGGCGGCCGACGCCCCGGCTGTCCGGCTTTGTTCGGCCTGAAGCGCAGTCCCGCGAAGCAATCCGGGGTACGTGCCGTGAGCGGAGGTGAGCGGCGCCGCGAAAGCGGACGGAAGAAGATGGTCTTCGGCGCCGGCCAGCGCCAGCCAAATGGCGCCCTGCAATGGAGCCTTGGGTCCGAGCGCGCTCAGGGCCAGGCGCGGGCGGTAGTACTCATTGCGCTGGACGATGCGGCGCGTAGCCTCAAACAATGCGGCGTTTGAGCCCACCCGTCCTCCGAAAACGACCAGCGAGCAATTCAAAATAACGCAGACGTTGGTGATGGCGTCCGCCAGAATGCGCGCCGTGCGCTGCAATACGGCGCGCGCCCGGCGGTCGTCTCGTTCCGCGAGATCCAGAATCTCGGTTGCGGCCAATTCGCGCTCCGCCGGAATATTGTGACGCCGATTCCCGTTCGTCAGCCTTTGCCAGGCCCGCCGGATTCCCCCCTCCGCAATCGACTCTTCGAGCGATCCGGGACGCCGGATCGCGAGCGGCGTCTCGGCTGTGCCCGGGACGTAGAGATAGCCGATCTCGCCCGCCGCCCAATCCGCGCCGCGATAGAGACGGCCATCCACGAAAATCCCGGCGCCAACTCCCGTGCCGATCGTCAAGAAAACGAAATTCGCCACGCCCTGCGCGGTTCCGCGCCAACTCTCGCCGATCGCCGCCAGGTTCACGTCGTTCTCGACCACCGTCGGAATTCCGGTCTCCTTTTCGAGCATCTGGCGCAGCGGTATGGAACGCCAGCCGGAGGAAAGATTCGGCGCGGAGAGCACCACTCCGGCGCGCGTGTCGGTGATGCCCGGAACGCCCGCGGCGAGCGTCAGCAGTCTCTTCGGCTTGATCTTGTGGCGTTCCTGCAGCTTGCGGATGCTGTCGGCAATCAGGCTCGAAACCCGCTCCGGCCGCGTATGATTCTTCGTGCTCGCCTGCCATTCGCCGATCAGTGTACCGTTCAGGTCCGCGAGCGCCACCCGCACGAGCGAGGTGCCCACGTCCGCGCCGGCCACGTAGCCTGCCTGTGCATTAAAGCGCAGCAACTTGGGCGGCCGTCCACCATTCGACGAGCCCAGCCCCATGGACTCGATCAATCGTCGCTTATCCAGGTAGGCCACACCGCTCGATATGGTGGGCGCGCTCAGTCCGGAAATCCGCGCCAGGTCGGCGCGAGAGCATGGGCCCTGCTGGCGGAGCAGCGTGAGCACCCGGCGGGCGTTTACTTCCCGCAGCATCTTGGGCCGGCCCGGAGCCGTCGCGCCGTTGAACTCATCCCAGCCGAATCCACCCTCGCGCGTGTTGGCCGGCAGCTTCATGGTGTCGGGCGCCATCACTTGAGTGGGACTAAGTTAAGGGATTTAAGAAAGTGCGTCAAGATCAAAGAGAAATTTGCAGGTGTTCTGATTTCGGGTCTGTGCGAGCGTGTGGTGCCGGCATCCGGCCTGCCACCTTCATTTGGTAATGCAGGCTGGCAGCCTGCAACACAGGCACTGGAAATTAGCACGCCACCGAAAGATTGAGGCCGGTTTCGCGGGTGATGTCTCGTCGGGGATGCCGCGAGCAATGACGCCGAGATGACGGCGTAGCGCCGGGACGCCCGCGGGGCATATGCTGGAGGGTAGGGTTGCCTTCGGGGACTCTGACTGCCGCTCCGCAATTCGCATTCTCATGAAATGCCTCAGGCGCCGAACGCCGCTGACCATCGTGCTGCTTCTCGCGGGCTTCGGACCCCTTGGCGGGTTGGCTTCGTCCCAAGACGCGCAAGGCGGCTCCCCCGCAAGCGTGCAGGAGCGTTTTGTGGCCGGGGAGAAAGCCCTCAAAGACGGGGACCTCGCCGCCGCCGAAGCGGACTTTCGCGCGGTTCTGGCCGCCAATGCCGATGATGTGGGCGCGCTCGCGAATCTGGGCGTGGTCGAGATGCGGCGTCGGCGCTGGCCTGAGGCTCTTGAAATGCTGCGTAAAGCGCAGGCGCTCGCACCGGGCGTGCCCGGCATTCGCTTGAACATCGGCCTCGCGTACTACCGGCAAAACGACTTCGGGGCTGCCATCCCGCCTCTGGAATCGGTGGTGCAAGATCAGCCGGACTCGGTCCAGGCCCATTATCTGCTCGGCCTGTGCTACTTCTTCACCGATCAGGACGCTCGCGCGGCGCACACGCTTGAAGCGATTTGGCCACAGGAATCCGGCGAAATGAATTATCTTTATGTACTAGGAGTCGCCGCCGAGAAGGCGAATCTTACGGATCTGCAAAACCGGGCGCTCGGGCGCCTGGCGGAAGTGGGCCAGAGCAGCGCCGAACTTCATCTGCTGATGGGCAAGGCGGATCTCACTCGGCTTGAGAACGGGAAGGCGGCGGTTGAATTCGAGCGCGCCGCTCAAATGAATCCCAAGTTGCCGTTTGTGCATTATTACGCCGGCGTGACCTACCGGAAGCTGCACCAGTTCGACCGCGCCAAGGCTGAATTCCTGAAAGATGCGGCGATCGAGCCGGACGTGGCTTTCAACTTTGACGAGTTGGGCGCGGTTTCAACCGAGCTTCAGCAGCCCGAGGATGCGGCCCGGTATTTCAAGCAGGCTCTCAGGCTCGACCCGCGCCTTGCCAGTTCCTATTACGGCCTGGCGAAGGTCGACGAGCGCCAGGGCAGGTATTCGGAGGCGCTCGGAGCTCTCGATCGCGCCAATACGCTCGATCCCGACAGCGCAAGCGTTCACTACCTGCGCGGACAGGTCTTCGAGCGTCTCGGACGCCGCCCGGACGCGCAAACGGAGTTCGACAAAGCCGCCGCGCTGCAAAAGGCGGTGCGCGACCGGCTGGAGCGGCAGATCAGCGGCGCCAATACGCCCGAGCCCGACCTGGCGCGCGAATCGCAGTAACCAGATCCCATCGAGGTGAAAGGAAAATCATGGCTGGAATTATCAAGGAACGGCTTTACACACCCGGACCCACGCCCTTGCTGATGGAAGGACAGGCGCGGACCCTGACCGCCACCCTGCACCATCGCACCGAAGGCTTCCGGCGGCTGCTGAAAGAGACGCTCGAAAACCTGCGGTACTACTACAACTCCCGGAACGACGTACTTATTTTCTCGAGCTCGGGCACGGGCGCCATGGAAGGCGCCGTCTCGAACCTGCTATCGCCCGGCGATCGAATCCTGATCGGCACCGCGGGCAAGTTCGGCGAGCGCTGGGGCCAATTGGCCAAAGCCTTCGGCATTGAAGCGGTCACGGTCGAAGTACCTTACGGCCAAACCCTGCCGATCGGCGAGATGACCGCAAAGCTCAAGAGCAACGGCCCGTTTCGCGCCGTCTTCATTCAGGCCACCGAGAGTTCCACCGGGGTGCGGCATGACGTGCAGGCGCTCGGGGAGCAGGTGAAGCAGTATCCCGAGACGTGCCTTGTGGTGGACGCCATCACCGGCCTCGGCACCACCGATCTGCACCCGGACGAGTGGGGCCTTGACGTCGTGATCGGCGGTTCCCAAAAGGCGACCATGGTACCCCCCGGCCTTGCCTTCGCGAGCGTCAGCGAAAAGGCCTGGAAGCAGATCGCGCAAGCCAAGCTGCCGCGCTTTTATTTCGACTACGCCAAGGAGCGCAAGAATCTGGCGGGGGGCGAGTCAAGCTTCACCCCGGCCACCACGCTGATCGTGGCGTTGCACGCCACGCTGCAGTACATCCGCGAGGTCGGACGCGAGAACCTGATCGGGAATGCCGCGCTTCTGGCGGAGGCGGCGCGCGCCGCGGGAACGGCGCTCGGGCTGAAACTCTTCGCCGAGTCAAATCCCGCGAACGCCGTCACGGCCATCTGCGCTCCGGACGGCATGGATTCAGGCCTGATCGTCAAGGAGATTCGCTCGCGGTTTGGCGCCATCATCACCAACGGCCAGGGATCGATGAAGGGCAAGATTTTCCGGCTGGCGCACCTCGGCTACTACGACTTCCTCGACCTCGCCTCGATCGTCACCGCGCTTGAGATCTCTCTGGTCAAGCTCGGACACAAAATCGAACTGGGCGCCGGCGTCCGCGCCGCCGAAGAGGTCTACTTGCAGCGTCAGGGATAGGAGGGAAAACCAAGCCTGACGGGACGCCCGGCGCGAAAATTTAAAAACGTTACGAACGAAGCCGTTAGGTTGCTGAAAACAAAGCGCTTCTGTTTTCCATATTCCCTGAAAGCCGTTATATCATTGAAGAATAAGACACTTACACGATTAAAGCCGTTAGGTAGCTGAAGATAAAAAACTTAACCCCTATTACAAGGCTCGAATTTGGCGGTCAGCAACACAAAAGAGGGCCAATAAGGATCGGAGAGCGCCGTGAAGATCGTGATTGCCGATGACGTTTCTGAGAAGGCCATTGAGGTGCTGCGGGCGGACCCATCGTGGCAGGTCGTAGACTTGGGTCACGAGAAAGGCGACGCAGCCACGCGCAAGCAGCGTCTGGTGGACGAGATCCGCAGCGCCGAAGCGCTGGTTGTGCGCAGCGCCACCAAGGTCACCGCCGGACTGCTTGAGCATGCCGCCCGCCTGCGGGTAATTGGCCGGGCCGGGGTAGGTGTGGACAACGTGGATCTGGACGCCGCCACGCTCAAGGGAGTGGTGGTCATGAACACTCCGGGCGGCAATGCCGAGAGCGTCGCCGAGCATACGCTGGCGCTGATGCTGGCTCTGGCCCGGCGCATTCCGCAGGCCGACGTTTCCTTGAAGCAGGGCCGGTGGGAGAAGAAGGCATTCCTCGGCCAGGAACTGCGCGGCAAGGCTCTGGGTCTCGTCGGATTTGGCCGCGTCGGCGCCGAGGTGGCGCGCCTGGCAAAGGCGCTCGAGATGGAAGTCTCCGCCTACGATCCGCACATCGCGCCGCGCCTGGCCGCCGATCATAGCGTCAAGCTGGTGACGTCGCTCGAAGAACTGCTCGCTTCGAGCGATTTTGTCAGCCTGCACGCTTCGGCCACCGCCGAAAGCCGGCACCTGGTGAACGCCAAGACCCTGGCGGCAGCGCGTCCCGGCGTACGCATTGTCAATTGCGCGCGCGGCGAGCTCGTGGACGAGGCGGCGCTGCTCGAAGCTCTTCAGAGCGGACACGTGGGCGGCGCGGGTCTTGACGTTTTCGAGGTCGAGCCTCCCAAAGACTCGGCGCTGGTCGCCCATCCGAACGTGATCGCCACGCCTCACATCGCCGGCTCCACCGAGGAAGCGCAGGAGATCGTCGGCATCCGCATCGCCGAGCAGGTGCGCGACTACCTGCGGGAAGGCGTGGTGCGCAACGCCGTGAACCTGCCGCCGGTCTCGGCCGAAGAATACCGGCGGCTCCGCCCTTACCTCGAGCTCGGCGAGCGCCTCGGAACGTTTCTGGTTCAGATCTCCGGCGGGCCGCTCGAGGAGCTTCGCATCAGTTACGATGGCGGGCTCGCCAACCTGAACACGCACCTCGTCAAGAGCGCCGTATTGACCGGCGTGCTGCGCCGCACGCTCTCCGAGGAGGAGGTCAATTTTGTGAACGCGGGCAGCCTGGCCGAGAGCCGCGGCCTGGAAGTGACGGAGGTCCGCAGTGCCCGGCGCGCCACGGCCTCAAACTCGCTCGGCGTGGCCTTGCGCGGGGCCGCCGGGACCGTTTCCGTCCTGGGCGCGGTAGGCTTGCGCGACTCGATGCGCATCCTGGGGTTGAATGAAGTGGACGTGGAAGCGCCGCTGCGGGGCGTGATCCTCGTCATCCAGAACCAGGATGTCCCGGGCGTGATCGGCCGCGTGGGAACGCTGCTCGGCGAGCGCAAAATCAATATCGGCAGCTTCGCGCTCGGCCGCGACGCGGAATCGCACGAAGCCATCGGGCTGGTCAATGTGGACCACAGTGTGCCTCCGGAAACGCTGGCCGAGCTTCGGGCCATTCCCGCCATTCGTAGCGCGCAACTGGTAGAGATGGAGTAGGGGCAGGTTCGCGTGCCTGCCCGTTTTAGTTCGAACTCATTGTTTGGCACGGAGCGCACAGACCTGTGCACTGAGGAGACTTGATGCCGTCCCCCATGCCGCCACACGCCCTTCTCGGCTTCGACCTGTCTCAAGCCTGGACGTCCCTTGTGAAGATCGTTGTAGCCTACCTGCTCACCCTGCCGGTAGGCTGGGAGCGCGAGCGCGAAGCGCACAGCGTCGGCGTGCGGACCTTTCCCATCGTCGCCATGGCCAGTTGCGGGTATCTGCTGCTGGTTGTGGGCGGCGATGCGGCCAGCCAGTCTCGCGTGCTGCAAGGGATGATCGCGGGCATCGGCTTTGTGGGCGGAGGCGCGATCCTCAAAGAGGGCGCCACGGTCAAGGGTACCGCGACAGCGGCAAGCATCTGGAGCACCGGCGTGGTGGGCGCCGCCGTGGCCATGGGACGCTACGAGGTCGCGGTCATCTTGAGCGTGTTGAACTTCATCACCCTCAAGGTGCTCTGGCGTTTCAAGCAGCAGATTGACCGTGACGTCCCGCCCCCGAAGCCTTCGGACCAGTGAGAGCGGCGCGGCCACGGGAAAGCGCCGCGCATGGGTGCGCTATTTTCGCCGTCATGGCATCACTCGGAAGCGCCTTTACCTTGACCTGACCCGCTGCACCGATCTCGTAGGATCTCGCTTTCGAAGGTCGTGGTTCCGGAGTTAAGATGGCGGCTGGCTCCATAGGAGGCTGCATGGAATTGGAAGGACGAAGAATCGCGGTCCTGGTGGCTGACCACTATCAGGAACTCGAAGTCTGGTACCCTTTGTTTCGTTTCCGCGAGGACGGCGCTGAAACGGTCACGGTGGGCACCGAAGTTGCGCAGACTTACTTGAGCAAGAAAGGCTATCCCGTCGTCTCGGATGAGGCCATCGCGGACGCGCGTGCCGCTGATTTCGACGCGGTCGTGATTCCCGGCGGATGGGCTCCGGAGGCGCTGCGCCAGGATGCGCGTATGGTGGCCTTCGTGCGCGAGATGCACGCCGCGGGCAAGGTGGTTGGGGCCATTTGCCACGCGGGGTGGATGCTGGCCTCGGCCGGGCTTGCGCGCGGGCGCCGCGTGACCTGTTATCGCGCCATCAAAGATGACGTGATCAACGCCGGCGGAGAGTACGTGGACCAGGAAGTGGTGGTGGACGGCAACTTGATCACGTCGCGCATGCCGGCCGATCTACCGGCCTTCTGCCGGGAAATCCGAAAGGCGCTGGTGGGCCAGCCCGTGACCGCCGGGGCCCTCCGGTAGCAGCTTTGCTGCCCGGAGCGAACCTGGAATTGACGAGGAGGGGTTGATGAGAATCCTCAAGCGTAGTGCTGTCTTTTTGTTGGCCGCCCTCGGAGTGATCGTGCTCGCTCCCATGCACCCGCGCGCCGCGCCACAGGCGCCGCGCAAAGGGCATCTGCTCTACATGACGCTTTCGGCGGGGTTCAAGCACGACACCGTCGCTCCCTCGCGCGATATCATCGCCGAAATCGGCCGGAGCTCAGGCGCGTTTGATGTGACGGTGACCGACGACGTCAGCGCGTTTACCGAAGACAACCTGCAGAAGTTCGACGCCGTGATGTTCTACACCACGGGCGAGCTGCCCATGAACAATCAGCAGAAAGAGGCCTTTCTCGACTTCGTGCGTTCCGGTCACGGATTCGTGGGCGTCCACAGCGCCACCGACACCTTCTACATGTGGCCGGAATACCTGCAGCTCATCGGAGGCTATTTCAACGATCATCCCTGGCACCAGAAGGTGACCGTCGACGTGACGGAGCCCGCCAATCCCATCGTGAGCGCGCTCGCGCCTTCGTTCGAGATCACCGACGAGATTTATCAGATCTCGGACTTTCAGTATCAGGACTCGCACGTCCTTCTGCGCCTCGATCCCAATTCGGTGGACCTGAACAAATCCGGGGTCCATCGGCGCTTCTACGGCTGGCCGCTCGCTTGGACGCGGAACTTCGGCGAGGGCCGCGTGTTCTACACCGGGCTCGGACACGAACTGGCCGTCTGGAAGGATCCGCGCTACCAGACGATGCTTCTGAACGGAATCAAGTGGACCATGAAGATGTAGCCCGCGATCCGGCGAGACTTGATGGCGGAAACTTACGACTCAGCCGTCGCAGTTTCGGATCTTGTGAAGGCCGAATGCCGGGCGCTGATTCTTAACACTCTTTTTTGTTGACAAGGCGCGGAGCATCCTTCATAAGGAGGACTGCGGCGCGCGAAGAAGCCGCGAGAATCAGATGGAAGCGCAGCAAAAGGCGAAGGCGGAGGGTCCGTAGGCGGACTTCGGGGTTCGGAAGCAGAGGTGCCCCGCGAGACGCTGGAAGGAGTCTCTCGCGGGGTTTTTTGTTTGACCCCCGCACGAGAGCGCCTGCCTGTTCCTCCCGTCATTCGTCCGCCGGGAGCGGCCAATGATCTACTTCACCGAGCTCGAACGTCTGCCCTTTTACGATGTCAAGGGGGAATATCTGGGGCGCCTGGAGGATCTGTGCGTTGACCCCAGTCAGAACGCCCAGCGCGTCGCTTTGTACCTCGTGAAATCGCCCCGTAAGACCGTTCTCCGCATTCCCCATGATCAGGTTCAGTCTATCTCCATGCTCGCGGCCCAGACCACCGTGCCCGCCGCCAGCCTCGTAGTGCATGCTCCCGACGAGGGCCTGCTGCGAGTGAAGAAAGACGTTCTCGACCAGCAAATCATCGACGTGAATCACCGCAAGGTGGTGCGCGTCAATGACGTCGATTTTGACATTCAGCCCTTGAACGGCCATGCCGAACTGCGCATCGTGGGGGCCGACGTCGGTCTGGCGGCGGGCCTGCGCCGCCTGCTGCAGGGCACCATCGCGAAGCATCGCATTCGCTCCCTGACGAGCCCGATCCCGTCCAAGACGATCCCCTGGGAGTTCGTCAATCTCATTGAGCCCGATCCCGCGCGGCGCGTGAAGCTGCGCATCTCCTACGACCGGCTTTCCGAGCTCCACCCGGCAGACATTGCCGACATTCTGGAAAGCCTGAGCCGCGATGAGCAAAAAGCCCTGGTCGAGGGCCTGGACGACGAGACCGCCGCCGAGGTGATTTCCGAGATTCCCACGGAGATGCAAGCCGCGCTGCTCGAAAGCATGCCTTCGGAAAAGGCCGCTGACATTGTGGAAGAAATGTCTCCCGACGAGGCGGCGGACGTGCTGCAGGAGATGCCGCCCGAGGCCTCCGCCGAAGTGCTGGCCGACATGGAGACCGAGGAAGCCACCGAAGTGCGCTCGTTGCTCGGCTTTGAAGAACGCACGGCCGGCGCCTTGATGACCACGGAATTCATCGTGGTTGGTGAAGAAGCCACCCTGGAAGGCGCCATCGCGGCGTTGCGCACCTTCGAAGGCAAGCTCGAATCGGTCCACATGATCTACCTGATCGGCGCCGGCGGTGCGCTGACGGGAGTCGTGCCGCTGGCGCAGATTCTGCTGGCCGATAGCTCGACGCACCTCAAGGAACTCTCCATGGACCCGTTGATTTCCGTGCATGCGCACGCGGATCAGAAATCGGTGGTGGCGCTGTTTCACAAATACAATCTGGTAGCCCTGCCCGTCGTCGATGAGAAGTCTCACCTGCTCGGCGTGGTCACCGCCGACGACGTGCTGGAAGTCGTGGTGAACCGCAGTTGACCGGGGCCCGGACGCCGTTCGCGCCATGAATAAACGCTTTCGCCATTTTCGCACTCGCCTGCTGATTCTCATGGCCGTCGTCGGGCCGGGAATCATCACGGCCAACGTCGACAACGACGCCGGCGGAATCCTTACGTATTCGCAGGCGGGCGCCACCTTCGGCTACTCGCTGCTCTGGACGCTGCTCCCTGTCACCGTGGCCTTGATCGTGGTTCAGGAGATGGTGGCCCGGATGGGGGTGGTGACCGGCAAGGGGCTGGCGGACCTCATTCGCGAGGAATACGGCTTGCGCATGACATTCCTCGTGATGGCGTTGTTGCTCGTCGCCGACCTCGGCAACACGATCTCCGAGTTCGCCGGCCTGGCCTCAGGCATGTCCGTGGTCGGCGCCAGCCGGTACATTGTGGTGCCGCTCGGGGCGCTGCTGGTCTGGGTCATGGTGGTGCAAGGCACGTATCAGTCAGTGGAGAAAATCTTCCTGGTGGCATGCCTGTTCTACGTCGCCTACCCCATCTCCTGCTTTCTCGCACATCCCCACTGGTCCGACGCGCTGAAGGGTACTTTCATTCCGCACATGCGGTTCAATTCAAGCTATCTCTTCATGCTGATTGGCCTCGTGGGAACCACCATCGCGCCCTGGATGCAGTTCTACCTGCAATCGGCCGTGGTCGAGAAGGGCATCAAGGTGAAGGACTACCGGCTCTCGCGCTGGGACGTGATCGTGGGCTGCATCATGACGGACGTGGTTGCGTTCTTCATCATCGCCGCCTGCGCCGCCACGATCTACGTAGCCGGCCACGGCAAGATCCAAACTCCGGGAGACGCCGCCCTGGCGCTGCGTCCGCTCGCCGGGAGAGCGGCCAGCTACCTGTTCGCCTTCGGGCTCTGCAACGCGTCTCTGTTCTCCGCGTGCATCCTTCCGCTCGCGACCGCTTACTACGTTTGCGAGGGCCTGGGCGTGGAATCCGGCGTCAACAAGCGGCTGCACGAAGCTCCGGCTTTTTATGCTCTTTACACGTCGCTGATTGCGATCGGCGCCCTGGTGGTTCTCTTTCTGAACGAGGACAGACAGATTCCCATCATCCTGCTTTCCCAGGTGATCAACGGCATCCTGCTGCCCTTCGTGCTGATCTTCATGCTGCGCCTGATCAACCGGGAAGACCTGATGGGGGATTATCGCAACAACCGGACTTTCAACATTATCGCCTGGGTGACTTGTGTCGTGATGATCGCGCTGACGCTCGTGCTGGTGGCGAGCACGTTCTTCCCCGCGCAAACCCACATGTAGCACGTCGAACGAGAGACGATCGCGAGTCAACCGCACCGGGCGCGAATCGTGTGGCGGCGCGCCAGGAAGGGAGACGCCGTGATCTGTCCCTGGAAGCGCGATGCCCAGCGGCCCGGGACGGCGGCACGGCATCGCGGACATGCGCCCTCCACGGTCAGGCGGTACTGCCGGATCTGGTAGCCGTAGCGCTCAATCACCAGCTCGGAGCAGCGGGGGCAGCGCGTGTTTTCAAGATCGCCGACCCGGCCCGGCAGGTTTCCGGCGTAGACGAAGCGCAGGCCGGCGCCCTTGCCGATCTCGGCGGCGCGCATCAGCGTTTCCGGTGGAGTGCTCTCCGGCTCGGTCATCTTGTAATCCTGGTGAAAGGCAGTAACGTGCCAGGGAATGTCGGGCGAGATGCCGGCCAGAAATCCGGAAAGGCGCGCCAGTTCGTCGTCCGAATCGTTGAAGCCTGGAATAATCAGGGTAACGATCTCCAGCCAGAACCCAAGGGCGTGCAGACGCCGGATGGTGTCAAGTATGGGCTCGATGCGGCCGCCCAACTGGCGGTAATGCCGGTCGTCAAAGCTCTTGAGGTCCACCTTGTAAAGGTCGACCCACGGGCGCAGATATTCGATCACTGGCGCCGTGCCGTTTCCGTTCGAAACGAAGCCCGTGCTCAGGCCCGCTGCCTTTGCCAGCCTGAAGATTTCAACCGCCCACTCACTCGTGATCAATGGCTCGTTGTAAGTGCTCACCAGCACGCGCGCACCAAGGCGCGCGGCGTCTTCCACCATCTCCTCGGGCGCGGCGCGCAAGGGTGCGCTCGTGGCCGCAGGGTCGCGCAGGGCCTGCGAGGTCACCCAGTTTTGGCAATACGCGCAGTGCAGATCGCACCCGAGCATCCCGAAGCTGTAGGCCAGAGCGCCCGGATAGGCGTGAAAGAAGGGCTTCTTCTCGATGGGGTCGCACTGTACGCCGCCCACGTAGCCCCAGGGAACCAGCAACTTTCCGCCTTCGTTGAACCGCACCTTGCACACACCGACCTGTCCCGGCGGGATGCGGCAAGCGTGGCCGCAGGCGAAACACCGCACCCAATCGCGGTCGAGCTTCTCATACAGCTCGCCCTCGCGCGTGTTCGCCTGAAGGACGTTTTTAAGCGTTGCTGCCATGTGGACTGCGCCCGGTTCAGCCTCTGTCAGTATTATAACGCCCTGCTGACCCGCCATCACTCCTGCCTGCGCTCGATCACCGCTGCAAAGAAGCCGTCCATGCCATGAAGATCGGGCCGGCTGTGAAAGTATCCGCGCTCGTCGAAGAAGGCGCTGAGATGCGGCCATTCCCGCGCCAGCGTAACGCGCGGCAGCACGGCGAATGTCTGCCGCCCGGCTAGAACGCTCTCGACGACATCTTCGTTCTCCCCCTGTTCGAGCGAGCACGTGGCGTACACCAGCCGGCCTGCGGGGGCCAGCGCATCGAGCGCGCAATGCAACATTCGAGCCTGCGTCGCGGCCAGCCGCGTGATGTCCTCCAGCTTGAGGCGCCACTTGATCTCAGGGTTGCGTGCGAGCGTCCCGGTACCGGAGCACGGTGCGTCTACCAGGATGCGGTCGAAGGGCAGCGCGAAGGGCAGAGGCGCTGCGGCATCGAGCCGGACATAGTGACACTGAACCCCGGCGGGCATCCGCGGGCCGGGAATCATGCTCCGCAAGCGGCGCTCGCTGCGGTCGCAGAGGATCAGCAGACCCTGGCGAAGGCCAGCGGCGATCTGCGCGGCCTTCATTCCGGGCGCGGCGCACACGTCGAGCACGCGGTGGCCAGGATGCGGCTTGACGAGCGACCCCACAAGCTGCGAAGCCTCTTCTTGAATCACGACGCGTCCAGCACGCCAGGGATCGGATTCAGTGATGCTGCCCCGTTCAACGACGAGCGCGCCGGGAGCCCAGGCTGCCGCGCGAACCGCGATTCCTGCAGCCGCGAGATCATCGCTCAGCCGGTCGCGGTCGTCGTCGATCGCCCGCAGGACCGTGGCCGGTGTTTTCAAGGTCCAGCCGGCCAGGGCCGCTGCTGCTGCCGCACCGAAGTGCCGCTCCCAGCGCTCGCGGAGCCAATCGGGTAACGCCAACTGCACCGCACCAGGATCGGCGTCGCCGGCAATCGCCACGGGCTCGCACTTGCGCAGCACCGCGTTCACCAATCCGGTCGCCGAACCCTTGCGCGCCGCCTTGGTCATCTCCACCGCTTCGTTGACGACCGCCGACTTTGGAATGCGCTCGAGAAAGCAAATCTGGTGGATGCCGAGACGCAGAATGGTGACGACCTCGGGATCGAAGTAGCTCAGCTTCCGAGCCGAAAGGCGCTGGATGCAATCATCGAGCTGAGCGCGGCGGCGGAGCACGCCGAGAACCAGCTCGGTCGCGAGATGGCGGTCGGCTTCGGAGAGCGGGCCTCGATCAGCCCGCAGCAGGTCCGCCGCGAACTCCGTGCCGCCTTCCACACGACTCAAGACCTGATAAGCGAGGCGGCGAGCGGGTGAGACGGGCATGGTGGGTGTACGCGATCAGGCGGAGGGTGTTTCGAACTTTTCGCCGGGCTGGAGCCGGATCCCGTTCAAGAAATCAGAGCCCAAGACTCGCCGGCGGCCCTCGACCTGGACTTCGGCGAGTTCGAGGGCTGTGTGGTGGCCGCAAACAGCCAGAGGCCTCCCGGCGTGAGCCACGAGCGTTGCGGGTTCGGCTTCAAAGCCCGCGCCGGCTACCGACGCCCGCCAAAGATGCAGACCCTTGCCGCGGAAACCGGTATGAGCCCCGGGCCAGGGACGCAGTCCACGCACACGGCGCTCAATCTCTTCGGCGGCGAGCGACCAATCGATCCGGCCGTCCTCCTTCTTGAGCATGGGTGCCAGGGTCGCACGGCTGTGGTCCTGCGGCCGTGGCGCGATCTCGTTTCGGCTCAGGGCATGCAGCGTTTCGGCCATCAGATCGGCGCCGGCCACACTCAGGCGATCGAGAAGCGTCTCGCTGGTATCCTCCGGGCCGATCGCGGTCTCGTGTTGCAGCAGAATGTCGCCTGTGTCGAGTCCGGCGTCGATCTTCATGGTGGTCACGCCGGTCACTTGCTCGCCGCGGACAATGGCCCAGGGGACAGGCGCGGCGCCACGATACTTGGGAAGCAGTGAGGCGTGCAGGTTGATGCACCCGAAACGCGGCAGATCGATCATCCAACCGGGAATAATGTGGCCATAGGCCACAACGACGATGGCGTCCGGACGGTAATGGCTCACGAGAGCGCGCGTGAACGGCGCCTTGAATCTGCGCGGCTGAAAAACCTCGAGCCCGGCATCGAGAGCCGCCTGTTTAACCGGCGGCGTCTTCAGCGCCCGGCCACGGCCACTGGGCTCATCCGGGTTCGTCAGTACCAACTCGATCCGGAAGGGCGAGTGCTTCAGCCGCAACAGGGTAGGCACGGCGAATTGAGGTGTGCCACAGAAAATCAGTCTCATGGGCGGGCAGCGGGAGGCGGGCGTCGGCCTAAACTACCAATCCCCGGCCTTCGTCAGCTTCCGAATCTTGCGCTTGATCGACTCGCGTTTGAGCGCGCTCAGGTGCTGAATGAACAGGACGCCATTAAGGTGGTCGGTCTCGTGGCAGAAGGCTCGCGCCAGCAGACCCTCCCCCGTCATGGTAAATTCGCGGCCGTGCGCGTCCTGCGCGCGTACGGTGGCCTTCGAAGGGCGGGGCGTGTCGGCGCGGAAGTCGGGCAGGCTCAGACAGCCCTCCTCATGCATCAGCCGGCCCTCGACAGCCAGAATGACGGGATTGGCCAGCACAAGCTTCGCTCCCTTCTCCTGCTCGCTGACCGTGGTGTCGATGACGCAAAGGTGCTTCGATAGACCGATCTGCGGCGCGGCCAGTCCCACGCCGTGCGCGGCGTACATGGTCTCGAACATGTCCGCCACCAGCTTCTCGAGATCCTCGTCAAACTGCGTGATCGGCGCGCCCACCTTGCCGAGAACCTCGTGACCGTACTTGACGATGGGATAGATCATTCGAGAGAAAGTGGCAAGTGAGGAGTGGCAAGTGACAAGAAAGGAAGCAAGAGCACCGTCACCCGCCAATTCGTCACTGCTCTCAGAACCGCCGCACCTGCTCCTGATAGCCCCGGAAATTGCGGCGCGTCTCTTCCAGGGAATCGCCGCCGAACTTCTCGAGAAACGCGCGCGCCAGCACCAGGCCCATCATCGCCTCGGCGGCCACACCCGCGGCTGGCACCACGCAGACGTCGGAGCGCTCGTAGGCTGCCTTCACCGGCTCGCGGCTGCCAAAGTCCACTGATTCGAGCGGCCGGCGCAGGGTCGAGATCGGCTTGAGGTAGCCGCGAACCACGATCTCCTCGCCATTCGACATGCCGCCCTCGAGGCCGCCCGCCCGGTTCGACTTGCGCGTAAATCGCGACTGCTCGCGATCATAACCGATCTCGTCGTGGACCTCGGAGCCAAACCGTCCCGCGCTGTCCACGCCGTTCCCGATCTCGACCGCCTTCACGGCCTGAACGGAGGCAATCGCCTGAGCCAGGATGCCGTCCAGGCGCTCGTCCCATTGGGCCATGGAGCCGAGCCCGGGCGGAACGCCGTGAGCGACCACTTCGAAAACGCCTCCCACCGAATCGCGATCCCGGGTGGCCTGGTCCACTTCGCCCTTCATACGCGCCTCGATCTCGGCGTCCACACAGTTCAGCACAATTTCTTCCCGCTCGCGGAGCGCCCGGACGGCATCGAAAGGCGCGCTCGAGGCCAGGCGCACCCGGCCCACCTGGATCACGTGACTGGCGATCTCGATCCCAAACTCGCGCAAAAGCAGCCTGGCCACGGCGCCCAGAGCCACCCGCGCGGCGGTCTCGCGCGCGCTCGCGCGCTCGAGAACGTAGCGCGCGTCCGGTAGATTGTACTTGAGGCAGCCGGCCAGATCGGCATGGCCCGGCCGCGGCTGCGCCAGGGGCCGATACTGCGCCCGCGCCTCGGGACTTGCTTCCACGGCCATCGCCTGAGTCCAGTTCTTCCAGTCCTGATTCTCGATCAGGACCGTGATCGGCGATCCGATCGTCCGGCCGTGGCGGACTCCGGAAAGAAACTGGGCGCGATCACGCTCGATCTTCATGCGCCCGCCGCGCCCGTACCCCCCCATGCGCCGCTTGAGCTCACGATCCACCCAGGCAAGGTCGAGTTCGAGCCCGGCCGGTAGCCCCAGCATCATCGCAACCAGAGCCTGGCCGTGGGATTCGCCGGCGGTATAGAAACGGAGCATCACGATGGAACGGGCCTTCCCTGGCCCTTGGTTCGCGGCCGGAATAGCCCGGAGCAATTCTGATCTTACTAAAAGCCTACACACTGGTCAAAAAACGGCCTGCGATCGATGCCGGCGCCTTGCCGTGTCAAGGCAAAGTAAGGAGTTCCTGTTCTGAGCAAAGTAAGAAGTTCCGCTTTCCTTTTTTGTGGGGGGCGACGGACCGATGGAGCCCGTAGGGCGACTGAGGTTAGCCGCCCCCCACAAAAAAACGCCGCCCCCCGGCC
>DASZIG010000116.1:0-27022 GCA_035949375.1 Terriglobia bacterium | reverse complement strand
AGCAAACGGCAGAAGGGACACCGATAGCGCAAAGGCTCTTCGCTGCCGCCGGCTGTTGCTGTCGAACCAAAAACCGGTCCCGCCGAATGGGTACACTCCATCGACGCGAAGCGTGTGCTTACCGAAGGAATGAACCTTCATCGCTGCCCCCTATGCTCGGCACTCTGCCGGTTTGTTGGATGACTACCCTGTGAAAGACCAGGACCAGGTTCCGCTTCCGAGAAATCCCAGCCCGAGAACGCTCGTGAGCTTATACCTGCGGACCTATCGACGTCAAGCGGCCCATGTGGATTTCGCAGATTTGCGCTTGATAGTTTCCTTAGGCTGCTGGTTCGTCAGCGTCGGTAACGGAAACGCGGAGAAAGTGAATCGAGGCGTCTTAGAGTGGAAGGCAACGAATCTGGTTTACCTATTCTTCCGCTTCCGAGACAAACCAAACGAGGAGCAGTTCCTCGATTGTGTTGCTCACGGCCAGCCTTTGCGGTACGAGGATCAAGCCAAGGCCGGAGGAATCGGGGATTGGTGCTTGCGGACTTCTTCTCCCAGCCGGTCATTTTCGGCCAGGTAGGCGTCCATTTCGGCCCGATGTGCGAGATAGAAAGTTACGGCGCCGTGAACCTGCTCGAGGGAGAGGGTCGGGAATTCATCCACCAGAGTTTCGGGCGAGGCCCCATCCAGGAAGGGGCAGATCACTGACTCCAGAGAAACGCGCGAGCCCGTAAGGTAGTATCCCTCGCTTCGCTTTTCAATGTATTCGCGCGCCATGAGCCTTTCCGCTCCTATCCCTAATCTTTACCCGAATTCCGGTCACCCCGCGCCGCAGTCGGCCCAGGCGTCCTGCGTCAGAATCCGGGGCGCGGCAAGCAGCGCCCCTACGCGTATCTTCCCGCAGCCTGCTAGCTCGCCCCGCGCCCGAGCAGAACCACGGGAATGGTTTTCAGCAGAATCTTCCAATCGAGCGCGGGCGACCAGGTGTCGATGTACTCGAGGTCGAGTTCCATCCAGCGGCGGAAGTTCAATTTGTTGCGGCCTTCGAGCGCCCAGAGGCAGGTGAGTCCCGGCTGCATGCGGAGGCGCCGGCGCTGCCAGCGCTCGTAGTGCGCCACTTCTTCGGGCAGGGGCGGGCGCGGCCCCACAAACGACATATCGCCCTTGATGATGTTGATGAGCTGCGGCAGTTCGTCCAGGCTGAAGCGGCGCATGAAGCGGCCCGCGCGCGTGCAGCGGGGGTCATCGCGAATCTTGAAGACCGGCCCGTCCAGCTCATTGAGCGGCAGCAACTCGCGGCGCTGCTCGTCGGCGTACTGGTGCATGGAGCGGAACTTGTAAAGCGTGAACTTGCGCCCGCCGAGGCCGCAGCGCGTCTGGCGGTAGAGGATGGGTCCGCGCGAAGTCAGCTTGATCACGAGCGCGAGCACCAGGAAGAGGGGCGAGAGCAGCACCCCGAGCGCCAGGGCCATGGCGAAATCCACCACCCGCTTGGCGAGCAGCAGCAGCTCGTTCTCGGGCGTGGTGGAAAAGGTGAGCAGAGGCATGTCGCGCAGCCGCTCGAGATAAACCCGCGAGATCACATGCGGGAAGAAGCTCACCAGCACCCGGCTTTTGACGCCTTCCTCCTCACAAAGCAGAAAGGTCTCTTCCAGGCCCTCAAGCTCGTCGCGGGAAACGGCGAAGATGACTTCGTCGATCACGTGCGCGCGCAGCAGCTCCGCGAGATCGCGCAAGGCGTAAAGCGGGTAGGAGCGCGCGAGCCCCGATTCGGCGCTCGTCAGCCGGCTCCCTTCCGGGATCACCTGCGTCTGGCGCTGCTCGCTCCCCACCCCCATCAGGGGTTGGGGGTGGTCGATGCCTTTGGCCGCGCCCGCCGCTCCCGGCAGGGCGAATCCGGCCAGCCTCACGCCCTGCGCTTCGTTGATCTCAATCTCGCGCGCGATTTCCAGGGCTTCCGGCGTGCGGCCCACCACCAGCAGTTGCTGTACGTTGCCGAAGGCGGCGCGGAGGCTCGGGCCGAACTGCCGCGCCGCCAGACGCAGGGCGATCATGGCGGCGAGAACCGTGATCGAGAACAGAGTGATCAGCAGCCGGCTGACGTATTCGTCCTTGACGGCGACGGTGAAGGCCAACAGGATCAGCGTGGCCATCACGTTGACCTTCAGCGGATCCCAGAGCACCGAGCGCCAGTCATCCTCCCGGATCTCGCGATAGATCCCGGCCGCGAGACCCGTGCAAATCCAGATCAGAAGCACGGCCGGCATCAACCACAGGTAGAAGCGGCCCGTGTAGAACACGCGCAGGTGCGGGAAGAAGTGGCTGCGAGCGTAGTAGGCGAAGGAACAGCTCGCGAGCACCATCAGGGCATCGCCCAGGAGGTAAAGCGCGGCGATCATCCGGTTGTGGCGCGAAAACACTCAAAGCTCCCTTGTCAAGCATCTTAGCAAAACTCGGTATCCGGCGTGAGGAGCAGTGGCCGGGAAAAGGCATGGGCTGCGAAAAGCGGGGGCTGGTTGTCAGAGGCTGATGACTGGCGGTTTGTTGTCGCTGGTCGTGGTGCAGGCTTCCGGCCCTGCGAGGCCGGACGAAGCCGGCAGGCAGGCCGCCTGCACCACAAGCCGCGATCAGGCGGCTACTTTCCCACTTTCAGGCTGACGTCGATCTTCCACAGATGGCCGCTCACCGGGTCCGTGGCGGTCGCTGCCTGGACCGATTCTCCGTCGCGCAGGAGCAGGTTCTTCACGTCGGCTTCAAACCCGCCGAAGATCGGGTGATCCTGAAGGGGCGAGCCAGGCTGCCACTCCGCGGGCTTCGGCGACTCCGAAGGCGGATAGATCACGTTGCGCTTGAGGCCAAGCCCTATGAGGAAGCCGCCGCCATCACCGGCGGACGTCGCACGGCAGTCGATATCGGTGCCCACATCCTGATATATAAACTGGCTCGATTCCTTGTTCCCGCTTGTGGCGATGGGCACCCTCAAGCCGAGCCGAAGCGACGAGGTCTCAACGTGCGGGCTGGCGTTGCAGGCCATCTGGTAAGGCAAGGTGCTGATCCTCTTGCTTCCTTCGTATTCGTTGAAAATAATTGTCACTTGAAGCGGTGTGGTTATTTTGGTGGCATCCTGCGCTTGCGCACCCGAAAGAGCAGCCATCAGCAGCAGGGCCCCAACCGATCCTGCAATACACTGGGTCTTCTTCATCTTCGCCTCCTTAGCGATCTTGAACGTTAGCGTCATCTGTCCCGACAGGCTTCGGGTCCTGAAGCTCTGCAACAACAAGGGGAGAAACTTCCACGGGCTTTACCTGCAACGGTTGCTCGGGCGAGGCCGGCTGGTCTTGTGCGCCTTTGAGGAGTCCGACTTGCCCGGCCCGGTACAGGCTGTTGACGGCTGCCCACTGTCCCGGTTGAATCTGGACCTGCAACTGCGGCTGCTTGGTTTCCGGACTCGCTTGCCGCCTACGATCGGCCCTTGAGACGCCGGCCGACGTGTACCGCGGCCTCGGCGCTGAAGCACTCCGAGGCGGCTTCAACCTCGCTTGCTCAGACGACCCGTTCGTGCGCGCGACGGGCGCGGGCGTCGAGGGCCTGGACGCGATCCGGGCCATCTCGCGTCCCGGTGGATGAACTGGGCGCCGTACGAACCACACGGTCAGGACCAACAGCGCCAGCGCAGCTCCAGCCATGATCGGAATCCAGGCAGCAGGCTTCCACCAGAAGCGGAATCCGACTCGTTCGCGCTCATCCGCCAGACGCATCCGTACCCGCGCCGCGAACTCCGCGGAGGGATTCCCTTGCACCCGCGCCGCGATGCCCTGGTCGATGGCCGCGAACAGCTTCTGCTCGGCCCCGAACCGGGCTCGGCACTGCGCGCATGCTTCGAGATGCATGTCGAGTTGCGCGCGACGCGAGGCATCGAGTACGCCGAGCGCCGCTTCTTCGATCCATTCCTGAAAGCGTTCGCAATTCATCGCAGTTTCTCCGCCAGCATCTTTCGGGCCCGATGCAGCCGCGAGCGCACCGTTCCCTCGGGGATTTCCAGCAGCGCGGCGGTTTCGCGCATGTCGTAGCCCTCGATGGCCGCCAGAATCACGACGCGCCGCAGGTCCTCCGGCAGCGCATCCACAGCGCGATCGATCCGCTCGTGAAACTCGCGGCCGAGGGCCGTCTGCTCGACTGTCGAAGCCTGCGGGGAGCCCGCTGTCCCGGACTCGTGGGCCGTCTGCTCCCGCCGATCCCGTCGCGCGGCCGACCGCTGCCGGTCGATCGCCAGGCGCCAGCTTGTGCGCACCAGCCAGGCCTTGAAGTGATCGCGGTCGCGCAACTCCGCAAAGTGATGATACGCGCGCACGAAGGCTTCCTGGGCCGCGTCCTCGGCCTCGGCGTGGTTGCGAAGCACGCCGAGCGCCACGCGATAGGCCAGCGTGGCGCAATCCGCCAATCGCTGTTCGAACTCGCTCTCCAGCGCCTGCTCGCTAGTACCGCTGTCCAAGATCGCCGCGGCTTCCGTCAAGGTTTCGATCCACTCGTACGTTGTGCCTTCCACAGTACAAGACGGCGCCCGAACCGTTTCGGTTCGTGACCGTTGCAGAAAAACGCGCACAAGGTCCGGGATACCGAAATGGCGGCGCAGCGAGCTTCGTACAAGTACAATAGGGAACGGCAAATGCTGAATCGTGAATAGAGGATGAGCAGAGATCGTCGTAACGATCATCATTCGTCATCCCTCTCATCGTTTCGTCCTGGGTGGAGGCACAGTCGTGAAGAAGTTGCTCATCTTGCTCCTGATCCTGGCCGCTGCGGCCGCTGCGATCTACTACGTCTACGGCCGGCCTGCGACATCGCTCGCACTCACGGGGATCGTCACCACGAACGATGTTGAGCTGAGCTCGCAGGTGCAGGGTCAGATTCAACAGCTATTCGTCAAGGAAGGCGACCCGGTCCACCGGGACGAGCTGCTGGCCACGATCGCGCCCAGGGAGTTGGCGGCGGAAAACTCGTACTACACGCACGTGGCGGAGAGCCAGGCATCGAACGCCAACGGAGCGCGATCCACTCTGAGCTATCAGGAGCTGCAGACGCGGGACCAGATTCAGCAAGCCGAGGCCGCTCTGGCGGCTGCCGAAGCGGCTCAGAAGGAAGCGGCTGCCGACCTGGAGAACGATCGCCTGGCGTACCAGCGCACGCACAGCCTGTTCCAGCAGGGGATTGACCCGGCTTCGTCGGATGACACGGCCCGCACCACTCGCGATGCCGCCCAGGCTCATCTCGATTCGCTGACCAAGCAGGTCGAGCAGGCAAAAGCGTCGCTGGCCATGGCGCAGTCCAACCTGGAAGAGGTCAAGGTTCGGGAACAGGACCTCAACGCCAGTCTTCAACAACTGGCGGCGGCGCGGGCGCAACGGGTGCAGGCGCAGGTGCGCCTGGACTACACCGAGATTCGCTCGCCCATCGACGGATTTGTGGACACGCGCGCGGCGCTGCAAGGCGAGGTGGTGAACATCGCCCAACCCATCGTGACCCTGATCAACCCGGACGATCTCTGGGTGCGCATCGATGTGCCTGAGACGTACATCGATCAAGTGCACCTGGGCGAAAACCTCCCGGTGCGTTTGCCGTCCGGCGAGACGCGCACGGGCAACGTCTTCTATCGCGGCGAAGACGCGAGCTTCGCCACGCAGCGCGATGTAAGCCGCAGCGAGCGCGACATCAAGACATTCGAGGTGCGATTGCGGGTGGACAACCGGGATCGGGCGTTGGCGCTCGGCATGACGGCGTATGTGACGGTTCCGGTGGGAACGATCAAGTGACGAAGGAAGTGACAAGTGGCGGGCGGAATGACGATTGAGGGATTGACTCATTGACTCAATGAATCAATGGCGGACCATCGGTTCAGTCGGCCCGCCTCACTTGTCGCCCGTCACTTGTCAGTTGTCGCTCCTGACTGGTATTGAATGATGCCGGCCATAGACGTGGACCACATCACGAAGAAGTTCGGCGATTTTACTGCTGTCGATTGCATCAGCTTCGCGGTGGAGCAGGGCGAGATCTTCGGCCTGCTCGGGCCGAATGGCGCCGGAAAGTCCACGCTCATCCGCATGCTGACCACGTTGATCGAGCCCACGGAGGGCACGGCGCGCGTGGGCGGCTTCGACGTTCGCGACGAGCCGAACGAGGTCCGCAAGCGCATCGGAGTGATTCCCCAGGCCACGACCTCCGACCTCGACTTGAGCCTGGAGGAAAACCTGCTGATTTTCGCCAAGCTTTACGGAGTGCCGCGCGAGCGCCGCAAGGCCCAGATTAAGGAACTGCTCGACGCTGTGGACCTGAGCGCGTGGGCCGACAAGCCGGTGAAGTTTCTCTCCGGCGGAATGCGCCGGCGGCTGGAGATCGCGCGCGGGCTCGTGCATCAGCCGAGCATCTTCTTCCTTGACGAGCCCACCACCGGACTCGATCCGGTATCGCGCGTGGCGGTGTGGGAGATGCTGGTGCGTCTCAAGGGCGAGCGTAATCTCACCATTCTCGTGACTACGCATTACATGGACGAGGCGGACAAGCTCGCGGACCGGATCGCCATCGTCGATCACGGCAAGCTGGTGGCGCTCGACACGCCCCACCGGCTCAAGGCGTCGATTCCGGGAGAGAACATGTTGGAGGTGAGCTTTACCGGAGCGCCGCCCGACTGGCAGCAGACGCTCGAAGGCCTGGCGGACGTGGCTAGCGTGAAGCTCTACGACCAGCTTTATCGCATCGCATCGCGCAACGGACCGCGCACGACGGTCGAGCTGGTGGAGGCCGCACGCCGGAGCGGCGTCACGGTTTCCTCGCTCTCGGTTCAATCCGCCACACTCGATGACGTCTTCATGCATTTCACGGGACGGCAGCTCCGCGACGAACTGCAGGACGCGCCGCGCTTCGACCCGAGCGTGATGTACCAGCGCGGACAGAGAAACTAGGACTCGGGGGTCAGGGGCCGGGATTTGGGGAGCAACTTGGGGAACGACTGTGAATAGCTATGAAGAGCTGGATGTCTGGCAGAAGGCAGTGGCCTTGGCAACGCAACTGTACCGGGCGACCGAGACCTTCCCGTCTGCCGAGAGATTCGGTCTGACGTCTCAGACTCGCAGGTCCGCCGTCTCGATACCCGCCAATATCGCTGAGGGATGGGGCCGCGGATCAACTAAGGAATACATTCAGTTCCTATGCGTAGCCCGAGGATCGCTGATGGAATTAGAAACGCACCTGATGATCTCGCAGGGGTTAGGTTACATGAGTAAGCACGATTACGGCGAATGCAGAGCTGCGACGCAGCAGATCGGCCGGGTGCTCAATGGCTTGATTGGTGCGCTGCGGAAACGGCGCACAAAGCTCGCTTCCCCTGCCCCCGAACCCGGTTCCCCGACCCCTGACCCCCGTATGAGGAAGGTATGAATCGCGTCTGGGCCCTGATCGAACGTGACCTCCGCCGCTTCCGGCGCAGCCCTCTGCTGATCGTAGTGTCGATGGTTTTCCCACTGGTCCAGCTCGTGGTTCTGGGCTATGCCTTCGGGGGAAAGATCAAGCACTTGAAACTCGGAGTTGTTGACCAAGATCATCAGGTCACGGGTCTCAAGCTGCGCGAGATGCTCGGGGCCGTCAGCGTAAACGCAGAGACCGTGACCGCGGTCGATTACGCCGATCCCGGGAAGGCCTTGAGCGACCTCCGCGACGGGCGCTTGAACGGGGTGCTGAACATTCCGCCAAACTTCTCGCGAGACGTTCTCGCGCAGAAGGCGCCGCAAGTGGCGCTGGTCGAGGACAACACGGACCAGTTCGTATCCTCGACGCTCGAGAGCCTGTTCACCGGCATGGTGAGCGCCTATGATGAAAAGGCTCCTCAGCCGCACGAAGCGACGGAGGCTACGCTTTCCATTGTCGAAGTGTACCCGTACGTTCCGTACATCCAGTACCTGCTGCCGGGATCGATCGTGCTCTCGATTTTTGTCATGGTCATGATCGGCGGCGGCATCATCTTCATCGATGACAAGGCCCGCGGGCTGCACGAAGGGTATCTGGTAACGCCCATTACCAAGCTCGAGTTGATTTTGGGATTCAACCTGTCGGGCGCCATCAAAGCCATCCTCTCAGGCGCCGTGCTGATGACCGTCGGATCGCTGATCGCCGGAATTCCGCAGCCGTTCGATCCGCTGCGCATGATGCGCATGTCGATCATGATCGTGGCCACGGCCCTGGCCCTGGTCAGCATGATGTTCCTGATTATGGTGCGCGTCAGCGACCCGCTGATTCCGCGCGCCGTCTTCGGCGTGCTCAATACCCTGCTGTTTTTCCCGAGCGGGGCCGTGTATCCGGTTCAGGCTTTTCCGGCCTGGATGCGCGCCATCTCCACCGTCGACCCTTTCAGCTACGCCGTGCACGCTTTCAAGTGCCTTTTGCTCAAGAACACCGGATTGAGCGCCGTCTACGGGGATCTCGCCTACCTGCTGGTCTTCACGGTGCTATCGATGGGCCTCGCCACGGCGCTTTTTCGCCGGACGCTCTGATCCCTGCCTCTCGGGCCGGCGCATCAACGCACATCTCAGTTTGTTCCCGTTCCCGACAACGGGACGGCCTGCGGACTGCCTCCGCCATTGTCGGCGACTGCAAGAGAGGCGCTCAGCGGGCCCGCGCTCTCGGGTGTGAAGGTCACGGTAATCGTGCAATTTCCCAGCGGCGGAACGCTGCTCCCGCAGGTGTTGTTCTGGGCGAAGTCCGTGGCATCGGTTCCGGTGATGCTGATCTTGGTGATCTTGAGCGCCGAACTGCTGGACTGATTCGTGAGCGTCACGGTCTGAGGCGTGCTGGTGGTGCCCACGTTCTGGTTGCCAAAGCTAAGGCTCGACGGGACCAGTTTGACGACCGTACTCGTCCCTGAGAGGCTGACGGTCTGGGGGCTGCCGATCGCATTGTCAGTCACGCTCAGCGTACCGGTGAGCGTCCCCACCTTGGCAGGCATGAACGTCACGCTGATCATGCAGCTCAGGCCCGCACCGAGCATGCTGCCGCAGTTGTTCGTCTGGGTAAAATTCGCCGTAACCCCGATGTTGGTGATCAACAAAGTGGCGTTGCCGACATTACTCATGGTCACGACCTGAGGCGCGCTGGCCGTCCCAATCAGTTGGGTGGCGAAGGTCAGGCTGGCGGGATTGAAGGTGACCGCGGGGCCGCCACTGCCGTTGACCGTTTGCGTAAGCGGCGGGGCGCTGTTCGGGTTGTAGCTGCTGCTCCCGGAATAAGCGGTGGTGATGGTATGCACGCCCGCGGTCAGCGTGGAAACGACCAGGCTCGCCTGGCCGTTGCTGAGCGTGACCGTGCCGAGCATGTTGGTCCCGTTGTCCGTCCAGGTTACGCTTCCCGTCGGAACGGGCGATCCCTGCAGGCCGGCGGCCACCGTTGTGGAGAATGTCACCGGCTGTCCGACGTTGGACGGGTTCGGCGAACTGGTGGTGTTGACGAAAGTGCCGCCGGTGTTCAGCAGAATGCTGACGTCGTCGCCGATGTCGTTGGCGACCTCGATGTCGGGCGCGTTGTCACCGTTCAAGTCGACCGCGGTGACGGCGCGCGGATACGATCCCGTGCCGTAATTGACCGCCGTCTTGAAGGTGCCGTTGCCGTTGCCGATCAGAACGCTGACGCTCTTCACGTTAAAGTTCGTCGTCACCAGGTCGGCCTTGCCGTCGCCGTTAAAGTCCGCGGTGGCGATGGAGACAGGCCCGCTACCCACGGCATAGTTCACGGCCTTGCCGAAAACTCCGTTCCCGCTTCCCAGCAGGACGCTGACCTCGGCGGCGTTGAAGTCAGCCGCAGCCATATCCGGGAGACCGTCACCGTTAAAGTCCGCCACAGCGATGGATTCCGGCCGTGAACCCGTGTCGTAGGCGACGGCGGTCTGGAACGTGCCGTTGCCGTTTCCGAGCAGTACGCTGATCGTGCTGCCAGCGCCGCTCGAAGCGTCCGCGACCGCCAGATCCACCACCCCGTTGTTGCCGAGATCGCTGGCGGTCACGAAAACAGGCTGCGTGCCGGCGTTGTAGTTGACGGGCGCTTGAAACGAACCGTTTCCGTTGCCGAGCAGGATGCTGACGTTGTCGGACCCCTGATTGGCCACTGCCAGGTCCAGGTCGCCATCGCCGTTGAACTCTCCCACGGCAACGGAACGGGAAGACGTGCCCGCGGCGTACGCGGCTTCGGCCGTGAAAGTCCCGTCACCCTTGCCAAGCAGGATACTGACCATGCCGCTGCTCAAGTTGTTGACCACGGCCAGATCCAGGAAGCCGTCGCCGTTGAAATCCCCCACCGCGACCGAAATCGGACGCGAGCCCGCGCTATAGTTCACCGCCGTCTGGAAAGTGCCGTTTCCCTTGCCGAGAAGAATGCTGACCTTGCCGGAAGTGAGATCCGCTACGGCCAGGTCAGGCGCGCCGTCGCCGTTAAAGTCCCCGACTGCCAGGGAAATGGGCGAGTTGCCCACGGCGTAATTCACCGCCGTGGTGAACTCGCTGGCAGAGGCCGCGAGCGCGGATGCCATAAAGAGCGCCACCGCGATGGAAAGGCGCGTAGACAGGTGTCGGGATGCGGCCATGATGATGGAACCTCCGTAGTCTTGGGCGAACACTCCGGCGCAGATAATCGAGCAAAGCTATCTCGCGGTAGGAGAGTTCTTAAAGGTATCCGCGAGACGGCCCAGCCTGCAAGTGACAGGGCGGATAATGCACGGTTCTGCGCCAGTGTAGGAGTTCGTTGAAAAACCTATCCAGACTGTCATTCCGAGGAGCCGGAGGCGACGAGGTATCTCGCAACTTGTCTATTTTCAGAGCGAGATTCCTCGCTTCGCTCGGAATGACAGGGTTCCGGCACATTGTTCAATAGCTATAAGCTACTTATCACATCTTCCAGACGGAGCAGCGCTCGCTGCGGCGCCGTTCTATGGAACGAGAATCAGCTGGTTGGCTAGTGGGTTGTCCCATTCAATTCGTTACGACGGGGATTAGGCCGGTTGTTGGTGACCACGACCCCTAACCCCTCCTCAACGAGGAGGGGAACTCCCCTCCTTGATAAAGAGGGGTCGGGGGTGGTTGTAACGAAATAGCTGGGACAGCCCACTAGTGGCCCTCGAGCTCGTCTGCGAGACTCCCCGCGTCATACAGCTTGCGCATGACCTCGGTCATGACCGCCGTATCCACGGCTACGGCCCTGTTGCTCGCGTCATCATACACAAAGTCTCCCACCAGGCTCTCGATGTTGCCGTCGAAGATCAGCCCCACTATTTGCCCTTCGCGATCGATGACCGGTGAGCCGGAGTTACCGCCGATGATGTCGTTCGTCGTCACAAAGTTCACCGGCGTGGTGAGGTCCAGTTGGTCCTTGTGTTGCCAATAGAGCGGAGCCAGGTCAAACGGAGCCTTCTGGCTGAAGCTCAGGGAGCGATCGTAGAGTCCATAGAGCGTGGTCAGAGGAGGCGCCTCGGTGCCGTTCATGGGATAGCCTTTGACCGTTCCGTAGGAGAGGCGCAGGGTAAAAGTGGCGTCCGGGTACGTGGACTTACCGTAGACGGCGAAACGCGCTTTGCCGATTTGTTCGCCGGCCCTGGTCTCGACGCTCTCCACGTTGTCTTCCACCCACTTGCGAACCTCGCGCACGGAGGGGTCGACGTTGCGCGCCACCACCACCATCGGATCGGTGGATGCGGCGACCGCGGCCGGTCCGCCGTCGAGGAGCGACTTGCGGAGAGCGGCGTCGCCGATCTTGGTGCCTGATACCAGTTCGTGCGCCACCTCGTCGGCCGAGCGGCCGCCGAGCGCCGCCTTGACGAAAGGATCGTCCGGACCGAGCTCTCGCGCCGACCGCGCCAGGCTGTCGGCAAGCAGAACCTCTTCCATCTGGGGATAGATCGGCGCCGGAGAGAGCAGCCGGAACTTCAACGATTCGAGCTCAGAATCGTGAAAGCCGTCGAGACGCTGCCCATCCGGCTTCTGCACCTCGGCGACATACTGCACGATGGTCTGGGCGGTGTTCCACAAGCGAGACCCGCCGACGCCGCGAAAGCGAGCCTCTTTGGCGTGTGTCTGGAACTTCTTTTCCGCCTCTTCAATCTCGCTCCAGGCGGAGCCGTAGGCTTGCCTCCATTCCGGATTGGCGTCCACGCGGGCCCGGAAGTCGGCTTCGTCCTTCTGCTTCTTGGCCATGAGCGATTTGTCCTGGAGACCGTCGTACTGTCCCTTGATCGCCTTGAGCGAATTCTGGAGTCCGAAGATCATGTTCAGGGCCTGGCGCTGCTCTTCGCTGCCCCGCGCCGAGTACTTCTGCAGCACGGCGAGACGCTGGTTGAGGATCTGGAGCGTGATCGGGTAAGCGTAGTCGCGCGCGAACTCGAGCTGCGCCACGGTTTCGAGGCGCGAGGTCGAGCCGGGGTTTCCGGACACAAACACCAGGTCGCCGTCGGCGGGACCTTTCGTGTTCCAGGTCAGGTACTGGGGCGTGTCCGCGGGCTTGCCGTTCTCGTAGGCCCGGAACAGCGCCATGTCGATGTCATAGCGCGGATAGGTGAAGTTGTCGGGATCGCCGCCAAAGAAAGCGGTCTGCTGTTCCGGGGCGAACACCAGCCGGACGTCGGTGTACTTCTTGTAGCGGTAGAGCCAGTACTCGCCGCCCTGGTAAAGCGGGATGACATCCGAGCGCAAGCCTGTGGAATCGAGGCTTTCCTTCTCGATCTTCGCGATCTCCGCCTTGCGCGCATCGAGAGCGTCTTTGTCGCTCGCGCCGGGCTTCACAACGGCGAGAACCCGCGCCGTGACGTTTTCCATCGATTCGAGAACGTTAAGCTCGAGGTCCGGACACTTCATCTCGTCGGCTTCCGTGCGCGCCAGGAAGCCGTCCTTGACGTAATCCTTCTGAGGCGTCGACACCTTCTGCAATTGCCCAAGCGCCACGTGGTGATTGGTCAGCGCCAAGCCGTGGGCGCTCACAAACGAGCCCGAGCCGCCATCGTTGAAGCGAATGCTCGCCAGGCGCACGTGATCCAGCCAATCCTGCGAGGGGGTGAATCCGTATCGCTCCTGCAACAGTTTCGACGGCGGATTGTCGAACGTCCACATGCCTTCGTCCGCGGTGAGCGGGCGGAAGCTCAAGCCTGAAGCCCCGAGCACAGTGGCAAGGGACAGCATGAGCACCAATCGTTTCCAAGATCGTGAGTTGAGCACGATGCCTCCAATTCTCTTCGTTGGTTTTTTAGCCTGCCCGGCGGCCCTCCGGTACGGCCAGTCCAGACAAGGGGACGCCACAAGCGGCCCCGCATATCAAATCTTCACAGCCCTTCCCCGGCGCCTCCGCCGGACCTTTCAGCCTCGGGCCAGCCTCGGGCCAGCCTCGCGCCAGCCTCGCGGCCGACGCCTCATGGCTGATCGTACCCCGGCGTCGAGGGGACCGGCTCATAAGTCTGCCCATACTTGTTCTTGTGCTTCGCCAGGAGATCACCGGACTCGGGGAGCCGGATCTCACCTAAAGTCAGGGCTGATCCTGAGACGTCAACGACGCGAGCTGCCGTCTTGAGCGCCTCCGGAGGGCAGCGCTCCTGCCAGACGTTCAATCGATACAGCCCCGCGGGCACGTTCGCGATCGCGAAATCGCCTGCTGGCCTGGAAATCGCGTAATAGGGGCTCCGGATCGCGAGCACTACGGCACTCATCTCGGGATGGATATTGCAGAAGATGTAGCTGACTCCCGGAGCGTTGAAGGTGACCGTTTTGGTGGCGCCGGCCTCGTAGAGCCCGAGGTCGAAACGCTTGCCGTCGAAAAGCGAGAACACATTGTGAAAAAAGGGGTCGCGGTTGGGGAATTCGACCACTGCGCCTACAGGCACCACCAGGATGTGCGGTCTAAAGCGCTTATCCTTCTGCACCAGCTGGAAATGGGCCGTCGGATTTCCAGGCTTCCAGGCAACTCGCGGATCATCGAGCGAGGTAAGCCACACCACCGCCTGGGAGTTATCGGCGTCGGGCTTGCCGGTGACGGCTCCGACCAGCGTGACGCGGCCCTTCACGGTAAGGCTTTGCCCCCACAACGCGCCGCTCGACACCATCACGGCCAGCAGAAAGCTCAGAGCGGGTCGCGGAGTGGTTCGACTCATTAGCCTTCACACTCAAGCGCCAAAATCCGACCCCGGAACACGGGGGTGCCAAATCTAAAAGACTTATACGGACTCAGGTTGGGTTCGGTCGGCTTCGGTCGGGTTCGGTTTGCCCTGGCCAAAATGTTATTCTGTTGATTACAAACGACTTCTTGGCTTCGCTTCCCGCATTTTCGATAGGGGGGGAGGGGGGACGCCCCGGCCCGGCCCGCGATTCGGCGATGGCATGGCGCTTTCAAGGGTCGGGTCGCTAAGTATCGGCTCATCAAGGCGCCGTCTTCCCGCTGCTTGCTACTCGCTACAGTTCAACCAGGACAAAGTGACCGAAGCTTGCGACCGACGTGTCGCTGGCAGCGGACCGGCCGCGTCCCGGCGCGTGGCGCTAGAATAAAGCCGCCGCGCCCAGGCTGACGACATTCCCCGAAAACACATCCGGCTGAAGCTCGGCCGTCCGCAGCCGACGATACTCGGCGGAGAGCATCAGGTTCGAGCGCAGGTGATAAACGGTGTTGAAGAACGCGCTCGCGTTTCTCCCGAGCGGTACGAATCCGTTAACCACATAGGGCGTCGTGGTATAACCCAGGCTGGGCGGGACGGAAAAGTCTTCGCCGAAAGCGCCATTGAATTCGAGCCGGTTGATCGGCATGAACTTCAACTGGGTCCATCCGCCCGTGGAGTTGAGCCCTCGAACCAGCGTCGTGGGATCGCTCAGGTTTCCTGTAACGGCTACGCTTTGTCCCTGGGCGGCGCCGAGACCGCCTAATGCCCGCCCGTGAAAGAACTCGCCGCTAAGCGCGAACCAGCGGCTGAGCGGAACGTTCCAGTCGGCGGTGGCGGCGTACGAGGTGACCTTTCGATCATATCCCCAGTTCTGCGGGGCGTAGTAGCCGCCAAATCCGAGCGAAAACGGCCCCATCTCCGAATCATGCGACACAGCAACCCGCGCCGTGTAGGCGGGCTGGCCCGACTGCTCACCGGGCTGCGCGTCGCGATAGGGAGAGTTCATCGGCGCCACGCCGGACAGCGAATCCATAATACCGCTTTGCACCGTCAACTTCGACTTGTCCGGCAAACTGAAGCGATGCTCCACGTAGACTTGCGGAGTCCACACCCAAAGATTGCCGGCCGAAGAGAGCGCCGGGTAGCCTACAGAGACCAGCGAGGTCGGGGAAAGCGGCGAGATGATCGGCGCGTACTGTCCGACCACGAGCGAGGTATTTTCCCAGTCGAAGTGTATCCCCGCAGTGCGCAGGCGGAGCAACCCCGTGGTGATCCCCTCGGGTGACCCCGGGAAGCCGCCGAAGAAGTCCGCCCGGATGTCCGCCCGTGTGGTGGCGCCGGCGATGTCCGGGCCATAGACGTCAAGCCCCAGGATGGACTGCCGGAAGGTGGCGCCCAGCACGGCGTTAGGCTGTGAAGGGCTGGAAGGCCCGGCGAAGGTGGGCAGGTCGTAGTTCGAAACATCGCCGCGCGTGCTGAAGGCGTTGAACAGCGCCATGCCGGAAAGGCGGACGCGGTACTTCGAGCCGCTTTCCACTTTCGTTTGAGCCAGGCTGTCCGTTTTCGAGTCCTGGAGCTGCTCGTCATCCTCGACCTTCGACACGCGGCTGTCGAGCGAGTTCTCGCTGCCCGGGGCCCCCGGAGCGGCAGCGCCTGCCGCCGCTGCTGCCGTTTGAGCCGGCGCCTGCGACGTCGCCTGACCCAATTGGTTCTTGAGAGCCTGCACCTGCTGGCTGGCGTTCTGCAAGTCCTGCCGGAGGCGGGCCGCCTCGGTGCGCGCGTCCTCAACCTCGGCCTTCATGGCGCGCACGTCGGAGCCTAAGGCCTGGATCTGCTCTTGAAGCTCCCGCAGGCTTGGGGCGGCCGTGTCGGTTTGACCGTTCGAAGCCGCGCCTGGCGACTGCGCCCGGGCGGCGGGCGCCACCATCAAGAGTGCGGCGAGCAAGCCGGGCAATACCATAGCGGGGACCTTGACTTGACCCTTAACGCGGTCCTTAGCGGGGATTGAAGTGCGCCGCAGGTTCATCATGACCTCCTTGAAATCCGCGCCAGGCTCCCGGGCTTTCCGGTTGCGGAGTTCTGGGGCCAGATGCTGCGGACGACCGAGGCAAACAATCTTGTGGAAACGCGGGCCCGGGCCATGAACCAACCCGCCGGGCGGCGGACCCGCTCCACGGTGCACCATCATATCCTCAAGGAAGGGCTGCGGGCATGCTCTGACAAGAATTTTACAATTCGCAGAAGACCCGGTGACAAAGAGGCCGCCGGAGCGGCGCACAATTTGTCTTGAGAAGCCCAAGCTGAGACGCTTTGGGCCGGGCTTTGGTTGGCGTGTCCGCGTCTCAGTTGCGCCCTCCGGAGCCGCCGCCGGAGCCGACAAGAGACGTCCGTATTCGCTGTAAGACAGGTCCGGCCGCCGGTCAGAAGATCAGCGCTACAAGGGTTGCGCTCGCCTTGTTCGGATTCGCTTGATTCAACCTGTGGGCGGTTGTTGCAGCGTGAGCCCCGGACTGCGGCCTGTGAAAAGACCGGTTCTGGCGTCATTTGCGGAACCTCAGGACACCTTCATTCCCGCGAAGCCTGTCCTCGCGAAGGCGGGGAGCGGGAGTGACGGTGCGCGAAAGGGATTCCACATTGGCAATCAGCACCAGCACCGAAAGACAGACCAGCGTGCCGCGCTCCGGCGGGCAGGGGTATACTTTGGGGTTCTGGGCGATGTCCGGCCGATCGGCGGCCAAAACCCGAATAGAGGTCGCTATGCAGAAGGTGTTAGTCATCGAGGACGACAAGAGGATTCACAAGACTCTCCGGCTTCTGTTTGAATCGGAGGGCTACGCTCTCGAGACCGCGGCCGACGGAGCAGCGGGCCTCGAGGTGTTTCGCAGCCTGAAGCCGGCCGTGGTGATCCTGGACCTCAGGCTGCCCAAGATGTCGGGGCGCGACGTGATCCGGGAAATCAAGCAGGAAGCGCCGTCGCAACCCGTCATCATTCTGAGCGCGGTTTCCGAGGAAATTGATAAGGTGCTGCTGCTCGAGTTGGGCGCCGACGACTACGTCACCAAGCCCTTCAGCCCTAAAGAACTGCTGGCCCGCGTGCGGGCTGTGACGCGCCGTGCCGAACGGACGCTGCCCGCCGAGTGCTACAGTTTCGGCGACATTCTGGTCGATTTTTCCAAGATGGAAGTCACGCGCGAGACCCGCGCGGTCACCCTGACGCCGCATGAGTTCAAGACCCTGAAATACTTCACCGAGAATCCCGAGCGCGTCATCTCGCGCGATGAGCTTCTCAATCAGGTGTGGGGATACGAATGCTACCCGTCCACGCGCACCGTGGACAACCACATTCTCCGGCTGCGCCAGAAGCTCGAAAAGGACCCGGTCAATCCGGTACACTTCCGCACGGTCCACGGGGCAGGGTACAAGTTCGTTCCTTTCCTCAAAGCTCAAGCGGAGGCTTGATGCCGAAGGACAACCCGGACAGGCCGTCGCCTTCCCACCGTTCATGAATGCGAAGACTCCAACGCGCCCCTGGTACCGGGAGATCACACGGCGGGGACGCCTGCGCACCAAGTTCCTGCTCTCGCTCCTTGTGGTTACCGGATCGCTGACCTGCTCCACACTGCTGGTCGTCCGGAAGTTGGTCGAGTTCCAGGTCCACGGGCAACTCCGCGAGGCGTCAGACAACTCGGTCGTCACCTTTCAGCACCTTCAGCGGCTGCGTGAAAACACTCTGGAGCAGTCGGCGGCGCTCGTCGCAAACCAGCCGTTGCTCGCGGCCGAGATGACCTCGCGGGACAAGCGTACGATCGAGGACGCTTCCGGAAAGTTCTGGGAGATTCTGTGCAGCGACAGCGACTTATTTGTTTTGGCGGACAGCAGCGGGAAGCTGATGGCGTTGCACAGCGCGACGCCCGGGTTCACGGAAGCTGAGGCGCAGCGGCTGCTGCAACAATCGCTGCGGAATGGCGACACGCGCGATTGGTGGTTCGGGAGCGGCCACCTTTTCCAGGTGTCAATGCGGCCTATTTACTTCGGCGATCCGGCCAACGGCACGCAACTGGGAATCGTAGTGGTCGGTTACGAGATCAGCGACCAGGTCGCGGCCGACATCAGCCGGGTGGCCTCAAGCCAGGTTGCCTTCCGCTATGGGCCGAGAGTGGTCGTGAGCACGCTCAAGCCCGCGCAGCGTGACGATCTGGCGCGGCAGACATTCTGGCTGGCCCCGCAAGCCGGGACCGACATTGAATTGGGCGGCGAGCGCTTCCGCGCCACTTCCACGACCCTCGCGCCCAGCAGTTCGCTCGGCGTCGGATTGATCGTGCTCAAGTCCTACGATCAGGCTACGGCTTTTCTCCAGAGCCTGAATCGCTGGCTGCTGGGCCTTGGACTGACCGCCATTGTGGCCGGCAGCTTGCTGGTGTTTCTGATCTCCGACACCTTCACGCGCCCGCTCGCCGACCTGGTGGGCGGCGTGCACGCCCTCGAGCGCGGCGATTTCGACTATCCGCTGGAAGCCCACGGGAATGACGAAGTCTCGGACCTCACGCAGTCGTTCCACCGGATGCGGCGCACCTTGCAAAGCGCCCAGCAGGAACTGTTGCAGGCCGAGCGGCTGGCCACGATCGGACGAATGGCCAGCAACATCTCGCACGACCTCCGGCACTCTCTGACCACTATTCTAGCCTACGCCGAATTCCTCTCCGAGGGCACGCTCCGCGAGAGCCGCCGCGTGGAGTACTACCAGGAGATCCGCAAGGCCGTCGATCAGATGACGGACCAGATCCAGGCCCTGCTCGAATTCTCACGGGCCAAGCCGTTGTACCGGCCGGCGCCCGCCAACATCGCCGAGGTCATCGAGCGGGCGGTGCACGCCATGAAAGCCCGGCCCGAGTTCAACGGCGTCCAGGTGTTCACGTCATTCGAAGGCAGCACCCAGGGCAGGTTCGATGCCGGGAGCCTGGAGCGCGTCTTTCACAACCTGGTGCTGAATGCCTGCGAGGCTGTGCCGTCCGATTCGGGCCGCATCGAAGTCAGCACGAGGCAGACCTCCGACGGCATGGAGATCCGGGTTGCGGACAACGGTATGGGCATTCCCGAGGAGATTCGCGACCGGCTCTTCCAGCCCTTCGTGACCGCCGGCAAGGACAACGGCATCGGCCTCGGGTTGGCCGTGGTGCAGAAGATCGTGCAGGACCACGGCGGCCAGGTCAGCGTGGAGCACACCGGCGCGGACGGAACCATACTCCGCATCTCGCTGCCCTCCGGCTCCGAAGTGAGCGACGTGGCGAGCCACCGCGCTCTATCGTGATTCGGGCGGAGATCCCGCGCAGTCCGCCACATCAATTTTTACAAAACCTTGACAACCGGCAGACACCTCGCCGCGGCGCCGCGCTTAGACTCAAATCAGCCGCGGATCAACTTGCCGCCAGGCATCACCCCGGCGAGCGGACCATCCCTGCCTTCAGCCCGCCACTCCTCATGGTCTGGGAGGGTGGCCAGCGGGCTCGGGTGGTCCGCTCGCCCGCGGGTGATCTGCCGTAAACGCGCCGCCGGGCGCGGGCGGTTCGCGGGCGGTTAAGGTTTCGGGGCGGCGTCGCTCCGCCCAATGGAGTCGCACTCGGTCAAAGCCGGCCCATTCCCACTCGGCAGGAGGCGGTCGGCGGTGGTCGAGTGCGTGCTGCCGCCCCGAATTCAAAACTACGCCGCAGAGTTCGGCGCCTCTCAGGCGCTGCAGGCAAACGCTATCCCGCCCCGGATTGTCCTTTCAGAGTCAGCCCAAAAGGATATAAGATAACTGCCGCAATCGGGGGCCACAGCGCGTGCGTCCGGTGCTGCGGTTGCGCGCGCGCGAATTCAAATCAAGAAAAGGGGTTTGATGAAATCCATCTTCGTGTTTCTCCGCTTCAAGCGCATGCCTGCCGTTTTGCTGGCTACGGCGCTGATCTCGATGCTCGCGCCCGCAGCTCTCGACCGCGCGCAGAATCCGCCCGCCGCTCAGGCTGCCCCGGCTGCTCAGGGCGCACCATCCGGACCCGGAGGTCAGGCGGCACAGGCAAGCTCTCCCGATCAGGAGCGGGCGTATCGCACGGCCATGGAAGACGCGGACCAGAAAATTGCGGCGGAGGCGCAGGCGCATTCGGAGTTGATGAAGAACCTGGAGTATCTCTCAACCGAAATCGGACCCCGCCTCACCGGCTCGCCCCAGATGCAGAAGGCGAGCGACTGGACCCTCGGGCGGTTCCACGACTATGGTATTGACGCCCACCTCGAAACCGACCAGGTTCCTCACGCCTGGTATCGCGGCGAGGATACGGCCGAGATCGTGAGCCCCATTCAGCACATCATCGGCGCGCGCTCGATGGGCTGGAGCAAAGCGACGACCGGCGAAATCTCCGGCACGGTCTTCTTTCTGGGCGATGACCCGGTGGCGGAAGCGCAGGCGCTTAAGGACAAGCTCAAGGGAGCGATCATCTGCATGGGAAAGCCCGCGACCCTCTCTACTGTGGAGGCGGATAATGCTTATGACGCCGTTATCCCTCCTCCCCGTGGGGTGCCGGGTTCGAGGGGCGCGTCCGGCCCCGGCGGCTTTCAGGCCCGGGCTCGCGCGCTGCCATTGCTGGCGGACGCGGGCGTCGCGGCCGTCCTGCGCGACAGCGGCAAGCCCGATAGCCTGTTCAACATGGGAGTGGCAGGCATGCCCTATCAGCCTTCGGCGCTCCCTACGGCCTTTCTCACCCACGAGGATTACAGCCTGCTGTACCGCCTGTCGCAGGCCGGACCTGTGACGCTGAAGCTGAATCTCAAAGGGACTTTCAGTTCCGGACCGGAGCCGGCATCCATTACGGTGGCCGAGATCGCGGGCAGCGCCATGCCGAATGAACACGTCATCATCGGCGGGCATCTCGATTCCTGGGACCTTGGGCAGGGGTCGCTCGACAATGGCACCGGCGCCATGGCGGTCCTCGAGGCCGCGCGGACTCTGCACGCGCTCGGCTGGCATCCCAAGCGCACGCTGACGTTCATTCTCTTCACCGGCGAGGAAGAGGGCGGCGTGGGCGTGCGGACTTTCCTCGCCCACCACAAGCCGGAAGAAATCGACGCCGTGCTGATTCACGATACGGGCACCGGACGCGTATTCAGCATCGGCCTTGAGAATCTGTGGGAGACCGTGCCGCTGTTTACCAGGATCTACCAACCGCTTCAGGAGGTGTTCGATCTGAGGCCGCCGGAGGCGCGCTATTACGGTGGCTCCGACCACGTGGCCTTTCTGACTGCGGGCGTGCCCGCCTATTTCTGCGTCCAGTCACCCGCCGGCTACCGCGAGGCTCACCATAGTCAGACTGACACGTTCGACAAAGTCGTCCCGGATCAGATCAACGAGGGCGCGGCGCTGCTGGCGGCCTGGGCCTGGAATGTCTCGGAGCTGCCCGAGTCGTTGCCCCACCATTCGCCCAGGGAGGGGCGGGGTCCGCAGTGAGGTTATGGCGGGCGTCAATCGGCGGCGGTGAGGCAGGATTCTTCAACGAGGATGGCGTGTAGCTCGCGCGGCCCGTGCACACCGCGGATGAGGATCTGCTCGATGTCGGCGGTGCGGCTGGTGCCCGTGATCATTACAATCGAGCGGCCGTCGAGTTCAGGCGACCCGGCCCCGAACGAGGCGAGACCCTCCAGAACGTCTTCGAGCGCCCCCACCACCTGGCTGCGCAGGTAGAAAGCAATATGGATGGGAGGGGCAAGAGAGGAGAGTTGGGCGCCCTCGGCCGCGCTCGTCAGCACCAGGGAGCCGCTCTCCGCAAGGACGAACTCCACTCCAGTAATACCGGCCGCTGCCGAAAAGCAGCGATCCCGGTAGGTTGGACTGCCGGGCGCGGCAGGATCCCCCTTCTGGCCGCCTGCCAGATTCGGTATGGCCGGCCAGCTCCAGGCGGGAATACCGAGGCCTCCGAGGATCGATCCCAGATCGAGGCGGTCGAGGAGCGGGTTCCGGGACAACACCACACCGCTCGCGCGGTCGCCCTCGAGAATCCGGCCTAGCAACTCCCGGACGCCGGACCGGGTCATGACCCGGTGGGCCGATGCCCCGACCCTGTCCAATTCCTGCTCGAACCGCGACACCAGGTCCGCTTGCTCGATCGTGGGCAGGACGCGGCCAAGAGCCGGCAGGGCATTGAGGTCCGCGGGCCTGCTCGCGCGATCCGGGTCGCCGTTCAGCGCTTTGCGAATTGTTGACAGCATGTCGCTTTTTGACATACCCCGCCAGGCAACCAGCCACTTGTTACATCGGTCCGGTCATTTTAGCACGGCCCGTCCGCGGGTTAACCCGAGGGAAACCAGCGCCGAAATTCACGCCGGTCGAACCTGTTAAAGAATTATTGCGATTTGGCACCGTGTGTGCTAATTTCTTGCAACCAAATGGAGGACGCGAACATCGGATAGGGTTGCAAAATAGCGGGGTTGCCGGTTCCCCGAGTGAAAAGGATGAGTGAAAATGGCAACTACAACGGTTAAGCCCCGAAAGGCTTCATACAAAACGATCCTGCTGAAGAAGCGGGATGAACTGCTCGCCTCGATCCGAAGCGAGCCCGAGGCCCTGTCAATCATGCAGACTCCTGATGAAGTTGAGTTTGCGGTCAAGACAGCCGAGCAGGACGTATCTGCGGTTACGGCCGACATGCGCAGCCGAACCTTGCGCGAGATCGAGGGCGCATTGGTGCGGGTCAGTCGCGGTTCGTACGGCGTGTGCGAGGGTTGCGGCGAAGAGATTTCGCCGGCGCGTCTCAAGGCAATTGCCTGGGCGCGCTACTGCCTCGTGTGCCAGGAGCTCAGATCGCGAAACTGAGTCCTGCGCAACCCTGGCTTTTGATGACGGAGGCCCTTGGGCCTCCGTTTTTGCTTCATATCGGCCTACAACGCCGCAAGGAATCCCGAGGCGATCCACGGCGCTGGATGAGACCCGGAACAAATGGCCTGGCCGCATAAATCCTTCAAGGCGGGCCGCCCGCCTCAGCTCCGCCGCAAAGTGGTAACAGTCTCTGCTGAGCGCGTCGTCCAAGACAAATTTTGAGTAACACAATTGTTATCATACTGCTTCGGGTATTACTTAAAATAACTTGACACAATCAGGCTCAAAGTTCATGCTAAGGAACCGCTAAGGCTGGGGAGCATCTAAAGTACTGCACAGCGCCGGGCCCCGCAGCGGCAGGGCGCAAGAGGAGAGATCAGGCATGGCAAAGATCATAGGCATTGACTTGGGAACTACAAACTCCGTGGTAGCCGTCATGGAGGGCGGGTCGCCGGTGGTGATTGCAAATCCCGAGGGCGGGCGCACCACCCCGTCAGTGGTGGCGTTTACCAAGAGCGGAGAGCGGTTGGTGGGCCAGGTCGCCAAGCGCCAGGCGATCACCAATCCGGAGAACACGGTTTACTCGATCAAGCGCTTCATGGGCCGGCGCTTTAACGAGGTTCAGAGCGAGATCAAGACGGTTCCGTATCGAGTGGTTGAGGGACCGAACGGCGACGTGCGCGTGGTCGCGCAAGGCAAAGAATACTCGCCGCCGGAAATCTCGGCCATGATTCTGCAGAAGATGAAGGACGCGGCAGAGCAATACCTTGGCGAGAAGATCACGCAGGCCGTGATCACCGTCCCGGCTTATTTCAACGACAGCCAGCGCCAGGCCACCAAAGACGCCGGGAAGATCGCGGGCCTTGAAGTGCTGCGTATCGTGAATGAGCCTACGGCGGCGGCGCTCGCCTACGGTCTCGACAAGGAGAAGGACGAGACCATTGCGGTGTACGACTTTGGCGGCGGCACGTTCGATATTTCGATCCTCGAAGTGGGCGAGGGCGTGGTGGAAGTGAAATCCACCAACGGCGACACCCACCTCGGCGGCGATGATATCGACAAGCGGGTGATGGACTGGATTGTAGACGAGTTCCGCAAGGATCAGGGCATCGATCTCTCGAAGGACCGGATGGCTCTGCAGCGGCTGAAGGAAGCGGCCGAAAAGGCCAAGATGGAGCTTTCCACGGTTCTCGAGACCGACGTCAATCTGCCTTTCATTACGGCGGACGCCTCGGGACCGAAGCACCTCAACATGAAGCTGACGCGGGCGCGCTTCGAGCAGATGTGCGAAGACATCTTCCAGCGCTCCGTGGGCCCGGTAAAGCAGGCTTTACAGGATGCCGGTGTAGGGCCGGACAAGATCAATGAAGTGGTGCTGGTGGGCGGATCCACGCGGATTCCGCGAATCCAGGAGATCGTCAAGAGCCTGTTCAATGGCAAGGAGCCTCACAAGGGTGTGAACCCTGACGAAGTGGTTGCGGTAGGCGCCGCGGTGCAGGCGGGCGTGCTGGGCGGAGAAGTCAAGGATCTGCTCCTGCTGGACGTCACGCCATTGACGCTCGGCGTGGAGACCTACGGCGGCGTCATGACTCCGCTGATCCAGCGCAACACCACCATTCCGACGCGGAAGAGCGACGTATTCTCAACGGCGGCCGACAATCAGGAGTCGGTCGAGATCCACGTCATGCAGGGCGAGCGGCCCATGGCGAAGGACAACCGCACGCTCGGCAAGTTCCACCTGGTGGGCATTCCCCTCGCGCCGCGCGGCGTGCCGCAGATCGAGGTCACGTTCGACATCGACGCCAACGGCATTTTGAACGTGTCGGCGAAGGACAAAGGCACCGGCAAAGAGCAGAAGATCACCATTACCTCGTCCAGCGGTTTGTCGAAGGACGACGTGGAGAAGATGACCAAGGAAGCCGATCTCCACGCCGACGAGGACAAGCGGCTGAAGGAGGAGGTCGAGCTCAAGAATCGCGCCGACGCCATGGTGTACTCGACGGAGAAGATGCTGAAGGAGAACCGCGAAAAGGTGGCGGAGGAAGACGCCAAGGCCATTGATGCCGCGGTCGAAGAGGCGAAGAAGGCCATCCAGGATGGCGATACCTCCAAGATTACGGCGGCGGTCGACAACCTGACGAAAGCTTCGCACAAGCTGGCCGAAGCCATGTACCGGCAAACCGGTCCGGGAGCGGGTGGAACATCGGCCGGAGCCGCAGGCGGGCCGCAGGGTCAAGCGGCGGGCGCCTCGGCGGGAGGCGATAGCCAAGGCAAGCCGGAGGGTGACGTAATCGATGCTGAAGTTGTGGACGAAGGGAAGAAGAGCAACTGATGGACCGGGCGATCGGGTGATCGGGCAAGTGAGGGATTGTGGTTCACCTCGAGACCCGCTCACCCGGATGGTGGGTTGATCGCCGAGGAGGCTTTGTGGAAGAACATCGAGCGCACGTGGGTGTTGAATGTCCGCAGTGCCATTTTCGCCAGTTCATGGAAGTCGAGTCTGACCTGGTGGGCGCTCTGCAGGATTCCAAGGTGACGCGTACGATCTATGCCGAGTTGCAGGCCTGGATGATCTCGCGCTGCCCGGATCATCTGCGGGCCATCGCGGCTGTGAGCAGGAATTGAAGCATTGTCCGTCGTCCGTTGTTCGTTGCGGAGGTTGGACCTCTGACTACAAACCACTAACCGCTAACCGCCGACAACGAACAACTGACTAGTAAAAACGGACAACTGGCTTCCTAGGTTTCCCCAATGCCCGCAGGTACAGAAAAAGACTACTACGCGGTTCTCGGTGTCGCTCGAGACGCCAAGCCGGAGGCGATTCGCAAGGCTTACCGGCACCTCGCGCGCAAGTACCACCCCGACGTCAATCCCGGCAACAAGGGGGCGGAGGAGAAGTTCAAGCAGCTCTCCCAGGCCTACGAAATCCTGAGCGACGAGAAGAAGCGCAAGGTATACGACCAGTACGGTTTCTACTCGGATAACATCCCTCCCGGCGGCTACCCCGGCGGCGCCGCTCCGGCAGACGCAGCCCGGGCTTACGCCTCCGGAGGCGCCGGCGCTCCGGGCGGCTTCGACTTTTCGGGGTTTGATTTTTCGAATTTCGAGCCGCGTGCCGCACGTCGCGGGGCCGACGCCGGCTCCGCGGATGCCGGCGGCAGCGGCGGGCTCCACGACTTCTTCTCGCAGATCTTCTCTCGCAATGCCCCGGCGGAAGAGGAAGAGGATTCCGAGGCTCGCGGGCGCGACCTCGAGCACCACATGCACCTGAGCTTCTGGGACGCTGTTCGCGGAACCCAGGTGCGGATCACGGTGAATCGCAACGAGGCCTGCCCGGTTTGCAAAGGCACGGGCAAGGGCAAGGGTCCCGCTATCGTGTGCCCCACTTGCGACGGCAAGGGCACCGTGACACGTCAGTCGGGGGCCATGCGCTTTGAGGGGCCATGTCCCGACTGCAACGGCACCGGCAAGCGCCGTCCGGACTGCCCGAACTGTTCGGGCGCCGGTTTCGTAGCGCACCCGGAGACCTTTGAGGTGCGGATTCCGCCGGGCGTGGATCAGGGCTCGCGCGTACGCGTGGCGGGCAAGGGCAACGCCGGGCGCAAGGGCGCCCCGCCCGGCGATCTTTACATCGTGACCGACGTTGAGGCGCATCCCTTCTTCGAGCGCAAGGGTGACAACATCTACGTGAAGCTGCCGGTGACGGTGGCCGAAGCCGCGCTCGGCGCCAAGGTCGAGGTGCCCACGATTCACGGGCGCAGCACCATCAAGATCCCTCCCGGCACGCAGAGCGGCCAGAAGCTGCGCCTCCGCGGCAAGGGCGCGCCTTCCCTGCGCAGCGCGGCGAGCGGCGATCAGTTTGTGGAGGTCCAGGTCGTGGTGCCGAAGGTGGCCGACGAGCGCTCGAAAGAACTGCTGCGTGAGCTGGCCCGGTTGAATCCGGAGGATCCACGCAAGGACTTGGACGCGGGGACGAGGGTCTGACGGAGCGCCGTGGCGCTCAAGTTTCGACCTTGGACTTTCGAGTTTAT
>DASZIG010000115.1:0-4028 GCA_035949375.1 Terriglobia bacterium | reverse complement strand
AGCCGACGTGCTGGCGCTGCCGCCCAGATCCGCGGTGCGCGTGCCATCGCCGATGGCCCCTTCGACGCCGTGCTGCAGTTGCTGCGCAGTGGTGCGGCATGCCGGCTCACGCGTCCGCTGGTACAGCCAGTCCAGCAACTGCGCGGTCGACAGGATCAGGGCTGCCGGATTGGCGAGACCCTTGTCTGCGATATCCGGCGCGGTGCCGTGGACAGCCTGCGCCATGGCGTGATCATTGCCCGCGTTCAGCGATGGCGCGAGCCCCACGCCGCCGGCGAGGCCCGAAGCCTGATCCGAGAGGATGTCGCCGAACAGGTTCGTGGTGGCGACGAGACGAAACTCCTTATGTCGGCGCGGGAAGGACGAACTGAACGTATCCACCCGCAGCGGATTAAGCGTGATGGTCGGATACTCGGAACTAAGTTTCTCAAAGGCGCCGATGAACAGAGCCTCGGTCTGCGGCAGGGCGGTGCGTTTGTGGGCGATATGCAGTACGCTCTCTCCCTGTGCTGCGGCATAGTCCAGGCTGAATCGTGCGAAACAGTCGCAAGCGACGCCGGTGATGACACGCAGAGATAACGCGACGTCGTCAGTTGGCTTGAACTCGCCATAACCCCAGGCGAGATTGCGGTCGGGATAAAAGCCTTCCGTGTTCTCGCGAATGATCGTCACGTCGAGGTCCGGTATCAGCGGTTCCAGCTGCGGCCATGACCGCACCGGACGTACATTGGCGAACAGCTTGAATATCCGGCGTAGATAGCCGCTGGGATGACCGTTCGTGTGGTCACCCTTCGGATACTCGCCGGCGAAGGTCGGCCCCATGACCCACCCGTCGGAAGCGCGCAGCGTCTGTTCCGTCGCCGCCGAAAGCAGCGTTCCCTCCTGCTCCCTGGCCTTCCAACCGACCAGACAATGCGTCAGACGCAGCTTCAGTCCGGTCCGCTCGCTGGCGGCATGCAACACCTCGATTGTGGCATCGGTGATTTCGGGCCCAATCCCATCGCCCGCCAGCACGCCGATCTTGAACTCCCGCTGATCTGCCATCCCATTTCCTCAGCCTTCTGCCGATGCACACAGCGCAAGGGGTGCTTAAGATCTTCCTTGCGATGATACTTCCGGGTGTCGCCCCTGAATATCGCGAGCGCGCTTTTCGCACGACTGCTTGCGGGACGGTCGGCGCGGATCATCATAACCACGAGCATGTCGGCTGATCTATCGAAGATGTTCGGAAGACGCGGGGCGCGCGAACCGGAACGGAGCTCCCTAAAATTCGGCCGCGACTTACATCAATGCCCCGCTCCCGATTGGTTCTCCGAAACGTCCCATTTGTCACTCGCGTGCGCGTAGAAATCAAAGATCCAAGCAAACACGATAACTGAAGAAATATTGAATTTTGGCTTTCCTATCGCGCGCGCGAGTGACAAATGGGACGTTTGGTGCGCCGCGTTGGGATGGGGAGCTCCTCCTGATACCGTCGGCCTCTGCTCACGGCATGGGCACCAGTACCGTCCTCGCCAATTAGCGAAATCCTCCGGTCGTTTGCGTTTCGGAGTAAGGTCGCACCATGGCAGAGCCCGACAGACCGCGATCACCCTTCGCCGGGATGGCCGATCTTGCAGCCCGGACGCCCGTTCGGTTGCTTTCGCCTGTCGAGATCGAGCGGACGCTTGTGGAGCACCGGCTCTACCTGGAGACGGAGTACCACCAAGGCCACCGCGCGAATTTCGCATCAGCCGATCTGACCGGGCGAGATTTCTCGGGCCTTAATCTGCGCGGCATAAAGATGGACCGGGCCGTGCTCCGAGGAGCTGATTTCACCGGAGCTCACCTCCAAAGTGCGAACCTGACCGGCGCCATTGCAGAGCGGGCGTACTTCGACCGTGCGGACCTATCCCGGGCGCGCCTAAGCGGGGCGAACCTCGTCTCGGCCAGCCTCGAGGACGCCTGTCTAGCCAAAGCCGAGATGGAGTTCGCGCTGATGGCTAACGTGACGCTGCGTGGCGCTTGCCTGCGTGAAGCCGACATAAGCGGCGCTCAGCTCGATGCTGCCGTGCTCACCGGGGCCGACCTCCGCAAGGCGAACCTGCGTGGCGCCGGATTCCGTCATGCGAAGCTGGACGCGGCCGACCTCCGTGAAGCCCGGCTCGGGGGTGCCTTCCTCGTTGGAACCTCACTCCGCGGTGCCGATTTGCGCGGTGCGTATCTGCGGTTAGCAAGGCTCGACGGCGCGGTTTTGTCGGATGCCAACCTGGATGGTGCCGAAGGCCTGACCCGCGCTCAGCTTGATCGGGCCCACTGCAACAGCGGAGCAACACTCCCCGTAGGCTTGACAGGGGTGGAAGATGGCAAACGATGAGCATGTCGCGATGCTCGCCCGCGGGGCCGCAGCATGGAATGAGTGGCGGGCGCACCGCGACGAGACGCCGGACTTATCTCTGGCCGGTTTACGCGGGCTTGACTTGAGCGGGTTTGATCTATCGCGGACCGATCTTCGGGGTGCTGATCTCCGGGGCACGAACCTGAGCGGGGCGAATTTGTCAGATGCGCATCTGGACGGCGCCAACGTCTTCAAAGCGGTACTCGATGGCGCTGATCTTGCCGGGGCGTTTTTGAATGGAGTCCAATTCTTGAACTGCGCTCAGCTCGTTGTCACCCGGAACTGGCAATCAGCCTTTCGCGATGACGCGCTCGCCTGTGGCGCGGCTATTCCAGACCGGAAACCATCAGAATAACCCCGGTTTGCGAATGTGAAGAAACGGTTCGCAGCTCGCGATAATCAGGCAGTTCTCAGGATGGGCGGCGTAGCTCGTCACGTGAACCCCAACACCGTGCGGTCTAGATCGTCTCGGGGCGTTGAGCGGCCACCTTGCAGGTGCTCCTCAAAGGTGACCTCGACGCCGGGTGCCTTACAGCTGTCATGCGCGATAGCGAAACCCCAAGGTCGTCTGGTCGTCGAGCATCGGGTTGATTGGCGGGTCGTGTTGCCACGAGGATAAGACAAGTCGCGGCCGCATCGAGGAACGCCATGCCTCCGTTCGGGGTGGTGAACAAGTGCCTGCCGCCGAAGGCCTCGTGCGGATCGAGTTCCCGGTCGCGATTACCGCGGCGTGTGGTGCGTCCTGGCGCTGACTTTAACCAAAAAGTTGGCAAACTCCTCCAGCTCCGATTAGCCTTAACGGAGTGACTTGGCGACGAGTCGGTTCGAAAAGGGGGAGGAAAACGATGCGGCGTCGGATATGGCGTGCGGTTGCGGTTTCGATGGCCTTCGGCTTGCTTTCGTCAGGCGCCATCAGGGCTGCGGATCCCGAGATCGACAACTTGCTTCAGAGCCCGGTCGGCAAGGATTGGGTCACCAACGGCGGCAATCTGGCCAACCATCGCTACTCCACGCTGAAGCAGATCGACACGACCAACGTGAAGCAGCTCAAGGGCGCCTGGATAACCCGCCTCAAGGGGTCCGGGTTCGGCGGCAAATACTCGGCCGAGGCCACGCCGCTCGTCAAAGACGGGATCATGTACATGGTCACCGGCAACGACGATGTTTTCGCGCTTAATGCGAAGACCGGTGAGATCCTGTGGGAGCGGTGGTCAGGAATCGACCAGAAGATCTCGACCGTATGCTGCGGTTGGCTCAACCGGGGCTTGGCGATGGGCGAGGGGATGCTGTTCCTCGGCCAGCTGGACGCCAATGTTGTCGCGCTCGACATCAAGACCGGCAAAGAGGTGTGGAAGACGCCGATTGAGGACTGGCACAACGGTTACGGGGTAACCAGCGCGCCGCTTTACTACGACGGCATCGTCTACAGCGGCAACACGGGCGGGGAATTTGGAGTGCGCAGCCGGCTGACGGCGCTCGACGGCAAGACCGGAAAGATCCTGTGGCGTTCGCATACGCTCCCTGGACCGGGCGAGGTCGGCAGCGACACTTGGCCAGCCGGTACCGATCATGCGATGCGGGGTGGCGCGTCAATTTGGAATACGCCTGCCCTCGACCCGCAGCTCGGGCTCATCTACTTCGCCACCGGCAA
>DASZIG010000114.1:0-15015 GCA_035949375.1 Terriglobia bacterium | reverse complement strand
AGGCGGGCAGGCCATTCACCGAGTTGTAGGCGCACATCACGGAATCGGCTTTGCCTTCAGTGATGGCGGCGCGAAAGGCGGGAAGGTAGGTCTCGTTCAGATCGCGCTCACTGGGGTGGATGTCCACCTGGTGGCGAGTGGATTCGGGGCCGCTGTGGACGGCGTAGTGCTTGGCGGTGGCGATGACCTTATAGTAATGGGGGTCGTCGCCCTGCATACCCTTGATGAAGGCCACGGCCATGCGCCCGGTGAGGTAGGGATCCTCGCCATATGTCTCCTGGCCGCGGCCCCAGCGCGGATCGCGAAAAATGTTGATGTTGGGCGACCAGAAGGTGAGGCCGAAGTAGATGCTGTGTATGTCGTCGCGCATCGCCTGGTTGTACTTTGCCCGCGCTTCGGTGGCGATGGTCTCGCCTTCCTGATGGATCAGCGACGTGTCCCAGGTGGCCGCCATACCGATGGCCTGCGGGAACACGGTGGCATAACCGGAGCGCGCCACGCCGTGCAAAGCCTCATTCCACCAGTCGTAAGCCGGCACGCCTAGCCGGGGAATGGCGGGCGCGGTGTGCTGCATCTGCCGCACTTTCTCGTCGAGCGTCATGCGCGACACCAGATCGCTTACGCGCTGCTCAATGGGCAACGACGGATTGAGGTAGGCCGGATTTTCCGCGCCGGCAACGGGCTGGTTCTGAGCGCTGAGGCCCGTCACGGCAACGAAGATCGTACCCGCGGCAGCGAGGGCGGCGAGCAGAGAGAGCAGCAGTCGGTTTCGGATCATAGCTCAGACAAGATAGCCGCTCACGGCGCCGAGATCAATGCTTTTGGCCGGCGGCGCCCGTCCCGGGCGGCGGTGGAAGCGGGCTCAACCGCAGAGGTCACAGAGAGCATAGGGTACAAATGCGGAAAGAGCGTCGATGACACACAGCGCTCCTGCTACAATCGCGGCCATGAAAGCGCCCGCCTGGAATTGGCGCATCGTGCTCGCGCGCCCGCGTAATCCCCTGAACATCGGGGCCGCCGCGCGCGCCATGGCAAACTTCGGATTCCGCGACCTTGTGGTGGTGAATCCTTACGAGCCCACCTGGCAGGAGACGCGCTCGGCTGTGGGCGCCGAGGACCTGGTGCAATCGGCGCGAGCCGTGCCTACCCTGCTCGAAGCGGTGGGCGACGCGGCCCTGGTGATCGGCACCACTGCGGGTTCGCGGCGGCACCTCGGGCGCGAGTTGGTGGCGCTGACCGAATTGCCGGCGTGGCTTGCGTCGAGGCGGAAGCGAGGGTCGAAGCGTGGGGATTCGAGGGCCGGGCCCGGCCGCGCAGTGCTTCCGGCGGCGCTGCTTTTCGGCTCCGAGAAGACGGGTCTCTCGAACGAGGAGATGAGCTGCTGCCAGGCGCTGGTCCGCATCCCGACCTCGCCGGACTGCCCCTCGATGAACCTCGGCCAGGCGGTGGCGGTCTGCTGTTACGAGCTGGCGCGCCAGGGCCTCAATTCAAACCGCACGCCCGGGGCGCGCATTCACCGGTCTGACCCGGCCGCGCAGCAATCGATCGCACACCTTTTTGATCGCGCCGCGCGCGTGCTGGACGCGGTCGGGTACCTCAAACCCAAGAGCCGCGCGGCCACGTTGCTCAAGCTGCGGCAACTGCTGATGGACCTCGGGCTTACGCAGTACGACGCCCGCATCGTGGGCGGGGTTCTCGCTCAGATTGAATGGAAGCTCGGATTAAATGGACGCTTGGATTGAATGGACGTTTGGATTGAATGGAAGCTTGGACCGTCAGCCTACCGATGTAGGCTCTACCTGGGACGTGCGGGCCGTCTTGCCCGGGCTCGCCCCGGACAGCGACTCGAGCGGGACAAAGGCCTCGAGGGTTTGCGGGGCCCGCCAGTTATCGAGCATCGCCACCTGCTGCACGCACGAAACCGTGCAGCGCGGCGCGCAGGCCTTGCGGGTGTTGTATTCGTAGTCGATGTGGGAACGCGTGTACTGCTCGAGCGGAATGCCCGGATACCCTCGCTGCTGCGAGCAATAGTGCACCAGGCCGTTTTCGCAGATGTAGAGATAACGGCTGCCGGCGCGGCAGCGCCACTGGTGCTCGCGTCCGCGCGCGATGTCGTGCTGGAAGCGGTTGAGACGGGCGTAAGACCCTTTGCCGAAGCTCATGATCTTCTCGAAAATCTCCTGCTGACCGGTGGAAAGGGGCTGAAGCTGCCCGTCGCTGTCGTGCAGGATGCCGACCGTGCTGGTGAGTCCGAGCTCAAGGGCGCGGCGCGCCACCGTGAGCGCGTCCTGGGGATTGCGCACCGGGCTGCCGAGCACGGAATTGATGTTGACGTGGAACTCGGCGTACTGGGCGAGCATCTGGAGCTTCCTATCCAGCACCTTCAGGCTCTTCTTCGAGACCTCGTCGGGCATGACGTTGTCGATGCTGATCTGGAGGTGGTCCAACCCGGCGCGGTTCAGCCGTTCGATGCGCTCGGGCACCAGCAGGTAGCCGTTGGTGATCATTCCGGCCAGCAGGCCCCGTTGCCGGATATGCCGGATGATGAGATCGAGATCAGGATGCAGCAGGGGCTCGCCTCCGCTGATCGTGATAATCGAGGTGCCGAGGTCCGCTAACCGGTCCACCCGGCGCAGCATCTCCTCGGTAGGGACGGGCTGCGAAAAGTCGTCAAATTCGTTGCAGTACGTGCAAGCGAGGTTGCAGCGGCGCACGGGAATGAGATGGGCGTCCACGGGATGATGCTTGGAGATCAGGGCCCAGGCGATCATGCGCCACTCGCGCAATCGCCGGCCCATGGCCCGTACCTCCCGTCGGATTCGAATCGATTTGATCACGTCCGCTCGTCCGGCCCCGGCGCCCCCGTGGCGCGCCTGCTCGCCATTGTACCTGGTCTGCTTCGTTATCTTATAGGATACGCGACGTTTCGTTGTGGTGCACGCATCCCGCGTGCGCCTGGCAACCCGCATGCTTCAAGCGTGCACCACAAGGGCCTTGCACCACAGATCATGGGCTAGTTCTTCTTCACGCGCTGCGCGTTCGGGGCGTCGATGTCAAAAGTCGAGCCCGGCACCGGCCGGTTCGTCTTGACTCCGGTATAGTGCGCGATCAGGTAGTCGCCGCTCGGCTCGAAGAACTGCTGCTGCGCGGGCAGCCAGGAGTCCTCGCTTACCCAGAGCTGGATCTTGCTGAGCTGGCTCTGCACTTCCGGCCGCTTCGGGATGAGTTCCAGCAGGGCCGTGCTTTCGCCTTGCAGGTCCTGTTCGTCCACGAGGCGCACGTTGTAGTTCTCCTTCAGCGACGCCGCGTCCGTCCCGAATCCAAGCAGCAGAAACTGCTGCACCAGGCCACTCTGGCGCTGCAGGTCGTACTGCTCAACCCGCTTGAGATTGGGATAATAAATCTCAGCCTCATTGTGCTTGAAGAGGATCGTCTTCGGGTCGGGTTTGGTGAATTCGATCAGTATCTCCGGATTCTTCGGGTTCCGCATGAAGAACCGGCCGCTTTCGGTGGAGCGATCGTTGACGAGCACCGTGACCGTAGTATAGTCCAGGTCCGCCATGACACTCTTCAAGTGCTTCGCCGCTTCGTTCATGCGGGCCAGGACCTCGCCCAGGTCGCTCTTGGGTCTACGCGGGCTGGCGACGGCAGGCGGAAGCGCGACCGCGGCGAGCGCCACGGCCGCGGCCAGAGAGCGCAATGCCTGCATATGCTTCGTCAGGGCGTCACCACCACGCTGTAGCCCAGCATGACGCTGTTCTTATCCAAAACCGGCTCCATGGATTTGATGCTCACGGGATGCCTCAGGCGTTCTTCGAGCACCGAACGCACGGCGTCGTCGGGCTTGAGGGGGGCCATGGAATCGATCAGCCGCGAATCGATCAGGTACTGCGATCCGGCGCGCGTGCGGCCGATCTCGATCACGCCCTGCCGGTGGCGCAGGTCGCTCAATCCGAGCGAAGGCCGGTCATTGAACCACGCCCGCGGCGTCAGGAAGATAAAGGCAAGAATCACGGCGCAGATAACGTCATACTGCCAACTCCCTCGTTCATAGGCCCAGAAAATGGCGTGGGAGACGGCGTATTTCACCCTGGCCCAGGCGCCCGATAACTGGACCGGTTCAACGACGTGAGGTACCAGTTCTTCGCGGATGGGTCTGAGCTCGGCCATGTTTGAACACGTTAACGCGCTGCGGATGGATGAATCAAGCTGAAACCACGCGCCCGTCGCGCATGCGGACGATGCGATCCGCGACCGCCGCCGCCTCCGGGTTGTGGGTGATCATCAGGATCGTCTGGCGGAAGGACCGGTTCAAGGTCCGCAGCATGTTCAGCACGAGTTGCGAGTTCTCCGTATCCAGATTTCCGGTGGGCTCGTCCGCCAGCAGAATCTTCGGTTCGCAGATGACCGCCCGCGCGATGGCCACACGCTGTTGCTCGCCGCCCGACATCTCGTAGGGGCGGTGATTCAGCTTTTCGGCGATTCCCAACATCTCCGCCACCTGCTGGAAACGGTGCGGGTTAAAGCCGTTGCCCTGAATCGATTGCGCCAGCGCAATGTTGTCGCGCGCCGTCAACGTGGGCAGCAGGTTAAATCGCTGGAACACGAACCCGATCTTGTGGCGCCGGAAGCGTGTGCGATCGGCGTCGTCCATGCAGCAGAAGTCGTTGCCGTCTACCAGCACCCGGCCGCCGGAAGGGCCCGTCAGTCCACCCAGGATGTGCAGCAAGGTGGACTTGCCGCAACCCGAGGGCCCGACAATCGCCACGTAATCACCCTCCTCCACGATAAGGTTCACCCCGCGCAGCGCCGGCACGTCCACTTTGCCGATGCGGTAAACCTTCTTCAAGTCTTCGGTGAGGATGATAGGTTCCACTGCGCTTCCAGGCCATCCGCCGGCCCCCTCTATTACTCGTACGCCAGCGCGTCCACGGGGTCAAGCCGCGCCGCCCGCAGAGCCGGATAACAGGCCCCGATCAGCGCGCCCATGAGCGCGAGCAAGGCCGCCTTGGCGGCCCAGCCCGCAGACATCGGTTCCACGTAAAGCGTCGGGAAAGATTCGACCAGGATCTTCCGCACCAGGGCGGTGCCGAGGTAGCCGGCAACGATCCCGACCAGCGCGAGCAGCGACGCCTCTTTAAGAATGATTCCGAGGATATACGCCTTCGACGCCCCAAGCGACTTCAGGATGCCGATCTCGCGGGTGCGCTCCGTAATGGTCGTGTACATGGAAAGGAAAATCACCAGGAATCCGATCGATACGGCCAGGCCGATCATCGCTGAAATGAACGTATCGAGAGCCGGCAGATTACTTGACGTCATCATTGACATGTATTGCTTGATCGAGTGGACCTCCCAGCCGGGAAGCAGGCGCTGGATGGCCAAGGTCACGTCATCGGCATATCCGGGATCCGTGCACTTCACGAAGAAGATGGACGCTTTATCGTGCGAGCTCGAGAGATCCTGGGCTGTCGCGAGCGGGATGAACAGCCGCGATCCCTTGCCGTGCTCGACAATGCCACAGACGTGGAAATTCTGGCTCAGCAGGCTCAAAGTGCTCCCTACCTTCAGGTGATTGGCTTTGGCGTACCAATCGTCCACCAGAACGTCCATAGTGTCGTGGAAGGGCCCTCCGGAGAGATAGACGAACCCGCCGCTGACTCGGTTCCAGCTCTCCAGGTCGATTCCGAAGATGACCCCCAGGCCGTGCGTGGAAAGGTCGGATTGAAACAGCACCGGAGCCACCGCCAGCACGTGAGGCACCTCGCCCAGGCGCTCGCCCACCTTGATCGGTACGGGGGCCGAGCTCAGGCTGAACATGAACGAGGCCCCTGACGGCTGGACCATCACGTCCGCGCCGACGCCCTCGGTGCGGCGCGCGGCGTCGTTCAGCAGGCCCGTGGTCAGGCCCACCACGATCAGCACCATGGCGACCTCGATGGCGACCGCCAGGATGCTCACCGCCGTGCGGATGGGGCGGCGCAGCACGTTGACGAGAATCATCTTATTGCCCACTGCCGTGCTCCTCGCCGGAACCCGTGCCCACCCGAATCTCCTCTGCGTTCGGGGGCTTTGCCAGCACGAACTTGTCGGCCGGAATCGGTTGGTTAAACGTGGCCCTTTCGATGTTGATCCCGAGGCTGTAGTCCTCGACGGGGCGGTCAAGCGCGATGTGAGAGGGGTAGTGCACCCCGCCGTAGTCCTGATAGCCGGCGTAACGGACGTCTTCTATGGGCGCACCCGATGCGTCGTAGAACTCTGTGCGGACGGCTTCCAGCGTGGCGGCGTCAAACCACACCTTGCGCGCCAGTCCTAGCTGGCCTGACGCGCCCGTGGTCAAAAAGTTCAGCACGTAATACACCCGTCCTGTCTCACGCTCCTGATTCAGGAAATAGGGCTCGCCGCGAGACTCCGCCCCCGGCGGAATCAGCGCGTCCAGGATGTGCTGCGGGCGCAGGTTCTCGAGCGAGTTCTTCGCCGGCGCCGAGGCTTCGGTGCTGCCCACAATGAATTTGCCCTTGGTCGGCACCCAGACGCGAAACTCCTTGCCATCCGAAGCCATGTCAAAGATCGTCGTTCGAACCACGGGCGCCTGGCCTACCATGCGAATCTGTTCCGGACTCTGAATGAGAACGAACGCCCGCACATCGTGGTACTGCTGGATCACACCGGAATAGACCGACCCCGTCGTGGGCTCGAGATCCACGGTGGCCGAAAGGGTCTCGATTGCCTGGCGCTGTTTCTCGAGCCGGGCCACGAGGTCCGGGCCTGATGCCGGGAGCGGAGGCGGCGCCACGGCCGCGGGCGGCAAATGGCTGGTTTTTTTGACGGCGCAACCCGCGATGGCGAGCGCCCCGATCAGGGGCCCGATCAGGGGCCAGATCAGCGGAACGATCACCGGCAGGACGCGGCAGGTTCTGCTAACTCGTTTCGAACGCAATTTCACCACTTGCCCCGGGCGGGCTTCGCCGGATCGCACGACTCGGGCGCACTCCCGCGCCTTCCGCGGCCCCGTATGCCCCATTCGTGTGATGCTCCGCGGATGATGCCCGGTTCCAGACACGTCCTCACCGCCGCGCCTATCGTCAGGCGCACGAGGCGGCGCGGGGATCCTTGGCGGCCTTGCAATTGTAGCCGGTTTCCGGCCGTCGCGCCCGGTTTAGGCGGCTCGTTTCTGCCAGGCGCCCAGGATGGCGCCCATGATGAGCATTCCGACCAGTGGGTAGCCCGCGATGACGGCGAACGCTTCCGCGTTCCTGCCTTCAAACACGAAGGCAGTGCCCATGGTCGTGGCCGTGAATCCGAACCAGAGGAGCCCGGCCATGGCGACGCCACCAGCCAGGCTGGTCCGGCCGGTGGCGATGATGAGCCGGGCGAGCACCCAGGCGATCACGAGGTTCGACACGAAGGCCACCACGTAGCCCACCGTGGCGTTGGTCTGCGCGGCCAACTGATCCATCGTCTTCCCGACAGCATTCAGCCAGGGCTTCTGCAAAACCGTAAACCAGACGGCGCCGAGCAGGAAGTGCGCGACGGCCGCCACCACCACCGCCAGATAATTCACCCTTTGATTGTTCATTGGTCCCCCTTCGCAGCGTTTTGGAGTGCGGCAGCTTGCTGCCGCTCTTGTAAGGCCAGCTTGCTGGCCGTGCAACCGGGCGAACGCCGTGACCGGGCTCGCAAGTACGGAATGTCGCGGGCAAGCTCGCTCGAAGAAAGCGGCAGCAAGCTGTCGCACTCCAAAGCGCCTGCGAGGCGCCCGTGCTCAAGTCCCTGAAGTCCCAGCGATCCGGCCGCTCACGTCGATCACGGCAGCGCCGCGAACCGCGTCGTTCTTCAAAGCGTTCAGAGCGCGATTCGCCTGTTCGAGCGGAAAGACCTCGGTGTCAGGATGGATGGGAATCTCGGCGGCCACGCGCAGAAAGTCCTCGCCGTCCTGGCGGGTGTTGTTGGCCACGCTCCGCACCACGCGCTCGTGGTACAGCAGGTCGTAGTCGAGCGGCGGAATCAGGCTCATGTGGATGCCGGCCAGGGTCAGGGTCCCGCCCTTCCCGAGCGCCTTGAGCGCCGCCGGGACAATCTCGCCGGCGGGAGCAAAGACAATGGCGGCGTCGAGTGGGACCGGCGGCTGATCGAGCGTGCCGCCGGCCCAGAGAGCGCCGAGCTCGAGCGCAAGCCGCCGGTGGCGTTCGTCGCGCGTGGAGACGTATACCTCCACCTTCCAGTGCCGCGCCACTTGAATGGCCAGATGGGCGGCGGCGCCGAACCCGTAGAAGCCGAGCCTTCCGCCTTGCTCGATGCCGGAGAGCCGCAAGGCGCGAAAGCCGATGATGCCCGCACACAGCAACGGCGCGGCCTGCCGGTCCGTGAAGCGCTCGGGCAAGGCGTAGACGAATTGTTCGCGGGCCGCGAGGTATTCGGCGTAGCCGCCATCGACCGTGTAGCCCGTGAAATCGGCGTGCTCGCACAGATTCTCCCGGCCGGTCCGGCAATACTCGCAAACGCCGTCCGTGCCCTGAAGCCATGCCACGCCCACCCTGGCTCCAACCCTGAAGCGCGTGACGCCGGAACCGGCCGCTTCTACGGTCCCGACCACCTGGTGCCCCGGAATCACGGGCGACTTCCGCGGCGGGAGTTCGCCTTCCACCACGTGCAGATCGGTGCGGCAGACGCCGCACGCATGGACGCGCACCAGCACCTGGTCCGCGCCAGGTTCGGGCCGGGGGACGTCGGCCAGGCGAAGAGGGTTCGTCTCGACCGCGGCCGGCTTTTCGAGCACGCAAGCCTTCAAGAATCTACCTCCCGCTAGGTGGGCAGCATTGTAGCCGCCCAGCGGTCTGCATCCGATTTTACAGCAGGACAACGGGGGCGCAGCGCCTTGTGCAGAAAAGGTCCGGGAATCAGGCCGGGAAGTCGAAGCTGAGGCTGCCCTGCTCGGGCCGGCGTGGTCCCGCAGCGCCCCCCGGGTCAAGCCCCGGTGCGAGGGCGATTTTCTCAAGCTCCGGGTAGCGCGCAACCATGGTCTCAGGAACCGGCACGGGCTTGCCCGTGATCAGCGCCTTGATTTCCAGAGCGTTGGCCACGCCCTTGGCTTCGAAGTGATTGTTGGTGATCACGAAGGTGGATTGGGCGCGTTCGGCCACCCGCGCGGCGCGCCCTACCCAGGGTTCGAGCTCATCCATGGTGTAGAGGTAGTTGTAGCGCTCGTGCGGCTCCCGGTGCGCGAACCACTGGTTGTAGTTCCGCCCGTGCAGGCGCACGTAGCCCACCGTCCCGATGGCTTCCGCCGTGGGCGCGAGCGACCGGCCGATGATCGGCTGGTCAATGTTGCAGAAGCCCACGCCAAGCTCTCCAAGCAGGTCGAAGGCCTCCGGGCAGTTCCAGGAACTATGGCGCACTTCGAGCACCAATGGGTATTCCAGGAACTGCATCACGAGCGCCCCCAGGTACTCGCGATTCTCCTTGGTCCACTTGAATGACCAGGGAAACTGCAGCAGTAGGGCGCCGAGCTTTCCGGCTTCCGCCAGCGGATTGAGCCCGCGCTTCACCGCCCGCTCTTCGTCGCGGCCGGCGTCACGATCGTGGGTGAAGCGCCGCCAGAGCTTGGCCGTGAACTGGAAGCGCGGCTGATGGCTCACCTGTCCGGCCCAGGAGCGAGCCGTCTCCGCGCGAACCGGCTGGTAGAACGAGGTGTTGATTTCAATGGTGTCGAAGAAACGCGCCAGGAACTCCGGCTCGTGGAAACCTCTCGGGCGCACACGGGGATAAGCGATGCCGGCCCAGTCAAGGTACGACCATCCGGCGGGACCCACTCGTATGACGTGACCGGGGTTGCCCGGCGCGTCAGAGTCCGGGGCTTGCGTGGAGGCGGTTTTGGCGAGCGCGCTCATGTTCGCCTTTCTTTCGCCTTTATTATGACGAATATGGAACTTGCAAGTCAAGTGCCGGAACGGTAGTGTCCTGACTTCGAGCGACTCCCAAACTTGAAACCTTTGACACCGCCGCCGAAGCGCCGGGCGGCGTTTCAGACGGTTACCGCTGGACTTTCAGGCGCACCTCTGATGGAATTCCTCGGATGGACCAGCCTGCTACACCGCGCCGCGTGGTTCGGGCCACGAGCCCTCCGATTTACCATTACACCGTTCTAGGCCTATTGTTGATCGTTGCTGCCGGGTATCAGACGCTCGTCGCCCGCGACATTTTTCGCGGCATCCTTCACCCGGACCGAATCTACGCGGAGCCCTTTGATGTGAGTGTGGGGAAAATCGACGACGCCGGGGCCGGTGCCGCCGTCGGCTTGCGCAAGGGCGATCTTCTGGTGGCCGTCGAAGGCGTGCCGTACACCGGCGCGCACATCGTGGATCAGGCTCTGGCCCGGCGGCACCCGGACGGCGTGCTGGCCGTGACCGTGCGCTCTCCGAATGGTGGCGGAGAGCGGACCCTGCGAATCCCGCTCACCACCTTTCAGGCGGCCGGCTATAACACCCGTTCATCGGTGATCCTGCGGCTCGTGGTTTACTTCGCCATGCCGTGGTTTTGCCTGATCCTTGGTTTCTGGGTGGCGGCCGTCCGACCGCGCGATCGCCTGGCCTGGCTGCTCCTCGGCCTCATGCTCAGCTTCACCCAGGTTCTCGGCAGCCCGACCGGAGCCTGGGGCCCGGTGATTCGCGACGTGGCGAGGTTCTACCATCTTGTCGCCGGCAACTTCTGGGCGATTGCGATGTTGCTCTTCGGCCTGTATTTTCCCGAACCATTTCCGAATCAGAACCGGCCCCTCTGGAGGTGGTATAAGTGGGGCTTGATCGCTTTGCTGGTGGTGTCCGCCCTCCCGGAAATCATCGTCAAGACAGTCGATGTGGAAAACTACGCCGCCGTGGAGTGGTTGAGCCGCCGCGCCGCACCATTCGCTGCCGCCAACTCGGTCTTGGCCTTTGTGGCAGTCGGGAGTTTCTTCAGCGCGATCTTCGCGAAGGGCAGCATGGCGGTCTCGCGCGACGCCAAGCGCCGCCTGCGGCTCCTGTACCTCGGGTCAACAATCAGTCTGCTTCCCATTTGCGTTGTGGTTTCCTACAGCCTGATTAGGGGTGCGGGCGGAGAGATTGGCCGGGTGGTTCCAGGGTGGCTGCTTTTCACGGTGCTGGTACTCCTTTTCCTCTTTCCCATCACCCTCGCTTACACCATTGTGGTACAGCGCGCTATGGATGTGAGCGTGGTCGTGCGGCAAGGTCTGCAGTACGCGCTGGCCCGGAGCGGAGTGCGGGTGCTGCAAGGCATCCTGATGGTGGCGATCGTGTTGACCGCCACGCTGCTCGCCTCCGACCCGCGAACGCGCCGGCCCCAGAAGATCGAAGCGGTGGCCTTCGGCATGGCGGCTGTTCTCTGGATGAAGAAAGGAGCGGACCGGCTGCGGGCCTGGACCGATCGCCGCTTCTTCCGCGACGCTTACAACGCCGAGCAGATCCTGAGCGAACTCAGCGACAAGGTTCGCAGCATCGTGGAGACGCAGCCGCTGCTCGCCACGGTGTCCCATCGCATCGCGGAGTCGCTTCACGTGCCGCGCGTCGCGGCGCTGATCGATGGCAGCGGACCATATCGTCCGGCCTACGCGCTCGGTTACGTGGAAACTCCGGTCGTCTCTTTTCCCGAGAATGCCGCCACGGTTCGCCAGCTTATGGAGGCCGGTGAGCCCACACGAGTGTATGCGGACGATCCGGACTCCTGGCTTTATCGCCGCACGGACCTGGGCGACGAGGAGCGGCGCCAGATCGCGCAGTTGGGTGCCGAGTTGCTGCTGCCGTTGCCGGCGAAGGACCACCTGCTTGGGTTCATCAGCCTGGGGCCCAAGCGAAGCGAAGCGCCCTACAGCGCAAGTGATCTGCGGTTGCTGAAATCGGTGGCCGTTCAGACGGGTTTCGCGCTCGAGAATACCCGCCTCACGGCGGCGGTCGCCCGCGAGGTGGCGCAACGCGAGAAGCTCAATCGCGAAGTCGAAATCGCGCGCGAGGTGCAGCAGCGATTATTCCCGCAGAAGCTTCCGCCCGTTCCCGGCCTCGATTACTCGGGCGCATGCCGGCCCGCGCTCGGCGTCGGCGGCGACTACTATGACTTTCTGGCGCTGCCCGAAGGACGCCTGGGCGTGGCCGTTGGCGACGTCTCCGGCAAAGGCATCGCGGCGGCTTTGATGATGGCGACGCTTCAGGCGTCGCTGCGCGGCGAGGCCATGCGCGGCGCTGACAGCCTCGGCCGCATGATCGCCGGCGTGAATCGACTGGTGTTCGACGCCTCCACCGCCAATCGCTACGCCACTTTTTTTTATGCCGAGTACGAACCCGCGCATCGCACGCTGACCTACGTCAATGCGGGGCATAATCCGCCGATGCTCTTTCGCGGGGGCGGGCCGGACGGCGCCGTCGAACGGCTGGAGGTGGGCGGCACCGTGATCGGCCTGCTCGAGAGCTTCTCCTTCCAGCAAGCCACGGTAACGCTCGATCCCGGCGACACGCTGGTGGTTTATACCGACGGCGTCAGCGAGGCGATGAATCCCGCCGACGAAGAATGGGGCGAAGAACGCATGACCGAGATGATCGCGCGCTGCCGCGGTTTGATCGCCGCCCGTACGATCGAGTACGTCATGGCCGGGGCTGACGCCTTCGCCTCCGGCGCGCCGCAGCACGATGACATGACCCTCGTGGTGCTGAACGTAACGTAGGGGCGCTGCTCGCTGCGCCCCGTTTGAACTGGGCTGCCTTGCGCCCTTGCCGTAACCGCGCTCCGTGAGGCCCTGCATGGGGCGCAGCGAGCAGCGCCCCTACGGACGTATCCGGCTTTCGGACCGCCGCAGCTTATGGAACTTTTCGAACTCACCAAAGCGCTGGTGAACATCAATTCCGTTACCGGCAATGAAGGCGCTTGCTCGGAGTTTTTGCGCCAGTACCTCACGCGCGCCGGATTCGAGGTGGAGACGCAGCGCGTCTCCGGCGAGCGCTACAACGTTTTCGCCGGGCGCGGCGAGCCCAAGATCGTCCTCAGCACCCACGTCGACACCGTTCCGCCCTTCCTCGACGCCCGCGAAGACGAGCAATTCCTCTACGGCCGCGGCGCTTGCGATGCCAAGGGAATCATCGCCGCCCAGATTGCGGCCGCCGAGCGCCTGGCGGCCGAAGGCCGGCGCGACTTCGGGCTGCTGTTCCTGGTCGGCGAAGAGACGGGCAGCGATGGGGCCCGCGCCGCCAACCTCGCGCCGCGCGGCTCCCAATACCTGATCAACGGCGAGCCCACGGAGAATCACCTGGTGGTGGGCACCAAGGGCATCCTGTGGGTGAAGATCGAGGCCAACGGCAAGATGGCGCACTCGGCCTACACCGAGCTCGGCGAGTCCGCCATCGAAAAGCTGCTCGACATTCTGGCCGACCTCCGGCGCCTGCCGCTCCCGCGCGACCCCGTTTTTGGCCCGGCCACCATGAACATCGGCTTGATCTCCGGCGGACGCGCGCCGAACGTGGTTCCCGACGAGGCCGCGGCGGAAATTATGTACCGCACCGTGCCCGAACCTGCCGAAGGCCCTCATCTGCGAGACGGCATCGAGGATCTTCTGCGCGGGCGGGCCCGGTTCCACTTCCTGCGCGAGACCCCGCCGCTCAGGATGGAGGCCATCGAAGGCTTTGAGACGCGCGTGGTCTCCTTCACCACCGATCTGCCCTCGCTCGGCAATTGGGGGCGCCCGCTGCTGATCGGTCCGGGCAGCATCCATGAAGCGCACACCGAGAATGAGAAGGTAGCCAAGGCTGACCTGGTCGAGGCCGTCGGCATCTACGCGCGGCTGGTGCGGGAGTTGTTACCGAGATGCACGACGTGAACTTTCAGTTGCGGCGAGTGCGGGCTCTCAAAGCCTCTCTGTGTCACAATAACCCTCATGACGAAGAAACTCGAAGTCGGCGTTCTCGGCGCAACCGGAATGGTGGGCCAGCGTCTGGCCAGCTTGCTCGAGAATCATCCCTGGTTTGAGCTGCGGTGGCTGGGCGCGTCGGACCGTTCCGCAGGTAAGAAATACGCCGAGGCGTGCACCTGGCGGCTGCGCGCCCCGATGCCTCACGCACTGCGCGACGTGATCGTGAACGATTGCTTCCCGAACGGGATAGCGCCGCAACTGCTCTTCGCCTCGCTTGACTCCAAAGTGGCCGGGGAGGTCGAAGGCGCGTTTGCGCGCGCAGGGCACGCCGTGGTGTCGAATTCCTCTTACTACCGCATGGAGCCGGACGTGCCTCTGGTGATTCCGGAGGTGAATCCCGGCCATCTCGCCCTGGTGCGCGCCCAGCGCCGCGAGCGCGGCTGGAGCGGCATGATCGTCACCAATCCCAACTGCACCACCGTGGGCCTGGTGATGTCGCTCGCGCCCCTTTCCCGCGCCTTTGGCCTCACCAAGGTGATGATGACCAGCATGCAGGCGGTCTCGGGCGCCGGATACCCGGGAGTGCCCACGCTCGATATCTTGGGCAACGTGATTCCGTACATCGGAGGCGAAGAGGAAAAGGTCGAGGCGGAAACCCGCAAGCTGCTGGGGTCGCTCGACACCGGTTCCGCGAACGGCGGACGCGTTCAGCCAGGCGATTTTGGCGTCAGCGCCCATTGTAACCGGGTGGCGGTGGAAGACGGCCACACCGAGACCGTCTCCGTGGCGCTGAGATCGCAAGCGACTCGCGAACAAGTGCTCGCGGCCTGGACCGGCTTCGAGGCGCCTTCGGAAGTGCAGGGCCTGCCCTCGGCGCCGCAGCATCCCATTGTGGTGCGCGAGGAGCCGGACCGCCCCCAGCCCAAGTTTGACGTCGACGCGGAAGGCGGCATGGCCGCCGTCATCGGGCGGCTGCGTTCGTGCCCGGTGCTCGACTACAAGTACGTGGTCTTGAGCCACAATACGATTCGAGGGGCAGCGGGCGCCGCGCTGCTCAATGCCGAATTGATGAAAGCGGGGGGCTACTTGGACTGAGGAGTCAGGAGCCAGTAGTCGGGGAGACAGGC
>DASZIG010000113.1:0-185557 GCA_035949375.1 Terriglobia bacterium | reverse complement strand
CGACCGCTCAGGACTGCGAGTAGTCGTAAAATCCACGACCCGACTTGCGGCCCAGTCTTCCCGCCGCCACCATTTTCGCGAGCAATGGGCAGGGCCGGTATTTGGAGTCGTGGAAGCCGTCGTAGAGCACTTTCATGATGTCGAGGCACACGTCGAGCCCTATGAAGTCCGCGAGCTCGAGAGGACCCATGGGATGGTTCATGCCGAGCTTCATCACCGTGTCGAGCGCCTGGGGTTCGGCCACGCCCTCCATCACCGCATAAACAGCCTCATTGATCATCGGCATCAGTACGCGGTTGGAGATGAAGCCGGGGAAGTCGTTCACGCGTACGGGAGTCTTTTCGAGCGACGTGGCCAGCCTTTCCGCCACATCGAGCGTTGCCGGAGACGTTTCGAGGCCAGGGACGATCTCCACCAGCTTCATCACCGGCACCGGGTTGAAGAAATGGAGCCCGATGAATTGCGCGGGACGGCGGGTGACGGCGGCCAGCCGCGTGATGGAAATCGACGAGGTGTTGCTGGCGAAGATCACCTCGGGTCGCGCGCAGGCGTCGAGCTCGCGCCAAACGGCAGTCTTGGCGTCGAAGTTCTCGGTGATGGCTTCGATCACGAAATCGGCGGCGGCCACAGGATCGAGCACAGGCGAAGTGCCCAGACGCTCGAAGGCCTGATCACGTTGCTCCGGAGTAAGCCGGCCCTTCTCCGCGTCCCGCGCCAGGCCGCGGCCGATGCGCTCGACGCCCTTGGCCAGCAGCGATGGGGAAGCGTCCGACAGGACCACGGAATAGCCGTGCCGCAGCAGTACCTGGGCGATACCATGACCCATGGTGCCGGCGCCCAGGACGCCGACCGATTTCACTGGGTGATTGAGGGGTTCCGTCATTGGGGGAATTGAGGGATTGAGGCCAATGACTCATTGAATCAATGGTTCAATGAGTCAATCGCTCAGTCTCGTTCTACCGCGAGCGCCACTGCATTTCCGCCGCCCAGGCACAGCGCAGCGATGCCGCGTTGCGCCTTGCGCCGGCCCATCTCGTGCAGCAGCGTGACCAGCACGCGCGCTCCGGAGGCTCCGATGGGATGCCCAAGCGCCACCGCGCCGCCGTTCACATTCGTCTTTTCGGGATCGAGGCCAAGCTCCTGAATCACAGCCAGCGCCTGCACCGAGAAAGCTTCGTTCAACTCGAAGAGGTCCACCTCGTCGAGCTTCCAGTTGAGCTTCGCTACCAGTTTGCGGACGGCTTCAACGGGCGCCATCATCACCCACTTCGGTTCCACGCCGCTCACGGACCGGCCCACAATGCGGGCCATCGGCTGGCGGCCAAACTCGCGGGCGCGCTCGGCGGAGGTAACCACGAGCGCGGCGGCGCCGTCATTGGTGCCGGGTGCGTTGCCTGCGGTCACGGTGCCGTCCGGCTTGAACGCGGGCTTCAGCCTGGCCAGCGCTTCGAGGGTGGTATCGGCGCGCGGCGACTCGTCGATCGCGAACATCACCGGCTCGCCCTTCTTCTGGGGAATGGGCACGGGGACGATTTCCTGGCTGAAGCGGCAGCTCTTGATCGCGTCCAAAGCGCGCCGATGGCTTTCCACCGCGTACGCGTCCTGGCGGGGGCGCGAGATCTTGTACTTGTCGGCGACGAGCTCGGCGGTCATGCCCATATGAAAGTCGTTGAAGGCGTCCCAAAGGCCGTCCTGAACGATGGCGTCGATCACCTTGGCGTGTCCCAGACGGTAGCCCTGGCGAAGCTGGGGCAGCAGGTAGGGGGCGTTGGTCATGGACTCCATGCCGCCTGCCACCACCACGTCCACATCACCCGTCTCAATGCCCTGGGCCGCCAGTGCCACCGCTTTCAAGCCCGAGCCGCAAACCTTGTTGATGGTCATGGCGGCTACACGATTGTCGAGCCCGCCCTTCAACCCCGCCTGGCGAGCGGGATTCTGGCCGAGGCCGGCCGAGATCACGTTGCCCATAATGATCTCGTCGACCGCTGAGGGCTCGATGCCGGCTCGTTTCACCGCCTCCCGCACCACCACCGCGCCCAGGTCCGTGGCGGAAAGCGGCGTGAGCGACCCCTGGAATTTCCCTACCGGGGTCCGCACGGCGGACAGAATCACTGCTTCTCGCATATTTTTCTCTCAGGCTGGCAAGCCGTCGCCGCTCAGGTCGAGGGGTCGCGTGCCGCCGTACTGCGGACAATTGAAGGCTGAAGATTGCTCAAGCCATGTGGTCGCGGCATTTGCGCTTCAGCACGGCGTGCAACCGCTCCCGGACCTGGATGGGCAGCGCGAACAAGCGCCCGTCGCAACACAGTGCGATGGTCTGGCGGGTGGTATCGACCACCACTTCGCAGTGATGGCAGCCGCAGGCGTGAGCCTCAATGGCGAGCTTCAATTGCGCGTCGATATCCCCGTCCAGGTAATCCGAGATCTGCCGAAAAACGTCCTGACAATCCACAGCTATCCTCGCTTGAAAACCTTGGCCAGCTCCTCACGCAGGCGGAGCCGCGCCCGGAACAGCCGGGCTTTAACCGCGCTGATGGTGAGGCCCAGCATCTCGGCCGTTTCCTCGGTTGAGAGGCCCTCCACGTCCCGCAACTGAAAGACGGTGCGAAACGAATCGGGAAGATTCTGAATGGCCTTCTCCATAATCTCGCGGGTTTCGGTGCGCCCGAGCAATTGCTCGGGATTGGGCTTCCAGTCCGCGAAATCGCGCGGGATGACTTCGCCGTTCTCCTCGATCGGATCGTCGAGCGAAACCGACTTGTCTGTCCGGCGCTTGCGCAGCTTCATCAGCGCCTGATTCACGCCGATGCGCACAATCCAGGTGTAAAATCGCGAATCCTCCCGGAACCTCGAAAGATTCTCGAACGCCTTCAGGAAGGTCTCCTGCAGTACGTCCTCGGCATCCTCGGCGTTGCCGGTGATGTTCAGCCCCAGACGATAGATCTTGCGCTCGTAACGGTTGACGAGCTGCTCGAAGGCGTCGTAGTCGCCCCCCTTGGCCGCTGTCACCAGCGCCGATTCACTTGGCTCGATCGTCCGTGGCGAAGTCTCGCTCATTTCTTAGATGACTCGTACTCGGCGCACGACGCGCGGCCAGGATGCGCAGGACGCACGTTTTGACCCCCTCACGCCTTCTTGCAAGGGTGCCCTTACAGCATACGGGAACGCGCGCCCGGTTTCCAGCCGCCGGTCTCAGGCTACTGCCCAGTGGGCGCGTTCACCGGCAGGTCGGTCGACATTCCCCATGGCGTCGTGATCATCTGCCCGTTGCTCGATTGCAGGATGTACCACGTCCCGCTGGAAGGCCGCCACACCGCGATGTCGGTCTTCTCGTCGCCATCGTAGTCCTTCGCCACGGGAATGTCGCCGTTCTCGCCGAAGACGGTCGTGATCGTGTGCCCATTGCTGCTTTGGAGCCTGTACCACGTCCCCGTCGAGGGCCGGAACACGGTGAAGTCCGCCTTGGTGTCGCCGTCGTAGTCTCCGGGAACCGGAATGTCTCCGGTCGAGCCCCACGCTCGCGTCACCGTGGCGCCCGTGCTGCTCAACATCACCCACCATGTGGCCGAGGAAGGCCGCCAGACGGCGTAATCCGTCCTGCCGTCGCCATCGTAATCGGCCGGAGTGGGAATGTCTCCGCTCGCGCCCCACTGCTGACTTACCGCCAGGCCGGTGCTGCTGTAGATCACGTACCAGGTCTGGTCGGACGGGCGCCAGACGGAGTAGTCGGTCTTCCCGTCGCCATCGTAATCGCCCGGTACCGGGATATCGCCGCTCAAGCCCCACTGCTCGGTTACAATCTGGCCGGTGCTGCTGTAAGCGACGTACCAGGTCTGGTTCGACGGCCGCCAGACGGCGTAATCGGTCTTGCCGTCGCCATCGTAGTCACCGGGTACAATGACGTCGCCATCCTCGCCCCACTGCCGGGCCACTTGCCGGCCCGTGGTGCTGTTCATCACGTAGTAGGTGCCGTCCGAGGGCCGCCAGACGCCGATGTCCGTCTTGCGATCGCCGTCGTAGTTCGCGATGTGCTTGTCGCGGCGAAACATCGAGGCTAGATAACTGGCTGGAATGTCGCCCGTCAGGCCCCACAGGGTGCTGTTCGTAGTACCGTTCGACGAATAGAGGATCGACCACTGTCCCGTCGAGGGCTGCCAGGTGGCGTAGTCGTTTTTGCCGTCGCCGTCATAGTCGCCGGTCACCGGGATGTCGCCGACCGCGCCCCACTGCTCGGTGACGACCTGATCCGTGCTGCTGTATAGCACGTAGTATGTGGCCGTGGACGCGCGCCAGACAGCCAGATCCGTCCTGCCGTCGCCGTCGTAGTCGCCTTCCACCGGAATGTCGCCCGGCTGGCCGAAGGCGGTCGTCACCGTCTGGCCTGTGGTGCTGGAGATGATGTACCAGGTCTCGTTCGAGGGCCGGAAGACGGCGTAGTCCGTAACGCCGTCCCCGTCGTAGTCGCCGGTCGTGGGAACGTCGCCGGGTGCCCCGAACTGCTGACTCACTGTCTGGCCTGTGCTGCTGTAACGCACGTAGAAGGTGCCGTTCGACGGCCGCCAAACGGCCACATCCGTGATGCCGTCGCCGTCATAGTCGGCTGGCACGGGCACGTCGTCCGGCAGCCCGAAAACCACGGTGGTATTCGGGCCGCCGTTGTTCGACCGAATGTACCAGGTCCCGCTCGAGGGCCTCCAGGTCGCGAAGGCATCCTCGCCCACGCCGTAGTAATCGCCCGGCACGGACACGTCGCCCGGCAGGCCCCATTGCTGGGTCAGATTTTCACCGCCGTCGTTCGACAGGATGTACCACGTCCCCGAAGAAGGCCGCCAGGTCCCGATGTCGGCCTTGCCGTCCCCGAAGAAATCCACATTGAGCGTTGGCGTGTTGGCCACGCTGATTGCGACGCCCATCAGGCCGATACTTTGGGGGCTGCCGGGCGCATTGTCAGTGATCGCCACCGATCCGGTGAAGACGCCGGCATGGATCGGCGCAAACGTCACCGAGATCCGGCAACTTGCCAGCGGAGGAAGGCTTCCGCCGCAAGTGTTGGTCTGGGTGTATCCGGTGCTGGCGACGATGCCTGCGATGTTCAAGACTGCGTTTCCGTTATTGGTCAGGGTCACGAACTGAAGCGGGCTTGATGTGTTCACAGGCTCGTTGGCAAAGGTCAGGCTGCTTGCGGAAAAGGTTGCGTTCGGCCCGGCCACAACGCCGGTGCCGCTTAAGGCCACCGCCTGGGGGCTGCCGGGATCGCTGTCAACGATCGTGACCGTCGCGCTCAGGGGGCCGAGCACAGTGGGCGTGAAGGTGACGTTGATCGTGCAGCTTGCTCCGGCGCCCACGCTCGAGCCGCAGTTGTTCGTCTGGCTGAAGTCGGCGGAGTTGGCGCCGGTGAGAGAGATGCTGGTGATGGTCAGCATGCTCGTGCCTTCGTTCGTGAAGGTGACGGCGACCGGCGGGCTCGCCAGGCCCAGGGCCTGGCCTCCGAAGAATATGCCGAGCGGTGACACCCGCACCACCGTGGCCGTGCCCGTCAACGGAACGGACTGCGGGCTGCCGGGGGCGTTGTCGGCAACCTGGACGGACCCACTCTGGAGTCCGCCCTGCGTGGGAGCGAACTGAACCGCAATCGTGCAACTCGTCCCGGACGCGACCGTAGAGCCGCAGGTGTTGGTCTCGGTGAAGCCTGCGCTCGCCGTGATACCGGTGATGTCCAGCGGTCCCGTTCCTGTGTTGGTTAGGGTAACGTTCTCGACCGAACTTGCCGTGCCGATGAGCTGAATCGGGAAGCTCAAACTGGTTGGCGCGAAGGTGAGCGAGGACGTGGCGCCGGTACCGGTCAGGCTCACGGCCTGCGGGCTGCCCGCACCGCCGTCACTCACGCTCAGGGCGGCCGTCAGGGTCCCGGTGGCGGAAGGGGTGAAGGTGACGTTGATCGTGCAACTCGACCCCGCGGGCAGGCTGGTCCCGCACGTGTTCGTCTGGCCGAAATCGCTGGCATTGGGGCCGGTGAAGCTGATGCCGTTGATCGTAATCGCCGTGGCCCCCTCGTTCGCGAGGGTGATGGGCTGCGAGGAGCTGGTGGTGCCTACGTCCTGGCTGGAGAAGGTCAGGGCGGCCGGCGTCAGCGAGACGCCGTTCTGGATCATCAGCGCGATGGTATTGGTGTTTTCGTATGGGCTGTTGGCCACCGCCAGATCGAGCCGTCCGTCGTTGTTGAAGTCAGCCAGACTGAGGCCAAAGGAGCCGGCTTCTCCCGCAAAATCGATGTGGTTCTGGAAGGTTCCGTCGCCGTTCCCGATCAGAATCGATACCGAGCCCGCGCTCCCCACGGGACCGGTATCGAGGACGGCCAGGTCCTGCTCGCCATCATTGTTGAAGTCCCCGACCTCCAAACTGGTCGGCCCCGTGGCGGTGTCGTAATAAGCCGGATTCTGGAAAGTTCCGTCACCGTTGCCCAGAAAAACGGCGACCTGGCTCGCGCCCCCGCTGAGCACCAGGTCCAGGTCTCCGTCACCGTTGAAGTCGGCTGCGGCCACCGAACTGTCGCCTACGATCGCCGCATAGCTCACCGGCGGTTGGAAGGTGCCGTCGCCATTGCCGAGCAGAATATCCACGGCGTACCCGGTGCTCAAATAGACCGCAATGGCCAAATCGAGTTTGCCGTCCTTATTGTAGTCGCCGACCGCAACGCCGCCGAAGGCGTCGGCGCTGTAGGTGCTGACACTGGGGCTTTGAAAAGTGCCGTCTCCGTTGCCCAGGTAGATCGAGAGGGTGTAGGAGTAGAAGTAGCTGGCGGCGACACCGAAATCGAGCTTGCCGTCACCGTTGAAGTCCCCGACAAAAATATCGCCCACGTACTGCGGGGGCGAAAAAACGGCGCCGGGACTGAACGTGCCATCTCCGTTGCCCAGGAAGATCTGGATCATGGAGGCGCTTCCGGTGGCAGGACCTTGGGCGATCAGATCGAGATTTCCGTCACCATTGAAGTCGCCGACGGCGAGCGTAAAGGTATAGGCGGTTGACGTGCTGATCGGCGGCCCGAAGGCCCCGTCCCCAGCCCCCAGCAGAACATCGATCCCCGTGCCGGTACCGACAGCCAGGTCTGCTATGCCGTCGCCGTTAAAGTCGCCTGCGATCAAGCTGGAGAGGTAGGGGGACGGTGTCAAATCGCTGTGTCCGAACATCAGCGCTGCTTCCGAGTTTGCGACCGGGAACGGAACCACATTTGAGGCGGGCGCCCCGGGGTTGACTACGGTCACTGACGCCGTTCCAGGATTCGCGATAAACGATACCGGAACGGTCGCGGTCAATTGCTGGTCCGAGTCAACCAGGGTGAACAGCGTCGCGCCATTCCACTCCACCACCGACTGGGGCGCGAAGCCGGTCCCGCTCACCGTCAAAGTAAAACTCGACCCGCCGGGCCTCGCAGTGTCCGGCGCGAGAGGCAGATTGATCAGCGGCACCGGATTATTCTGTGCCCACGCCGGCATGCCCGCCACAAGCAGAAGCAACATACCGCCCATCAGGCGGAACCGCGCCCGGAGCTGCGGCCTGGCCGGCAATCCGTATCTGGAACTGGCGGGCTCATGACCCATCATGTGCATCGGACAACCCCCTCAAGTCATCGCTGACTTGTCCGCATACGCTGGTACACGATCACGGCGCGGCAGCGACTCCGAATGCTGGAGCAACGTTGATGCCTGCCAAGGAACCGCATTCAAGTCGACGTAGAAATAGGCTTAGGGTTTGCGGGGCGTCGAATCGCCCCCCTGCCAAGTCTCTGAACACGATGCGCGGAAAAGGATCACGGAAAAGTTGTACCACTCCGAAATCAGGACCTTAGTAAATCACTGGTCACTCCCGGTGTCAATAAAGATTGAGGTCGACCGCTTGATGAGACGAGTGGACCGAAGGGTGAGGACTGGCCGCGTAAATCTCCTTGCCCGTCAGGACCGTCTTAAGGCTATAATGCGTCCAGTTCTGAGAGGAGACCAGTGATGCCCGACGAACGTGCCGAGCGCGGCAAGGCGATCGAGACCGCCCTGCTGCAGATCGAGAAGCAGTTCGGCAAGGGGTCGATCATGCGCCTGGGTACCAAGGACGCGCTGGTACCCGTGGACGTGATTCCCACGGGCGCCCTCTCGCTCGACGCCGCGCTCGGCATCGGCGGCATACCGCGCGGACGGGTGGTGGAGATCTTCGGGCCGGAGTCGAGCGGCAAAACCACTCTGGCGCTTCAGGTGGTGGCCGAAGCCCAAAAGCGGGGCGGCATGGCGGCCTTCATCGACGCGGAGCACGCCCTGGACGCCACTTACGCCAAGAGACTGGGCGTGGACGTAGACAACCTGCTGGTGTCGCAGCCCGACTATGGCGAGCAGGCGCTCGAAATCGCCGAAGCCCTTGTGCGGTCCAATGCCATCGATATAGTCGTGGTGGATTCAGTGGCGGCGCTGGTACCGAAGGCCGAACTCGAAGGCGAGATGGGCGATTCGCTGCCCGGCTTGCAGGCGCGGCTGATGTCGCAGGCCCTGCGCAAGCTCACCGCCGTCGTCGCCAAATCGAAAACCTCCCTGGTCTTCATCAATCAGATCCGCGAAAAGATTGGCGTGATGTTCGGCAACCCCGAAACCACCACCGGCGGGCGAGCCCTGAAATTCTATTCTTCGGTCCGGGTGGACGTGCGCCGCATCGCCTCGATCAAGGAAGGCGACCGCGTGGTGGGCAACCGCACCAAGGCCAAAGTAGTAAAAAATAAGATGGCGGCTCCCTTTCGGGAGGCGGAATTTGATATTCTATATGGCGAGGGGATTTCGAAGGAAGGCGACCTGATCGATCTGGCCGTGGGGCTGAACCAGGTCGAAAAGAGCGGTGCCTGGTTTTCCTTTGGCGGCGAACGGATCGGGCAGGGCCGGGAAAACGCCCGGCAGTTCCTGCGCGACAATGCGGATGTTTGCCGCAAGCTCGATTTGGAAGTCCGCAAAGCTTTGAACCTTCCGCTTCCGACTGAGCCCCAGGCCGAAGCGGCAGCAGCAGCCGTCGCACGTGGAAAGAAACAATAAACAGAGTTCGGCCCTCGGCCTCGCTCGCCGGGCGCGAATTGAAGCTCACTCGTTGTCTGTCTTCCGCTGCCGGCGCCAGAAACGGAAACGCAGGCTCAGAATCGATCGTGGGGGACCAGGCGCCTTGAAAAAACTCATTTTCGCTTCGACTTTAGCCGCCGGCTTGATGCTGGCCGCACTCCTGACACCCGCGTCTGCCACGGCCTCCGCTGGCAGCGTCACCAAACGAAGCCTCACGGGCTCGTCATCCAATCCCAAGCACATCGTCCATCTGCATCACCGGCCATCTAAGGGTCGCCTTCGTGCCGGCGCGCACCCGCGCACCCGCACCCACGGATGGACCTCGCCGACTTGGTTTGCTGATCCCACCCAGGGTGACGAGATCGCAGGTGAGGACCCATGGATCCGGCAGGCTGCGGTCAGTGCTCTTGGAAATTTGAACGGCAGCGTGGTGGTGGTGGATCCGAACACCGGGCGGGTGCTTTCCATTGTGAATCAGAAGTTGGCCATGACGGGGGCGTTCACGCCCTGTTCCACCATCAAGCCCGTGGTGGCGGCGGGCGCCTTGCAGGAAGGCATCATCACTCCGGAAAGCACGCTGCGGGCCGAAGGCCGGTTCGCGTATACCTACGGCACCACGCGCGTCAACCTGGCACAGGCGATGGCTGCTTCCAGCAACGAGTTCTTCGCCAAACTCGGGCAGATGATGGGTTATCAGCGCTTCAGCCAATACGCGCACGAATTTGGCCTTGGCGAGCGCGCCGGCCTCGACATTCCGGGCGAAGCCCCCGGCGTGTTTCCAGACGCCCCTCCGGAGCAGGGCGGCATGGGCATGCTGACGAGCTTCGGTTCCGGAATCGAGATGACCCCTCTGCAACTCGCGGCCATCGCCTCGGCCATCGCCAACGGGGGCACGCTCTATTACCTGCAATATCCGCGCACCCCGGAGGACTTGGCGGACTTCGAGCCGCGGGTGCGGCGCCACCTCGATGGGCTGACCAACGGTCTTCCCGGCGTTCGCGCCGGCATGGCAGCCTCCGTGCTATACGGCACCAGCAAGCTGGCCTATAACCCCGCCGAGCAGATCTTCGGCAAGACGGGAACGTGCAGCGACGGCGGCACGCATCTCAGATGGTTCGGGTCCTTTGCGGGCGATCAGAACAAGGCCTATGTCATCGTGGTGCTGCTGCGCGGCGAAGGCTCGATGTTCGGCCTGCACGCGCCTGAAGTGGCGGGCAAGCTGTACCGCGGCCTACTGATGAATCCCGGCACGGAAGCCCAGACCCTGCTCCCGGCTGCGGTGCTGAGCAAGTAGCTACTTCGAGTCGGACACAGAAAAATCATAAAGGAAGCCGGGCAGGTCGCGGCCGCGAAAAAGGTAGAAGCCGTACTCGCCCGGGTCAAGATCGTCCGCCGGTTCCAGGCGGAACACCCCGCTTTCCACCTGCCGGGCATTAAACTCAACCTGTGAACGCAGCGGAACGCCGGCATTCGAGTTCCATTCCGGATCAGTGCTGATGGTGAACTCGCGATGATTGCCGCGCGTGCGGAGCTTCACCAGCACCAGGTCGCCGGCGCCGGTCCCCTCCTGACCGGAAGGGACGCGGTAATAGAATACCGGGGTCGCGCTCAGCGCGCGGGCGGCATGTTCGCCGAGAATCTCAGCGCGAGTCTGGTTGCCGCCGGACATCGGCAGTGATCCGGTCAGCGGCACCTTCTTGCGCGAGCGCGCCACCGAGACGGAGCGCCCTTCGAGCCGGACGAGGCCTTGCGGACTCAATTGGTAGAGGCCGGGATCGTGCGGGGGCTCGACGGGGGCGGCGGCCTGTAGGAGGATCAGGACGATGGCAGTTGTGATTGACATCCGGCGCGGGCGCTCGGCCCTGTTCAGATTATTACCGAAGTGTAACCGCAAGCGCCAGCGCTCCGGCAAGAGCGGTCCCGGCGAAGTTCACCACGCCGTTCGTCACCAGTCCCTGCCGCTCGACGGTGGCGCCGAGCAGGCTGTCTGCGAGGTTGCCGGCCGCCGCCGCCGCAAGCGCGATTCCGGCGCTGCCTGCAGTCACCAACCCCAGCCTCCAGGCCAGCGCCGCGATCAACCCCGCCGCGAGCAGGCCGGCCGCCGACCCCGGGAACGACACGGCCCCGTTTTCCCCGGCCCGGACCCGGCGCAAATCGGTGATCCGGTAAGCGTCGGCCGCCAGCCACTGGCCGATTTCGCTCGACACCGTATCCCCGGCCGCTTCGGCGAAGGCGGCCACGAAAGCCGCGAGGAATGCGGTCTCGTGGTGCGTCGTAATCACCAGCAGGGCGAAGAAAGCTCCGGGGCCAACGTTCGCCAGCGCTTCGCGCCAGCTTCGCGCTCCGCCGTCATGCTCGGCGATCCCTCGCATCAGCTTCTCGCTGTAGCCAAGCCGCGTGGCCATTGAGCCCAGCAGAAAGAAAGCGAAGAGAATCAGAAAACTCTTCCATCCCCAGCCAAGATAGATCAGCACACCGAGCCCGAATCCGACCGCGGCGCCGGACCTGCTGGCAGCCTTGACCCGGAGCGCGATCAGGGCGAAGGCCAGGTTCACCGCCAGGGCCAGAATCAGGCGGACGCCCAGATAAGGGAGGTTGCTCGCGAGCGCGGAACGCTCCATGAGCCAGACGCAGAAGATGAATCCTCCGCAGGCGAGCGGCACGGTGACGTTGTCATCGAGTCCGATGGGCGCGCTCTCCACCGCCGCCCCTAAGAGCGCCGCCAGGGCGCAAATCAAGAGGGATTTGCCAACGGGAAGGGCAGGATTCACCCAGAGCGTGAGCCCTAGCGCGCCCGCGGTTCCGGTCAGGAAGAAGCCGGCAAATCCCGCGGCCGTCTTGGCCCGATTCCAGGGAAGCGCCGGAGCCGTGAACAGCCGCCCTGCCAGTCCGGCTGCTCCGTCGCCGAGGGCCATTAAGGCCCACGCAGCCGCGACCACTTCCAGGTGATGGCGGAAGATCACCGTGAGCGCGAGCACCGAGATCGGGTACAGAATGATGCCGGTTCCGGGAGTTCGTTCGCTCTTTGAACCCGGCGCGGAGGCTGCGACGGCGGGGCTCTTGCGTAGGTCGAGATCGAGTTCAGGCAGCAGGTAAAGATTGAAGAGCACGCCCAACAACGCCCCGAGCGTCGCCTGCAGCCAGTTGACAAACGGCAGCAGGAGGGCGAATCCGAGCAGAGTCAGGTTCAAAAGGCGGCGCGGCGGGAGCAGGGATGCGGCGATCGGCTGCGGGGTCAGGGTACGAGAGCTCATAATGACGTTACGCGCCGGTCAGATGTTCGACCGACGACCCGAAGTCCGCCGGTTCCGAAGGCCGGCATGAGTCCTCGACGAGGCAGGCGCATCGAATAACACGCACCGAACGGAGGGCCGGACGCGAGGTCTGAACGCGGGGCTTGGCTCTTGGGCCTGCGGCCTCATGTTATTGCGAATCGCACCGGCCCCTCTTGATCTGCGCGTTGTAAGTTCACGGCCGAAGGGATAAAATAGCAGATTAAGTCCTGAAGGAGATTCATGAAAAAAGATATTCATCCCGCTTACCATGAAGTAAATGTCGTCTGCGCCTGCGGCAGCACGTTCAAGACGCGCTCGACCTACAAGGGAGACCTGCTGCACTTGGAGATTTGCTCCAGTTGCCATCCGTTCTTCACCGGCAAACAGAAGTTGGTGGATAGCGCCGGTCGCGTGGAGCGCTTTCAGCGGAAATACCAGCGTGGACCCAAGGCCGAGCCGGCCGAGACCAAGGCTCCGGCCGCTACCCACTAAGCGTACGCCAGTCTATGAGCGACGAGAGGCCTTCGGGCTCGAGCGTGGCTACCGAGCAGCCGGCTGATCCTTACATCACGAAGCCGAAGGTCTACCTCCTCGGCCGCCAGGCTGTGGTGGAAGACGAGCTCGCCCGCTTTCTAAGCGACGAGGGCTTGCAGTTCTCGACGGACAGTCCCGAGGCCGCCGAGGTGCTGGCTGAGATCGCCGGCCGTACCTGCTACATGTCGTTCGGCAAAGGCCGCAAATCCAACCAGGACTACATCGAAAATATTCTGGCCTCAAAGCACGGCAGTGTGCTTGAGCACGCCGTCTGGAACGTGCTGATCACGGGTGTCAGCCGGGCGCTCACGCACGAACTAGTGCGGCATCGCGCCGGCTTCGGATACTCCCAACTCTCCCAGCGCTACGTCGACGAAAGCGACGCGCGTTACGTGGTGCCGCCGCTCTACCAGCAGGACGAGGCGTTGCGCGCCAAGTGGCAGCGGACCATCGAAACCGTACGCCAGGCTTACGATGAGCTCGCCGAGGCGACCGGGTCCTACGTTCAGCAGCGACACCCGGAGATGACGCCGCGCGACCGCCGCAAGTGGGCGCGACAGGCGGCGCGTTCCATCCTGCCCAACGCCTGCGAAACCAAGATCTTTGTCACCGGAAATTCCCGCGCCTGGCGGCACTTTCTGGAGCTTCGCGGGAGCATTCACGCCGACACCGAAATCCGCCTGCTGGCCGTCGAGGTAGCCCGCATCCTCGCCAAGGAAAGTCCGAACATCTTCCACGACGTCGCAATCATCGAAGAGCCCGACGGCATGCCGTCCGTCCGCGTCCAACACTCCAAGGTCTAGGGTCACGTCTGCGACGCGACAGCGGCTTTAATTTCTACAGCAACGCCACGAAAGGCGGAATCCCTGGTTTTCACCCGGATTCTAAAAGCCCCCGCTTTGCAGACTCGCGAACGTGACTCCGCGGCAGCTAGGGTGTGACCGGTCCATAGACGTCCAATTCACCTTTGGCGCCGACGTACACGCGGCCGTTCACGACCAGAGGAATGTTGAATCGCACGCCGACGCCGCCCCGGTCTCGGATCGGCACCTGTTCGCTGCTGTAGAGGTCGCGCGAGACGTCGGCGGCGTCGAAGGCGCGCAGAACCTCCGGTGCCCCGTCCGGTTCGTTCCACCGTTTGGAAGAGAGCGCCCAGACGATGCCGTTCTTCGCGCCGTTCGCGGAGACAGTCGGCGTCGCGCCCGGATCGATGAACTCGACCCTGCCTTTGCCCGCCGGCTTCAGAAGGCCGTGGTCGAGCACGAAGTCCTTAAGGACGTCCTTGCTGCCGATGAAATAAACGTGCCGGTTCCAGTAAGCCGGCGCGCCGAAGAAATCCCCCACCGCTTCCGGCAGCGCCTGCACCGCGTGACGGTCATCGCCCTCCTGGAAATGCCCGAGATGATCCCGATCGATCAGGTAAACCGTGGCGCCCTTGCCGGCCACCACAAGCAGGTGCGGATGCGGTCCGGGCTGGTCGGGAAGGAGTACGGGGCCGCCGGAGCCGAGATCGTTATCGCTCGCGTCCAACTCTTGCTCGTTGTGCGGTGTAAAGTAGTCGCGCAGATCCAAGCCGTGATCGGCGAGCGCGAGTTTCAGGACGCTATCGCCATAGTCGCGGCCGCCGGAGGCAGCGTCAAACTTGCCGTTGCCCGTAGCCAGGAAAACGTTGCCCTGATCATCCGCCGCGATGCCCGCGTCGCCCGCCCAGACCCCGCTCTGCTCGGCGTCGGGCGAGGTATTGAACACGCCGGACTGGGCCAGCGTCTGCGCGTCATAAGCCATCACCCAGCCGTGGTAAGGACCCACATCGCAGGAAGAAGCCCACGTCAGGTAGACTTTGCCATTGGCAAGCAGCAACGAGCTGCGCGGCAGTTCGTATAGAGGATTGAAGTCCACCTTGCCCCCGGAGCCGCCGCCTCCACGGCCCGCGACCGACGCCTTGATCTCCACCGGGCCGCCGAACTTCTCCACGCCCGTGGTCACGGCAAGGGCGTGCAGCCGCTGAACGTAGCGGCTGGAAAACGCACCGTCCTTTTCCTTGGTACGGGCGAGCACGTACAAGGTTCCGCTCGGAAGATCGATGACGGGGGTCGGCGTGATGCCGACCTCGGGCTGGATAAAAGGGCAAGCGACGTCGCGCGCGGGTACGGCCGTCACGCCGGCGCCGGGGTTCGTGAAGTTCACTCTCCAAAGCGGCGCCTGTGATTTCCCGTCGGCGTCGAAGGCGTAGACGCTGTCATGTTCGGTGGCCACGAACAACACGTTGTGCGTGCCCTGGCCGGGGATCTCGAGGCGAGGGATGTAGAGAGGCTCGGCATAAACGGTGCCGTCGACGGGGAACTCGAACTGCTTGCCAAACCGGTTCGAATTCACATTGGCGGGCGTGAGGATGGTCTCGTGGAGATTGGCTCCCGTGCGGGCGTTATCGTACTGTGAGGTCAGGACCTGGCCAGGCGCAGATGGAGGCGCGACGGCCGCCGCCAGGATCAGCGCCGGCAATGCCCGGAGCGCGTTTCTTAGCGCAGTTCGAATTTTCATTCGCTCTCTCCTTTGCCGCCCTTATGGCCGGACGCGGGCTTGGATGCAAGCAGGCGGCCCGAGGTGACCACGAAAGCCTCGATGAAGAATGCCGTAGAGCCCGGCAGTTCGCAAGACCGTAAAGCGCGGAGTGGTCTTGATGGTGATAAACTGCAGCGGATCGGATTCAATACCATGATGGTAAAAGCGCGGTAGTGTCGGCGGCAGAGCCCGCGAGCGGTCAGTCTTTTTGGCACACGCATATGACGTAGCTCACGAAGAAGGGGCCTTCCGGCCCCAGGAGGAGGGGCATACGATGAAAAGCGATTTGTGGCTTAAGTATCGGTGGTGTTGCGCCGTGATAGCTTTCTTGATCGTTCCGATGTGGGCACCCGCACAGACGGCTTCCGTGTCCACCTGGCATAACGACAACCTTCGCGACGGCCAGAATACTCAGGAGACGATCCTGACTACTGCCAACGTCAATTCCACGGCCTTCGGCAAGCTGTTTTCCTACATGGTGGATGGTGAGATTTATGCCCAGCCCCTGTACGTTCCCAACTTGAGCGTCGCCGGCCAGACGCACAATGTTGTCTACGTGGCCACGGAGAATGACAGCGTGTATGCCTTCGATGCCGATGGCCTCGATTCCTCACCGTTGTGGCACGACAGTCTTCTGGCGCCAGGAGAATCCGCCATACCTTGCAAGCTAAAGGGGATCTGCGGCGTGGTGAGTCAAACGGCCGGGATCACGAGCACCCCAGTCATCGACGTGACCGGCACGACCCTTTACGTGCTCGTCTTGACCCTCGAGACGAACGGCAGTTACCTGGACCGCCTCCACGCGCTCGACCTTACGACCGGAGCTGAAAAGTTCGGCGGGCCCGTCGTGATTCAGGCCTCGGTACCGGGGACCGGTGCGGGCAGCGTGGGCGGGGTTGTGACTTTTAACGCCGCGCAGCAGCTTCAGAGGCCGGGCCTGCTGCTGTTGAACGGCGCGGTCTACATCGGCTGGGGCTCGTTCGGCGACATCGACCCGTACCATGGCTGGCTGATGGGATACAACTCAACCACACTCACGCAAGTGGCGGTGTTCAATACCACGCCCAATGGCACGCGCGGCGCCATCTGGCAGGCCGGCGGCGGGATCTCGGCGGACTCGAGCGGGTTCATCTATCTGCAGACTGCGAATGGCACTTTCGACGTCAATGTGGGCGGCATCGATTACGGCGACAGCTTCCTGAAGATCAGCACAACCGGCGGCTTGAGCGTGGTGAACTATTTCACACCTGACAACGAAGGCATGCTCGAGTACGACGATCTCGATCTGGGATCGGGGGCCGGCCTGATACTGCCCACACAGGCCGGAAGCCATCCGGACGAAATCGTCAGCGCCGACAAGCAGGGGTTGATCTACCTCGTGGATCGCAACGCCATGGGAGGATTCAGCTCGACCACGAATAATAACGTTCAGACCCTTACCGGCCCCACCGGCGGGTATCGTGACAGCGCCGCCTATTGGAACGGCGCCCTCTATTACCACGGCCTCGGGGACTATCTTCGACGCTACACCATCAAGAACGGTCTGCTTTCCACCAATTCTGTTTCGAAGTCCCCCACCACCTATATGCAAGGCAGCACGCCGTCAGTTTCGGCCAATGGAACAAAGAACGGCATCGTCTGGACCATCGATCCGGGAAAGCCGCCTTTCAAGGAACCCGCTGTCCTGCACGCTTATAACGCCCTCAATCTGGCTCAGGAGCTTTACAACAGCAGCCAGGCCGGGACGCGGGACACGGCGGGAAACGGCGTGAAGTTTACGACGCCGACCATTGTCAATGGCAAGGTCTACATCGGAACCGCCAACCAGCTCGACGTGTACGGGCTGCTGTGAGGTCTGAGCGATGCTGTCCGTTGCTCGTGAATCCGAATGAACGAGCCGGGACATCAACATGTGGTGAGGCCCAACGAAGGCTCTCGCGGGCGCGATTTCCGCGCTGAGGGAAGTCCCCTTCGGGACGCTGGAGGTTGGTGATGTTCCTCATCCTGTTTTTCATTCTGCTGGTTCTGTGGGTGCTCGGCTGGCTCACGTTCCACGTGGCCGGAGCGCTCATTCACATCCTGCTCGTCCTGGCGGTTATTTCGCTGGTCGTCCATCTGATACGGGGCCGGAGCAACTAAGCCCGCTCCCCGGCCCCGCTGCCAGGGGGCGGGCGGCGGTTACACACGGCATTCGGCGCTAGGGATGCGTCAGCGTGGGCTCTTGTTCAGACTTTGATGAAGATGCGTTTGCGATACAGCAGCCAGGCGAACAACCAGCACAGCAGCACGTAGGCCAGAGAATAAAGCAGCGAGGCGTTAGCCGGCGCCGCCAGGGGCGCAAAGACCCGCTGATAAATGACCTTTTGCAAAGTGACCAACCCGCCGCTTGCCGAATGGACATGCAAGCTCTCGAGAGCGTTCGCCAGTGCCTCCGAGAAGGTGTAGGCGGCGATGGCGTTGGCGCCAAAGACGATGGCCGGCAGGGTCCAGCGCCCACGCTTTTGCATTGCGTCCAGCAGCCAATAACACACCGCGAGGCAAACCAGGGCGAGGCCGGCGGTAAAGAGCACATAGGAACTGGTCCACAGCTTCTTGTTGATGGGGAACCATAAGTTGAAGAATTTGCCGGCACCGAGGCCGGCCACCCCTGCGGCCAGCATCCAGGCCGCCTTGCGTTTGGCGCTGGCGCCCGAGCGCAGCCATTCCCCCGTGAGCGCGCCGATGAGCGTGGTGGCAAGCGCCGGGATGGTGCTGAGCAAGCCTTCAGGATCACGCGTGCCTTCGTAGAGGTGGCCAAAAAGGAGGTTGCGGTCGAGCCACGCCGCCAGGTTGCGGTCCGGATCGAGCAAAGGAATGTCGTGGGTCGGCACACCGAACCCCGGCACCGGAACGAAGCGCATCAGCACCCAGTAGCCTACCAGGCAAATTGCGATGACGGCCACCCGCGCCCGTGTCCCCGTCCAAAGCACCACCACCGAGCAAACCAGGTAGCAGAGCGCGATCCGCTGCAGCACGCCTTCGATGCGAATGCTGTGCAGATCATACCGGTCGGGAAAGCTGTTCACCACAAAAACGCCGATCGCAAATAAGATCGCGGCGCGTTTCACGACGTGAAGCATCAGGTGCGCGCGCGAGTCGCCGTGCTTGAGCCGCGAAGCGAACGAAAAAATCATCGAAACGCCGACGATGAAGAGAAAAAAGGGAAAGACCAGATCGGTAGGCGTCCACCCGTTCCATTGCGCATGCTTGAGCGGCCAATAAGCTGCATTGCCGTCGCCCGCGTTGTTCACCAGAATCATGCCGGCGATGGTGATGCCGCGAAAAACGTCGAGGGAAACGAGTCGTCCCACCAAAGATTGGGGCAGTTCAACGGCAGTCGTCGTCTGCAATTCGGTGCGGTGGTCTTGAGTTGATATGCCCATGCCCGATCGTCGGCTCGCCTCGTGCGCGGCGTGCCGGGCGGCTTTTGGCGGCCGCCGGCGCCATCAGTCATATTATCTGAAAGCAGGCGACGGTGGATTGCCGGGCGATGTCAGCTTCGGCGCGACTCCCGCGCCAGACCTTCGTGCACGAGCATTTTCAACAGCGTCTGGTACCCGATCCCCTTTCGCTCGGCGATCTCGCGAGCCCGGGTGAGATCGGCTCCGGGCAGGCGGATGGCAATCTGTACGCTCTTCTTCTCATTCAGCTGCGTGACAAGCCTCGATGCCCTCACCGGCGTGCCCTTCAACCGAGCGTCGACGGACTTCCGCTTCACATAGGCGCGCCCCGCCGGACTTGCCCACCAATCCGCCTCCTCACTCTAGCTGCTGAACCGCGGCATCTGTAGCGGCTTTTCCCTCATAGGATTCACTCTCCCTGCGCGCCTCAGTGATACTCGCTCCTCTGCTCTCAGTCGGCGGCGGCTTCGGTGGGATTTTCGGCGATCACGATTTGAGGCTTGGGACGCCAAAGCGCGGAGGTCGCCCAGTAGACCACGAATCCGGCCAGAATCATCAAGGCCCCGAACAGCAGGCCGTTGATGCCGAGCACCTGCTCGTGATCGCTGTGGACGAGCGCGAGGGCCAGCAGGGCCGTCGGAAAGACGCCGGCCAGGACGGCTCCCGCCATGCCTCCCGGTACGCGGAAGTCGCGCCGCAGGTGCGGCTCGCGGATGCGGAGCACCACCAGGGCGACGAATTCGAGCGTGAGGCTGCCGCCGTAGAGCAGGATGTCGAGGGTGACCAGGCGCTCAAACCCGAGACCGAGGCAGAGCGCCCAGCCCGCGGCGCAGGCCAGGATCGCGACCCAGGGCGCGCGGGTCCGCGGGTGGACCTTCGCAAAGACGCGCGGCAGCATGCCGTCCTGGGCCATGGCCAGCGGCAGGCGCGAATAGCTCATCACCAGGGCGTTGAACATGCCAAACCCGCTCATCATGCCGCCGAGCACCAGCGCGACGCGCAACCACTTCCCGGCCATCAGTCCTGCCAGATCAGCCCAGGACCCGGTTTCGAAAGCGGCGGCGGGCACGCCCGTGATCTTGACGGCGACGACAGGCAGAATGTAGCTCAGCGACACCAGGAGCACGGCCACGATCATGGCGCGCGGGTAGGTCCGCTGCGGACGCTCCACTTCGAGCGCGATCGTGGAGGCGTTGTCCCAACCCATGTAGTTCCACATGGCGATCAGCGTGCCGCCGAGCAGCCCTACCGTCGAAGTGACCGGCGCGGTGTGCGCGTGGGCCAGAGCGCCGGCCTGAAACGGCGCCAGCACCACCATCACGGCGAAAGGAGCGGAGAGCAGAAAGAAGAGCCAGAGCGAGGTGATGCCAACCACGCGAATGCCGGCGATATTGAGCGCGGCGCAGGTGGCCACCACGCCGAGGGCCACCATCTCGCCGCGATGTGCGACCGCAAACCACGGGACGAGCCGCGTGAGGTAGGCGACAAAGAGCGTGGGATAAATCGCCATGTCGAAGATGCTGGCGGCGAGCGAAAGCCATGCCTCCTGAAAGCCCCAGAAATTGCCGAGAGCCCGCCGCACCCAGGCGTAGTAGCCTCCTTCGGCGGGCAGCGCGCTCGCGAGTTCGCCGATCATGAAAGCCGCCGGCAGGCTCCAAACGAGCGGCGTCAGGAACAGGATGAGGACGGCCAAGCCGTAGCCGGCGCCATGCACGACATCTTCGGTACCGTAGGCTCCGCCCGATACCATGAAGAAAGTCGCGGCCACCAGGGGCCAGAGCGTCATCCTGGCCATCTTCTTCTTCGCTGTGGGTAAGGCTTGCGGCTGGAGTTCTGCAGGAGGGGACAGCGTGCTCAATTTTTCTCTCTCGCACCTCCTCGGCTGAGTGCGCCCTCATCGGGAGCGAACTCGCCCTTTGCAGAATACAAACTTCCGCGCAGCATGCAAGAGAAAAATGAGACTGAGCGCTTTACGTCAGCACGCGGTCCAGGACCTGTCCCACGGCGCGGTAGCCTTCGAGGACGGCGACTTTGTGATCCATGGCGCCGCCGAGCTCGGTGTTGGCGAACGTGATGCGTCCGAAAGGCACATTGCGCAGGATCTCGCGCGGCGCCGGCCGGCCGTCTTTGCCGAAGAAGAATCCGGGCTGCGGATTCACATACGCGTGGCCCCAGCGATTCAAAATGATGCCTGCGATGTCGCGCCTCGGGTCGAAGCCCGTGGGCCCGAACATTCCCGTCATTTGCTCGCGAATCTGCCGTTCGTATTCTCTGAAGGGCGTGGCCAGCAGCTCGGCGCGGCCGCGATTTCCCTGCTCCGCGATCCCAAGGCCTGGATAGCAGTAGAGCACCTTGAACGTGAGCACGGCCGGCGACTCCGGCCCGATGGTCTTCTGGTCGGTTGAGAACAGCGGAACCTTGTGAACGCAAACAAAACTGCCGAGACCCTCGTACCAGTTCGCGCCTGAGATGCCGAGCTTGTAGAGGAACATCCAGTTTCGCACGGCAACGTTGATCACCATGCAGGGCGACCGATAAAACTGGCTGTAGGCGTCGAGGTAGCTCGCCGGCAGGTCGCGCACGACGCGCTTGGTGGTCCAGCCTCCGCCCGCCATCACGACAGAGCGCGCTTTCAGGCGATACACCTTGCCGCCCCGCGTGTACGTAATCCCGACGAATCCGGACTTCTCCGGTTGTCCGGGGTGCTCGTGCTCCACGCGGACCACCGTGGCTCCGAGGCGCAGTCGCGCCGGCGCTTCGCCCCCCGGCTGATCGAGCGCCGCAAAGTCCACGTCATTGCGGCATACGGCCTCGAGCGTCTTCGGGCCCGGAATCGAGTCCGGGATCAGCGTCTTGACCATCTGTCGCGCGATGCCTTCGTTGCCTCCGGGAAACGCCTGCCAGCCTGTCTCGGAGCTGTCATCAAGGCAGTGCAGTTCGTCGAAAGCGTATTCGCAATAGGCCGAGAGCACATCCGGGCCGAGTCCATATCCTCCGCCTTCGCCCGGCGTCATGAACGTGCGGATCACGTCGCGGGTGAGGCCGCGGTCGTCGATGAGGTGTTGCTCGAGGGTCATGCTGTCGAGCCGCCGCGATTTGGCGTCGCCGGGATAGTCGTAGGGCTTGGCGGAAGAGCCCGCGCGGCCTCGCCTGCGCCGCAACTCGGCGCGCATGGCAGCCGGCACCGGCAGCTTGTCGGGATTGTCAGCCATCGAGCCGATAAGCCACAGGCCGGGCTTCTGCCCGAACCTGGCGCCGAAGTAGGTCCCGTTCGGTCCGGGCATCTGCTCAAAGGTGCGGCCGAGCGTCATCTCCGGCAACGGGCTTCCCCAGGTCTGATACTTGAATCCGGCGAGGTCGAGGCCAATCATCTCGTAGAATCGGGCCACGAAGCTGTGCGGAAAGGGAATCTGGAAGTGATCGGCGCCCTGCGGCGCCATCAGCCGTTGGCCGTCCACCATGAACTCGTTGCGCCGCGCTTCGCCGCCGAACATGGCATGATTCTCGAGCACCAGGCATTTCAACCCTTTGCCGCCCTGGGTCTTAAAAGCGAGCGCGGCGCCGAGACCGCTCACGCCGCCGCCCACGATCACGCAGTCGAAGACCTCACCGGTGTCGATGGCGTCGGCGGGCGGCGAATCGAAGGCGTGATCGCGAATGCGATGCGCGGCATTCATGGCTTCGGCGGTGTTGCCGTTCGCGTTCCGGTAGTCGCCCACGCCGCCCGGGCCGGTCCAATCGTCGTCAGGACCCTCGGCCAGAAGCTGACGGGGAAAGGTGGGGCCGAGCAGCAGGCCTCCTGAAGCGAGCAGGGTGGAATTCAGGAAGTCGCGCCGGCAGATTCGGCTGTCCATCCCGAGGGCCTTGTCGTGTTTCGAGTGAGGCATGAATCCTCCGTCGATGCATGATGCCGAAGATGGTGTGGGTTCGCAAGGCCTGAACGGTCTCTGCGCTTCTAAAAGCCTTCAACACTGCGATCACGGAGCTCGGCGTCCTCCGTGTCTGGTTTTTGCGTGCCACAGAGGGCGCGGAGAAAACGCGCATGGAAAGCCGGTGCACCGATCAACTGGACCGCTTGGCTTCGGCTACGGCGTCGGGTAACGGCGCTTCCTGGACGGGCGCGTGCTCTCGAGGCAATTCGATCACGAAGCGCGCGCCCTGCCCGGCCTCGGACTCCGCGCGGATGCGTCCGCCGTGCGCTTCCACGATCTGGCGGGTGATCGCGAGTCCCAGGCCCGTTCCCTAGGCGAATCCGGGACGGAACGGCTCGAAGAGGCGATCGAGTTGTTCAGCGTTGAACCCGACACCCGTATCGGCGAGGATCACGCGAACCGTCGCGCCCTCGCCTTCCACGGTTGCCGTCAGCACGCCGCCCGCGGGCATGGCCTTCAGTGAATTGTCACAGATGTTCCAGAACACCTGGCGCATGCGGTCAGGATCGACCGCCGCGGTCACGGGTCCCGGCGGGAAGCGCCGCTCCAGCCGGCAGCCTCCGGGCAGTACGCGGGGATGGTGTTCGAGCAGGAGCAGGGTTTCGTCGAGCAGAGGCACCAGGTCCACGGTTCGGACTCTCAGGCGCTGCTCGCGCGAGTAGGCCAGGAACTCCGAGACCAGCTTCTCAAGGCGCGATGACTCATGGTTGACGATCTCGATCAGCTTGGCCTGATCGCTCTCGAGCCCGCCCAGACTCTGCAGGACCTGGACCGAGCCGGCGATGGACGCGAGCGGATTGCGAATCTCGTGGGCGATGGCGGCGGCCACCCGCCCGAGCGTCGCCATGCGGTCGCGGGCCTGGTACTCCGCCTCGCGCCGCTTTTCGTCGGTGAGATCCTGGAAGGTGTAGATGTAACCCGACACGCCTTTCTCCGCCAGCCTCAGAGGAGAAACCGAGTAGCCGAGAATGCGCGCGGCGCCGTCCGGTCTGCGATAGGCGATTTCGCGCCGGACGTAGGTGCCGGGATTGAGCGGAGGAGGATCCTCAGCCGGCGCGCCGGACGACATCAGCATTCCGGCGGCGGGCGGCGGCTCGAGCTCGGGCAGCACGGTCTGCATTTGCCGTCCCTTCACTTCCGCGGCACCGCGGCCGAGAATGCGCGCGCCCGCCGGATTGAGCTCGTGAATCACGCCGTCGAGCCCCGTACGAATCAGGCCGCCGCGCATGCTCTGGATGATGTTCTCGTTGATAGCCGCGAGGCTCTCCACTTGCACAGCCTTGTCGCGCAATTCCACGTCCGTGCGGCGCAGGGTTTCGGCCAGGAAACTCGCGAGATAAGCCACCGCGAAGAAGCCGAAGAGGCTGGCCGCGATGCGCACGCCCAGCGCCCGCGGGTCCACAAACGGCGCCGACGGTGAGGCGAGAAACGCGATCCCCGGATGGCGCGCCACCAGCTCCGGATAAAGGCCCGGCAGGTTCGCAAGCTCGACCATGGCGCCCAGGCACGCAAAGCTCACGCCGGCCACCAGGTAAGCCTGCCCGCGCGAAAACAGGATGCTGGCCAGGATGATGGCCACAAGATACAGCGAGAGATAGTTGCTGCTGAGATCGCCGGTCACGTGGACCACCGTCGTGATAACGGCGATATCCACGTAGACCTGCAGCTTCGCCTGCAGAAGGTAGTCGTGCCCGAGCTGGTGGTAGATCAGAAAGAAGAGGCCGATGACGTACCAGAGGATCGCGACCACGCCCAGGCGCTCGATGGATCCGGCGCCGGCCGAGCCCGGCGCGAGTTCGCTCGTAACGAAGTCGATGGCGAACACCAGGGTGATGATGACGAAGCGGATTTTGATGACCCAGAGAAGCCAGGCGCGAAGATCGGCCGTGGATTGCATACGCTGACTCGGTGATTATAGGCCGGTTCCCGGCTTCAAAAGCGCGCTTGCCGGTTGACTGTCCTGATGTTGATTTACAATCGGGGAGCCAGGTCGATTCTGATATGTTTGCCCCCTGGTAGTCTTCGCCAAGTGGGGTTGTGCCGGTTAGGATTGCGAAGCGGAGGTGTAAAGATGGAAACACTTTGGCAGGACGCGCGCTATGGTCTTCGAATGCTGGGAAAATCTCCCGGTTTCACGGCGGTTGCCATTCTGACTCTCGCCCTCGGCATTGGCGCGAACACCGCCATTTTCACTCTGATCGACGCCGTCATGTTGCGCTCGCTTCCGGTGCGCGATCCGGCGCGCGTGGCGGTCTTTTCATGGAAGGCGCACACCGACCCGAAATATCACAGTTACAGCAGCTTCGGCGATTGCGGGCGCGGCGGTGAAGGTTCCGGCTGCTCGTTTTCCGCTCCGCTGTTCGATGCGATGCGGACCCAAGCCAAGGTTTTCTCCGGCCTTACCGCCATCGCCGGGCCGATGCAGGTGGTTCTGAGCGGCAACGGTGCGCCCAGCATGGCGCGAGGAGAGATCGTCTCGGGCACCTTCTTCTCAACACTCGGTGTGGAGACGGTTCTTGGGCGGCCGCTCGGCCCGGCGGACGATTCGCCCTCGGCCGCGCCAGCCCTGGTCCTGAGCTATGCCTTCTGGCAAAAGGCGTTCGGAGGGGATCGCTCGGTCCTCGGCCGCACGGTTCGGTTGAACGGCGCGGCCTTCACGATTGTCGGCGTCACCGATCCACATTTCACAAACCTGGCCCCCGGCAAGACGCAGGATTTCTTTCTCCCGCTCGGGTCTGCGCCGGAACTCAAGGTGGCATGGCTAAGAGGGCCGGAGGTCATGGCTGACGCTCAGAGTTGGTGGCTCGTCATGCTCGGCCGGCTGCAAGACGGGGTTTCGATGAGCCAGGCGCAAGCCGCCGCGACATCGATCTTCCGCAACCAGATGCTTCACGGCGCTAAGCCCCTTTCGACGGAAGCGGACAACCCGGCCATTGTGCTCACACCGGCGCCGGAGGGGCTGACGGGCCGGCGCGGATCACTTTCCAGCCTACTCTATGTGCTGATGGCTGCGGTCGGCTTCGTCCTGCTGATTGCCTGCGCCAACGTCGCCGGACTGATGCTGGCGCGGTCAGAGGCGCGCCAGAAGGAAATCGCGGTGCGGCTGGCCCTCGGCGCGGGCCGCCGGCGGATGGTGCGGCAACTGCTGACCGAAAGCCTCATCCTCTCGCTGATCGGAGGAGTGCTGGGAGTGCTGATCGCCTACTGGGGAGTGCACGCGATCACGGCGCTCGTTTCGAGCAACACAGACCAGCCGTTTCCCTTCGTGATCGCGCCTGACTGGCGCGTTCTAGCCTTTACGATTTCGGCTTCCGTCTTGACAGGGATCCTCTTCGGCCTGGCGCCGGCACTGCGCAGCACGAGGCTGGACCTTACGCCGGCGCTCAAAGAAAGCGCATCGTCGCTGCCGATCGGCAAGGCGCACCCGGGCCGGCGGTTCCATCTCGGCGGCGCGCTGGTGATGGCGCAGGTCGCGCTCTCCATCCTGGTGCTGATTGGCGCCGGATTGCTGGTGCGGACGCTCCAGAATCTGCGCGACGTCAACCCGGGCTTCGACACGCAGAACATCTTGCTGTTCGGAATTGACCCGACGCTCTCCGGCTACAAGGACGCTCAGATCGAGGGCCTCTATCGCGATCTGCAGGATCGGTTCGCCGCAATTCCCGGGGTCCTCTCGGTCAGTTATGCGTCCGATCCGCTTCTGAGCGGCTCGTTGTGGGCCACGGACGTGCATCTGCCCGGAAAGCCGGAAAAGTCCAGTGTCGAGACCGATACGCTCGCGGTTGGACCGGGCTTTTTCTCCACCATGCACATTCGCCTTCTTGCCGGACGCACGTTCAGTCAGGCCGATTTCGCGGCCGCGGCGGCGACGGAAGCGGCGCAAAGGGCCGTGGAGGAAGCGTCCAAAAAGCCTGCTTCCCCGGGGGCGCCCGCCGCTGCTCCCGCAACGGCTCCTGCCGTGGGCGCGCCGATTCCGGTGATCGTCAACGAGGCCTTCGCCCGGCAGTACTTCGGCAAACAGAATGCGCTCGGCCAGCATTTGGACGACTCCGAAGGCGACGAGCCGCCCACCACGCCGAAATCGGCCGGCTATCAAATCATCGGCGTGGCGGGAAGCACAAAGTACAGCGACCTGCGGCGCGAAATTCATCCGGCCATGTATCGCCCGCTTACCGGCGGCGGCGCGCACTTCGAGTTGCGCACGGCCACCGCTCCGACTGCCCTGATTCCAACCGTGCGCGATATCGTAAATCGCGCGGACGCCAACCTGCCGATCTTCGACGTTGCCACGCAATCCGAGCGAATCGAGCGATTGCTGTCGCAGGAAAGGATCATCGCGCGGCTGTCGAGCTTCTTCGGCTTGATCGCACTCGTGCTGGCCTGTATCGGTCTTTACGGCCTGCTTTCATACGAAGTGGCGCGCCGGACGCGCGAAATCGGCGTCCGCATGGCGCTTGGTGCGCAGCGACGCGAAGTCTTGCGCCTGGTTGTGGGTCAGGGAATCCTTCTGGTGCTTGCCGGAAGCGTATTCGGCGTCGCGGCGGCGTTCGGGGTGACGCGCTACCTGGCGAGCCTTCTCTACGGCGTGCGTCCTGTGGATCCTTTAACGTTCACGGCTGTCGCGATCCTGCTCTTCGTGGTGGCGGTGGCCGCTTGTTTCGTCCCGGCTCGCCGCGCCATGAGCGTCGATCCCATGGTCGCGCTGCGATACGAGTGACCAGCACTGATGAAAGCGCTCTACTTTGACGGCCAGCTTACACTGCGCGAAGTCGCTGACCCTCAGCCTGGGCCCGGCGAGGCTTTGATCCGCGTGCGCCTCGCCGGCATTTGCGGCACAGACCGGCAGATCCTCAAGGGGTACTCGGGTTTTCGCGGCATTCCCGGCCACGAGTTCGTGGGCGAGGTGGTGGAATGCGAAGAGAAACCCTGGATCGGCAAACGTGTGGTCGGCGAAATCAACGTGACCTGCGGCCGCTGCGACTGGTGCCGGCAGGGCCTTAATCGCCATTGCGCTGCGCGCACCGTCATGGGAATCATCGGGCGACCGGGCGCTTTCGCGGAGTTCGTGACCCTGCCCGTCGAGAATCTCCGTGAAGTGCCCCCGGAAGTGCCGGACGAGGAAGCAGTGTTTGTGGAGCCGCTGGCCGCGGCCGCCGAAATCGTGGAGCAGATGCCGTTCGCGCGCGGAACGTGTGTGGCCGTGCTCGGCGCCGGACGGCTCGGCCTGCTGGTTGCGCAGGTGCTCTCCCAGGCTGGCGCGGAAGTCACGCTGATCGGCCGCAGCGGGTGGAAGCTGAAACTGGCGCAATCCTGGGGCCTGAATACCGTTACGGCGGAGATAGGCGGCGCCGGGCTTGCGCCGCGAAGCTTTGAGGTGGTGGTCGAAGCCACGAGCTCGCCTGAAGGTCTCGACGAGGCCCTGCGGCTGGTCGAGCCCCGCGGCGTCGTGGTGATGAAATCCACCTTTCATGAGCCGGCGCACTTCGACACGGCCAACCTTGTGGTGAATGAGATCACCCTGCTCGGGTCGCGCTGCGGTAACTTCGATGTCGCGATCGATCTCCTGCGAAAGAACGCGGTTCACGTCGAGCAGATGATCTCGCGAGTCTTTCCGCTGGTTGAGGGATTGGAAGCGTTCAGCTACATCGAGAACGAACCCTGCCTGAAAGTCCTGCTTCGCAACGATTGATTCGTGAATTTACGGCTCGATCTCAAAAGCATTGCCCCCGCTGAAATAGTACTCATCGCAAGCGGCGCCGTAGACAGTACCCGATGCGTCCACCAGAAGATCGCCGACGGGCGTGTACCATCCGGGCACAGGGTATTCGGCGCTGATCTGCCATGTCCCCAAATCGGGAGAGAGCTTAAAGATCTGTCCGCAGGCACCGTACACGAACGGATTGCACCCGGTGATGTCGCTGCCATTTGAAGTACCGCCATAAATGTTGCCCTTCCCATCGAAAACCAGGCCGTCCGTTGGGAATCCGCCATCAGCCTGGTCGCCGAAACTATGGAGGATCGCCTCCGTCCAGGCGCCGTTTTTGGGAGATAGCTTGAAGACCACTCCGCATCCAGGATTGCTGCACCCCTGGCCTCCCCACTGGGTCGTTCCATAAACACTGCCCGCGCCGTCGAAGGTCAACGAAGGGTTGACGTTGGCTCCATCCGGTCCGCGGAAGGTATGGACAACGGATTCGTGCCAGCCGGAGGAACCGTGAGTAAACTCGAAAACAACTCCACAATATATTCCCCCGCAGGCATCTTGTACGATGCCGCCGCTCGCCGTTCCGAAAATGGCCCCGGACGAGTCCACTGCAATTCCCAGAGGATTCTGGCCGCTGGTTTCGCCGGCGAACGCGAACAGCACCTTTTCCTGCCAGGTGGCGCCAGAGGCGCGGGATAGCTCGAACAAGACACCGCACCCTGAGCCCCCACAATTGCTGAGATTGCCTCCATGCACAGTTGTGCCCACCAGAGCGCCCGAAGGGGCCAAAGCAAGGGTGGTCGGATTTGATCCGTCTTCGCCGCCGCTGAAACTATAGAGAACGGATTCCGTCCACGCACCGCTCGAGCCGCGCGAAAGCTCGAAAACTACGCCGCACCCATAGCCCAGGCAGTTTTCAGATGCGCCGCCGTTCGAGGTCGTGCCGTAGATGTTGCCACGGCTGTCCAGGATTATGCCTGCGGCAGGGAAGGCGCCATCCGCGCCGGTGAAGGTGTGGAGCGTGGTTTGCGTCCATAGGCCGCCGCCCGAAGGCGCCAGCTCAAAGATCGTGCCGCAGCCCATCGTCTCGCAGAGGTTGACATTTCCTCCGCCAGTGACTCCGTAAAATGTTCCGGACGGATCTGGAATGAGATTGACATAGGTTGTCAAAGCCGGGAACGTAGTAATCGTAGTCACGGTCGGGGTCTGGGCCGGAGCCGGCGTTGCCATTCCCAGAACGAGAGCGATCGCGCCGACCATAAAACCTGCGAGATCGAGATTGGTAAATAGCCTGCGGCGCATAACAAAAGGCCTCCCCTGGTATTTGGGTAATTGCACGGGAAAAGTGAATTCCGAACTTTTCACTCTGGGCTCCGAAACTGACAAGCCCTTCAGCGTGTGGGGACAGCATGGCCGTGGCGGACGTCGACGCCGTCCACCATGAAGACCACGTCCTCGGCGATGTTGGTGGCGTGGTCGCCGATTCGCTCGAGGCTCCGGCTGACAAAGAGCAGGTCGAGCCAGGGGCGGGCGTTGCGCGGGTCCATTTCCAGGCGATGGATGACTTCGGCGGAGATACGGTTACGCATGTCATCGACGGCGTCATCCGAAGCAAGTACCGTGCGAGCCAGCGCCGAGTCGCGGCGCACAAAGGCGTCAAGGGCCTGGTGCACCATGGGCTCGACCAGGCGGCCGAGGCGCGCCACGTCCACGAGCGACGTCACCGCCGGTTCCGAGGCCAGCGCGATGGAGCGCTCGGCGATGTTGGCGGCCTTGTCGCCCATCCTTTCCAGGTTGTTATTGATCTTGATCGCCGCTGTGATGAAGCGCAGGTCCGAGGCTACGGGCTGTTCGAGGGCGAGCAGGCCGGTGGCGAGATCGTCATTCTGAATTTCGAGCTCGTTGATGCGAGGCTCGTTGGCAAGCACCTGCCGGGCCAATTCGACGTTGGCCTCGATCAGCGCCTGGACGCTCAAATGCACGGCGGATTCCACCAGGCCGCCCATTTCGAGCAACCGGAGCCGCAATTCGTTCAGCCGTTCCTCAAAGTGACGCATAACCTTCCTGCCAGTTCCTCATCTTACTCCAGCCGCCGCCGCGAAGCTAGCCTCATAGCCTTATCCTAGCCACCTTGCCCTAGCCGAAGCGGCCCGTGATGTAATCCTCCGTCTCTTTTTTCGCCGGATTGGTAAAGATGGTCTTCGTATCGTTGAACTCCACGAGTTTCCCCATCAGGAAAAACCCGGTGTAATCGGCCACGCGGGCCGCCTGGGCCATGTTATGGGTGACGATGACCAGCGTGCAGCGGCCTTCGATCGTGAAGAGCAGTTCTTCGATCTTGGCCGTGGAGATCGGATCAAGGGCGGAGCAGGGCTCGTCGAGCAAGAGCACCTCCGGGTCGATCGCCAGAGCGCGGGCGATGGAGAGCCTCTGCTGCTGGCCGCCGGACAGTGAGAAGGCCGACTTGTTCAAGCTGTCCTTGACCTCATCCCAGAGGGCGGCGCCGCGCAGGCTCTGCTCGACCAGTTCGGCGAGCCTCACCCCATTGGCGAGACCGTGGACACGGGGACCGTAGGCCACGTTCTCAAAGATGCTTTTGGGAAAAGGATTGGGCTTTTGAAACACCATGCCGACGCGACGGCGTAGATTGGGGAGCGCCAGGTCAAAGACGCTCTCGGTATCGAGCAGGAGTTCGCCCTCGGCGCGGGCGTTCTTCACCGTCTCGTACATACGATTGACCGTGCGCAGGAAGGTGGTCTTGCCGCAGCCCGACGGGCCGATCAGGGCCGTGATCTTGCGTTCGCGAATCTCCGCAGAAATCCCGTACAGCACCTGTTTCGTGCCATAAAAGAAGTCGATGTTCCGGGCCTTGATCTTCACCGCCGGCTGCGCCCGTTCCGGTTCCAGCTCTCGCGCGGCCTGCTGCGACTTTTCAGGATTAACGTTTTCGGTCACTTTTGCCCTCGCAACGCTGGCCTCCGTCATGCTGCTCTCCGCGACGCCATCCTTCGCGCCAGCACCAATCGCGATAATACGTTGACCAGCAGAACCAGCGCCAGCAGGATCAGGGCAGCAGCCCAGGCTTGCCGGTGATAGTCCTCATAAGGGGAGAGGGCGTACTCGTATATCATCACCGGCAGCGAGGCCACCGGCTGTTGCCATCCCCGGGCCCAGTACGAATTGTTCAGGGCTGTGAACAGCAAGGGCGCCGTCTCGCCTGCCACGCGGGCCAGGGCCAGCAGGATGCCGGTGGCGATTCCCTGCATGCAGGCGGGGATTACCACGCTCACGATCGTCTTCCATTGGCCAGCGCCGAGCGCGAGCGACCCTTCCCGCAGCCACACGGGCACCGTGCGCAGGAATTGCTCGGTATTGGTCACTACGATGGGAAGCAGCATGACCCCCAGGGCGAATCCCCCCGCCAGCGCCGAAAAGTGGCCCATGCGGACCACTACCACGGCGTAAGCGAAGATGCCGATCACAATCGAGGGCACGCTCACCAGCAGGTCTGCCGCGTAGCGAACCAACAACGGCACGGCCCATCCGCCAAACTCCGACAGGTAGATCCCGCCGAGCACGCCGAGCGGCACCCCGAAAAGAGCAGCGAGCAACAGGAGTTGGCCCGAGCCCGCGATCGCGTTGGCCATGCCACCCCCGACTTCCCCGGTGGGCTTCGGCAACTGCGTCAGGAATGCCCAGTTGATGGAGCTCGCACCCTTGACCGTCAGAAATCCAAGCACAAAGAGGAGGGGGGTCACAGCCGCGAGCGCACACAGAGCGGTCACGACGGACATTACCGCATTCACGGTTCTGCGCCAAGTGAGCCGGTTCACGCGGCACCCCTCGCCTTTTCGGTCGTGGCGCGGACCAGCACGCGCGCCACGGCGTGCAATACGACCGTAATCCCGAGCAGTACCAGGCCTAATTCCACGAGCGACTGCAGGTAGAGGTCTCCAGTGGCTTCCGTGAATTGATCGGCAATTACCGCGGCGATCGAATATCCGGGCGCGAACAGCGAGGCCGAAATCTGAGGAGTGCCGCCGATCACCATGGTGACGGCCATGGTTTCACCCAGGGCCCGTGCCAAAGCGAGGAAGATCGAGCCCAAGATCCCCGTGCGAGCCGTGGGCATGACCACCTTCCACGTGGCTTCCCAGTGGGTCGATCCGAGCGCCAGCGCGCCTTCACGCAGCTCGACGGGCACACTCAGCAGAATCTCGCGCGAGATCGACACGATAAAAGGCAACACCATGATCGCGAGCACCAGCCCGGCAGTGAGAAGGCCTCCGCCGTAAACGGGTCCCTGAAACAGCGGTATGAAGCCGAAGACGGTCTTAAGGAAGGGGCCGAAGGACGTCCGCACCCACGGTATCACCACGAAAATGCCGACCAGGCCGAACACCACGCTCGGTACCGCCGCCAACAGCTCGACCAGGAACGTGAGTGCGTCGGAGAGTCCGCGCGGAGCGAGCTCGGCCAGGAAGATCGCCGCCCCAACCCCCAGCGGCACCGAAATGACCATGGCGACGGCAGCGGTGACCAGCGTGCCATAGACAAAGGGCAGGGCGCCAAAGTGGCCGAATACCGGATCCCAGAAGCGATCCACAAGGAAGTGGAAGCCAAACTGGTGCCGTGACAGCGTGGAGCGCTGCCACAGTTCGATCACCAGCCACACCATCACGACCAGAACGCTGAGCGCCGCGGCCAGCGTGACCAGCCTCGCGATGAGATCCACGCCCCGCGTGCCGCCCAGCCATTTCCAGCGCTCCGGCCGCGTACGCGGCGGCACGCCGGCCGCCGCGGTGTTTGAAGTTGCCATCATTTGTCCTGGGGCTCGTGCGGATGAGAGTTCGTCCTAGCGCCCGAGACCCCCGGTACGCCGAAAGCCTCCAGCAGTATAGAACCCTTCGGGCAGCCCAAGGAGCCAAAGCCGGGACACCCATTTCTGGCGCAGTCTACGCGCACGCGTTGCTCGAGAAGAGCGTCTTCCCGACCCTACTGAACGCGGTCGAGCTGTTTCATCTCCTTGGCAACCACCGCCTTGGGGAGCGGCGCGTAGGCCAACGCCTCGGTATCCTTTTGGCCGTCGGTCATCATCCACTTCAGGAATGCTTTGATGTCGTCGCGCTTGGTAGCGTCTGCAATGTGGCTCGGAATCAGAAGCCAGGTGAAACTCGATATGGGGTACGCCTTGGCGCCCGGCGCGTTGGTTATGGAGACGCGGAAATCGTCTGGCATGGGTGTGCCCGCGGCGGCAGCCGTCACCGAGTCCAGGTCCGCCTTGATGAAGTTGCCGGCCGCATTCTTCAGCAACCCGTAGGGGAGCTCGTTCTGAATGGCGTAAATCAACTCCACGTAGCCGATCGCGCCCGGCGTCTGTTTCAATAAGCCTGCCACGCCTTCGTTCCCTTTGCCGCCGAGGCCCACCGGCCAATTCACGGAGCTGTTGTGGCCCACTTTGGAAGCCCACTCGGGGTTGACCTTGGAGAAGTAATCGGTCCAGATGAAAGTGGTGCCACTGCCTTCGGAACGGTGGATGACCATGATATCCATCCCCGGCAGATTCACTCCAGGGTTTGGGCCGGTGATAGCGGGATCGTTCCACTTGGTAATCTTCCCCAGATAGATGTTCGACAGGGCTTCGGGTGTAAACTTGAGCGCCACTGACACGCCCGGGATGTTGTAAGTGGGCACCGCAGCCCCCAACACCGTGGGGAAATGCAGCAAATCGCACCCAAGCTTCTGCTTGGCTTCGGCCAGCAAGGGATCGGGCATCGGCATGTCTGAGGCGCCGAAATCGACAGTCTTCTCCATCGCCTGGCGGATGCCGGCGCCCGAACCGACAGCCTGATAGTTGAACTCGACCCCGGAGTGGGACTGCTGATAAGCCTCGAACCACTTCGAATAAATGGGTTGGGGGAAGGTGGCGCCCGCGCCATTGATCAGCACAGGGGATGCGGCAGGCGCGGGGGCCGCCTTGGAAAGAGTACCCTGACCCGGACCCAGGAATATTCCCAGGCACAACAACCCTACGCAAGCCGCTGGCAGGCTCAAGCGGTTCAAGAGTGGTGACTTCTTCATCTTGTTTTTTGCCTCCAATATGTGATGGTGGAAGCCGAATGTTACAGGAGTGTGAAGCACGAGTGAAATCTGGGTTAGGGCTCGTGTTTGCGCAGAGTTAGCCAAGTCGCTTTGGGGGTAGCCTTGATCCCGTATGATGACGGTCATACTCGGCGGTGCCAGTGATCACAAATAGGGCGGAGCATCGATGGGAAAGTGATGTTGGGTTGCAGAGCCTATCCGAGAGGGGCGCGGGCTAAGCAGTTGGACGGCGTGCGCCTCTCCTGATCCCGCGGGCAGACCTATCAAGCAGCGCATTCCCAAGGAACTTCACACGGCACAATCTGCCGAGAGGGCTGGCTCGGATGGGGCGGATTGGTGACTGCACAACCGCGCCTATGTCGGGGGGTTGTCGCACTCGCACCAGGGTCTCCGGGTGTCCCATACGGAACACACCAGAGGCGGAGGAGGTGTTATAAGTGACACCTCGGGCGCCAGACGAAACCACTATCCTGAGGGCTCAACTACGGGACTTGTCCGCAGATTAAGAACGGGAGACGACGATGATGGAAGCTATGAGGCGGCGGCTTTGGGCAGGAGCCACGCTGTCAGCCGTTTTGATGATTTCGGTTCCCAAGGCGGCAGCGGTGGCCAGTTTTGCCCGGCAGACCGGGTTACCTTGCAGCGCGTGTCACACCACGCTTCCGGAGCTCACCCCCCTTGGCCGCACGTTCAAGCTGAACGGCTACACGATGACAGGCCTTCAGCAGATCACCTCCACCGATAAGGGCGGTCAGAGGTCCGGGCTGAATCTCAGTACGTGGCTGCCGCTTTCGGTCTTCTTCCAGACATCTTTCGCAGCCACCAATTCGCCGCAGCCCGGAACGCAGAACGGCAGCTTTGAGTTCCCGCAGCAGGCCAGCCTGTTCCTGGCTGGAGCGTTCTCGCAGCATGTCGGCGGATTCGTTCAGGTGACCTACAGCGGCGCGGACGATCACTTCAGCTGGGACAACACGGACATTCGCTATGCGAACCGCACCCAGGCCGGCGGCAAGGACCTGATCTACGGGCTGACCATCAACAACAACCCGACCGTGGAGGACCTGTGGGACGACACGCCCGCCTGGGGCTTTCCCTGGCTTGCGCCCGATTCCACCCCCGGGCCCGCAGCCGGCGCGATCATTGACGGTGGCTTGGCTCAGGACGTGGCGGGCCTCGGGGGCTACACCATGTACGACAACCACCTCTACGGTGCCTTCACGGTCTACCGTTCCGAGCATCTGGGTGGATCACAACCGAACCCGGGGGTGGGGTACGGCGTCAACATTCATGGCGTCGCCCCTTACTGGCGCGCAGCCTGGCAGCAGTCGTACGGGAACAATTATCTCGAGGTGGGCACCTATGGCATCCATGTGGTAACGTCGCCGAACAGCGTCGTAAGTCCGACGGACAAGTACACCGATGTGGCCGCCGATCTGCAGTGGGAGCGTGTGCTGCCCACCCTGCACAACGATCTGTTCACGCTGCATAGCACCTTTATCCACGAGGACTCGAATCTGCTGGCGACTTACGATGCGGCCGGCAGCGCCCTCCCGAAGCACCACCTGAACACCTTCCGCGTAGACGGCGTCTATCACTTCGGCAACAAGTACGCAGCCACGGCAGGCGCGTTTGTCACCAAGGGCACCGCGGATTCCGTGCTGTTCCCGGCGGCGCCCGTCAGCGGCAGCGCCAATGGCGATCCCAAGACCGATGGGTATATCCTGAATTTCTCTTACTGGCCGGTTCAGAACGTGCAGCTGGCCGCGCAATATACGGGCTACATCGATTTCAATGGCGCCTCGACCAACTACGATGGATCGGGGCGGAATGCCAGTGGAAACAACTCCGCCTACCTGGTCGCCTGGTTTGTTTTTTAGCTGGCCTGGGCTGGCCGCGCCGAGAGCAAAAATCTGCGACCGGGAGTGACGCTATGAAACGAGACAGAATAAGCGGCTGGGTGATCGGGCTCGGATCGATTCTACTGGTAGGCGGCGCCCTGACAGCGCCGGCGGCGGCACCGGCCGCGCCCCAGTCCGGCATCGATCAGGCCTCCACCGGCCAAGTCACCGGCAAGGTCTTCTTCAAAGGAGAAGCGCCCAAGCTCGCCACGATCATGATGGATCAGGACCCGGTGTGCGCCTCGGAGCACGGCGCGCCCGTGCGCGTCGAAGACGGCGCCGTGAACAGCGACGGAACCCTTCCCAACGTATTTGTCTATGTCAAATCGGGCGCCGAGAAGGATACCTTTCCCACGCCCGCGCAGCCGGTAGTCCTCGACCAGCGTGGGTGCGTTTACGTGCCCCACGTGCTTGGCGTTATGGTGGGACAGCCGCTCAAGGTGATTTCGAGCGATCCCACCACCCATAATGTCCACGTGATGTCCAAGGTGAACCGCGATTGGAACCAGTCCCAGACTCCGGGAGCTGCGCCTCTGATCCGGAAGTTCAGCAAGGCCGAGATTATGATTCCCGTAAAGTGCAACCAGCACCCCTGGATGACGGCCTACATCGGTGTCACGTCGAATCCTCTCTACGCGGTCACCGGGACAGACGGCGCGTTCACCATCAAAGGAGTGCCGCCCGGAACATACACGATCGGCGCCTGGACAGCTACCTTCGGCACAAGGGAACAGACCGTAACGGTGAGCGCTCGGGGGTCCGAGACAGCAGATTTTACCTTTGGAGCCGATCAGTAGAAATCGCGAGATTTGCCTCCATAAAGCGTCGCGCTACAGTAGCGCGATTCGCTTCGGCCTCAAAGGCTGCGCTGCTGGAAAGCGCTCCGGACGTGCTGGTTTCATCTGCTCGGAGCCAACCTCTTTCAGAGCATAGTCATTCTCGGATTGACGCCGACACCCCTCCAAACAAACCTTTGACAAACCTTTGACGGCCGCATAACACATCCTTGCTTCGTCCGGGCTAGCCTTTGGTAGGGTGTGCACATGACCAAGGCAAAATCGCCGCCGCCGGAAGGCTCAAGTCCGCAGAAACGGGAGCTGCTGTTTCCGGGACGCCCCTCTTTCTTGACGACGCTCGTCGGGATCGGCAGGGCTTGTGTGGGCCTGTTCATGGGAGGTCTGATTGTTCTGGGGGCGATGAGCTACTACGACCACAATCCGTTGGTGGCGCGCCAACTGGCTTTCCAGGGAAAGCAGGTGCACGACTTCATGCGCGCGCCCTTCAAGCCGGAGTCACGGGGAGTGGCGGCAGTCGGCACGGCCACGAGCGGGGCGGCGTCGGCCGATGGTTCCATCAGCGCCCAGGGCCAGAAAATCTTCCAGTCGCACTCCTGCTACGCCTGCCACGGCCGGAACGGCGCCGGAACGCCGATGGCCCCCAGGCTCGCCGGCATCGGGAGCAAATACACGCCGGAACAACTCCTCAACCTCTTCAACCACCCTTCGCCGGCGATGGACTCCGGAGGCATGCCCCACTTTCAATTCCACGCCGACGACGTGAACGCTCTGATCGCCTATCTGGACAGCCAGCATTGAGGGGCCGGTGCACAGCCGTTCCGGGGTGCGCCGCAGTTTTTTGCGGCGTCAGGCGCAGCGCGGCAGCGTGACGGTGAACTTCGATCCTCTCCCGAGGTCGCTCGCCACCGTCACTGTGCCGTTCATGCGCTCCACGATGTGCTTGACGATCGAGAGGCCGAGGCCCGTGCCGCCCGCCTCGCGCGAACGGGCTTTGTCCACGCGATAGAAGCGCTCGAAAATGCGCGACAGCAGCTCGGAGGGAATGCCGACACCCGTGTCGCTGACCACGATCGTGACCTGGCTGTCGGGCGAGCAGCGGGTTTCGATGCGCACCTCGCCGTCCGGCCGGTTGAACTTCACGGCGTTGTCGAGCAGATTCACCAGCACCTGCTCCAGGTGGGTGCGGCTGCCGAGCACGTCCGCCTCCTCGACCTCCCCGCGCACCAGGCGGACGCGGGCGAGCCGGGCTGCGGTATTCACCGTGCGCATCGACGAGTCCACCGCCGCTTGAACCGAGACGCGCTCGGCCGGCGAAGATGCCGCGCCCGACTCGAGTTCCGAGAGCGTCAGCAGGTCCGAGGTGATGTTTCCGAGGCGTATCGCGTGCGCCTTGATGATCTCCACAAAGTGGCGGCTGTTTTCGACGTCTTCGAGGCCGCCTTCGAGGAGAGTTTCCGCGTAACCGCGAATGGCCGTGAGCGGCGTCCGCAGCTCATGCGACACATTGGCCACGAAGTCGCGCCGCACGCGCTCCAGGCGTTCGAGCGGCGTGATGTCGTAGAGCACGGCGATGGCGCCCGGACCGGCCGGCGAGGCCAGGGGCGCGGCCTGGGCTACAAAGATACGCTCCTCCCCGCCCAGCACCAGCCCCAGGCGCTTTTCCTGGGGCTCACGCTCCTTCAGAACCTCGGTCAGGAGCTCGCTCAACGAGGGTCCGCGAACCACTTCGGGCAAGGGCGTCCCGTCGCGGATAGGATGCTGGGCGCCGACCGCTTCGGCGAAGGACCGGTTGGAGAAGGTGATGCGCAGCTTCAGGTCGACGGCCAGAACGCCTTCCACCATGGTGGCCAGGATGGACTCGCGCTGGGCGGCGTCCACCTTCGCCCCTTCCGCGAGCCCGCCGAGCCTCGAAGCCATGCCGTCGAGAGAGCGGGCCAGCACGCCAAGCTCATCCTCGGCCGCCTTCTCGATCTCGATGTGCCCCTGGTCCGTGCCGCCCTGCGCGAAGTCGCGCAGCCGGCTGATGCGGCGCCCGATAGAAGCGGAGAAGACGTAGCTGAACCCCAGCGCAGCGAGGCCTGCCACGACCGCGGCTTCCAGAATCCCGCGCGTTCTGAGGTCGAAGGCGACGATGACGAGAGCGAGGGCGACCAGCAGAAGGGCGTTCAGCAGCACCTTGCGAAAGATGGGATGACGAACGGGCATCGAACCAGTAGGGGCGGACTTAATCGGCTGCGTCAGGCTGCGGCAGGAAACGGTACCCGGAGCCGCGCACGGTCTGCAGGTAGAGCGGATTGTCCGGATCGACCTCGATCTTAGCGCGCAGCCGGCGGATATGAACGTCCACGGTCCGCGGCGTCACGAAGCGGTCGCGGCCCCAGACCACGTCCAGCAGCCGGTCGCGGCTGAAGATGCGGCGCGGATGCGAGACGAGATAGTGCAGCAGCCGGAACTCCAACGCACTCAAATCCACCAGCTTCCCGCGCACGGTCACTTCGCGGGTGGACGCGTCCAACCGCACCTCACCTCCTTCGGCGACTTCACGCACGGCCTCGGCGGGCAGCTTGCGCCGCAGCACTGCCTTCACCCGGGCCACCAGCTCCCGGGGGCTGAAGGGCTTCACCACATAATCGTCGGCGCCGATTTCGAGACCCACAACGCGGTCGATCTCAGCGCCCTTGGCGGTGAGAAAGACCACCGGCAGGGAGCGCGTGCGATCGTCGGCGCGCACGGCCCGGCAAATCTCAAAGCCATCGAGGTCAGGCAGCAGCACGTCGAGCAACACCAAGTCCACCGGGTTGCGCCGGATGTAATCGAGGCCCTCACGGCCCCGGCCGAATCCGAGCACCTCCAGGCCCTCCTTGCGGAGATTGTACCGGACGAGCTCGACAATATCCTTTTCATCTTCAATGATAACGATGCGAGCTGCCACCGGGGCATTATAACGCTCCGCATCGCCCGAGCGTCCCGGAAAGGGCACTACCTCGGCTGACTCATGTTCCATAGGGAGCATCGGTGCACCTCCGTCCTCAGTGGGTTTCAGTCTCATCCGCCCGCCTTTGCCCCCGTTTTTGCCCCGCCTCAAGGCAAGGCTCCTGGGTTTCGGAATCCGAACGATGCGAGATCTGCAGCTAGATCGTGAAGCTCGGCCCCGACAGCCTTATACACGACACGAACCAGCGTGGCTGCCGGGCGTTAAGGCAGCATGACGGATTTGTAAACCTTGTGTTACAGGCTCCGAAGCAAAGGAATCGCAGAAGATCGCCGGCTACGTTACACTCAGATCGTGCCGGCGCGATGCCGGGCGCGCCTTTATGAAGCCGAACCCCACAGCCTCGAGCGCGAGCCCGCACGCCATTGAGTTCCGTGACGTGCGCTTCTCGATCGGCGAACACCGCCTGGTGGACGGGCTCACGCTCGCGATCCGCCGCGGTGAGACCCTCGTGCTGCTCGGACGCAGCGGGTCCGGCAAGACCACGACGCTCAAGCTCATCAATCGCCTGCTCGAGCCGGGCGCGGGCGTGGTTTCCGTGGAAGGCCGGTCCACGGCGGATTGGGATCCCATCCGGCTGCGGCGCAGTATCGGCTACGTGATTCAAGAGGTCGGACTGTTCCCGCATTTCAGTGTGGAGCGCAACATCGGCCTGGTGCCGTCGATCGAGGGCTGGCCGCGCGCCAAGGTGCAGGAGCGAGTCCGGACCCTGCTGCGCCTGGTGGGGCTTGACCCGGCGCTGGCCGCGCGCTTCCCCGCCGAACTCTCCGGCGGGCAGAGGCAGCGGGTGGGCGTGGCGCGCGCCCTGGCTGCCGACCCTCCCATTCTGCTTATGGATGAGCCCTTCGGCGCCCTTGACCCGATCACGCGCGCCGAGCTTCAGCGAGAGTTCCGCGAGCTCCAGGCCAAGATCGGCAAGACCGTGGTATTTGTAACCCATGATTTGAGCGAGGCTCTGTTGCTAGCCTCGCGCATCGGCTTGTTCGAGGACGGGCGGCTGGCCGGGCTCTACACCCCGGAGGAGTTCCAACGGACCTCCGACGCAACCTGTGCTGAATACCGGAAGGCGTTTCGGGCCGTGCTGCCGCTCGCGCCGGCCGCACCCTGAGGGCGCCGTGGGCCTGATCCATTACTTCCTGAGCAACCGCACCGAGATCCTGGAATTGACCCTCGAGCACCTGTGGCTCGTCGGCGTCTCGATGCTGCTGGCCGTGCTCGCCGGCGTCCCCACCGGCATTCTGCTGGCGCGCCGCCCGCGTCTCGAGAAACCGGTGCTGGCGGGCGCCAACATCGTGGAGACCATCCCGAGCCTCGCTCTCTTTGGACTGCTCCTGCCCGTGCCGTGGCTCGGCGCCCGCGCGGACCGTTTGGCCATCCTGGCCCTCGCCCTCTATGCGCTGTTGCCCATCATCCGCAACACGTATGCCGGCATCACGGGCGTGGACCCGGCCGTGGTGGAGGCCGGGCGCGGCATGGGCCTGACCGACCGCCAGCTCTTGCTTCAGGTCCAGTTGCCGCTGGCCTTGAGCGTGATCCTTGCCGGGGTACGCGTGGCCACCGTGATCTCGATCGGAGTGGCCACGATCGCGGCTGCCATCGGCGCGGGCGGTCTCGGCGAATTCATTTTCCGCGGCCTGGCCATGGTGAACAACAACCTGATTCTTGCCGGCGCCATTCCCGCCGCGTTCCTCGCTCTCGCGGCCGACCTGGTCTTCGGGATCGCCGAGCACAAGCTGCGTCCGCGGACGAGCGCCCGTTGAGACGCCCGGGGACGACGAGCGCTTGCTGACACGAGGGTTGCGGGAATTGCAAGAGACCAGTCCACGGGCATGTCATGCGGAGTGATACGAAACATCCCGGCACTGGCGCGCGTGAGATCGGCCCCCTCGCCGCCCTCCTCCTCGCCATCGTCGCTGCGGCCTCCTGCGGGCCCGCGCGCCAGGACCGCATCGTGGTCGGATCCAAAAACTTCACCGAACAGGCGGTGCTCGGCGAGATCATCGCCCAGCACATCGCGGCGAGCACCGGCCTCGCGGTCGAGAGGCGCTTCTACCTGGCCGGCACCTACATCTGCCAGCAGGCGATCCTCGCCGGACGCATCGACGTCTATCCGGAGTACACGGGAACCGCGCTGACCGCGATCCTTAAGCTGCCGGCCTCGGGCGATGCCGCTGCCGTGTACGGCCGCGTCCGGACAGACTACGCGCAACGCTTCAGCCTGCTGGTGGCGCCGCCGCTCGGCTTCAACAACACCTTCGCCCTCGTGATCCGCGGTGATGACGCCCGCCGCGGGATCAAGACCATTTCGCAGGCGGCGGCCCACACCGCCGGATGGCGTCCCGGCTTCGGCTACGAATTCATGGAGCGGCCCGACGGATACCAGGGCCTTGTGAAGGCCTACGGTCTCAAGTTCGGGGCCGAGCCCCGCATCATGGACCTCGGTCTGCTTTACAAGGCCTTGACCAGCCGTCAGGTTGATCTCGTAGCGGGCAACTCCACTGACGGATTGATCTCGGCCCTGGGTCTCGCCGTCCTCGATGATGACCGCCATTACTTCCCGCCCTATCAGGCGGTGCCGGTTCTGCGCGCCGAGACTGCGCGCCGCCATCCCGAGGTGCTGAAAGCGCTCGAAGAGTTGGCGAACAAAATCTCCGCCGAAGACATGCAGCGCATGAACTACGCCGTGGACGGCAAGCACGAGGACGCGCGCGAGGTGGCCGGCGAATTCCTCAAGTCGCACGGGCTGCAATGAGGATTGACGGAAAAACGTGCCGGCTCCTGACAACTTCGTGGTTCCGGAGTCAGAGTGAAAGTTGGCTTCGAATTTCTCAAACAAGCCACCCGTCAGGGCTGATTCGCTGATTCCAAAAGACTTATACCGGACACCGATTTGGCTTCCGTGGCTTTGTTTGACTTTTGTTTTGACCCATTTTTTAGGCCGATTTGTTGATTCAATTGTACTTAGTGGCTTTGTTTTGCCAGCCTAACGGGCGAGGCTTCGGGTATGAGGCAACAAGGTGCCGTTAAGCTTTCGGGGTCAGGGGCACAGGCTGGTTTTCCGGCGGAAGCGGAAAGAGATGCGGAACCGCATCTCGAACTGGTGGAAGTGGTGCCTTTTCCGTTCCGTACGCCCCTTCGGAGATTCTTCGGAAAACTTTTAGCTCCGATTTAGGACTTTTAGGCGCGGTTCGCCCGATGATCCCCTTCGGACCGGCAAGGCCAGGCACGTAGCCTTTTGCCGCGGGGATGATAGTACCCGGCGGCTGACCGCTTCGTTATTCCACATCGCGGTCGACTAGCCAGTTAACAGACGACTACGCGGGCATGTTTTCGCGGAAGGAGCTGAAATGCAAGACGCAACAACAAAATCCCACGGCGTCATGGAAGGCGGGGGCGCTTACAATCTGCATGCCAGGATTCCCGCAGGAGGCGGCAGCCTGGCGTTGCCATTCCTCGAGCAGGCGCTTCGATGCATCGCGCTCGACGGCGGAAATCAGCCCGTCGTCATTGCCGATTACGGGTCGTCGCAAGGCAAGAATTCGCTCGCCCCCATGCGGGCGGCAATCAAAGCCCTGCGCGAGCGCCTCGGCCCCGATCGGCCCATCGTGGTGGTACACGTCGATCAGGCGGCCAATGACTTCAACACCCTGTTCGACGTCCTGCACAGGGACCCGGACCGATATGCGCAGGACGATCCGAACGTGTTTCCCAGCGCCATCGGGAGGTCATTCTATGAGAGCGTGCTCCCGTCCGATCATGTCCATCTGGGGTGGAGTTCCTATGCCGCGGTGTGGCTCAGCCGCATACCGACTGTTGTTCCGGGTCATTTTGTGGCGGTCCGCAGCGCGGGCGATGTGCGCGCGGCGTTCGAACGCCAGGGCGCCGAGGACTGGAAATCCTTCCTCTCGCTGCGAGCCCGCGAGTTGCGGCCCGGGGGCCGCCTGGTGGTTGTGCTCCCTGCCCTCGATGATGAGGGAAAAGCAGGGTTTGAACATCTTTTCGACACCGCTAACGCAACCCTCGCAGACATGGTTGATGAGGGTGCGATCACGGCCGATGAGCGCTCGCGCATGGTCTTGGGAGCCTATCCGCGGCGGCGGCGCGATCTTCTGGAGCCGTTTGAGCAGGATGGTCAGTTCCAAGGCCTGACGGTGGAACACTGCGACCTGTCCACCGTGCCAGACTCAGCCTGGGCCGATTACGCACGGGACGGGAACAAAGAAGCGCTGGTCACCCGCCACGCGGGGTTCTTCCGGGCCGTCTTCGCGCCATCGCTTGCGTCCGCGCTGGTCGGCGCCGGCAACGGAGCGGGCCATGCCTTCGCCGACCGATTGGAGGACGGGCTGAAGAGACGTTTGGCGGACCGGCCCGCACCGCTTCACTCGTTTGTCCAGACCATGGTCCTCGCCAAGCAGGTCCTCGCCAAGCAGGATCGCGGTTAGGAGTCCAGATTCAAATGGCTTCAGCCGACACGGTATTCCCTGGGTAATAAGCTCATGTATCCTAACGCCATTCAACAGTTGACGGTCGATGGGCGGCTCAAGTATAAATACAGGCTGTTCCTTATTGGCCTGTCGCACTTGCGGCCCTTCTCTTGCGTCGGACGTCGGGAATCCAAGCTCAGTGGGGGAAGTATGAAGCTTCGATCCTTGTCTCTGGCCGCGTCCGTCTTACTGTTGTGTTCATTCACATCAAGCGTCCTGCATGCGCAGGCTGTCGGGGAAATCACGGGCATCATTACCGACCCAAGCGGAGCCGTGGTGGCGAGCGCCACCATCACCGCGACAAACGTCGCGACCGGCGTGGCTCAAAGCACGGTCTCGACCACCGCGGGTGAGTATACCCTTGTCCGTCTGCCCGTAGGCACCTATAACGTGACCGCAGAAGCCAAGGGCTTTAAGCCTGCGGAAGCGACCCAACTCACTCTCGACGTGAGCCAGCAGCGGGAGATCAACTTCACGCTCACGGTCGGCGGCGTCACGTCTACGGTTGAGGTGAGCGCCGCTCCACCGTTGCTCACTACCACGAACGCAACGCTGGCCAATGTAGTCTCCAGCGAGCAAGTGGAGAACCTTCCACTAAACGGCAGGAACATCGACGGCCTGATGACGATGCAGCCCGGCATCGTGCCGAGCACGGGCACCATGGGATGGATGAACAATGGCGCCGAGCTGGTCGGCAACGGCAATCGGGGGGAGACGACAGTGGGAACCCTGGACGGCGCCGACACGAGTGACGCGGAGATGGGCACTCTCCAGTTCACGAATTTCAACCTCGATGCCATCGCCGAGTTCAAGGTTCAGCAGAACAATTACTCCGCCCAGTACGGGCAGGGCGCCGGCACCCTCACGCAGATCGTGAGCAAGACCGGCACCAACGGTTTTCACGGCAGCCTGTTTGAGTTTCTCCGCAACAGCGCGTTCGACGCGCGCAACTTCTTCGCCACCACGGTGCCGCCACTCAAGAGGAATGAATTCGGCGGGACGTTCGGCGGTCCGATCAAGAAAGACAAGACCTTTTTCTTTGTGCAGTATGCGGGCTACCGGCAACGGGTGGGGGAACCGAATTTCGCCGTCGTTCCGACAGCCGCCGAGAGAAGCGGGGCGGTGACAGTTACGGGAGCCAACGGGCAGCAGGACAACCTTCAGGTGCCTCTCAATCCCGTGGCGCAAGCCGTTCTAGGCCGCTATCCGCTCCCAAATCAGCCGAACGGTATTTACGGGGCCAATACGTTCAATTACGAGTTGTCGCAACCGACCAACGACGACCAGTTTTCGGCGCGCGTAGACCACCACTTCTCCGACAAGGACACGTTCTTCGCGCGCGCTTCCTACGCCAACCAGATCCTTAGGGATACCGACCCCTGGACTGCGGAGCTTGGGGGCTCCAATTTCTCCAGCAGTAACATTGGCAACGCGCGGAATGACGCGCTGAGCGAAACGCACGTCTTCGCGCCCACAGTCGTGAACAACTTTACGTTTACTCTGAACCGGGGTGTTGAAGGTGTACCTGAAACGCCTGCCGAGTACAATACTACCCAAACCTGTTTTTCCGACGGAAGCCTGCAGTGTTGGGGACCCGACACATTCGAGACCAAGTATGTGACTACGGTCTTTGATCCTCTGGATAGCCTGCAGTGGACCACGGGCCGCCATTCCTTTACCTTCGGAGGGGAGTACCGGCGAGAATGGGACAACGGCACGGGAGTGACCGGAACGGGTCCCAGCGGGTCTTACAGTTTTAATCCGGGCACGCCACTGCCCGTGGCCATTCCCTCCACCAACGGAGGCGCGGGCCTGGCGGCCGGGGCACCGAGCCCGAGCGGCCTCATCAGCATGATGGAGGGCAGTGACTATCAATATGAGCGCGCGACAACGGTGCCAGGTTTTGGACCGGCCGGAGCCGGTGGCGGCGGCGTATGGTGGGGGCTGCGCCGTTGGACCATGGCTGCGTTCGCGCAGGACGATATCAAAGTCAACCGGAGACTGACCCTGAACCTCGGCTTGCGCTACGAATACACTTCTGTTCCGTGGGAAGTCGATGACCGGCTGGCGGGCCCTGTAGACTTCGGCGCTAACTACGGACGCTTTGTCGTGAATCCTCAGCCGCTGTGGCAACCCGATCGTGTCGCCGGCGATTTTGGCCCCCGTATCGGCCTGGCGCTGGACCTGGGACACAAGACCATCTTTCGAGGCGGCTTCGGGGTCTTCACCAACATGATTCCCACGGTCTATCCGGATCAAGCCCTCGTGAATTTCCCCCTCGCCAGCGAAAACTATCTGCTCGACGCGCCCTATTCACTCACTCCGAGCTCCGTTGCGCTTCCGGTGCTGACGAGTATCACCGGGCAGCCGATAGCGGCCAATGGCAACACCAAGACCATTCCCCCGAATACCCCGGTGAACTATGCCCCGTACGCGAAGATCCTGGGTCCTCTCTACGTCGACGACCCTTCCGATCGGATGAGGAACGGCTACACCATGAACGGCAATGTGACCCTGGAACATGAATTCGCCGGTGGCATCGCGGCTTCAGCTTCGTACGTCGCGAATAATGGCGTCAGCCTCTACAACTCAGCTTATCCAAACGCGTATAGTGGCGCCGAACCCCAGTACACCCCTTACAGCAACGTCAGTCCTGGTCTCGGCGAACTCCAGATTTTCTACAACAGCGGTTACTCCTCCTACAACGCGATGCAACTGCAGGCGCGCAAGATTTCCAGGTCGCATGGTTTGCAATTCCAGGCCAATTACACCTGGGCTAAGGATATGACGGATGCCGACTCGGTGTGGAACACCGGGGCAACGAACCCGGAGAACCCGAACTGCATCAAGTGCGAGTACTCGCCCGCAGCTTACAACGTGGTGAACCGGTTCGTCGCCAATTTTGAATACGACCTGCCCTTTGGCAACCTGCAAGCGCTAGCGGGCCTTCCCCGGCGGCTGACTCAGGGTTGGGAGATCCTGGGTATTTTCCAGGCGCAGACCGGGTACCCCTTCACCGTTAGCTCGCCCTATGGAACATTACAATACGGAGAGGGCGGGAGCGACCGGCCGTTCTACCTGCAAAAGGCAACCCTCAGCTCGACGGAGGGCAGCGGCCCGCAGTTCTTTTCGAACGCGGTGATCGGAAGCAACAACGGCATGGGCACCGGCTATTTCGGTCTGCCTCTTGTCACCAGTCCGGTGAACGGTGTGCAAGTGATGCCGAATCCCGGAACCTTGGGGCGAGACACCTTTACTCTTCCCGGGTGGTCCAACCTTGATTTTTCGGTCATCAAGGACACCAAGATCACGGAAACGAAGACGGTGCAGTTCCGCGCCGAATTCTTTAACGTCTTGAATGAGGCGACTTTTGGGTATCTCGGCACAACGGTCGGCTCGCCGGGCTTTGGGACTTCCTACACAACGGCAACCGCCGAGCGCCAGATTCAATTTGCGCTGCGGTTTATTTTCTGACTCGGCTTCACATCAAGGCGGATTGGGCAGTGCGCTGAGCCGGCTGCGCGCAGGTTGGCTATCGTTGTAGCCTCCTTGTAGCCGGCTCGCGCGGGACGGCCTGGCCGTCCGCCTTCCATTGCAGCTTTCGCAGTTCCAATCTCCCCGGCAGGCAGGACGAATTACCTGCACACACCGACGTGTGCCGTCTTCCTTGAACCACGCTTGCCTTCGTCCCTGGGGTCGAAACGGGTGGTTTTACGAGCCATACGTGGACTTCGATATGGTGGAGAATCTCCAATGAAAAATAAACATCGCGGTGTCTTTTATGGCTGGTGGGTGGTGCTGACGGCGGCAGTGGGGCTTTTCTGGGGTCCGCCGGTCACGGTGCTTTCTTTTGGTGTCTTCCTCAAGCCGATCATGCACGACTTCCATGCGAGTCGCGCCGCAGTTTCGTTGGGCTTCACTCTCCACCTTATCGGGGGCGCCACCAGTTCCGCGCTGATAGGATGGCTTATCGATCGCTATGGGACCCGGAGAGTCATCCTGCCCTGCGTGGCGATTGTCGGCTCAATTTTGCTCTGCACCAAGGCTCTTTCAGCCACCATCGGCCATTTTTACTTCTTCTGTGGCGCACTCGGCGTATTCGGGGGCGGTATGGGGCCCATACCCTACGGCAGCGTGGTGTCTCGATGGTTTGATAGGCGCAGAGGATTGGCTCTCGGGCTCATGATGCTGGGAATTGGCGGTGGAGCGATGATCATGCCCTCCTTAGCGCAACAGCTCATTGCGAGGTTTGGCTGGCGTGAGGCGTATGCGATCCTCGGCTGCGGGGTCCTGGTCGTTTGCATGCCGGTTGTAGGAGCGTTTCTCAAGGAAAAACCGCAGGACCTCGCTCTATGGCCCGACGGTGCGCCATCCGCGGATTCTGCACCCGCTCGCGACGCCGGTGCTCCCGGTCTCAGCGCGCATGCTGCCTGGTGCAGCAGGACCTTTTGGCTGATGGCGTGCGCATTTTTCCTGGTGAGCGCAAGCGCGCAAGGGTGCCTGGTTCACCTCACGCCGATGCTCACAGACAGGGGTGTAACTCTTCAAATGGCCGCTTTGGGGAGCTCACTGATGGGCGCTGGGCTGCTGATCGGTCGAGTGGGAACAGGCTACTTGCTGGACCGGTTCTTTGCTCCCAATCTCGCGGCCATCTTGTTTGGCGGCGCCGCCGCCGGAATCGCGTTGCTATGGATCGGAGCAGCGCCCGCGCTTATTTTCGCGGGAGCATTCCTCGTTGGGCTCGGCCTGGGCGCGGAAGTTGACGTCATCGCCTACCTGATCAGCCGCTATTTTGGTCTTCGCGCCTTCGGGAAGATCTATAGCGTGGCGTTTAGCGCATTCCTCGTGGCAGGCGCGCTCGGTCCCCTCGCGATGGGTAAAGGATTCGATTTGACAGGTTCCTACAGAATGCCTCTGGCGGCCCTTCTTACCTCCACTATAGTTGCGACCTTCCTGATGACTCGTCTGGGACCGTACCTGTACCACGCACGCGAGCAGCGAGCTTTGGCAGTCGAAGTTCGAGCGGAATTCGGATGATCCGTGCGCCTTCGGCGGGTCCACAATCGACGGCTGGGGTTGGTCAGCGGTAGGCGGCGGCCTGAATGCCGTACAGCTCAGAGTACTGACCGCCCTTGGCCATCAGTTCATCGTGCGTGCCGACCTCCACGAGCCGCGCCCCATCGAGCACGACAATGAGATCGGCCATGCGAACCGTGGAAAAACGGTGGGAAACAAGGAGCGTGATGCGGCCGCTGCCGCCCTCGCCGGTGTCGCGCGCCGCGGCCGCGTAGCGCTCGAACAGCGCGTGTTCGGTCTCCGCGTCGAGCGCGGCCGTCGGTTCGTCGAGCACCAGCAGCAGCGGCCGGTCGCGCATGAAACCGCGCGCCAGGGCGAGCTTCTGCCATTGACCGAACGACAGCTCGACTCCGCCCGGCCACGTCGGACCGAGTTGCGTGTCGAGGCCTGACCCGAGACGCGCGATGACGTCGCCCGCGCCGGCGCGATCGACGGCCGCGACCACGGCGGGGTTGTCGTCGAGCCTCGGGAGGTCGCCGAGACCCACCGTGTGCCCCGCGCGGAATTCGAAGCGGAAGAAATCCTGGAACGCGCCTGCGAGGCACGCCCGCCACTCGGCGGCCGGCACGCGCCCGAGCGGCGTGTCGTCGAGCAGGATCGAGCCCGATGACGGTTCGTACATCTTGGCGAGCAGTTTGACCAGACTTGTCTTGCCCGCGCCATTTTCGCCGACGATCGCGATGACCGCGCCTGCGGGCAGGGTTACCGACACGTCGTCGAGCACCACGCGCGACGTGCCGGGATACGCGAACGATACATGGTCAAGCCGGACGCCGCGGCGCAACACCGTGGGGACGGGCAGATCGCCCGACGCGGCCACTGAGGCGGCGTAATCCTCGAGCCAGGCAAGCCGCCGCGAACCGTCCATCCAGAATCCGCGCAGGAATCCGATCTCGCCCACCGTGGCGCCGATGTATGCCGAGAGCCGGGCGCCTGCGGCGAGCAGCAGCAGCACGGAACTGGCCGGCGCGCGGAGACCGGAGGACACAAACACGACGGCGCCCACATACGCGAAACCGAAGATCGCCCAGGCCATGGCGTACCACAGCGCCGAACCCCGCCGTGCCGCCGCCACCGGTCCGTACCAGCGCTCCCAGGCTGTGCGCCGGTCTGCAACGAGGCGTTCCCCGATGCCGGTGACCCGCACCTCCTTGCCGGGCGCGGCGGTCGTGGCGATCGTAAACAGGTGGCGCGCCAGCCGATTGCTTTGCGCCCCACGCTCCTGCGCGGATCTCTCCACCTCAGGCCGCCACGTTGATGTCAACACGGTCGGGATCGCGAAGACCGCGAGCAAAAGGAGCGCCGGGTGAATCGACGCCAGCAGCGCCATCGTCACGCCCAGGCGCAGGATCCAGCCGAGCGTTGAGAACAGCGACACGTACATGTGGTCGAGCACGAACACCTGGTTGCGGAGCATGGACAGCCGATCGAGATATTCCGGCCTCTCCTGATGGGCCAGGGTCGCGACCGATGCCTGCAATTGCGCCACATGGGACTCGAGCGCGATCGTGACCTTGTCACGGAAGCGGCGTTGCACGCGTGTGCTGACCGTGCGCAGGAACCACGTCGCGGCGGCCGACACGCCGAGGCCGATGGCCGAACCTTCGATCATGCCGGGCCGGTGTTTGAGGACGCCCTCACCGAGCAGCATCAGCCACAGCGCGAGGAGCGCGTCGGGAAGCGCGGCGAGCTGTGACAGCACGAACGCCGCGACCATCAGACGCGGCTCGTGGCGATAACCCAGCTTGCACAACCGCCACATCGACGACAGGGCGGGAGGCAGCGGCCCGATGGCCCGATCTCGATCAGGAGAGGACGTCATACGTCGCACCCTCCTCCTCGGGGACGCTAAAGCGCTGCGCCTGCAGATCGAACATCGTCCGATAGCGCCCGGCGAGCGCCATCAACTCGTCGTGGGCGCCGAGCTCGACAACCCGGCCGTGCTCGAGGACGCAGATGCGATCGGCGTGCCGGACGGTGGAGAACCGGTGCGAGATCAGAATGGTGGTGCAGTGCCGCGTCGCGGCCAGCAGGCGATCGAAGATCTCGGCTTCGCCGCGCACGTCGAGCTGCGCCGTGGGCTCGTCGAGCAGCACGACGCCGGCGCCGAGCTTTACCGCTGCCAGCGCCCGCGCGAGCGCGATGCGCTGCCATTGGCCGCCTGACAGGTCGGTGCCGCCGGCGTATCCGCGCGCGAGCACGGTGTCCAGTGCGGCCAGGTTCGCCGCTCCCGCCGCCTCGAGCGCGGCGCGCACGACATCGTCCGGCGCGCCCGCCGGGGCCACGTTGTCGCGCAGCGGCAGCTCGAGGCGGATGAAGTCCTGGAACACGGCCGCGACGCGCGAGCGCCACGATGCCAGATCAAAATCACGAATGTCGGCCCCGTCGATCTCGATCGCGCCTGACTGCGGATCGTACAAGCGGCACAGCAGCTTTGCGATCGTCGTCTTCCCGGCGCCGTTCTGTCCCACGATCGCGAGCGACGAGCCGGCGGGAATCGTGAGATCGAAGTGTTCGAGCACAGGCGCGGCGGCGGGAGTCGACGGGCCGGCAGGGTACGCGAAAGTGACGTCGCGGAGGCGAATCTCGCGCGCCGGGGTCGCGTCCGCGGACCGATCGCCCGAGCGCAGCTCGCCGGCCGGACGCATCGCAGGCTCGAGTCGCAGCACCGCGGCGACGGGAGCAGCCGCTCCGTCGAGCGCCCAACTGAATCCGCCGAAGGCGATCATCGATACGCCGACGGCGCTCTGCACGTAAACGACGGCTTCTCCGAGACTGATGCGGCCATGGGCGGCGGCGCTCGCCAGAAGCCAGAACACCCCGACGTTCGCCGAGACAACAAGGAGCATGCTCCACAGGACGGGCCGCTCGCGCAGACGCGTGGCAGCGTACTGAAGCTCGTGCAAGCGTGTGCGCCTGGCGACGAAACGGTCGATCGTCCAGCCGGCAAGCCCGAACAGCCGCAACTCCTTGCTCGCGGGCGGGTCAACCGCCAGCCGGTAGGCGTAGTCGGCGTCCCGCTGCGCGCCCCGCACCTCCTCGGTGTTGCGGTCGCGCCAGACAGCACTCTCGCGTAGAAGCCAGTGGGTGGCAAGCCACGCGCCCCCGAGCACGATCGGCGCCCAAAGCGCGTATCTCGCGAGGATCACGGCGGAGGCAGCGCCGCCGATCATCTCAACCATGCCGCTTGCGATAAAATCCATGGAGATCGACAGCGGAGGCCCGGTCATCCCGAGGTCGAAGTCGCGCGCCACGGTAAGGTCGCTCGTGAGCGCCGGATCCTCGAGGTGACCCATGCCGGGCGGGCGCACGCAGGCCTCAGTCAGCCGGTCGTAGAGCCATGCGGCGGTGCGGTCGCCGAGGTTGGCGCTGATCGCCTGATGAATGGGGCTGAGGACCTGAAGCAGCACGAAGATCGCGCCGGCAAGCGCGAGCGGACCCGCCAGAGCGTCGCCGCGTTGCACGGCGCCGACGAGGACGCCCATGGCGATCGCGAACGCCGCCGGCAGGATCCCTCTCAGCACAAGGGCCGTCCACCAAACGGCGGCCAGGCCACGATCCGCCTTCGGGAGCACGGCAAAGAGCTTCCACTCCTTGCGCTCCGTCAGTCGCTTAAGCACGACCACATTTTGCCATAGAACACGCGTGCCTAAAGGGCACGGCACGAGCGACCGGGGTAATCCTGCCCGCTATTCATCACTCTTGACCTGCTCCAAGCGCGGCAAACCGGGATCGGCAGGTTGGGCGGACCGCCGCCGCAACGTGGTGATCTCCTCGGGCGTCAGCCCTCGCCACCGGCCCACCTGAAGCCCTTCGAGCGTCAGCGGCCCGATCGCCATGCGCACCAGCTTCAGGACCTTGAAGCCAACGGCTTCCACCATGCGGCGGACTTCGCGGTTCTTGCCTTCCGTGAGAACCACCTCGATCCACGTGTACTTTCCCCGATCTTCGAGACGGCGCACCGAAACCGGCCGCGCCTCGTCGCCGCGTTTCATCTGGACGCCGGACGCGAGGCGCGCGATGGTGTCATCGTCCATCAAGCCGCTCAGCTTCACGCGATAGGTCTTCTGCACGCCCGATTCGGGGCTGGTGACGAGGTGGGCGAACTCAGTATCGTTCGTGAGGATCAGCAGGCCGGACGTGTCTTTGTCGAGCCGGCCGACGGGCGCGAGCCAACCTTCTTTTGCGCCGGGCCCAGCCTTCGCGCCGGGCCCGGCTTGGCTGTCGGGGCGGGATTTTCCGCCGTGGCGGCTTTTTTCGCCCTGGCGGGCTTTTTCGCTGCGGGACGATTGGCCGCCGACACGTTCCTGGCCGCCGGGATGCGCCTGCTCGCCGAGATAGTCGTAGATCGTCTTGCGTCCCGAGGGATCGCCGTGGCTCACGATCACGCCCTTGGGCTTGTAGAACAACAGGTAGACTTTGCGCTCGGGCCGCAGCCGCTGCCCGTCGAGCTGCACGCGGTCGGCGCCCGGCGTGACCCAGCACTCCGGGTCGCGGACAACGCGTCCGTTCAAGCTCACCCGTCCGTCCGTGATCGCTTTGCGGGCCACGCTGCGCGACGCCACGCCGAAGCGCGAGAGCAAACGGTCCAGCGTCATGGTTTGCTTTGTTTTCATGCAGAGAGAAGCCAGAAGTCAGGAGTCGGAAATCGGAACCATCCTGGCTCCGGGCTCCTCGTGGACAACGGTCCCACTACAGACTGCAACTGGCCGACAGTGGCCTTTCGTCGAGGTAAATGAATGCCTGGACCACCGGATCCTCACAGGCGTCAAGCTCGCCGACGGGCGCGAAAAACGCCACTTTGCCGTCCACGAGGAACACCACGCGGTCCGCGAGCTTGCGGGCCAGCCTCATGTCGTGCGTCACAACGATGGACGTGAGTCCGGTCTGCCGCTTCAGCTTGAGGATGAGATCGCCGATGGTCCCGGCCATCAGCGGATCGACCATGGTCGTGGGTTCGTCATAGAGCAGGCAGTCGGGCTCGGCGGCCAGCGCCCGGGCGATGGCCACTGCGCGCTTCATACCCGTGCTCAGGCTCGATGGCATCATATCCCGCGCGTCGCTGAGCTCGACCCGGCCCAGCAGGTCCTCCACGCGCGCCTGGATCTCATCCTCGGTCATGGAGTGGTTGCGGGCGGCGCGCTCGCGCAAGGGGTAGGCGACGTTCTCACCGACGGTCAGCGAGTCAAAAAGAGCGCCGGACTGGAAAACCATGGTGACGCGGCGGCGCACGTCCAGGAGTTCCTGCTCCGGAAGCTGCGAGACCTCCTTGTCTCCCACCCACACCTCGCCCTCGTCCGGCCGCAAGAAGCCCATGATGTGCTTCAACGTGACGCTCTTGCCCACGCCGCTGCGGCCAAGCACAACCAGCATCTCGCCGCGCCGCACTTCGAAGCTGACGTCGTCGAGCACGGGTGTGTCGCCAAACGCCTTGGAGACGTGTACGAATCGGATGTAGGCCGGATGGTCGCTCATGGTTGCCGGTTAACGAGCCAGGCGCGCGACACGCCCGGCGTCGACGCGCGGATTCGAACACTCCGATCAGGACCCTCGAATCCGGCCGAGCGCCCGCTCGTAGTCTTCGGGCGTATTCAGGTTATCAAAAATGAAGGGTTGAAATCCGGCTCGCGTCAGTTCGGGCCAGCGCAGCACCCCTACGTGGACCCTGGAGAAGAAGCGGGTGATCTTGTTGTGCCCGCGCTCGAGGCTTGCCCGCACTGCCGTTCGCGCACGCCGGCGATAGATCGCGGCCAGCGGCTGATACCCCTCTCGCGGCGTGTAAGCGAGCGTGACGTCGGCCTGTGACTGAAGTGCGTGCCCCGCAAGATAGCGCAGGAAGCGCGCGTGCATGAATGGCAAATCGCAACTGAGAAAGAGATTGTACTCGGTGCGCGTGCGGCTGAGGCCGCTGAGGATCGCGCCGAGCGGTCCGCGGCCCGCGATGGCATCCGGCAATGCGGGAACTTCCAGTCCGGTCGCCCCCACCGCGAGACCGCACGCCCGCCCGGGCGGCCCCAATACAGTCACGGTGCGCCCGACCGATCCCGCCAGGCGCACGGCCCGGGCCAGCAGGGTCCCGCTGCCGAACGCCAGGTCATGCTTGGGCCGGCCCATGCGGCGGCTGGCCCCGCCCACCAGCACAAACGCGGCAAGCTCCGGGTAACGTTCAGGCATTGTGGCCAGAATATTATAATGAGTTTATTGTGTTAGAGAACTTCCGATAGATTGCAGATGCAAAATTGCAGATTCCGGAAGCTGCGGAGTTCGAATTCCTGCGCAGTTGACGAGGGCTCGGCAAAACACTCTGGGAGTCGAACTGCGCGGCCCGGAGAGCTCGCTCCTTAGGCGGCGAACCTTTCGAGGGCTGAATCCATCTCATATGCAGGTTGAGGGTGTTAGAAGGTTATCGTGGACACCAGGGGTGACGCTACCATGCGACGTCTTAGTTCTGTCATGCCGATGCCGATTGTTTTGGCCGCGCTGGCCTTGGCGGCTTGCACGGTGGCGAACGGCCAGGTTCCCGAATACTCAGGGCCGTCCCAGGTCTCTGACTTGAAAGGCAAGCAGACGGCCGTGCTGGCGGGCGGATGTTTTTGGGGTGTCGATGCCGTCTTCAAACACGTGAAGGGTGTTACCAACGTGATCTCCGGCTTTTCCGGAGGTAACGCCAACACGGCGCACTACGAGGTGGTGAGCACCGGCGAGACCGGGCACGCCGAATCCGTGAAGATCACATACGACCCCTCGAAGGTCACGTATGCCCAGCTGCTTCGCGTGTTTTTCTCTGTAGCGACCGATCCCACGGAGCTGAACCGGCAGGGGCCGGACACGGGCACCCAGTATCGCTCGGTCATCTTCTATACCAGCGACGAGCAGAAGCAGGTCGCGCTCGCTTACATCGACCAGCTCAACAAAGCCCATGCGTTCGGGGAGCCGATCGTGACCCAGGTGGTTCCTTTCCGCGCCTTTTACGAAGCCGAAGGGTACCACCAGAACTACCTGGCGCTTCATCCGGACAATCCTTACATCGTTTACAACGACCTGCCCAAGCTGAAGAATCTCAAGCAGGAATTCCCCGACTTGTACAAGTAGGATTCGCGGCGCGGCGATTTCATCGCAGAAAGCCCACGAAGGGCACAGAGAGAAGAGGGCTTGTTCGCCGTAAGGCTCTGTGCCCTCCGTGGTGAGCTTCGGTTTTTGATGCCTCCGGGTGTCAGGAAGCGGAACGCGCAGTGGCCTGGCGCCGCGCCGCCGGCTGGTAGGTCCCGGGCACTGCCCGGAAGCTGATGGCAATGCGATTCCAGGCGTTGATCACGACAACGGCCATGTTGAGGTCAACCAGTTCCTTCTCGGAGAAGTGCCGGCGAGCCTCCTCATAGACCTCGTCCGGCACGTGCCCCTGGCTTATCTGGGTGACCGCCTCGGTCCAGGCGAGAGCCGCGCGCTCGCGGTCCGTATAAAACGGCGTCTCGCGCCAGGCGTCCAGTTCGTAAAGGCGCTGCTCGCTCTCGCCCTCCGCGCGCGCGTCTTTGGTGTGCATGTCGATGCAGTATGCGCAGCCGTTGATCTGGGAAGCGCGCAGCAACACCAGGTTTACGAGCCGCAGCTCCAAGCCGCTGCGGTGCACGTAATCCCCGAGATCGAGCAAAGGCTTGATCGCGTCCGGTGCAACCTTCTGAACATCAATTCTCGATTCCATACCGTTCTCCTTTCAAGCCGCGCGATTTCCCGCTCGGTCGCGGCCATGTTTATGTGATGAATGCGGCGGCTCGAAGGTTGAGTATTGTCAGATTCCGGCGAGCGCGGGCTGCAAACAACTGTGGTATATAAAGGCTTGAGGTTTTTCGCCGGGAGTTTTGGATGACCATTGCGGAAAAAGTGGAGCAGGACCTGGTGGCGGCCATGAAGGCGCGGGCGGAGCTGCGCTTGAGCGTTCTGCGCATGACGAAATCGGCCTTGAAGCTCAAGCAGGTGGAGCTCACGCGCCCGCTCGAAGACTCCGAAACGCTGGCCACGTTGCGCTCCCTGGTGAAGCAGCGGCACGAGTCCGCGGAACAATTTCGCAGAGGTGGACGCGAGGAGTTGGCCGTCAAGGAAGAGGCCGAGGTCAAGATCTTGGAGGAGTACCTGCCGGCAGCCGCCAGCGACGAAGACGTTGGAGCGGCGGTGACGGCGGCGATTGCCGAAACCGGTGCCGCCACGGCCAAGGATCTGGGTAAAGTGATGAAAGCCGCCATGGCAAGGCTCGCGGGCAAGAATGTGGATGGCAGGCGGGTGAACGAGAAGGCGCGAGCCTTGCTCGGCGCCTGACCGGCGTCCGCGTCGATTCTGAACGAGGCAACCAGATTCCCTTCGAAAGTGAGACGCCTGTGGACACAGAAGCCGGCAGCCTGGACCAGGAACTAAGTCGAAAGAAGCAGCAACTGCCAGGCGAAGAAATGGCCTGCCTTCAAATCGCGATCGGATTCCTTGGGGTCCTGCTGCTGGTTTTCCCCGTCCTGACTTCGCTTCGAGGCCTGAGCCCGGCGGTGGCTGCGGCCGGCCTGGCGCTACTCGGGGGCATTGCGCTGGCCATCACGGGGGGCTTCATGGGACTTAAGGAGAGCCGGCAGCAGCGGGCCGCCAGGGTCATGACTGCAAGCGGCATCGTTCTGACAGTCACCGCCATCGTCCTCCTGGCGGTCTCGAGCGACGGGCTGGTCAGTTGGGATTTTCCAGTAGGCGCTATGTTTTTGATGTTGGGACTTTTAGCCGACCTCGCCGCCTCCCGGTTTCGTAAGGCGGTTCGATAGAGGACGGCGATACCCATATCCTACTGAATTACATGTTGCTTAAGTCTTGACTCTGGATCGAAGAGGCCGATGCTTCTTAGGAGCGAACACACAGCCCGTAACCAACAGGTGCAATCGATGATTTCAAAGCTCCTGATCCCTAACCAGGGATTGCGGTTGTAGTTAAAGCGTGTTAGTCTGATTGGGATACAAAGGGAAAAAGCAAAGAGAAGCGAGGAAACCAGCGGATGCCACTGACGCGGGAAGCCAAGACGGGCCTGATCAATCGATATCGGATTAACGCCAAAGATGTGGGCTCACCCGAGGTGCAGGTGGCCGTTCTCAGTGAGAGAATAACTTACCTGAACGAGCATTTTAATGTCCATCGGAAGGACCACGCGTCCCGGCGCGGATTGCTGATTATGGTTGGCAAGCGCCGCCGGCTCCTGGAATACCTGAAAGGCCGCGATCCTGCACGTTACAAGCAGCTCATCGAACGGCTGGGCATCCGCAAATAGCTGGTAGTGAGTGAAGTTTCCGGAAATCTGAAGGCTTCGGCAGGGGATGACCCGAGCTCGGAGCTGTGTCGCCGGTCTTCAGCCGGGATTCTCCCGGCTTTCAGCCTTCGGGTGGGGGCTTTTTCCCCGCCTCGTCTCGACTCGCCAATCCCCTTATCAGCAAGTCATTTTCAGTTGCGGGCTGAGTGCCCGCCCCGGCAGCCGCTCAAGCGCTCGTTTCGTGCGAGCCGAGCCGCCAGCCGGCCCGGCTTCCGTCATGCGGCGGTCCGGTGTATGGAGGAGAACAAATGCAACATCAAGTAGCGATACCGCTCGGTTCGAGCACATTGACGATCGAGACCGGCAAGGTAGCGAAGCAGGCCAACGGTTCGGCGTTCGTGCGTTACGGCGATACGGTCGTGCTGGCCACGGCCTGCTCTTCAAAGCCCCGCGAGGGCATCGATTTCTTTCCCCTGACGGTGGATTATCGCGAGTATACGTACGCGGCCGGCAAGATCCCGGGAGGATTCTTTAAGCGCGAAGGGCGGCCGACCGAGAAAGAGATCCTGACCAGCCGGCAGATCGACCGTCCGGTGCGCCCGCTGTTTACCGATGGCTATCGCGACGAGACCCAGGTGATCGCCATGGTGCTCTCGGCCGATGAAAGCTACAACCCGGACGTGATCGGCGTGACGGCCGGCGCCACCGCGCTCTATCTTTCCGACATCCCGTTTTCCACCCCCATCGCGGCCGTCCGCGTCGGCCTGGTGGAGGGGCGCCTGGTGACGAATCCCACCTACGCCGAAATCAAGAGCAGTCTGCTGAACCTGGTGGTGGCGGGGAGCGAAGACGCCATCGTGATGGTGGAATGTGCGGCCCGCGAGCTTTCTGAAGACGCGATGATCGACGCCATCCAGTACGGCCACGGCGAAATCCGCAAGATTGTGGCCGCCCAGAAAGAGCTGTTCCAGAAGCTCGGCATCAAGAAGCGCGCCGTGGCGCCTCCTGTCCACAATGAGGCGCTGGCGAAAGACGTGGCCGAGAAGTCCACCGACAAGCTGCGCGTTGCCATGGACACCTCGAAACAATCCAAGCTCGAAAGCGAGCGCGCGATCAAGGCACTGCGCGAGGAGTTGCTGGCCGGCTATCCCGAAGACGACGAAGATTTGCAGAAGGAAGTGAAGCACGCCTTCGAGGCGCTCTATGAGCGCATGTTCCGCGACGACGTGCTGCTGAAGCACCAGCGCCCCGACCGCCGGGCGTTCGATCAGGTGCGGTCCATCACGTGCGAAGTGGGCCTGCTGCCGCGCACGCACGGCTCCGCGCTGTTTACCCGCGGCGAAACCCAGGCGCTGGTGACGGCAACACTCGGCACCGCCGAGGATCAGCAGCGTTTGGACGTTCTCGAAGGCGAGAGCTTCAAGCGCTTCATGCTGCATTACAACTTTCCGCCCTTCAGCGTGGGCGAGACCGGCTTCCTGCGCGGACCCGGCCGGCGCGAGATCGGGCACGGCAACCTGGCCGAGCGCGCCCTGCTCTCGATGATCCCGGAAGAGGATCAGTTCCCATACACCCTGCGCGTGGTTTCCGACATTCTGGAGTCGAACGGCTCATCGTCGATGGCGACGGTTTGCGGCGGCTGCCTGGCGCTGATGGACGCCGGCGTCCCTATCAAGGATCCGGTGGCCGGCATCGCCATGGGCCTGGTGAAGGAAGGCGAGAAGTACGCGATCCTAACCGACATCGCGGGCGCCGAGGATCACTACGGCGACATGGACTTCAAGGTTGCAGGTACGGCCAAGGGCATTACCGCGCTGCAGATGGACATCAAAATCGGCGGCATCACCACCGCCATCATGCACGAGGCGATGGAGCAGGCCAAAGTCGGACGGTTGCACGTGCTCGGCAAGATGCTCGAGGTGCTGCCCGAGCCCCGTACCGCTGTTTCCACCTTCGCGCCCCGCATCTACACGCTCCGCATCAACCCGAGCAAGATCGGGGAGTTGATCGGGCCCGGCGGCAAGACCATCCGTGGCATCATCGAGCAAACGGGCGTTAAGATCGACGTGGAAGACGACGGACGCGTGAACGTGGCCGCCGCCGACTCCGCAGCGGCTGACAAGGCGCTGAAGATCATCAAGGACATGATGGCGGAGGCCGAGCTCGGCAAGACCTATCTCGGCAAGGTTGTGCGGCTTGCCGAATTTGGCGCCTTTGTGGAGATCTTCCCGGGCACGGACGGACTGCTTCACATCAGCGAAGTCGCCGAGCACCGGATTCAGGATATTCGCAAGGAGCTGAAGGAAGGCGATCAACTCCTGGTGAAAGTGATCTCGATCGAGGGTAACAAGATTCGGCTGAGCCGCAAGGCCGTCTTGCGCGATCAGCGGCAGAAGACAGGAGCCGCGGCCGCACCTCAGCAGTGAGGAAAAGCAACGATGAACGATGAATAGTGAATGATGATCGCTCAACATCCGTCGTTCATCAATCATCGTTGCTTCTTGTGAGAAGAACAAAGGATGAACGCTGAGTAACACAGGATGGTCGCCGGTTATTCAGCCTTCATCGTTCCTCAATCATCGTTCCTTTATGTCTCTGCACATCGTCGACAAGCTGATGGATGACGTGCTGGTGCTCGAGGCCCGCGGCCGCATCATGCTCGGACCGGAGACGGAGGTCCTGCGCCGGCGTATCAAGAGCGCCGCCGAGTCCGGCCACACGCGCATCGTGCTGGACCTGGCCGGCGTCGATTACATTGACAGCGCCGGCCTGGGTACGCTGGTGGGCGGCGCCGCTTCCGTGCGGAAGGCGGGCGGCGAATTGAAGCTTGCAAACCTCACCTCTAGAGTGCGCGATCTCATCCAGATCACCCGGCTAAGCACTCTGTTCGAGGTGCATGACAGCCTCGACAAGGCGCGAGCCTCCTTCGTTATTCCCGAATCAAATTAGGCATCGCGTCCGATGTCGTCGCAAACCTGTCCATGCTGAGCCCAGCGAAGCATCCCGGCAGTTTCCCCCTACGCCTGCCCCAAATATGGGGATTTTTCGCTTCGGGGCGCTTGGGTCGGAATGGCAGATCATTTCGGGCCTCGTCGGCGACAATATCGCGAGCGCTGCTCCCGATCGTTTTGACGGCGCTGTTGATGACCACGCGATCGGCGCCGGGCTGGGCGCAGGCCCGGCCGCGACAATTGTCGAATCTCGAAGGCAGAGTGCTGAACGACCAGTCTGCGCCGCTCATGGACGCGGTCTGCACGCTCACCGGAAGTCTGCTCCCTTCCCGAGGGCTCACGGTCAATACCGATCGCGAGGGAAAGTTCGCATTCGCGCAGTTATCGCCGGGCGCCTACAAGCTGGCGTGCGCGGCTGCCGGTTATCATCCGGTGGAAGAACAACTGGATTTGACGAGCGCGTCGCCCGCTCTCGAGTTGATACTGCCGGCCGAGAAGGTACTGCGCCAAAGAGTGGAAGTCCAGGCCAAATCTCCGACCGCCGGCCTCGAACAGGGCGCTCCGCCCGCGACTTTCACGTCGGCCCAGATCATCGATCTGCCTATGGCGGAGCAGAAATTCAAAGCAGCGCTGCCGCTCATCCCAGGCGTGGTGCGCACGCCGGACGGCAAGATCAACATCAAGGGACTGCCGGAGAATCAGGGCTTGCTACTGCTCGACGGCGCTGAGAACGTAGACCCGGTGACCGGCGGCTTCTCGGTCGACGTTCCCCTGCAAGCCATCGAGTCGCTCCAGGTTTCCAAGAACGCCTATCGTGCCGACTACGGCGGGTTCTCCGGCGGCCTAACCACCCTCAACACCAGGCCGCCTTTGAGCCAGTGGCACTACGAAGTTCAGAACATCACTCCCAACCCGCGATTCGAGACCGGCACCCTGGTGGGTATCGCGGACTTCAATCCTGCCGTCTACGTGACCGGCCCCCTCATCGCCAATCGCTTGAACTTCGCCGAGTCCGTTGTGTATGACGCCGACAAGCAGGTGGTGCGAGGCCTGGCCTGGCCCAACGACGAGATCAAGACCCACGATTTCAAGTCTTTCACCAGCCTTCAGTACGTCTTCTCGGCGCGGCACCTGACCACGGTGACGGCGAACGTATTCCCGCTCACGACTGAGTTCGCGGATATCGACTCGCTCATTCCGCAGACCGCGTCCTCCGACTACGGCCAGCGCGGATACTCAATTGCGCTCACGGATCGCTATCTCACTTCCTCGGGTGTGGTGTTCACAAGCATCGCCGAAGGCATGCGTTTCGACAGCTACGGGCACGGCCAGGGGTCCGACGACATGCTCGTGACCCCGAACGGCTGGGGCGGGAATTTCTTCAATACGTACGCTCGCCAAAGCAATGAGGAGCAGGTCGGGGAAACCGTCACGCTGGCGCCGCGGACCTGGTATGGGGAACACGATCTCATGGCCGGGGGCAACTTCATCCAGCGCGCTTTTTCCGGCTCGAGCGAGTCGCGGCCCGTGCAGATTCTCGGCGCCGCCGGCACGCTGCTCGAGCAGATTGACTTCAAAGGAACGGGTGCGCTCTCGGCAAGTGATACCGAAGGCGCGGGATTCATCCAGGATCACTGGACCATGACCCGGCAACTGGGCGTCGATCTCGGGTTGCGCTTCACCGGCCAGACGCTGGGCGCGCCCATCAACTTCGCTCCGCGCGCCGGCGTGGTCTACTCGCCCGGAAAGAGCGGCAAGACCGTGCTGCGCGCCGGCGCCGGAGTTTTCTACAGCCACGTTCCGCTGCTGCTCGGAGGTTTCGCTGGAAATCCCGTTCGCGAAGTGACACTCTTCAACGCCGAAGGCATGCCTTCGGGAATGACGCTGGCCTTTCCCAATCTATTCGGCAATCTCGCCGACCCGCACAATCTCGACCTCTCGCTCAACCCTCCTGATCGCACGCCTTACGACTTCACCTGGAGCGTCGAAGCCGATCGCGAGATCGCGCCCGGGGTCACACTGCGCCTGAGCGCTTTGTCCAGCCGCTCCCGTGACGAATACATCGTGGACCCCATCACTGGTCTCGCGGGCAGTCTCGCGGGCGGTCTCGCGGGCGGCGGCGCCGCCTTGGTGGCGTCACCCGCGGGTAACTCCGCCTACCGCGAGTTCGAGGCGACGCTGCACGTGCGCTTGAGCGCCAAATCGGAGTGGAACTTCTCTTACGTGAACAGCAGGGCGCGCGGAGATCTCAACGCGCTCACACAGATATACTCGCCCTTCGAAGCTCCCGTCATCCGGCCGGACGCCTATGCGAGTCTTCCCGCCGACATTCCGAATCGATTGATCACCTGGGGCCGCTTTCCCACCCACCTCTGGAAGGTCGACGCCGGTCCCGTGATCGACTGGCATTCGGGTTTCCCCTTCTCGTTTCTGGACTCGTATCAGAACTACGTGGGCACGCCTGACGGGCAGCGTTTCCCGCGCTTCTTCTCGCTCGATCTGAAGTTGAGCAAGGAATTCCAACTGCCTCTGCCGCTGCTGAAAGGCCACCTCCTGCGCGGCTCGCTGACGGTCTTCAACCTGACCAACCACACCAATCCTCGCGACGTTTACAACAACATCGCTTCAACATACTTCGACCGTTTTCCGGGTCTGCAGCACAGGTTCTTCGACTCCGAGATAGACATTGTGTATTAAGGGGCCGGAGGATTCAGAAGTCGGTCAGGTCGCCGGGCGCCAGGGCGACACGCAAGGCGTTCAGCACGGCCGCAAGGTCGATGATCTCCTGCGCCACAGCGCCTCCGATCGGCGGGAGGTACCCGAACGCGGCGGCAATCATCCCGATCAAGCTCAATGCCATGCCGCCCACAGCGCTCTGGAGCGCGATCGCGCGCATGCGCCGGCCGATGTGAATGAGCTCATCGATCTTGCCGAGCGAGGCATCGAGGACTATGGCGTCCGCGGCTTCGGAAGTTATGTCGCTGTTCAGGCCGAAAGCGACGCCGACGGTGGCCACGAGCAATGCGGGTGCGTCGTTGATGCCGTCGCCGACGAAAATCGTCCGGCCGCGCCCGGTCTCGCGCGTCACAATCGCGACCTTCTCTTCCGGGCTCTTCTCGGCGTGCACTTCCGCGATGCCAACGCTCTCGGCCAGGTACCGGACCTCGGACTCGCGGTCGCCCGAAAGCAGGATCACCTTGCTGATCTGGTGGCGCGGGTGCAGGTGACCGAGAAACGACCGGGTATCATGCCGCGGGGTGTCGCGGAAGCGGAACGCTGCGGCGAAAACGTTATCGACGAACAGAAGGCATTCGAGTCCCGCCGCTGCAGCCGGTAGGGCGGTGTTGCCGTCGAGCCCTCTGCGGCCCGTGATCCGCACACGGTGACCGTTGACGATTCCGCGCAGGCCTTCGCCGGGTTTCTCGCTGACCTCGCTCACAGGCTCAAGCGCGAGACCCGCCTGCTGCGCCGCCGCCGTGATGGCGCCCGCCAGCGGATGCTTCGAGTAGGCCTCGAGGCTCGCGGCCTTCTTCAGCGCCTCTTCGCGATCGAGTCCCGCCGCGCAGATCACTTCGGTCAGCCCAGGCCTGCCGTAAGTCAGGGTACCGGTCTTGTCGAAGATCAGCGTATGGCAAGTATCGACCTGCTCCAGCACCGCCGGATTCTTGATGATGATGGACCGCCGGGCCGCGAGTGAAATGGCGGCGATCACGGCGACCGGAATCGCGATCAGCAGGGGACAGGGAGTGGCCACGACCATCACCGCCAGAAAGCGGCGCGGTTGACCGCTCCAGAACCAACTCAACCCCGCGAGCCCGACGGCCAGCGGAGTGTACCAGGCGCCAAGCCGGTCTCCGAGGCGCCGCAGTCGGGGGCGATTTTGTTCCGAGGCCTGCACCACGCGCATGATCTTCGCGTAGCGGGAATCGACCGCCAGTTTCTCCGCCACGATAACGAGCGCCGCATCACCGTTGACGGCGCCGGACGGCACCTGCGAACCCGGGGCCTTCGAGATCCGGAAGGGCTCACCCGTCAGGTAGGCTTCATCCATCACGCCGTGACCTTCCACGACAGAGCCGTCCACGGGACAGATCTCATGGGGGAGCACGATGAGCGTGTCGCCCGGCGCGACTTGATCGAGCCCGACTTCGGACACTTGCTGGCCGCGTTTTCGGTGGGCGGTCTGAGGCATGCGCCGGGCCAGCGCTTCGAGCACGGAGGAGGCGCGCCGCGTGGCGTACTGCTCGAGGGCCGTCCCGCCCGACAACATCAGGACCACGATCGAACCGACCAGGTATTCTCCGAGGACTATCGAGGTCAGAATGGACACGCCCGCCAGCAGGTCCGAGCCAAACTCAAGCCGGACGGCCTTACGCGCGAGGTCAAAAATCAGAGGCGCTCCCCCGAGCAGGAGCGTGGCGTAGAGGGGGAGCACCGAGACGGAATCCGGCGTGTGCAGAGCGTACCGCAAGACCAGATGGGCGAGAATGCCGGCGATGGCCAGCAGCGATATGGCGGTCTCTTTGGCATTGAGCCAGGGCCTTGTCCCGCGCGGGCTCGCGCCGCGTTTCGCCGCCGCGAGTTTCGCCTCGGTGTTTGACACTGGCCGCTCCGGCGCCAAGGTTTCCATCGCCTGACCCTATCGCAACGGGCCTGCCCGGCAGTGACGCGAAACACGCATCGAGTTGACCTGCAAAGCGAGTTTCGCTTTGAAATGAATAAACGAAGCCAGACGCGAAATCGATTCATTGATTTCAAAGGACTTAAGACGGGTCCGGTCGCGGCTCCAGTGGCTTCGTTTGGCTTCGTTTTGACCTGTTTTTCAGGGTCATTTGTTGATTCTGTTGGACTTGGTGGCTTCGTTTTGCAAAATTTTAGATTCTTTTTTTTCGGTTTTTGGAGAGTTTGGGTGGATCATCACGGGCTAGCCCCGAGGCTACACAGTCCCAGTTGTCTTTCGCGGGTTTGGCGCCGTGTTCTGCGGAAAGTCTCGGGCATTTTCTGAAGCGCCAGTCAGCGTTCGGAGCCATCGCCCTGCAGGATGCGGTAGATCTGCGCTCCATATTTCACGACCGTACTGCTTCCGATTCCCGGCAGCGCCAGCAGCTCGCGGTCTGTCTTCGGCCGCGCGCTGGCCATGGCTCGCAATGCCCGGTCGCTGAAAATGCGGAAAGCCGGCACGCCGCGTCGCCGGGCCTCGGCCAGACGCCAATCCCGCAACGCCCGTTCGACGGGGGAAGGCGGCGCTCCTTCCAGTTCTCTCCCCTTCGTCGCCGGTCGAGGCTGGGCGCCAGTTCCCGTCTGGGCGCTGATTGCCGTGCGCGGCGCTCCGAGGCTGCCCGCGCTAGCATAGGACCTTTTCCTGCGTTCGCGCTTGCCTGTTGCCGGCGGGGCATCCTTCATGACGAATTCGACCCGCGTGGTTCCGTCGAGCGACCGGCCCGCCCGGGTGAGGTCCACCTTGCGATACGGAATCGTTTTGCCGTCCTTCTCGAAAACGGCATCGGATAAGCGCACGATGCCCGCCCGCGCCATGCCGCCCAGCAGTTCTTCAAATCCATCGCGGGTCATGTCAGACTTGGGATACAGCTCGCCATGAAGTTTCCCCGTTGACTTCGAAGGGCCGGGCCGCAACGCGGCTACAATCCGCAGAAGGGCCGCGTGCTCGGCTGCGGTGGCCGTCCGGAAGCGTTGCGCGGCGCACTCGGCGGGAGCGCAGAAATCGCAGATGCCACAAGCTCTCTCACTGTCGGCGAGGTCGCCAAAGTGCCGCACCAGCGTGGCCATCCGGCACTGGTTGCTCTCCGCGTAACGGATCATCTGATCGATCTGCGCCCGTTTCTGCTCGGCTTGGGCGATATAGGAGTTGCGCCACTGATCGTGACCCCGGCTCACGTTCTCGGCGAAGTCGATTTCCACCCCGCCGTGGGTCCACAGTTTTTCGAGCGCCTTGTCGAGGACCTCCTCGTCAAATAGGAGCTGGCGTTCGAGAGATGCTTTCTCTTGAGGCTCGGCCCGCAGCCGGGCGACGATCCCGTCGAGGACGCTGACGTGCGGGTAGTCGCGCTCAAAGAAGAAATCATGGGTGTAACGGTCGGCATAGGAGTGCATCAGGATCGCGCGGCTGGGCTTTCCGTCGCGCCCGGCGCGTCCCATTTCCTGGTAGTAAGCTTCGAGACTGCCCGGCAGGGCCGTGTGGATCACCGTGCGGACGTCGGCTTTGTCGATCCCCATGCCGAAGGCGATCGTTGCCACAATGACCTGGGTGCGGCCGTCCTGGAACTCCTGTTGCACTCGCTGCCGGCGCTGCGCTTCAAGCCCCGCGTGATAGGCAGCGGCGGGAAAGGATGCGCCGAGTTCGGCGGCCAGGCTCTCGGCCTGCTTCCGCGTCGGCGTGTAGACGATCGCCGGCCGGCGTTGGGCGTCGCCGAGGAGCGTGACCGTGAGATCGGCACGCTCGGAGGGCGCAATTTCCACCACCTCAATGGCGATGTTGGTCCGCCGAAAGCCGTGAACGAAGCGCATGGGCTGCGCCAGGCCCAACTGCTCGGCGATGTCGTTCTGAACGATGGGCGTCGCCGTGGCGGTCAGGGCGATGACCGGCGCCGGGCGCAAGCGTGGCAGGTGTTGCCCCAGGCGACGGTAGTCCGGCCGGAAATCATGCCCCCACTGCGAGATGCAATGCGCCTCGTCAATGGCGATGAGAGAAAGGGGCCGCTTCCCGAGCATCTCCGGAAAGCCGGGCACACGCAGCCGCTCCGGCGCAATGAAGAGAAACTGCAGCTTGCCGGTCAGGTAATCGAAGCAGACCTGGCGCGAGTCCGCGCGCGGGCGGCCGGAATGAATGCGCCCCACGGCGAAGCCGAGCTCCTTGAGCCGTGCCACCTGGTCTTCCATCAGGGCAATGAGCGGGCTGATCACGAGCGTAGTTCCGCCCCGGGCAATTCCGGGCAACTGATAGCACAGCGACTTTCCGGACCCGGTCGGCATGACGAGCAGCACGTCGCGGCCCTCAATCGCAGCCCGGCACACCGCTTCCTGATTGGGCCGGAAAGAGGTGAAACCGAAAGCGCCGTGCAGCAGGCTGTTCAACTCGCCGCTTGGAACGGGTGTGGTCATGAGCGCCTGCGACAATCGTACTGGAGCGGCAAGAAACCCGGAAGAGAAATGTCCGGGTGTCGCGGGCGGAAGTGGTGAATGTTGGGTGGTGGGGCCAGTTTGAATTAAGACCAACCACCCCGGCCTTCGGCCACCCCTCCTCAACTGAGGAGGGGAGCTCGCACCTACCTCGCGGGAGCGTTTCGAGGCAGCCCCGAAGGGCCGATCCACCAAAGCCCAGGCCAACGGCCTGGGCCAAAGGACGAGGCGCACGCCAACAACAGCCCTGAAAGGGCGATCCAGGGCCTACGGTCGTGACTACGGTGCTGTTGCGCCTTTTCAGGGCTCTAAGAGCATCTCGGCGGAACCCAACCCAGGCCGTTGGCCTGGGCTTGGATGGACGGCCCCTTCGGGGCTGGGCGGCAAAGCCGCCAGTTCTCAGTTTTCACGCACAATCTAAAGCCCGGACTAAAGACGGTACTCTCGGCGGCGCGGCTGAAGCCGTGCCCTGATACAGACCGCCCCTGACTCGTCAGGATTTGGTATCATGCCTTCCATTGTGACTAGTTGCCCGAAGACGCTCGCTGCCGCGGTCCTCCTGGTGATGGCGGCCCATTCCTCGCAGGCGCTCCCAGGCGGCCCGCAGTCGTCCGTTCCGCTGCAGCCTTTCGCCGACGAAGTTCGCCAGCTCGAATCGGTGCTCAGTTTTCTCGGCCAGCCCTTGACCTCAGCCGATCAGGAAGCCATCAACGCGCGATTTGCGGACCCCGATCCGGACAAGGCGATCGCAGGAGTCGAATCGGTACTCGACAAATATACTTTGGCGGTGGTGAACATCAACGCGGAGAGCCGGGTCAGCGTGCAGCGAGGAAGTGCGCCGCCTGACTTGATCGAGGACGGTACGAGGATTTTCCTGGTGAAGGTTGTCAACCTTGCGGGCGTCACGGCCCGCCTTGCCGTCGAGAGCCCGAACAGCGGAAATGTCTTCATCCCTTCGAGAAACAGCCCTGAACCGCCCATGAAGCTGACCGCGGCCGACGTTGCCGAACGCTGGGCGGACATTTCGCTTTACAACAAGCCGCCTCTCGAGGAACGGCTGTCCGGATTCGCTCTCGAATATCGCATCCTCACCTTCTTCAGCCGCGATGCCGGGCAGCGCTCCGCCAAGCTCAGTTTCAATGTCGGCCAGGGCACCGCGGACGTTGGCTTTCAGAACGAAATCACCGTCCTCTGCAACGTGGCGCCGGCGCGCACCATCTCGCTCGGCGTGCTGGATGAAGATGGCCAGCCGACCATGGCATCGTTTGTGTTTCGCGACAGCCTGGATCGCATCTATCCCAACCCCGCCAAGCGCCTCGCGCCCGATTTTTTCTTCCAGCCGCAGGTCTACCGCGCGAACGGTGAATCCATAGCATTGCCGAAGGGTTCTTACAATGTGACCGTCACCGGCGGACCCGAGTACATCGCTGAGAATCGCCAATTCGAGGTGGGGCCAGACGGGCCCGCCGGGCTTTCGTTTCAATTGAAGCGCTGGATCGATCCCGCGAAGTACGGATGGTATTCGGGCGACCATCATATTCACGCGGCCGGGTGCTCGCACTACGAAAATCCGAGCGAAGGCGTGACGCCGCAGGACATGGATCGTCAGGTGCGCGGCGAACACCTGAACGTAGGCTGCGTGCTGACCTGGGGGCCTTGCTACTACTACCAGAAACAGTTCTTCCGCGGCCGGCAAGACGATCCGGCGTCCAAGCGAAATCACTTGCTGCACTATGACCTCGAGGTCTCGGGCTTCCCTTCCAGTCACACCGGCCACCTGGTGCTGCTCAACCTGGCCGACCAGGATTACCCCGGCACCAAGCGCATCGAGGACTGGCCTACCTGGGACCTGCCCATCCTGCGCTGGGGCAAGGCGCAGGGCGCCACCGTCGGTTTCGCGCACTCGGGCTGGGGACTGGAGCTCCAGGGCGATGCGCTGCCGAACTACAACATTCCGGGTTTCGACGGCATCGGCGCGAATGAGTACATCGTTGACGCCACCTATCCCGACACCGTCGATTTCATCTCGGCGGGCGACACGCCCTACGCCTGGGAGCTGAACATCTGGTACCAGACCCTCAATGTGGGCTTTCGCACCAGGATCTCGGGCGAGACGGACTTCCCGTGCATCTATGACAGCCGCGTGGGTGAGGGCCGGACCTACGCCAGGATTACGCCTCCGCTGACCTATGCCGACTGGAACGCGGCTATTCGGGGCGGCGCGACTTACGTATCGGACGGCCGAAGCCACCTGATGGATTTAAGGGTGAATGACGTCGCGCCCGGTGAGCACGGCAGTGAAGTACGTCTGAGCGCGCCGGGCCGCGTGCATGTGAAGCTCAGCGCGGCGGCTTACCTCGATCCAGAGCCTGACCCGAAAATGGCCGCTCGTCCCTATGACCAGAAGCCTTATTGGAGCCTGGAGCGGGCACGCATCGCCGGAACCCGCAAAGTTCCGGTGGAAATCGTGGTGAACGGGACGGCGATCGCGCGGCAGGAACTGGAGGCCGACGGTACGCCGCGAAATCTCGAATTCGACGTGCCGGTCGATCAGAGCAGTTGGGTGGCGGCCCGCATCCTTCCGTCATCCCACACCAATCCGATTTTCGTGCTGATCGGTGATCGGCCGATCCGGGCATCGCGGCGCAGCGCACAATGGTGCCTCGCCAGCGTCAATCAGTGCTGGACGCAGAAGGCTCCGAAAATGTCGGCTGCCGACATGCCCGAGGCAAGGAAAGCCTACGACCATGCCCGCGAGGTCTACCAAAAGCTGATCGAAGAATGCAAAGTCGAATAGGGCGCCGAATCACGACCGCACCACTTCCGCCCTTTCTTCCTCGGGGAGTCTCGCCACAGGTTTGGCGGCTCGCGTCGTGGTGAGCACCACGACGCTGATCAGAACGAACAGTGTCCCGAGAACCGTTCGCAGCCCAAGCGCCTCGCCGCCCAGGAAGTGTCCGATCAGTACGGCTACAACCGGATTCACGTAGGCGTACGTCCCGACTTTCGTCGGCGATTCGTGATGAATCAGCCATACGTAGGCGGTGAATGCGATGATGGAGCCGGCGACGATCAGGTAGAGCAGCGCGAGCCAGGCTGCCCGCGAAATCGTCCACGGATGAAAATCGCGAAATTCACCGAGCCCTGCCGCCGCCAGGGCCAGAAACACTCCGCCGGCAAGCATCTGCGCTCCGGAACTCATCACCTTGGAAGGCGGCAGTTGCAGCTTGCGAGTGAGCGCCGATGCCAGCGACCAACTCATCGCGGCCACGATCAAGGCCCCGGCGCCCGCCCGGTCGATCGGCGCTCCGCCGAGGTCGAGCGAGCGGCTGACGAGCACGCCCACGCCGCCAATCCCGATCAGCAGGGCCACGGCCAGGCGGACGGTGAGCCTCTGGGTTCGCAGGAACGTGATTTCCGCGAGCGACATAAACACCGGGATCGTGGCCAACATGACCGCCGCAAGGCCCGAAGGCACCCGCCGCTCGGCCCAGAACAACAGCCCGTAGTCGAGGACGAAGATCAGGATGGCGAGTAAACCGGCGGAGATCCACTGGCGGGCGCTCGGTGTGCGTTCGCCCCGCGCCATCATCCAGCCACAAAGAACGAGCCCCGCCGCGAGGAAACGCATTGAAGCCAGCGCAAACGGCGGAACTTCGCTCACTCCCACGCGAATGGCGTAGAACGTCGATCCCCACACAAAATAGATAATGGCGAAGGCCAGCAGCGTCTTCCAGGCCGGGCGATGGTTGGTGGCATCCATGGAGGATGGCGCGCGGCAGAAATCGGCCGCGCTACGGCTAGGTTAACAGGAATTTCTTCAGAGCATCTGGAGGCGCCGTCATGGCGCTGGCGCTGGTGGGAGGCGCATCAGGACCCTGGTAGGAGGCTGGCTCGGGAACTCCGGTCCGGCGAGAGTGTCGGTCGTACCGCTGGCCGCCGCGACGGCGATTGCGATCCTGACTCTGATCGTTTTGCGGCCGGGTTCACACGGTCCGGCGACCCGTGGATGGCGGATCCGTTGCCGGTGGCGCCCGGAGATGGATTCCGACGGCTTGATGCTCGTCCTACGTCGATAGCCGTATGGCGATAATCACTTGCGTTCGTCCTCTCAGCCGGCTGAAGAAGTCGCCGATAGGCTTCATCCAGTATTTTTTGTTCAGGAGCGCATGCCCGCGCGTGGCCTCGCCGCTGTCGACGATCCGCGCCTGTGCAGGCGCCCACTCGCCCCTGAGGGCTCCGCGCATGGTGCACGGCGCTACCCGCACGCTGGGATTGTTCCGGATTCTCTTCACCTTCCCCGCGTTGGCCAGCGAGTACACGTAGAGCGTCGCCGGGTGCCGATTATCGGCAGCGAACCACACCGGCGTGCTTACAGGCGTGCCGCTCTTGCGGTAGGTTTCGATGCTTAAGTACTTCTCGCCTGCGAAAAGGTCCGGCTTGTGTTCAGCCACTTTGTATCCTTCCTGCCGTGACACCGGCCTTTGCCGGACAATTCATCATCGAGACGGGGCGGCCGGGCTATTGCCGGCAGTATTCCATCGCGTCATGTCGACGTCGTGCCGGTCGAGCGTGTCGTAAAGCGGCTGGGCCGGACGGACGTCGTCCGCTTGATGGGCGACCGAGACCGCCAGGATGCGGATTTTGTCGTTTTCAGGCAGGGTCAGGCTGCCGCCGCCTGCCGGAAGGTCCAGCGCATAAACAAACAGGTAAGCGTACGAATAGGGTTCGTTGCCCCCGTCGGGGGTGTGCCGATGCGACGCGAACCAGGCCACAGGCGCGCGCTTGATGAATCCCGGCTGGAGGCCGGTGTACTGCGGCTCCATCATCGGTCCGTGCCCCTTCACGTAGGCCAGGAGCCGCCGGATTCTCTGAGCGCGAGGGCTGTGGTCATCCGCGGCCGGCTCCGGCGGAAGCTGGCGAGGCACCTGTTTCCACGTCCGCGTGTCCCACTGGCCTATATTCCCGCCCCAGTCCTCGACGTTGAGTTCCGCCGTCTGATCGCCGGCACGGAAGGTCGCGTTCTGATCGCCCTCAGAGGAGGCCGCGAGAATATACACACGGTTGAAGTCGCCGGCGGGCAGTGAAATGCTCTGCCCGTGAGCGACGACGGCATTCCGCTGCGCGCTCCAGGCCGGCGCCAGGTGAAAGTGGATGCCGCTGTAGTCGAGTTCGTTCGGCAGCATCTCGGCGGGCAACGCCTGGCCGGCAGCGTCGAATCCCCCTTCGGACTTGATGCCGTCTTCGCTGGCCGTCGCCACATCGTAATGCAGAGCGACGGGCTCGGATTGGGGCGCCGTCAGCTTGGACGGCGACTCCACGAGCTTCACGGCAAAGCTTCGGATTTGATAAGGTCCGAGCGATGTGCCCAGCACGCCGCCTGAGACTGCCGCCTCGCCGAGAGGCATCTCCTGTCCATCCACCTCGCGCGCGGACGCGATGGGTCCGGCAAAGACGACGTGGACCTGCTGGTCAGACTGCCCGCGCATTTCCACCACCCGAACAATCAGTTCATCGCCGTGCTCGGCCTTCTTCAGGCCCATCACGTGGACGTCGCTGTTGTCGAGGTGGAGGAATGAGAAGCTCTTGCCGAGGGCTCCTGAATGTTTCGGGGCCTCGAAGGCGATCAGGGGATGATCGAGCCGGTATCCCTGCCAGTCGGTTGCGCCCTGCCGCCAGTCGCCGGCATGACCCGCCAGGCCATAGACAAATTCGTGGTGGCCCCAGTCCTGCGTCGTCTGGTCGCCATAGTTGCGTCCGTTCCCGGTGCCGAGTCCGGGCGTGTAGATCAGGGTGAGGCGCAGGGTGCTGTCGTCCGGCTTGTCGGAACCGACCTTCACGCCTGAAAGCACTGTCACGCCGTAGTTTCCGCTCTTGTCGGTCAGATCGAACCAGCGGTGGGACCCGACTTCGAACTTCTTCTCATCGTTGTTGCCGCGCTCAATGGTGCCCGCGCCCCAGTTGTAGGTCGCCTGCGGATTCGAGACCGCCAGGGGAAAGGCCGCTTTGAGGGCGGCGGATTCGGTCTTCCAGTCGATGGCGTTCGCGAACTCCACCCGATTGCCGGCGTCGCCCGCCGCCAGGCGGATGGTCTCCACGAACCGCGAGCCATCCGACTCCCGTTCGACCTCGACGGCCACGCGCACGGGTCCGTTTTCGACAACGTGTATTTTGGCCGGACCTTCGACGTAACCGCGCGGCGGCTTTTGCTGGTCAGCCCAGTCCATGTTCCATGCCGGCCAGTCGTGCGGCTTTTCCGTCTGGAACTCGAGCCGCGCCGGACCGGATAGAAGCTCGTGCTTCTGTTCCTTGTCGTAGATGCCGGCCACGTCGCCGTTGCGGTCCAGCCGGACCCGGTAACGGGCGTTCTCGAGCAACGACTCGGTGGCTTTAAGCGCCCCGCCCGGCACTCGCGCCGCGGACGGCTGAACGTCGTAAACCGCGAAGCCAACGGACGGCACTTTGGCGAGGAACAGCACTTTGCCTGCCGCTTCCAGTTGAGCGGGGACAGCCTTCCCGTCCGGGCCGAGCACGCGCACGCCTGCCGGCGCGCCGCCCGGAAACGAAACCTCAGCCTCGACCACGTCTTCGCGCGCGATGTTCAGCGGGTTGTATACCACGATAGCCATGCCTTGCGCCGCGGTATCAAGACCCGAGGCGATCGCTCCGACGGCGCTGGTCAGGACTCCGGCAAACTGGTTCATGGCCAGAACATCGTCATTCCAGGAATACTCGTAGGACTTGGGGGTGGCCGTGCCCGCCATGAGGTCGTGGAACTGCCCGCCCAGGACCAACCGCCAGGCGCGGTTCAGGCGCTCGAGAGGATAACGAGGCCCGCCGAGCCAGGCCGCCGCCGCCGAGGCGCGCTCCGCGGCGTCTGCCAGGACTTCGTTCACACGGTTCCACTGCTTGTGGGCAGCCTCCGAAGTGAGCGAGCCCGCGGAATGGTTCGTGAGCTCGAGATCACCCTGGTAGCGCGGCAGACCCGAAGTCTGACCGGTCTTGAGGATGTCCAGGAACATCTGGTCGGCCTTGGACGAGATCACGTTGAGCGGGCCGTCGCCCATGCGAACCGGGGGGCCGCTCGCTGCCGGTGGCGCTTGCTGGCCTTCGTCATCCTCATCGCGCCGAGGCGGCGGCAGGGTGGTCTCGCCCTTGGTAACGATGGCCTCGAGCAGCCGTACGGACGATTCGGATGGCGAGCCGCCCGTGTCGCCGGTGCCGTAGTAGTGGTAGTCGGCATAAAGGCCGCTAACCTTGCCGTCCCGATCCACGCGCTCGGGCCAGTCCACAGCGTTCTGCTGACCGGATGGCGGAGTCTTGCTGAGATCGTAATTGATGCTCCCGCCGTAATCTCCGGGATTCAGAGCCGCAATCACGCCGCGGCCGTCCGGACCGAGCCATATACCGAGGTTGTACGGCGTCCCGACCGGCGTCTGTTCCGGCGAGTCCGGACCGCCCACGGGAGCGGCTGATCCCCAGGTGAGTTTCTGGGTGGAGAAGCCCTTCACGCCCGCTGCCGCCAGGATGCTCGGCAGGTCCGCCGGGAAGCCGAAGCAGTCCGGCAGCATGTACTCGGCGCTGGCGACCCCGAACTCGCGCCGGAAGAAATCATTGCCGTAAAGCACGTGCCGGATGATCGACTCGGGAGACGGCGAGTTGACGTCGCCCTCCTCCACTGACGATCCGGCCGGAAACCAGCGCCCGGCCGCCACGTACTGTTTCACCCTGGCGTAGTCCGCGGGGAAATACTCCTTCATCATTTCGTAGCGATTGGACCCGCTGAAGTTGAAAATGTAGTGCGGATACTTCTGGAACAGGTCAAAGTTCAACCGCATGGTCTTGGGCAGGTATTCGCTGATGACCTGCGGGTATTCCCATCGCCACTCGGTGTCGAGATGGGCGTAGCCCACCGCGTAAAGGGTTGGCTGCCGGGTGATGTCCGTACTTGGCGTCGGCGCCGTCTGGGCGCGCGCCACGCCGTGCAGCATGGCGAACACAAGGATTGCCGCAGCGATGTCTCTTGCGGGGCGGGCAAGCCACGGAACCGGTCGGCTCGACCAAGTTGAACTGCTGGATGTGGTTCGCATAGGGTGGGCTCCGTCGTGACTTTTTTTCTTAACACCAGAGTATGCGACTGCGCCAAGTCAATTGCAATCTTCCCTTGATCGCGATCAGGGAACCGCTGGACCTGTGGGCGCGTCGAATACGAAGGGATCAGGAGGTCGCGCGGACGCGGTTCTCAGGCCCGTGCACCGTCGTTGCCGCCCTGCGCACGTCGCGGGTCTGCGTTCCCCCGGTTAAGGGCTTCTTCTTCGCGCCGCGCAAAATGAATCTAACGACTTTCTGAATAACCGCAGGACGAGTGGGCGCAACTTTCAAACGATTGATTCCGAACCTCTTGCAGCGCGGCCGGGCAGGATCTTGTAACGTAGAAAAAGACCTTCAGGCGACAGCACTTTCTGGTGTACACTGACATCTAATAAGATAGCTGAGGTGTCGGTCCGTGCGACCCTGCCGGTTGCGGCGGGCAATTACGTCTTAAAAGGCGCAGGGTTCGCATGCTGGGTTTGTCGGGCAAGCCTGACCGCGCCTTTATCCTGTGAAGTGAGGCTACCGTCTTGGCTTTTGAAGAGAAGTTCGACCAGGTCAGCAAGCTGATTAATCTGGGCAAGCAGAAGGGATTTCTCCTCTACGACGAGGTGAATGATCTTCTGCCTTCCGACGTCCATTCCGCGGAGGAATTGGAGGACGTGCTCTCGATGTTTGACAGCGAGGGCATTGAAGTCCGCGAGTCCCCCGGGGCCAAGGTCGAGCGCATCGACAAGGACGAGGAACTCAAGCCCGAAGAGGGCGAAGAGGCCGATGTCGATCTTGGGGCCGGCGCTCTCGACAAGACCAACGATCCCGTGCGCATGTACCTGCGGGAGATGGGCACCGTCCCGCTGCTGACCCGCGAGGGCGAAGTAGAGATCGCCAAGCGCATCGAACGGGGCCAGATCCAGGTGCTCAAGGCGCTCTCGCGCTCTCCGCTGGTGGTGCAGGAGATGCTCGACCTGCGGCACGATCTAGAACAGGGTGAGCGTTCCATCAAGGAAGTGGTGGTTTTCAACGATGACGAGCTGACCGAAGAGCGCGTGATCGAGCGCCGGCGCGAAGTGATCTCGACCATCAGCGAGATTGAACGGCTGCACAAAAAGATGCTTCAGCTTCAGCAGAAGCGCGACGCCATTCCGCGCACTAAGCGCCCGCGCGAGTTCCGGCGCTATCAGTGGGCGCAGGCCGAGCACCGCATCATGGTGTCGAAGCTTATCCGCTCGCTCGAATTCACACACCCCGAGCGCGAAGATCTCATCCGGGTGATTCTGAGGGCCGCGGACGAAAGCCAGCCGCTCGAGCGGGACGTCAATCGGCTCGAGAAAAAGCTCAAGGGCGTGCGCGGCGCGCAGGAAGCCGAACTCCGCAAGGAACTGCGCATCACCAAGACCAGGCTCGGCGAAATCGAGGAGCGCAATCAGATCCTCGCGCCGGAACTGCGTCGCACCGTCCAGACCATCAACACCGGCGAGAAGGAAGCCAAGGCGGCCAAGCGCGAATTGATCGAGGCCAACCTGCGCCTCGTGGTGTCGATCGCCAAGAAGTATACGAACCGCGGCCTGCAGTTCCTGGACCTGATCCAGGAAGGAAACATCGGCCTGATGAAAGCCGTGGACAAGTTCGAGTACCGGCGCGGCTACAAGTTTTCCACGTACGCCACCTGGTGGATCCGCCAGGCCATTACCCGCGCCATCGCCGATCAGGCGCGCACCATCCGCATTCCGGTGCACATGATCGAGACCATCAACAAGCTGATTCGCACCTCGCGCCAGCTGGTGCAGGAGTACGGACGCGAGCCCACCTCGGAAGAGATCGCCAAGCGCATGGACATCCCGGTGGTGAAGGTGCGCAAGGTGATGAAGATCGCCCAAGAGCCGATTTCGCTGGAAACGCCGATCGGCGAGGAAGAAGATTCGCATCTGGGCGATTTCATCGAAGACCGGGGCGTGATCTCGCCCGCCGAAGCCGTCATCAACATCAACCTCAAGGAGCAGACCGAGGCGGTGCTCAAGACGCTGACGCCGCGCGAAGAGAAAGTCATCAAAATGCGCTTCGGCCTCGACGACGGCAGCGAGCATACGCTCGAGGAAGTGGGCCAGAGCTTCGCGGTCACCCGCGAGCGCATCCGGCAGATCGAAGCCAAGGCGCTGCGCAAGCTGCGCCATCCCTCACGGAGCCGGCGCCTGCGGGCCTTCCTCGACGCGCAAGCGCATCCGGCGGTGGAGTAGGCGCTTTTTCCAGACAGATTATTGAACGAGGCAAGCTTGAACAAGGTTTTGGTGACGCTCTCTGTTGCGACCGAGTCGCAACTATTCCGGACGGCTTAGAGACATGCTGGAATCGCTGGTCATAACGTTGCGCGAGGGCGTTGAGGCGGCGCTGGTGGTCGGCATTGTGCTCGGCTACCTGAAAAAGACGGGCCGGCTGGCCGCGGCCCGCACCGTCTACTTCGGCCTCGCCTGCGGCGTCCTGGCCAGCCTCATCCTCGGCGGATTCCTGCACCGCCTGAACATCAGTGAGCTCGGCGACGCCTACGAGGGGGGCCTGATGCTGGTGGCCTCGGTCTTCGTGGCCACGCTGGTGTGGTGGATGTGGCAGAGCGGCAAGCGCATGAAGGCGGAGATCGAAGAGAAGCTTGCCGGCCTCGCCGGCGCTTCGAGCCAGGGCGCCGGGTTCGGACTTTTCCTGTTCGTCTTCCTCATGGTCTTCCGCGAAGGCGTTGAGACGGTTCTGTTCCTGGCGGCCGTGTCGCTGCGAACATCGAGCGCGCTCCTGGAGTTCACCGGAGCCGTGCTCGGATTGGCGCTGGCCGTCGGATTCGGCGTGGCCTTCTTCAAGGGCAGCCTGCGCGTGAACCTGCCGCGATTCTTCCGCACCACCACCGTGGTTCTGTTCGCGATCTCCGTGCAGTTGCTCGTGACCGGCGTCCATGAGCTTTCGGAGGCGGGCGTACTGCCTTCGAGCCCTCAGGAGATGCGGCTCGTGGGTCCGGTGGTCAACAACGACCTGCTCTTCGTGGTGCTCGTGATCGCGGTGTGCCTGTTTCTCGTGGCCGCCGGACGCGTGGAGAGATCCCGGCCTTCGGGCGCGGAGCCGTTGACCGCGCCGGCGCGGCGCAAGGCTCTGGCTGCGCACCGCCGCGAGCGCTTCTGGAAGCTGGCCGCCACGGCGCTCGCCTTGTCGGCGATCGTGCTGATCAGCGCCGAGATTGTCTACGCGCGCGTAAACCAGGCGGCCGACGTTCCTGAGCCGGTCGCACTCACCAACGGCGAGGTGCGGGTACCGGTTTCGAGGCTCAACGATCATGCCCTGCACCATTTCGCCGTCAGCATCGACGGACGCGAGGTGCGCCTGATCGCGATTCTCGACGCGTCCGACACGGTGCGCGCCGCCCTGGACGCCTGCGCGATCTGCGGCGCCCAGGGCTACTATCAGCGCGGCCAGAACGTGATCTGCCGCAACTGCGGCGCGGCCATCTACCTGCCGACCATAGGCCACGGCGGCGGCTGCAACCCGATTCCGTTCGATCCGCCGTACCGGGTGGACGGCGATTCGCTGGTCATCTCGCAAGGGGCGCTGCGAGCCACTTCGGGCCATTTTCATTAGGCTGTTGAGGGAGTAGGGAATCGGAAGTCGGAAATAGGCAGCGAGTAAGTAAGCAGCGGGTAGCGAATAGCGAATAGAAAGCAACCGACTACCGGCTATTCGCCACTCCCAATTCGCTATTCCCTCTGAGCGCAGGATGCTGTCTCGAATCATAATTCGGTCCCTCGTCCGGCGGCGGCACCGCAAGTTGCTGAGCCTCGCCGCCATCGCTCTCGGCATCACGGCCGCCACCGCAGTGGCGACGGTGGCGCTTGACGTCGGGGATCAGGTCAGCCGCGAATTGCGTTCCTTTGGAGCAAACATCGAGGTGGTTGCCGCAGCCGACGGACTGCCGGTCACGGTGGGCGGCGTCGACTACCGTCCCGCGGGAACGGGGGCTTTCCTACGCGAGAGCGATCTTTCCGCCATCAAGGGTATCTTCTGGCAGAACAATATCGTGGCTTTCGCGCCCTTTCTCTACGCCCCGGCGGGGCTTCGAGGACGACAGGTTGTGCTGATCGGAAGCTGGTTCGATCACGAGGTGACGGCGGGCAAGGGACCATCATTCCGCACAGGGCTGCGCAATCTGCATCCCGGCTGGCGCGTTGAAGGACGCTGGCCGGACGATGACGATCCGCGATCTTGCCTGGCGGGCGCAGCGCTCGCGCGCGCCGAGCACATCGAGACCGGCGCGGCCCTCACGCTCACCGCTGCCGCCTCGCAAGGCGAGACCGGGTCGAGCTACTCCTGCCAGGTCACCGGACTCGTCGAGACCGGTGGCGCTGAGAATGAGCAGATCCTGGCGCCGCTCGCCGGGGTTCAGGCGCTCGCCCGTGAGCCTGGCGCGGTGCGCAAGGTGGAAGTCAGCGCGCTCACCAAGCCGGAGGACGACTTCGGGCGGCGCGATCCGGGCCGCATGACGCCCGCGGAGCTCGAGCGCTGGAGTTGCTCGCCCTATGTCACCTCGATCGCCTACCAGATCGCGCAGGCGATTCCGGGCTCGGTGGCGCGGCCCGTCTTTCCCGTGGCGGAGTCCGAAGGCCGGATTCTCGGCCGCATCGGCGGCCTGGTAACGGTGATCGCCATCGCGGCGCTGGTCACCGCCTGCCTGGCGGTGGCGTCCATGATGCTCGCCACCGTGATCGAGCGCCGCGACGAGATCGGATTGTTCCAGTCGCTCGGAGCCACCCGCGCGCGTGTGGCCGCCATTTTTCTGCTGGAAGGCTCGGCCATCGGACTCGCGGGCGGCGCTGTGGGGTATCTCGCCGGCAGCCTCCTGGCGCATCGGCTGGGCAGCGCAGTCTTCGGAGTGCCGGCCGCCATCCACGCATCGCTTCTGCCCGCGGTGCTGCTGGTGGCTTTGGTCGTGACCTGGATGGGCAGTGCCGTGCCGCTCGCGCGCGGACTGAAGGTGCCGGCAGCGATGGCACTTCGCGATTGATTCAGTGATTCATTAACTCATTGAATCAATGCCCTTGTGTTGGGCTTTGACGGCAAGAGACGAGTTCTTTATTGGCTCAATGAGTCAATGAGCCGATGAGTCAATTGGATGAATCGATTGCATCGATCCATGTTCTTCCGTGTCTGGTTCCGGTCGCTGACGGTCAAGCGGGCGCAGTCCGCGCTGGCATTCGCGGCACTGGCGGTCGGGGCCACGGTTGCCTCGTTGATCCTGAACCTTTACGGCGACGCGCGGCGCAAAATGCAGGGCGAGTTTCGCGCTTACGGACCGAACGTCGTGATCGCAGCGGCTGGCGGGGCGGCGCCGGACGCCGCGTCCGCGCACCTGCCGGATGGTTCAGGGGCTGCGTCCGCCGTCCCTGTGTCCGCCTCGGGCCTCCCGGCCCTGACCGGCGGCCTTATCGACCGGGCGGTCGCCGGAGACCTTCAGAAAATGCTGCCGGCCGGGACCGTGGCCGTGCCGGTGCTCTATGCCGTGGTCTGGGCGCGCCCCGGCAAGCTTTCGGGCTCATCCGCCGCCGGCGGCGCCCTGGTGGCGGCAGGGGCGGACTTCACCGCCCTGCAAGCGTTGAATCCGGCATGGAAACTGAGCGCTTCGCCCGATCCTTTCGGACCCGCAAGCTGCGCGCTCGGAACCCACGCCGCCGAGCGGCTGCAACTGAAACCGGGCGACGCTCTTGAGATCGCCGCCCTCACGTCCGGCGCGCCTTCCGGCCGGGGCGCAAATGCGGTCGGCGCGGAATCGAAGGGGTCGGGCGAGCGCGCGGCCGCCTGCTCCATCGCCGGCATCGTTTCGAGCGGCGGCGCCGAAGACGACCAGGTTTTTCTGCCGCTCGACGTGTTGCAACAGGTGGCAGGCCTCAAGGGCAGGATCAGCATGGTGGAGATGCGCATTACGGGCGGGCCCGGCCAGATCGAGGCTGCGTCCGGCGCCATCGCGCGCGCCTTTCCGGCGCTCGAGGCGCGTCCGGTGCGCGAGATCGTGCAAGGCGAAGGCAGGGTGCTCGGAGTGATCAGGGGGCTTCTGCTGGCATTGGCCGCCTTGATTGTGGGCGTCGTCGTGCTCTGCGTGACGGCGACCGTGACCACAATCGTACTCGAACGCAGCAAGGACGTGGCCGTGATGAAGGCTCTCGGCGCCTCGGACCGCAAAGTGCTCACCTTGCTGCTGGTCGAGATCGGTGCCCTGGGCGTTGCCGGGGGAGTGGCCGGCTTCGCGGCGGGTGCGCTGCTCGCGCGGCGCGTGGGTGTGGAGCTGTTCGGCGTCGCCCTGAACACTGACTGGCGAACGCTTCCCACGGTACTCGTGGCGGCCCTGCTGGTGGCGGCCCTGCCCGCCTTGCTGCCGGTCTCGACGGTGCGGCACATTGACCCGGCGCGCGCCCTGAGAGGAGAATGACTGCGGTGCCGTTTATTGAAGTGGACAATCTGAGCAAGAGCTACGGCGCGGACGTGCTGGCGCTGCAGCACGTCTCATTCGCCATCGAGCGGGGCGAATGGGTGGCGGCCATGGGACCGTCGGGCTCCGGCAAGAGCACCTTGCTGAACGTCCTCGGCTGTCTCGACACGCCGAGCCACGGCCGGGTGCGGGTGGGCGGCGAGGAACTGGCCCGCTTTTCCGCCGCCGAGCGCGCCCGATTCCGCGCCGAGCGTGTGGGCTTCATCTTCCAGCAGTACCACCTGGTGCCCTATCTCACCGCCCTCGAGAACGTGATGCTGGCCCAATATTTTCACAGTCTGGCGGATGACGCCGAAGCCTCCGACGCCCTGCGCCGCGTGGGCCTCGGCGAGCGCCTCGCGCACCTGCCTTCCCAGCTTTCGGGCGGCGAGCAGCAGCGCGTCTGCATCGCGCGCGCCCTGATCAATCAGCCGGACCTGATCCTGGCCGACGAGCCCACCGGCAATCTCGACGCCGTGAATGAAGCCATCGTGCTCAGTCTCATCGCCGACCTGCACCGCGAAGGCCGCACGGTGCTGATGGTGACGCATGACCAGGAAGTGGCTCGCATGGCCGACCGGCGCATCGAGCTGCACCACGGCCGCCTGACCGAGCCCGACATCTTCGTCCACCAGGACCAGGACTTGTTTGATCAACTTTTGAAAGCGGTCTGGAAGGCGCGCGCCGGACACGCCGGCGTTTCCCCCGAAGCCCTGCCTGAGTTCGCCTACAATCGCGCCACGTTCAATCTGCTGGCCGAAAGAGGCTGGCTGCAGATGACCGGCGGCACGGTCGAGCTCACGCCGCGCGGCGAAGAACGCGCCGCTTTCGCGGTGCGGCGGCATCGCCTGGCGGAACGCCTGTTCTACGAGACCTTCGGCATCCACGAGGACCTGCTCCACGAGAACGCACTCAAGATCGACCCGGTCCTGAGTCCGGAAGTCACGCAGAAGATCTGCACCTACCTGCATCATCCGCGCACCTGCCCGCACGGCGATCCGATCCCACGGGGGGAATGCTGCGTCAAAGCCGGCGTGATGTAGTCACGAACAAGCCTCGCCGGTCCATTCCTCAGCATAGAGAGCTACTGCCCAAAGATCGCACAGTTCGCGCTGTGCGCCAGCCCGCCTAGAAAGAAGGCAGTCCCGGTCTCGCGAGGTCCGTGAAGCAGCTGGGTTTTCACTCCCCGCCTATCGGCGGGCCTGCTCGGGTGAAGGCGGAAGGCGAGTAAGATAAGGAAGCAAGGGCGCGATTTCGAAGGGCATCTTTTCGCGCGCCGAGAGCAGTGCTACGGGCTTCGATTTCATCAACTCTGCCGCGTCACTCCAAGGATCCACCTTCACCCGCGCTCCGAGCGGAAGCGCAGCGATTTGGTCGACTTGGGATCGCTGAAGCTGCGGCGCCGAATCCATGAGGGCCACCAGGCGGCGTACCTGGTCCTTCTGAACCAGGCGATCGCCCAGTTGCGCTCCGAACAATTGCGGGGTCCGTGGCGCACTGTCAGCCATGGCGCGAAGAAAAAGGCCGGCCTTCCCCAACTGGTCTTTGTAGGGTGAGTTCTTCAAGATCTCGATGGCTTTGGCATCGGCGGCTTGCTCGTCGCGTTGGCTCGCCTTGAAGTTGAAAGTCTTCAAAAGGTCCTGGTCGGGTACCATGAGGCGGTCCTCGAACGCCCATTTGCTGGTATCGATATCCATAGTTTGCTGAAGCGCGATGCGCGCGGCTGACCGCCGCGGCGCGCCGGCTTGAACTGGATCTGCTCGACCGCACGCTCGGTGGCTTCGTCAAGGCCATGCCCAAGGCCCTGCTGCACGCCCGCAACCTGAACACGTCCTGCTGAGGTAAATACCACTCGAACCACAACCTCGCCCTGGATCTGCAGCCGCCGCGCTTCGGCCGTATACACCGGGTCGGGCTTCGCGGTGATCACTACCGGCTCGAATGTGGCAGCCGGCGGTTGCGGTTTCGCCCGGGGCGAGGCTTGAGTCATCGATTGCGCGTCAGGGAAACTACCGGAGCGAACTTGGACATCACGCGCGGATCCATTGCTTGCTCCCGCGGCGGAAACTCCGCCGTTGCCAAATCCCGCGCTCGCGATTCCAGATTCAGGTGGCTAACGGCCTTCGGCCACCAAGCCTGCCCTCGTCGGCGACTCGAACTCGTTCCGCGTGCTCACTTTGACGTCAGTCAGGCTATTCGGAAGTTGGCTGATGCCCTGGCGGGGCGAAAACCAGAGGATCAGTCCGGGAGCTTGAGTGTTGAAGCAGCAGAGGATTAAATTGAGCTGTGACTGAGCGCCGCAAGCCGTAACAGACTCTGAGAGGACTTATGCCAACCAGAATCCTTGCTTCAATCGTACAGGCCGGTCTATTCTGCACTCTGTTCGCGCAGGCCAAACTGATGGCTCAACAAGCCCCGCAGCAACCTGGCACGACGAGGAGCGCTGAGGGTGCTTTCGACTGGCCCGCTGGAAAGCGAGCTGCAGTCAGCCTGAGCTTCGACGATGCGCGGCTCAGCCAGATCGATCAAGGACTGGCCGTGCTCGATCGGCACCACGTGAAGGCGACCTTCTTCGTGGTCAGCACCAACATTTCTCCGCGACTGGAAGGCTGGAAGAAAGCCCTCGCGGAGGGTCACGAAATCGGCAATCATTCCGAGACTCATCCTTGCACCGGCAATTACGCCTTCTCGCGCCAGAATGCTCTGGAAAGCTACACTCTGCAAACGATGGCCGCGCAACTCGACGGCGCCGGCGCCGAGATCGAGCGCCTGCTCGGGGTGAAACCGCGGACGTTCGCCTATCCCTGCGGCCAGAAGTTCGTCGGCCGCGGAGAGGAAGTGAAAAGCTATGTGCCGCTGGTCGCTGCGCGATTCCTCGCCGGGCGCGGGTACCTGGACGAGTCGGCGAACGATCCTGCGTTTTGCGATCTGGCCCAGGTCATGGGGACGCCGTTCGATGACCTGGACTTCAATCAGATGAAGAGCCTGGTGGACGAGGCTGCGAGTCAGGGCCGCTGGGTGGTTTTCGTGGGCCACGAAATCGGTCAGCGCGGGCACCAGGTCACGGACGCCGCGGCCCTCGGCGAACTCTGCGACTATCTCACCAACCCGCTGAACGGCATTTGGCTGGGCACCGTGCAGGAGGTGGCGGAATATGTCCGCCAGCACCGCAGCCCGAGTACACTGCAGTGATCCATCAGGCAACCGGGGAAGGTCCAAGAGGATGATCGCTCAGGCTGGAACGGCGCCTGACCTTGCCTCTGACAGAAAATCCTTATGGGGTTTTACCAACGACACGTCTGGCCCCGAATCCTCGATCTGGTGATGAGGAATCCGGAATCGGCGCGTCTGCGCGCCGAGTTGATTCCACATGCGCGCGGCCGAGTACTGGAGGTCGGTATAGGATCGGGCCTCAATCTACCGTTCTATCCGGCCCAGGTTCAATGCGTGTGCGGTGTGGATCCATCCGAAGAGCTTCAGCGAATGGCGCGCGCACGAGCGGCGTCAGGATCTCTCCCAGTGGAACTCCTTTGCCAGTCCGCCGAGGATCCGCTGCCCTTTCCTCGTTCGAGCATCGACACCGTCGTCGTCACCTGGACGTTGTGTTCGATCCCGAACCCTTCCAGTGCGCTTCAAGAAATGCAACGTGTCTTGAAGACGAACGGTCAGCTGATCTTTATTGAGCACGGCCTCGCTCCCGACCCAAAGGTAGCCGCCTGGCAAGACCGGCTGACGCCGCTATGGAAGCGTATCGCTGCTGGCTGCCACCTCAATCGCAGGGTCGATGATCTCATTCACAAGGCGGGTTTCGAGGTGACCGCGGGGAAGAGGGGTTACCTTATGGGACCACATCCTCTGACCTACACCTATCAAGGTATCGCGCGGGTGACGTAGCGTGCTCTCAAGCGTGTGACCGTTTCTATTCGATCCGAGTATCGCGCCGAGGTCGCCGTGAAGAAATCAGTGTTGTGAATCCGGCGCCAGCAGGAGGATCTTCCCAATGCCGCCTCTCTCTCCTAGCACATGCGCTTCAGCCGCATCACGGAGCGGCATCCGGCGGCCAATAGGCAGAACGAACTTGCCATCGCGCACGTCATCGGCAAACTCGCGCACCTTGGATGGATCAGGGTGCGTAAGCACACGCGTAATCTTCACTGTCGGATTTTGGGCCGCCGCGCTTTCCGGCAAGCCAGAGGCGTACCCAAAACACCCGCTCTGCCTTACCTTCGCGATCAGCTTCGCCCCAACCTCACCGCCAACAGTATCCGCGACCGCATCCACGAGGCGGGATTTCTCAATCGCGGCGTCGTCATCAATCGCGAGTAAGTCAGAGACACCCAGGGAGCGGGCGTCATCGAACTCTTTCCTGCGAACACCTGCAATCACCTCTGCGCCGATCTTCTTCGCCGTATGCACCGCCGCGCGCCCAACACTGCCGAGCGCCCCCGTTACCACAACAACCTGTCCCTTTTTCACGTTTGCCGCAAGGCGCACAAGCTGATCCCCCGTGAGGGAAATCAGCGGGATCGCGGCCGCGTCCGCCAGGTCCACGCCATCCGGCAGATGGGTCACGTCCGAATCGTTCACTGCAACCAACTCGGCATAGGTCGCGTTGGACAGCGCAAGAACGCGGTCGCCGGCCTTGAAGTGCTTCACATTGGCGCCCACCGTCCGTACGACGCCACTCACATCGCGGCCCAGAATTGCCGGAAACGACAACGGAAAATCCTTCTGCCGCATGCCTGAACGCAGTTTCCAGTCGATCGGATTAACGCTCGCAGCGGCTGCCGCGATCAGTACCGTACCTCCGCTCACCTGCGGCTCGGGAACGTTGTCTTCAAATTTCAGCTTCTCGGGACCGCCATACTCATGCAGCACCACTGCCCTCATCGCTTACCTCCCGCCCGCAGAGATTCATGCATATATCCGACGAGATCAAACCCGCCCACGCCTCATGTTAGCAAAATCCGGCCCAACTCCCGTGTGGTCGGCTATTCGGAAGTTGGCCGTTGGTTCACGCCTTGGCGGATTGGTCCTACCTGGTCGCCTGGTATTGCCTACATGAATGGCACTCTGAAAAGCGGTTGGAATAGGCACTTTCATTGACCCTGACATCGTTCGGACGCGTGTGGTGCAGGCGTCCTGCCTGCCGGCTTCATTCGGCAATGCAGCTCGCAGCCTGCACCACGCAGATCGCACGGCTCGCCCTGTGCGCCCGACGTTGAGACTTGTTCCTTTTCAAGCGTAGGTCGGGAATGTAGTTCCGAACATGGGCCGCTTGCTTATCGACTGTTCTTCCGTCACTTCGTCTTCGATGACGTCCCAATGCTCGACCAGGATTCCGTTTTGAATGCGCACAATATCGGCCGCGATCCAATTCACAGGAGCACCGAAGCCGCTAAAACGCCCGTGCACGATCACGACGTCTCCATCAGCCACGATCGTTCCGGGTTCGTATTTCAACGTTGGTGGCATGCTCTTGGTGAGGTTGAAGAGCCCGTCGCGGCCGGGTGCTATATGAGCGCTGTGCTGAATGTAGTCGGGTGACCAGAAACGCTCAGCGGCTACGTAGTCGCGCTTGTTGAACAGCGTATCGAAGGCTTCCAGAACAAGAGCCTTGTTGTTCGATTCGATGTTCTCACTCATTTTTCATTCCTCCAACTCGATTTATCCTCAAGCTCGCCGGCAAGATTCCAGCCCCTCAAAGCTTCGACCCACCGTCGACCGGAATGCTCGCTCCTGTGATCCATCGGGCCGCGTCTGACGCCAGGAACGCAACCACGTCTGCAACATCTTCCGGTTTGCCGATTCGCTTCAAGGCTTGCATTGCGAGCGTCGCCTCCCGCCCTGCCTCGCTCTTCGTGAAATGCGACATGTCGGTGTCGATCACACCGGGCGCCACTGCGTTTACGCGGATGCCTCGGGGCCCCAGAATGGCAGCCCAGTTCTTGACCAAAGTTTCTAATGCTCCTTTGGTCGAGGCATACGCAAGGATCGAGGGGGTGTCTAACTCGGGTTTCCCAGCCACGGCTCGGGCCCCGATGGACGAGATCGCGATGATGTTCGAGCCTTCGCCTAGAATGGGCAGCAGTTGCTGCACCAGAAAGAACGGGCTCCGGACGTTTGTCGCGAAGAGGTTGTCAAAATCCTGTACCGTGTAATCTGCGATGCGTGCCGCCTTGCTGATCCCAGCGTTGAGCACGAGCACATTCAATCGTTCGCCGACGATGGAGCGAACTTCCTTTGCCAGCAGGGACGCTCCCTCTGGGGTTCCGAGGTCGGCGCTCATCGCGTCCGCCTGTCCTCCTTTTGAACGGATGTCCGCGACGAGAGATTCCGCATCGTGCGCGGAACGGCCAAAGTGGACCAGAACATGCGCCCCGGCCCCGGCGAGAGCCGATGCGATGGCGCGCCCAATTCCCCGCGACGCGCCCGTCACTAACGCAGTTTTGCCTTGAAGTGCGGCCATTTTACGTACCTCCCATTCAGAATGCCCTAGGGGTAGGGCTTGCCCTACCCGATTCCGGGACCCGTCCCGAAAAGATTGGACGGAGCCTTGTGGGGTAGGGCAATCCCTACCCCTACGGGCCATTCGCAGGGCAGCGAGGAATCCGCTCTCAAAAAAATCAACTACGAGATTTCTCGTCGCCTGCGGCTCCTCGGAATGACACGTTGGATCGGTCCCAATCAACCGCTCGAGACGACCCGGAATTAGTCCGCGATCATCCCTCCATCCACGGGGATCGAGGCACCCGTCATGTACGACGCATTTGCCGAAGCGACGAAGGCGATCACCTGCGCGATCTCCTCGGGTGCTGCGAGACGTTTGACGGGCACGGTGGAGACGAGCGCCGCCTTGTTTTCATCTGTGTTCGTGAAGCGCGTCAGCATACCCGTATCCGTAGTGCCCGGTGCCACAACATTAACGCGCACGCCGGTGCCCGCGACTTCAAGTGCGGCGGACTTGGTGAGCCCTTCCACCGCGTGTTTGCTTGCGACATAAACGGATGCTCCGGCAGCGCCGACGCTTCCATAGGCCGACGAGACATTGACGATGCTCCCGCTTCCCTGGGGCAGCATCGCCCGCAGTTCGTGCTTCATGCTCAGCAGTGTGCCGAGCACGTTGGTGTCGAAGGTGGCGGCGAACGTTTCGGCGGTTTGTTCCGTAACGGGGCCAGGCGCGCCTTCAGTACCGGCGTTGTTGACGGCCACATCCAGTCGGCCGAACCGCTCCACGGTTGTGTCGATCAACTTGCGCACGTCTTCCTCATGGCGCACATCGGCCCGAACGAATTCCGCCTCGGCGCCCAACTCGCGCATTTCTGCAGCGAGTTCCTTGCCCTCTTCGTCGTGCCGGCCCGAGACAACAACGTGCGCGCCTTCCTTGGCAAAGGCCAACGCCGTGGCCCGCCCGATGCCGGTAAGTCCGCCGGTAATCAAGACAACTTTCGTATTCATGTCAATCCTCCTCATGTGGTCTGCTTATTTGTAGTGACACCGAATTCCCGCCTGTAAACAGGCGCAACCGGCGCCACCTGGGCGCTGAGTCTAAGCGGTGCGAGCCTTCCCGTGATACGCAACCGCAAAAACATCCTGCACAAATTGTTCAAACGAAGTCGGCGTGGTGTTCTCCGCCGAGCGCGGCTCCTGCGCAGCGAGGATTCCTGCGTTGATGGCGTTGTACATCTCGATGTACAACGCGGCAGTCTTCGCCGGAATACCCATTTGCGTCAACGCCTGCCGCACCTGGTCATATGGAAACTGCTCGTAACGCAGATCGGGTTTGCCAATGCCGCCCGCAATCACCGCGGTAGCTTCCGTCATCGACAGGTCGCGCTCGCCAAGCAGTTCGCGCGTTTCTTTGCCGGAAAAATCCAGATGCAGGAGGCGCTGCGAGGCGTAGTCGCCCACGTCGCGCGTCGCGATCATGGGCAGCTTCAGGTCGGGTAGTAGCGCACTTCCGAACACTCCCATGCCATGAATCATGGCGATCCCCGCCAGATTGTTCTCCATGAAAAGTGCGGCGCGCAGGTGCAGAACGCTCAAACCGCTGATCGCGTTCAGCTTTTGCTCCGAAGAATGAAGCCCCGCGACTGGCCCGGTGCCTTCCGGAACCTGCGCGCCGTAACTGCTCAAGTGCACCGCGTAGCGCAGGCCCGACTCCTTCACGGCTTTTGCGATCGCATCACTTTGTCGCTCCTGGTCCTCCCGGGATTTCACCGGCGGCAACATCAGGTATGCCGCGCGCGCACCGCTGAAGGCTTTGGTGAGCGCAGCCGCATCGCTCATGTCGCCCGTGAAGGCTTCCGCGCCCTTGCGCACAAAGCGCTGCAGCCTCCCCGCGTCGCGCCCCGCGACGCGGACTTTGTTTCCTGCTGCGAGAAGTGCGTCAGCTATGACACTCCCCGTATTTCCTGTGGCGCCTGTTATGACGTACATAAAGCCTCCTTGCGTACCGAGCGTTGTTTAACGCAACAAACCGCGTCCAGATAGCCCGGCTCAGTTGGTTAGATCGCGAAGGTGGGTATTGATTGCGCGCTTGAAACATACTTTGTTAAGCTGGCGTCCATGCCTCATAAGCATGGGAGTGAGAATGGAATTACGACATCTTCGCTATTTCATCGCGGTCGCAGAGGCGGGCAGTCTGACGGTGGCGGCAGCGCAAACACTGCACACGTCACAACCTTCCCTAAGCCGGCAGATTCGGGATCTTGAAGACGAGGTGGGCGTCCAACTGCTGCGGCGCAGCGCTCGCGGCATCGAACTGACGCCGGCCGGCCGGGCCTTTCTCGATCACGCTCGCTCGGTGCTTTCGCAGGTTGAGGCGGCAGCCGAAGCTGCACGCCGGGTTGCCCAACCCGCCAAGCCATGCTTTGCAATCGGCTTTCTGACCGGACACGAATTGACGTGGATGCCCGAGGCCATGAAGATCCTGCGAGGCGAGCTGCCCAACATTGACATGATGATTTCGAGTCAATACTCGCCGCTGCTTGCGGAGGGCCTTTCGAAGGGAAAGCTGGATGCGGCTTTTCTTCGAAGGGAGCGAGGGCTGCCAGACTTGGCGTTCCGTCTTCTCGTCAAGGAGCCCTTGATGGTGGTCCTGCCTGGTGACCACCGTCTCGCCGCGCTAAAAGCCATCAGTCTGGGGGATCTGATAGGCGAGCCCTTCGTGACGGTGTCGAACACGGCTCCTGTACTGCGCGCAGTCATCGACACCTTTCTGAAGCGCTGCGGAATCAAGATCACGCCAGCTCACGAGGCTGACCATCTATCCATGGGAATGTCGTTAATCGCGTCGACAGGAGGGGTGGGGCTATTGCCTGCTTACGCACAGAACTTTCTCCCGTCGTCGGTAACGAGTCGCCCTCTCAAGGGAGATACGCCAACCATCGATCTGGTCCTCGGCTACAAAAAGTCAAACCAGTCTCCCATCCTCAAGCTGTTGCTTTCGAGATTGGATGAGTTGGTCGCTCGTGTGTCAAAGAAGACCCGCTAAAACTCGAAATGCATTCTGGCAAGGAATATGGAGACTACGATTTCTCAGAGCGCTATCGAATCTGGTGGACATCAACGATCGGGATCGCTATCTTAGCAGTTGAAGGCGCGGATAAGGTCGGTGCGTAAGAATTGCTGAGATCGTTGCAGCGTGGCTTTAGCGGCATTTGCCCGCATGAAAAACACCCCCCGGGATCGACCTTGCTCAGGGTTGGACGCGAAAAATCAAAAATGTTACGAACGAAGCCGTTAGGTTGTTGATAATAAAGCGCTTCCATTTTCCATATTCTCGGAAAGCCGTTAGGTTGCTGAAAGCAAATAAGTTAAGCGTTCAAAGCCGTTAGGTTATTAATACGAAATGGCTTGGCTCCAAAAATAGCCCCGAATTTCAAGGCTGTCGGTGCAAGTTCGAGCGCATTTGAGCCACTTTTTGCCAGTTCTCGGCGTCTAAAAAGCCGTTCATCCGAATATGGCCGGACGGCGATGTGAACGACCGGCCGGCTGCGCGAGACTGGCTCCCGACACATGGCTCGCGACACCTGGCTGAAGACACCTGAGAGCCCCGGAGGCATCCGATGGCCATCACACTCAAAGTCAATGGGAAGGATTACAGCACTAGCCTCGATCCGCAGACGCCCCTGCTGTGGGTCCTGCGTGACGGCTTCAACCTGACCGGCACCAAGTACGGCTGCGGCGCCGGACTCTGCGGAGCCTGTACCGTGCATCTGGATGGCGAGGCCGTGCGCTCCTGCCAGACTCCGGTGGGATCGGTCGGTTCGAGGAAGGTCACGACCATTGAGGGTCTGTCCGCCGATCGCACCCACCCGGTGCAGGCGGCCTGGATCGCCGAGCAGGTCCCGCAGTGCGGCTACTGCCAATCGGGCCAGATCATGCAGGCCGCGGCCTTTCTCGCCGGCAAGCCGCACCCATCGAGCGAAGAAATCGACCAGGCCATGTCGGGCAACATCTGCCGTTGCGGGACCTATCAGCGCATTCGCCGCGCCATCCAGCGCGCGGCGGGAGAGGCGGCGTAAATGGCGACCGGGGCTCAAGCGAATACAGTCGGGCGGCGTGACTTCCTGAAGGGCGGCGCCGCGCTGGTTCTCGGCTTCTATCTTCCCTCGCGCAGCTCGCGCATCCTGGCCGCGCAGGCCGCGGGTTCAGAGGCCGCGGGCAAGATCTTTAAGCCGAACGCCTGGATCCGCATCACGCCCGACAACCAGATCACTTTGCTCGTGGAGAAGCCGGAGATGGGCCAGGGCCCGCGAACGGTGATCCCCATGATGCTCGCGGACGAGCTCGAAGCGGACTGGTCGAGCATCCACGTGGAGCAGGCGCCCACCATCCCCGAGATCTACAAGGGCCTGAGCACCGGCGGCAGTGGCGCCGTCGAAGACACTTGGGACTCGATGCGCAAAGTGGGCGCGCAGGCCCGCGAGATGCTCACGGTTGCCGCCGCCGAACAATGGAATGTGGACCGCAAGGAGTGCCGCGCCGAGAATGGCGCGGTCATCCACGCGCCGAGCGGCCGCCGGTTCACCTATGGCGAGCTGGTGGAGACAGCCTCGAAGCTTCCGGAAATCAAGGCGGAGAGTGTTCCCCTGAAGGATCCTAAGAATTACCGCTACATCGGCAAGCGCGTCCCGCGCACCGACGTGCCCGCCAAGGTCGACGGCAGCGCCGCCTTCGGAATCGACGTGCGGGTTCCGGGCATGCTCTACGCCGTGATCGCGCGCTGCCCCCACTTTGGCGGCAAGCTCGCCGCCTTCGATGACAAGGACGCCAAGGCCATGCCCGGAGTGCAGGCCGTGTTCGCGGTCGCGCCCCTCGGACGTCCTCTCAACACCGCAGGCGGCGTGGCCGTGGTAGCGGACTCCACCTGGTCGGCCATTCAGGCCCGTAAGGCCCTGAAGATCACGTGGGACAAGGGTCCGGACGGCGACGAAACCAGCGCGGGCCTGCGGAAGCAGATCGAGCAGGCGGCCGCCGGCGCGCCCACCTTCGTGGCCGTCAATCACGGCGACGCTCTCAAGGCCATCGAGGGCGCGCCGAAGAAGGTCGAAGCGTCGTACGAGCTTGCCTTTCAGGCCCATGCCACCATGGAGCCGATGAATACCACCGTTCATGTGCGCGACGACGGCATCGAGGTCTGGACGCCCACGCAGTGGGCCGACGCCATCCAGGGTACGGTTGCGCAGCTCTCCAAGGTTCCACCCGGCAAGATCACGGTCCACATGACCCTTTCGGGAGGCTCGTTCGGCCGGCGCGCGCAATGGGACTACGCGGCCGAGGCCTGGCAGGTGGCGGACCAGGTGCGGAAGCCGGTCCAGTTGTTGTGGACCCGCGAAGACGACATCCAACACGGGTTCTACCGGCCTTACAGCCACCATCATCTTTCCGGCGGTCTCGACTCGCAAGGGAACATCGTTGCCTGGTCGCACCGCATCGTGTCCACGCCCATTCGCGCCTACTTTGACCCGCCGGACAGCCTCAAAGACCCGCACCACGTGGCGGCCCAGGAACTGGGCGGCGCGGACGTGCTGCCTTACGGCGTTCCGAACTTCCGTCTGGACTTCGCGCCCGTACACTCCGCCGTGCCGCGCGCCTGGTGGCGCTCGGTCGAGAACTCATCCACCGCCTTTGCCAATGGGTGCTTCGTGGACGAGCTGGCGCGCGCCGCCGGCCGAGATCCCTACCAATACCAGATGGAGCTGCTCGACGAGCAGCAGCGCACCCTGGGGGCCCAGAACCTGGCGGCGGTGATGTGGCCGGACCAGCCCCATCTCGATCCGAAGCGATTCCAGGCAGTGCTGAAACTGGCCGCGGGAAAATCCGGCTGGGGTAAGCCGCTGCCGGCGGGTCGGGGTCGCGGCATTGCGGCCCACTACTCTTTCGACAGCTACGTGGCCCACGTGGCCGAAGTGTCGGTCGGGAAGGACGGCACGGTGCGGGTGCACCGCGTGGTCAGCGCCGTAGATTGCGGCACGGCCGTGAATCCCGACGGCGTGGCCGCCATGACCGAAGGCGCGGTCAATTATGCGCTGACGGCGGTGCTCACCGGCGAAATCACCATCAAGGACGCGGCCGTGGAACAGAGCAATTTCAACGATTATCAGGTGCTGCGCCTCGCTCAGGCCCCGGAGATCGAAGTGCACATCGTGCCCGGCGGAGGAAAGCCGAGCGGAATGGGCGAACCCGGCGTTCCGCCGCTCGGGCCGGCCGTGGCCAACGCGGTTTTTGCGGCCACCGGCGTCAGGGTCCGCCGGCTGCCTATCGATCCCGGAATCTTCAAGGACGGGCACGCCCAAGCCGGATAGCCGCCGGCGAAGCACGGGCTAAGCTATCCACATAGCCTACTACATAGACGCATCCGGCGCGGCTGGCGGCGTTCAGCGGCCTGCGGTTGGGCAATCCCCGGACATCAAGTAGAATGGGAGCCGTGGCTCCGCGTGTGCGGCGGACCGCGAAAGGTGCGCTCATGTCTTCCGTGATGAAAACGCTGCTGGTCAATCCTCCGAGCTTCGACAAGTTCGATGGAGGCGCCGGTTCGCGCTGGCAGGCGACGCGCGAGGCCGAGGCTTTCTGGTATCCCACGTGGCTGGCCTACGCCGCCGGTATGCTGCCCGGAAGCCGCCTTCTCGACGCGCCGCCGCACCACGTAACCCAGGACCAGACCGTCGCCATCGCCCGTGATTACGAGTTCGTGGTGATCTTCACCTCGACCGTCGGCTTCGAGAGTGATCTCGGCATTGCACGGCGGATGAAGGAGTCGAAGCCTGGTCTCAAAATTGCCTTCGTCGGCCCGCACGTTGAAGTGCAGCCCGCCGAAAGCCTGATGGCCGGCCCCGGCATCGATTTCGTGGTGCGCGGCGAGTTTGACCACGCCGTGGTGGATTTCGCGCAAGGCCAGCCTCTCGGCGAAATCCCCGGAGTGAGCTATCGGCGTGACGGAACCGTGGTTCACAATCCTGCGCCCGCGCCGCTCGAGACCGCAGATCTCGATCGCCTGCCTTTCGCCACCGAAGTTTACAAGCGCGACTTGCAGATCGAGCGCTACAACATGCCGTTTCTGCTCTACCCCTACGTGTCGTTTTACACCAGCCGCGGCTGTCCCGCTCTTTGCACGTTCTGCCTGTGGCCGCAGAGCCTCTCCGGCCACGCCTGGCGGGTGCGCTCGGTGGACAACGTCGTGGCCGAGGTCAAGCAGGCCCTGAAGCTCTTTCCTCAAGCGAAGGAATTCTTCTTCGACGATGACACGTTCAACATCCGAAAGGATCGCGTGCTCGAGTTGTGCCGCCGGTTCAAGCCGCTCGACTTTCGCTGGTCTTGCAACTGCCGTGTGCACGGCGACTACGAGACGCTTAAGGCCATGGCGGACGCGGGGGCGCGCAAGTTCGTGGTTGGATTCGAGTCCGGCGATCCGCAGATCTTGAAGAACATCAAGAAAGGGGCCACGGTGGAGATGGCGCGCGCCTTCGCCAGAAACTGCAAGAAGGCGGGCATCCTGATCCACGGCGATTTCATCATCGGGCTGCCGGGCGAGACGCCTGAAACCATCGCGCGCACCATCGAGTTCGCCAAGGAACTCGACACCGAGACGATCCAGGTGTCCATCGCCCACGCGCTGCCCGGCACCGAGCTCTACGGCTATGCCAGAACGAACAACTTCATCACGTCCGATGCCGTGGTTGACGCAGGCGGACACCAGCTTCCGCACCTCGAGTATCCAGGGCTCGGCCGGCAGGACATGATGGCGGCCGTCAATCGCTTTTACGACTCTTACTATTTCCGGCCGCACGTGATCTGGCGCATTATTCGCAAGGGGATCTGGGATTCCGGCGAGCGGCAGCGGCTGTATCGCGAGGGCGTGGAGTTCCTGAAGCTGCGCGCCGAGCGCTGGCGCTACGCGCGCAAGGCCCCCGCCGCCCGGGCCTTCGTCAGTGCAACCACGGCTCCGCCGGCTACAACGCCCGATTCGTAACAGGCTCACGCGACATGACTCGAAATCTGCAGTGGAAGACCTACGGCTTGCTTGCGCCCATCGTCCTGTTCGCCTCCACCGGAAATGTGCTGCTCGGCAAAGGGATGAAACAGATCGGCGAAATCCGCGAGTGGTCTCCGGCCGCCTTCGGGTCGCTCTTCCTCGGGGCGTTCAGCAACGGATGGGTCTGGCTCGGCATCGGCAGCCTGCTGCTGTTCCTCGTCTCCTTCATGGTGGTGCTCTCCTGGGCCGACTACAGTTTCGTGATGCCGGTCTCGGCCGCGAGCTATGCGCTCGTGCCCTTGATGAGCCGGTGGCTGCTCAGCGAGCGAGTCAGTTCGACGCGCTGGGCTGGCGTGGCGCTGATTTGCGCCGGCGTGGCGTTGGTGACGCGAACGTCCGCAACCGGGGGGGCAACCGGCCGGGCAACTGGCGGAACTAGCGGCGGAACAGGCGGCGGAACAGGCGGGGTGGCATGCGGCGAGGTCGTGAGCTAGGATGCGCACGGCCCTCTTTCTGACCCTGGTGGTGCTCGGCACGTCCGGCGGCGAACTCTCGGTGTCGCGCGCTATGAAGCAACTCGGCGAGCTCCAGCACTTCTCGCCGCGATCGCTCGTGAACTTCCTCGGGCGGGCCTTGCGGGTAAAGTGGTTCTGGACCGGGATCGCATTGCTCGCCCTCGGCTTCTTCTCGCTGCTCGCACTGCTGACGTGGGCGGACGTGAGCTTCGTGATCCCGGCCGCGGCCGCAAGCTATGTGGCGGGGGCGCTGGGCGCGAAGTTCCTGCTCGGGGAGCGCCTCACGCCGCTGCGCTGGGCGGGCATTGTGCTGGTTGCGGCTGGCGTGGCGGTGGTGAGCATCAGTTGAGCGCTGAGCGGATCAAGGAGAATCCGGAGTGGTGGTCACCCACATTCGAGGCCTGATTCTCGCGGCTGCGGCGGCGCCCTTGATTTTCTACGCCGCGGCCATCGCCTGTGCCTGGAGCTTCTTCGGCTTTCGCAAGCGCGATCAGCCCACGTCCGGGTTTGCGCCTCCCGTCAGCATTCTCAAGCCGATGCACGGATCGTATCGCGACACCTACAGGAACCTGGCCAGTTTCTGCCGTCAAGACTATCCGTGCCACGAGATCGTGTTCGGCGTCAACCGGCAGGACGACCCCGCCATTCCAGTGATCCGCAGGCTCATGGCGGAATTTCCTCACCTGCCGATCCAACTCGTGATCGGGTCGTCCGGCCCGGGCTCGAATGACAAGGTGAATAAGCTGTGCAGCCTCGCAACTGCGGCGCGTTACGACATGCTCGTCGTCAGCGACGGCGACATTCGCGTGGAGCCCGACTACCTTCGGCGCGTGGCCGTGGCCTTCCGCGATCCGCGAGTCGGGGTTGTAACCTGCCTCTATCGCGGTGGGACCGAACCGAACCTCTGGTCGGAGCTTGAAGACTTGAGCCTCACCACCGATTTTCTGGCCGGGGTTCTCGTGGCCCGGAAGCTGGGCGTGAAATTCGCCCTGGGCGCCACCATGGCGGTGCGCCGCGAGGCGCTGGCCGCGATCGGCGGATTCGAGGCGCTGGCTGATGCCGCCGCCGATGATCACGAACTCGGGCGCCGTGCTGCTGACCGCGGCTTCCGCGTTGAGCTGGCCGCGGCCGTTCCCGAAACGGAGTGCAGCACGCGCGACTTTCGAAGTTACTTCCGGCACCACTTGCGCTGGGCCGTGGTCACGCGAGCGTCGCAACCGTGGGGCCACGTGGGCTTCCTGTTCGCCCATGGCCTGCCTTGGGCAATCGCCGCCGCCATCGTCGCACCTTCGTGGAGGATCGCCGGCGCGTTTGTCGGCGCTTACCTGATCCTGCGCCTGGCCCTGGCGTTCACGGTCGGCGCTTGGGGTCTGCGCGATCCACTGGTGACAAAAAGGTGGTGGCTGCTGCCTGTCCGCGATGCGGTAGCTTTTGTGATCTGGCTCGCGAGCCTGTTTGCGAGCCGCGTGCATTGGCAGGATGCCGCGTATGACGTGCGCCGCGGACGCCTGGTTCCTGCACGCGAGCACCCTGTGGCAGCGCCCGAACGTGTTTCGACAAACTGGTAATCTTGCGGAGGATGCCATTGGCTTCTCGACCTTCTCGACGAGGCTTTCTGCGCGCGGTCGGAACGGCTACCGCCGCCGCGACGTTCGGCTCTGAAATCCCTTCACGCCTGCAAGCCCAGGAAAATTCCTCCGCCGCGACGCCATCGACCGCGTTGCCACCGCCCATCGCCGCATTGAAATCGATGAGAGATCAGGCGCGGCCGATCACCGTCGAAGAGCGGCGCGACCGGATCGAGAATGCGCGGCGCCTGATGACCGAAAACCATCTCGACGCGCTGATGATGATGGGCAGCACGTCGATGATGTACTTCGCGGGCATGCGCTGGGGCGGCGGCGAGCGCCTGTTTGCGCTGATCCTGCCCGCCAAGGGCGAGCCGTTCTACGTCTGCCCGGCCTTCGAGCGCGATCGCGCCGCGGAGCAGATCGCCCAAGGGCCGTTCGGCCCGGCCGCCGAAATCCGCGTCTGGCAGGAGGACGAGAGCCCTTACGAACGCGTAGCCGAGGGTCTGAAAGACCGCGGCATTGCGAGCGGGCGATTGGGAATGGAAGAGAGGGTTGAGTTCGTGTTCAACGACGGCGTGGCCAAGGCCGCGCCCGCCATCGAGATCGCGAGCGGCACGCCCGTGACCGCGGGATGCCGCATGCACAAGAGCGATCACGAAATCGCGCTCATGCGTCTGGCCGCCCAGGTCACGATCACGGCATACGAGGCCGCGTGGCGCGCGCTTGAGCCCGGCATGACCCAGCATCAGCTTCAGCAACTGATCGGATCGGCTTACGATCAACTTGGATTTCCGGGCGAGGTCAGCGTCAACGTGGGCGTGTATTCCGCGCTGCCCCACGGTTCGCGCCAGCCGCAAGTGATTCACGAGGGCGAGATCGTGATGATCGACGACGGGTGCCCGGTGGAAGGCTACACCTCCGACATCACCCGCACCTTCGTGCTCGGCAAAGCGCCCGAGAAAGACATGGACAAGATGCGCCAGGTGTTCGACATCGTGCATCGCGCGCAAAAGGCCGCGCTCGCGACCGCCCGTCCGGGAATCGAGGCGCAGGCCGTGGACGCGGCGGCGCGCAAAGTGATCGTGGATGCCGGCTACGGTCCCGGCTACACTTACTTCACCCATCGCGTGGGTCACGGGATGGGCATGGATATGCACGAGTGGCCCTACCTCGTGAAGGGCAGCACCGTGAAGCTCGCGCCCAATATGATGTTCAGCGACGAGCCCGGAATCTACATCCGCGGCGAATTCGGCGTGCGCCTCGAAGATGACATGCACATCACGGAGAACGGGGCGGAATTGTTCACCGGCCAGAGCGCATCGCTCGAGCAGCCCTTCACGACGGGCTGAGCGGTCTGTGCGGCGCGCTCGCTAAAGGCGAAGGGGGAACTCTTGATCAAGGCAATCCGCTGCGCGGTTCTGGGGCTGATCGTGGCCGGCTCCGTCGCCTCGAGCCTGGCGGCACGTCCACCGTATGCCGGCCCGCAGGGTTCTCCTCCAACGCCGGCGTCGCAGCCAGTCGCCAAACCCGCAGCACCGCGCGACGCAACGCAAACCATGCCGGGCATGTCCGACATGCCGGGCATGAGTCCGGTGAGCACACCGGCGAAGCCTGCCGGTTCGGTCTTGCTCGATCACTCCTGGTGCGAGGACAAGACGTGGTCCACGTTCAACCACCGGATGGCGGGCTGGTTTCTGCTCTTGTGGGGCCTGGCCGCGCTCGTTGCGGGCTTGCAGTGGCCGCGTCGCACGTGGGTGCGCTTCGCCGCGCCCATGGTTCTGTTCGGCCTGGCGGAGTTCCTCTTCTTCCGCAACGATCCCGAAGCCTGGCCGGTCGGTCCGATGACCTTTTGGGCCAGCCTTCATAACCCGGAGGATTTGCAGCATCGCATCTTTCTGCTGCTCGTGATCCTGATCGCGCTGGTCGAGCTACTGCGCGCCGCCGGCCGGCTGCCGGGGTTCCTCGCCAGGTACGGCCTTCCGCTTCTGGGCACGTTCGGCGCGGTGTTTCTGTTCTTCCACAAGCACGGCGGCCCTGAGATGGACATGAACAGCATGCAAGGGATGGCCAGCATGGACCTGGTGCGGCACGAACACCTGTGGTTCTCGACTTTCGGCTTCGCGCTGGTAGCTGCCAAGCTGATCGCAGACGCCGGATATCTGAAAGGCCGCAAAGCGGCGCTGTGGTCCGTGTTCGCAGTCCTTCTGGGGGCTTACATGATCGGCTACGTGGAGTGAGACTACCGGGTGTCCAGCGACGTGCCACAGCCGGAGCCGCATAGCACGATCTCAGTGATCCCTGCGCGTCGAGCCTTTCAACCGACAACAGCCTGCCGGCCCCGATACGGCGTAACACGGAGCATTTCAGTGACCTCTGTGTTTCGTCTTTGCCGGTCACGGAGCGCGCAGAGCCATGTTCATCTCGGGCTCGATGCGGACGAGCTTGGCCGGAGCAACAACAGGATGCTCAGGGTCGCGAGCAGCGGAAGGGTAGCCGCAACGAAGAAGGCGGGCTGATAAGAGAACCGGTCCACCAGCCTGCCGACCGCCAGCGTCAAGGCGGCTCCGGCGAGTCCGGCGCCGAGCCCGCTTAAGCCTGTCACGGAGCCGACCACGTCCTGGGGAAAGAGGTCGGAGGGAAATGTCAGGCCCATGGTCGACCAGCTCGCGTATCCCCACACTGCGAAGCCGATTAGAGCCAGCGCCCAGTAGGCGCTATGCGTGCGGGCCGCGGGAATCCCGGCGATCACCGGCAGCGAACTCAGGACGCACACCCACTTGCGCGCGCGCAGCACCGGCATGCCGCGTCGAATCAGGAATCCGGAGGCGAATCCGCCCGTGAAATTGCCCAGGTCGGCCGCCACGAAGGGCACCCACGCGAAGGCGGCGATCTGCTTCAGGCTGAAGCCGCGCGCATCGCTGAGATATTGGGGAAGCCAGAAGACGTAGAACCACCAGATGGGATCGGTCAGGGAGCGTCCGAGCACGATGCCCCACGTGTTGCTCTGCTTGAGCAGACTGAGCCACCGGGCCGCGCCCGATGTACCGGACTCGCGGGCGGTGTCGCGTCCCGCCTCGATCAGGGATTTTTCCTCAGCGGTCAGTCGCGGGTGGCTGCGAAGCGGGTAGTAGACGCGCAGCCAGAGCGCGAGCCACAGGAATCCCAGAACCCCCGAAAGCGCGAACGCGTAGCGCCAGCCGAGAGCGATCGCGATCCAGGGAACGGTGATGGCCGCAACCGCGCCGCCCACGCTCGATCCGCTGTCAAAGATGGCCACGGCCACGCCGCGTTCGCGGGCCGGGAACCATTCCGCCACGGCCTTGCTCGCGCCCGGCCAGTTCATGCCTTCGCCGATGCCCAGCAGAAATCGAAAGACCGCGAATTGCGAGAGCGAATTCGCGAATCCGGTCAGCGCACTCGTGATCGACCACCAGACCACGGCCAGGGCGAGACCGAGACGGGTGCCCACCACGTCCAGCAGCACGCCGCCGATCAGCCACATGGCGGCGTAGGAAAACTGGAAGGCGGACAGGATCGAGGCGAGCTGGGTGTGGCTGAGATGGAACTCGCGCGTGATCACGGGCGCGAGAACCGAGAACGTCTGCCGGTTGATGTAGTTGATGGTGGTGGAAAGAAAGAGCGTCCAGACAATCCACCAGCGCAGGCGGCGGCTTGGTTTCACAGTGGGGCGTCCCGCGCGGCTCTTCGTGCTTCAGGCGCGCAGCTTGCGATACGCGGCCAGGCAGCGCTCGGCCGTTTCGAGCTCGGGATAGCGGCTGCCTTCCTGCTCGATCAGGTAGTACTCGACTCCGCCTACGCTCTCGCCGGCCGCGAAGAGTTGCTTCCAGGGCGCCACGCCTTCACCGAACAACACCTTGTAGCCGTTCTCCTTCGACCAGTCCTTCAGATGCATGGAACGGATTCGCCCCGGATTCTGGTTGATCCATGCCACCGGATCGGCGCCGGCTTCGAGGCACGTGCCCACGTCAAACTGCAGCATGATGCTTTTGTCGGTGCCCGCGGCCAGCAGATCCATCGGCCGCTCGCCATCGACCGGCCTCCACTCGGCGTCGTGGTTGTGATAACCGGCGTGCAGGCCCTCGGCTGCCAGCGCCGTGTTGGCCTGGTTCAGCAACCCGGCCACCGCCTTCCAGCCGTCCACGCCGCTGACATTGCCCGGGTGCGCCAGCACCACGTATTTCGTGCCCAGGATGTGGTTCAGATCGATGGCATTGCCGATCCCCGCCGGCTTGAACGAGCGCAGATCGTTGTGGGTGGAGTAGCAGCGAACGCCCAGATCGTCGAGCTGCTTCCGCACCTGCTTGGCGTAATCGGGGGTCCAGGAATAATAGGGCGCGTAAAATTCCACGCACTGGTAGCCTATCTTCGCAACCGCCGCGACCGTGCCCGTCAGGTCCTTGGCCAGCTCTTCACGAACCGAGTAAAGCTCGAGGCCAATGGGAACTTGTTTGCTGTCCGGCGGGAATGCAGACAACGACCCTGAAATCGCCCGCGAAAGCGGCTGGGCGGTCGCCACCGGCACCGCCGCCACCAACCCAAGGAAGGAACGCCGCGAAAGGGGGTATTTGCTCATGGCACGGCTACCATATCACAAATCGGCTCCAAGCATCGTCGCAGGTCGATTCCGGACATCAGCATTGTTATCCCCTCCCGGGCCTGCCAGGGCCGGGCTAAAGCCCGCGCCCCGATGGTGATGCGCGTCACAGACCAAATACCGGGATCAGATAAGGATGGGTTGTGTAGGGAATGAATTCTGTTGGGAGGAGTAGAAAATGAAAGCAGCCTGCAAGTATGTGCTCATGTTCGCGGTTGCCATCGTGGTGGCCACCGGCCTCGGCATGGCGAAGCCGAGCGAGAAGTCAGCAGACATCACCATTACCGCGGTCACCGTGACGCCGGATGGCGGTCAACTGCAACCCGGTATGTACAAAATGACGCTGCTCAACGCGTCGACCGCGCCCGAAGTGGCGTTTTACAAGGGCAAGAAGCTGATCTGCAAGTGCCCCGTCAGGGTCGAAAATCTTCCGACCAAGGCCGGGTATACCGAAATGCTGGTTGAGACGGCCACCGACGGGACTCGCATGTTGAAGACCCTCAGTGTCGGCGGTTGGACCGAGAAAGTGATTTTCGCTCAGACTGGCGGCGCAGGAGCCGGACGTTAAAACCGCAGCAATCGGGTGTTACCTCTCGAGCGGTGCAGAGCTCGCCGATTTCGGCGGTTGTGCACCGCTCGTTGCTTTTTCCCGCGTCACCGGTGACGCCGGCTCCCCCGCACTTCGCAAATCGCAGGCGCCCGAAACGGTTGGGCACGTGAAACGTGGAGCCCTCGGGGATCGTGCTCCGGGCGAGAAAACGCCGCTCAGTGAATTGCAGCGCCTGCCTTCCGGGCGATCAGCTCGAAGCCCTTTGAGCGCGAGGCGCTTTCCGTTTCCTCAAGCTGTTTGCGGCCTGCCTCGGGGTTTCGCTTTTGCTGAACTTCGCCCAGGGCGAGGGATGCTTCGAGATGCAATCGGAGGAGCCCGAGTCTTCGGGTCTGGCTGAGTACCTGCCGGTCAACGTCTTCGCCGGTCGGGATATGGTTCATAGCGACCAGGACGTGGCCGCGATCGAGAGCCAGGGAAAGCTGGCTGAAGACGTCCGGGCTCTTTTTGGATAACTCCAACGCTCTCGCAATCTCCTCATTCGCCTCACCTGTTTTCCCTTGCTCAAGGAGTGACCTCGACAGCAAGCCCTCCGCGAAAATCTCCTGGTCCGGTTCTTTTTGCGCCTCAAATTCCGCGAGAGCCGCCCGGGCGCCTTGTTCCGCATCAGCGGCTCGCCCGGTGTCAAAATCCAAGCCCGCGAGCGCCAGTTCGGTCTCAGCGGCCTTCTCTCCAAGCCCCTGCTGAATCGAGAGCGCCTCTTGATAAGCGCTACGCGCTTTGTCCAACTCGGCCTGCTCCTCGAGGACCCTTCCCTCGTCAACCATCGTAGACGCGTAGTAACTCTTCTCTCCGATCGTTTTCTGGATCGCCAACGCTTGCTGATACATTTCGTGCGCCCCGGCCAGATCGCCCTTCTCTGCCATGACTTCTCCGATCGCCTGGTAGGCAAGCGCCGCCGAACTCCTGTCTCCCAACTCGTTGGATAATCTCAGAGTCTCTTGAAAATGCGTCATGGCCTCCTGCAATCTTCCCTGCGCGCGGAGAAGCGTGCCGGTATTCCCAATCGTCATCGCGATTCCTTGCTTGTCGCCCGCTATTCGATAGGAATCCAGCGACTCGTCATACAACTTGCGGCCCGCCGCGAAGTCTCCGCGCTTTACGGCAATCAGGCCAAGATTGTCGAGTTGGCCACCGGTCGCCTTTCTATCGCCAACCTCCCGCAGAATGTCCAGAGCTTCGCGGTAGAGCTTCTCCGCCGATGCCAAGTCGCCTTGATTGAGCGGGACCTCTGCCATGTTGTGCAACGCATGCGCCACTCCAGCACGATCTCCCACGGCGAGAAACATTCGTCGCGCTTCCTGGCAAGCAACCTTTGCCTTTTCGTTCTCGCCGAGATTGGCGAGGGCGCGGCATTCTGAGTTCCGTGCCTGGGCCACCAGCAACTTGGCGCCCTGCTGGGCCCCCTTGATCGCGGCACGCTCCGCTGAATCCCGGCGCAGCGTGTCGTCTTCCATCGAAGCAGCCGCCTCCGAGATTGCCAAATCGATGCGCGGATCGTCTCTCGCATGCGCACTCACTCGAGCCAGCGCGGCCAGCGTGCTCAGAGCGTCTTTCCCCTTTCCTCCAGAGGTCTGAGCGCGAGCGAGAGCCAATCCATACTCTAGGCTATCGGGAAAGAGGTTGCATAAATCGGCGTATGTTTCGATGGCTTTGGGCCAGTTTTTGCCGGCCTCGTAGTAAAGGGCTTCCACTCGCAGGTGGTCCTCGCGCGAGAGTTTGTCGGAGGCGTCAAACGCCTGCTTGGCTTCGTGCTGCGCCTTGGAGTCATAGCCTAAGGCTAGCCAGACCGTGGCCAGGGCCGAGTGAGCGAGGGGATAGGGAGGGTCGGCCGCAACCGCCCGAGTCAGCAGGCTCTGGGCGGATAGCGCATCAAAAGCTCGAAGCTTCGCCAGTCCCTGCGAGTAAAGCCGGACGGTTTCAGGATTGGAAGCGACCGATGCCTCGATTTCTTGGGACTCGAGCAATGAGACCTTCGACAGACCGAGTCGCTCCCGCAAGCGCGCGCCGGTTCGTGAGACCAGATCCACAATGTGCGCCTCGTCGCCCCCGTCTGAGACGGTGGCCACGATGTCTCCCTTGGCTGAGTCCTGGATGCGAATGTCGAGGCGGATCTTGCCGCCCCCCTCCTTTCCTGAATCGAGGTAAGAACCGAGAATGGCAAAATCGTTGCCTAGGCTCTTGCCGAGTTTCTGCATGGTCTCGGGGGCAATGCTTTCTGCGTCGGGCAGACCGAGGTCAATCTTGGTTTGCGCCACGATATTGATGGGTATGAGGCGCAGCTCTTCACCCACCGCAAGATCGGTGGCCAGTATTTCCGACAGGGCGGTTGACAGCCAAGCCGCATCTTGGCGACCGGAAAGATTCTTGAAACCTAGGATGGCCGCGGAACGCCGCGCTTGAACCCGGGCATTCCCGGCTTCCGGCACGACGGCACTTTGTCGTGCGACCCTGTGCACTTCCCAGGCCGCAAGGCCAGCCACGATGCCAAGCACCGCCAAGGCCGCAGCCAGCGATTCCTGATGCCTGTGAAGGAATCTCCCGCTACGGTAGGCAACCGTAGACTTGCGGGCCTTGACCGGCATGCCTGACAGATAGCGCTCGATGTCGCGCGAGAGTTCGCCGGCTGAAACGTACCGGCGTTCGCTCTCCTTGCGCAGCGCCTTCATCACGATGGCGTCGAGATCGCCGCGTAGCAGGCGCCGCAGTTCAGCCGGCTGCACGCCGCGCTGTTTGCTCACCCACTCCGGAGTGATTGGGGCTGGCGATTCACCATCGCGAGACGCCTCTTCTTCTTTCCTGTAAATAACAGCGCTTGGCCTTTCGGGCTGGTCTTCACAAATGAGCCGCTCCATTTCCAAAAGAGAGTGCCCACGAGAGCGATACGGCCGATGACCGGTGAGCAGTTCAAACAGCAGCACCCCCAACGAATAGACATCGCTCGCGGCCGTGATCGCCTGCCCGCGAATCTGCTCCGGGCTCGCGTATTCCGGGGTCATGGGACGCCAGTTCGTTCGAGTAACCAGTGGCGTTTGGACGCACTCGGGATTCAGCAATTTGGCGATGCCAAAGTCCAGGAGTCTGGGTACACCGCCTTTGGCAATCAGGATATTGCCAGGCTTGAGATCGCGATGAATCACCAACTTTTCATGCGCGTACTGCACCGCGCAACATACCTCATTAAAGAGCCGCAGGCGATCGCGGATGGAGAGCTTGTTAAGATCGCAATACTGGTCGATAGGCAAGCCTTCCACATACTCCATCACCAGATACGGGGCACCCTCTTCGCTGCTTCCGCCGTCGATGAGTTTGACAATGTTGGAATGGTCTAGGGCAGCGAGGGTCTGCCGCTCATTGCGGAAACGGTGAAGGACTTGTTCGGTGTCGATTCCGGGCTTGACCATTTTTATCGCAACTTGCTTGCGATAGTTCTGATCGTCGCGCTCTCCCAGATACACCACTGCCATGCCGCCCTGCCCGATCTCGCGCACGATGCGGTACGCCCCAATCTTTCTGCCCACCATCAAGGCCGGATGGAATGAGAGCACATGGCTAACAGGGGAATTCTCAAGAAGGCTGTCGGCGCCGTTGCAGTGCGAGAGCAGCGATTCGACTTCAGCGAGGAGCGCAGCGTCTTCGCCGCACGCCTTCCGAACGAAAGCACTTCGTTCTTCCGCGTTTCTTTCCAACGCTTGCGCAAGAATCTCTTTCGCTTGTTCCCAGATCTCACGCATTCGGGTCCTGCCCTCTTCGCAGTTCTCGTGCCAGCCAGGCCTTGGCAACATTCCAATTGCGTTTCACCGTCGCCGGCGAAATTCCGAGCACTCCCGCAGTCTCCTCGATGCTCAAACCTCCAAAAAACCGCAACTCGACGAGTCGGGCCTGTTGAGGATCGAACTCGGCCAGCCTGACGAGCGCTTCGTCGAGGGCAACCACATCCGCAGGCGGTGAATTGGAAGCGACCACGGCTTCCTGCAGGTACACTTTGTTTACGTCTCCGCCGCGCTTGGCGGCTTGGTGACTGCGGCTGTAATCCAGCAGAACGCGCCGCATCAGTTGCGCCGCCACACCCATGAATTGATTCCGGTTCTCCCATTGGACTTCTCTTTGATCGACCAAGCGCAGATAGGCCTCATGGACGAGAGCGGTAGTTTGCAGGGTGTGGTTGCCGCGTTCCCGCTTCAAGTAGTACGACGCGAGGCGCCGCAGTTCGGAATACAGGACAGAGGTCCACTCAGCGAGGGCTTCCTTGTTGTCACCGCCGGGCGACGGGAGTCCGTGCGTGTCTGTTGGCCGTCCCTCCAAACTCGACTTCCTCTTGCCACCGACATCGGCGCGTTTTCGACGTGATCGCCGCGCGAACAGAGTTTGATTGAGGCCCAGACGGGCGAGGAAAGATGCGGCCCGTCATCGTCTCTACGACCGAAGTATAAGTCTCTAGAGCAGCAATCGCAACGCCCGCAGAGGTTGGAACGCCGATTCGGCCGAAGACGCTAGCTCTAGTATTATCTGAGTGTTACATCGACCCTGCCACACGGCTGCAATATGTGTTGCTAGCCGGCCTGAATAACCCATCCCAACCAGACACCAAAAATAATTTCGTCACGCGTGAGCTGTTTACCCGCGCTTTATCGCGTTATGTGGACGCAAGAGGGATTGAAAAGGCTCTTGTACAAATCAGTCGTCCGGAGGAATGGATTATGAAGAACACACAGCAACATCGGAGGATGCAGTTGCCCGCGGCAAGTGCCGCTCTGGTGTTGGCGGCCGTGCTGGTGTCAGCGGTCATTACGGCCCAATCGGCGCAAGCGGATACGTTCACTACGCTGGTAAATTTCAACGGGACCAACGGTGCCAGCCCCTACTATATGTCTCTCGTCCAGGGCACGAACGGCAATCTCTACGGAACCACGGAGGGCGGGGGAGCAAACAATGGCGGCACGGTGTTCAGGGTCACTCCCAGCGGAACCCTGACCACGCTTTACAACTTCTGTGCTCAAACTGGCTGCACTGACGGCTACGAGCCCTACGCCGGCCTTGTGCTCGGGACCGATGGGAACTTTTACGGGACAACGTACGAGGGTGGGGCCAACGACGCCGGCACCGTCTTCAAGATCACTTCGGCGGGCGTGCTGACGGTGCTCCACAGTTTCAATATCAGTGTTGATGGCGCCTTCCCTTACGCCGCGCTGATTGAGGCCACAAATGGAAAGCTCTACGGCACAACTTCCGAAGGCGGGGCCAACGGCTTTGGCACTGTCTTTAGCATCACGACAGGGGGTACGCTGACCACGCTCGCCAGCTTCCCCGACGGCTACTCGACCGCCAGCCTGGTTCAAGGTGCCAACGGGATATTCTACGGGACAACTTTCGATGGCGGCCCCAACCACGCCGGCACGGTTTTTAGTATCACGGCAGGAGGCACGCTGACGACGCTCTACAATTTCTGCTCTCTAGCAGCTTGCGCTGACGGCAGTAACCCGCTCGCCGCGCTCATTCAGGCGACCAACGGGGACTTCTACGGCACAACTTACCAAGGAGGCACGGGTGGAGGCAGTGGCGATGGCACCGTCTTTAGCATCACCCCAGGAGGCACGCTCACCACGCTGCACAGCTTCGACGGCGCCAATGACGGCGAGGTTCCCTACGCCGGGCTGATTCAAGCCAGCAACGGGACCTTCTACGGGACAACCGAAAATGGCGGGCCCAGTGGCGCTGGCACCGTCTTTAGCATCACGTCGGGGGGCAAGCTGACCACGCTGGCGACCTTTTCTGACATCACTGGCGGCGGCTATTTCCCTGAAGGCGGGCTGCTTCAGGCCACCAACGGGACCTTGTACGGCACGACTACCTACGGCACGACGGTTGAAGGCGGCGCCAATGACGGCATAGTCTTCAGCCTGGCTGTGGGCGAGGGCCCGTTCGTGAAAACGCTGCCGACTTCCGGCAACGTGGGATCGGCCGTCACGATCCTGGGAACGAACCTGACCGGCGCGACCAGCGTCACGTTTAACGGCACGGCGGCGACGTTCACCGTGGTCTCGAAGTCCGAAATCACGACGACGGTACCCACGGGCGCCACTACCGGCAAGGTCAAGGTGGTAACGCCCAGCCGCACGCTAACGAGCAACGTGAACTTCCGGGTGACTCCATAGAGTCCGCGCTTGCGGCCTGCGAATCGGATGTCGTGCCGGATGTTGTGATGAGCGGGCGCCCCACCTCAGAGCGCCCTTGAACCTGCACCTGCTTGTGCGAACACCCGCACAGGTGGGAGTGGGCTGCGCCAATCTTGCTGCACCAATATCCTCGATGCCTACTTGATGCCGACCACCATGGAGTCGGGGCCCACCAAGTGCTCGACGTGCGTTTCGCGAAAGCCGGCCTCCTGCATCCAGCCCCTGCAGTCCGCGCCCGTGTAGTCGAAGCCGCCCGGGGTTTCGATCAGCATGTTGAGACTCATCATCAGGCCGAAGGCATTCTGGGAGCGCTCGTCGTCAATCACCGCGTCATACGCCACCAGTGCGCCGCCCGGAGGGATGGCGTCGTACGCCTTTTGGATCAGCATCTTCTTTTCGCCCAAGTCCCAGTCATGCAGGATGTGACCCATGGTGATGACGTCGGCTTTCGGCAGCGGGTCTTGGAAAAAATTGCCGGCGGTGAAACTTAAGCGTCCGCTCAGGCTGTGCTGCTCCACGTATTCCTCGAATGTCGGCCCGACCTCGGCAAGATCGAAACCAATACCGCTCAAGTGGGGATTGGCAAGAGCGATCTGCACAGCCAGATCGCCCTGCGCGGTGCCCACGTCGGCAAACGTGGAATACTGGCTCCAGGGAATTTTCTGAGCGATCGCAAGGTTGGCGCCACGGCTGATGCCGGTCATGGCCGCCAGGAACCCCTTGAGCCTCGCCGGGTCGGCGTAGAGCGCTTCAAACGGCGACGCGGCACCGTCGCTGTCTTTCGACTCGTTCTGCTGTTTCCCCGTGCGCAACGCCTCCGTGAGATATTTCCAGTGCCCGTAGAGGCGGTGGTTTGCCATCTCGAGCATCCCGCCGATGTAGGTGGGCTTGTGCTTGTCCAGGTAGAGATCGACGGCCGGCGTGTTGGCGTATTTCCCATCGACCCTGCTCAAGAATCCCAGCGCCGCCAGAGCGTCGAGAAAGTCGCGCGCAGATCGCGGATGCAGACCCAGCCGGCCGCTCAGGGTTTCCAGATCCTCCGCCTTCCTGGCGAGCTCCGTGAAGACTTCCATCTCGACGGCGCTCAATAGCGTTTTGGACGCCCAGAATCCCAGGCCGACTTGCAGGATGTGCTCCGGGCTCGCGTTCGCAGTCATGTTATCTCCTTCAGTTGATCCGCACTGAGCGATGGAGACAAGCCGGAGTTTCGAGCTTGGTATCCCCGCGTTGCTCAGGGCGCTGAGCCACAGCAGTATACATCGCTACCTCGTTCGAGGCTTGCCCGCCTCTGGTGGACGTACGCCGTCATGGGATGCCCGCAAAACGTCCTTGAACCCGCATCTGCACTATGGTAGCGTCAGGACTTCGGAGTGCGGTCCCCCGTCGGGGCCCGCTTCGAGTCTCCCGCGATCTCGCTCACGCTCGGCCGCTCGAAAATGCCCGCAAGATTGCCCGACGAACACCGGCTGCCCGCCTGGAGGATCACCACCTTCCAATGGACGGTGTGCTTTGTCTTCCTGGCGCTGCTCGGCGGCTATTGGCGGCTGCAAGTGCATCAGCACCAGAAGTACCTGGATGAGTCGGACCGCAACCGCATTCGCAATCTTCCCGTGATCGCCCCGCGCGGGCGCATTCTCGATCGGCAGGGGCGCGTGCTGGTCGACAATTCTCCGGCTTTCAGCATTCTGCTGTCGCGCGAGAACGCGGCCGGGCTGACCCCCGACCGTTTGAAGGCCATGGCGCAAGGGCTCGGGCTCGAGGCCGGCGACGTGATGGACCTGATCGCGCGCACCGCCAAGCTGCCGCGCTATCAACCGGTGTTGCTGAAGCCTGGGGCGTCGCTCGAAGACGTGGCTTTCGTAGAATCGCACCGCGTGGAGTATCCGGAGCTCGATCTCATCGAAACCCAGCAGCGCTTCTATTTGAAGCATGACGTGGCCGCGGCCCTGATCGGCTACGTGGGCGACGTCTCGGAGGACGTGATCGCCGAGAGCCACTCCAAATACCGGCCCGGCGACGTGGTCGGCAAGAGCGGGATCGAGCGCGAATATAACGACGTGCTCGGAGGGCGCGACGGCGTGCGCCGCGTGGTCGTAAACAGCCGCGGGCAGGAAGTGGGCTCGATGACAACCCTCGACGCCCATCCGGGAAACGACCTGCGCCTGACGATCGACCTCGATCTGCAGATGGCCGCCGAGATGGCCCTGGGAAACCGGGAAGGCGCGGTGGTGGCGCTCGATCCGCGCACCGGCGAGGTGCTGGCCATGGTCAGCCATCCCGCTTTCGATCCGAACGATTTCGCGCACGGCATCCCTGAGGCCGAGTGGCGCGATCTCATGGGCGATCCGCAAAAGCCACTCATGAACAAGGCCACCCAGGCCCAACTGGCGCCGGGTTCGGTGTTCAAGATCGTGACCGCCACGGCCGCGCTCGAGACCGGCACCATCCACCCGAACTTTACCGTCTTCTGCCCCGGCGAAGTCACCATCTACGGCCACACCTACCACGACTGGGTGTGGAACAAGCGCAAATCGCACGGCGACGTGGACCTGCACCGGGCCATCGCGCAATCCTGTGACGTCTACTTTTACACTCTGGGCAAGATGCTCGGCATCGACAAGCTGGCTTACTTCGGCAAGCAAATGGGCCTCGGCTCGAAGACCGGCGTTGACCTTCCGGGCGAGGATGCCGGCTTGATGCCGTCGCCGGAGTGGGTGGAGCGCGCCTTCCGGCGCAAGTGGTGGGCCGGCGAAACCATCTCTGTGGCGACCGGGCAAGGCGCAGTGGAGGCGACGCCCTTGCAGCTCGCCAATCTGATCAGCGGCGTGGTGTCGGGCGGCACGTTCCGCCGTCCGCACCTGATGTTCCGCGACGAGTTGGAGGCGCTCGGCCAGAATCCGCCCGAGGACCACGAGCGCGACTTCCCCATCGGCCCCGACACACTGACGGCCGTCACCCAGGGCATGTGGGCGGTTGTGAACGAAGGCGGGACGGGAGCGAGCGCGCACGTGGACGGGCTCGACATCGCCGGCAAGACGGGCACAGCGCAGGTGGTGAGCGTGAACCTGAAGCAGTCGGCGCACCAGGCGGCCTATCGCAACAACGCCTGGTTCGTAGGCTATGCGCCTTTCAGCAACCCGGAAGTTGTGGTGGCCGCGCTGGTGATGCACGGCGAAGAGTCCTCGGTGGCTGCGCCGGTGGCTCGCGACGTGATCAAGGCGTATTTTGAAAAGCAGCCGCCGCCACGCCGCCCCTATCTGTATCAAGCCCGGACGCAGGCGCTGCTGGAGCATCCCGAGCACTGAACCGGCGTGCGGCCTGCCGGCGATCAGTCCGCTTGTGCGATCCGTTGCAGAACCGTGAAGTCGCCCGAGGCAAGCGCCTTTCTGAACTCGCGTTGAATCTCTCTGACCAGCTTCCGCTGGCGAGGTCCGAGGTCGCTCAGTTCCATGGATTGCAGCAGGAAGAGGCCGGCCGGGACGCCGGTCCAGCTCGACAACGCGCGCAGTACATGCATGGTGGCCGCGCGCTTGTTTCTTTCGAGCAAGGACAAATAGCTCGCGCTGAAATTCAGTTTCTGCGCCATCTCGCCCTGGCTCAGGCCTTGGGCCTCCCGGAGGCGGCACAGTATTTTGCCGATTTCCAACTCGCTGTGTCCTTAGAGGCGAAGCCCCGAGGACCCGCGCAGCCCGGCGTTCACACCTGGGTCCCGCTCCTGTTCTAACATAAATGTCACGTTATTATCGGTCAAATAAACTTTTGTTAATGTTCCCGCAAGGTGCGTGAAGGGCTGCCGACGCAGCAAGCCTCTCAGTGCGCTTTGCCAATCCGTGACCGTGGCGCGGCGGCTCACGCTATAATGGTGTTTCCCATGACGGAGAGCGGTGTCACACGCGGGCTGGCTTCTGCGGTCATTCTTTCGGGCCTGCTGTTGGTATGCGCTCCGGCGGCGTCCGCTCAGGCGGGCGCGACCATCCCCTCCGCCGCCAAGCCCCTGACCGAGCAGCAGATCACGGGTCTGGTGAAAGGCCAGGTGAACAGCCAGCGCCTGGCGCTGCTCGTCGCCGAGCGGGGAATCAGCTTTACGCCCACCTCCGAGATTCTCAACTCCTTGCGCAAGGCGGGCGCGGACGATGTCCTGATCCGCGCGATCAGCGACGCCAAGCCCGCCAGCGCCTCCGGCTCGAGTTCCGCACCCGCGCCGGCTGCCGCTGCGCCCGCCGCCACGCCTCCGGTATCTCCGCCCGCCTGTCCACCGCCGGCCCCGGTCGTGATCACGCCGCCTGTGCCGTCCATGGCCGAGACTCAGAAGGCGGTGCAGCAGGACGTCGCGAAGGCCGACGCCCTCTTCGAGAAGCAGTCCTGGGGCGAGGCCGAAGCCGCGTACCGGCAGGCGCTCAAGATGGACGCGGGCAACGCGAGCACGCACCTGCGGCTCGGGAACGTGTTGGCCGCCGAGCAACGGTGGGACGATGCCGTGGCCGAGTATCGCGCGGCCTTGCGGCTCGATCCCCGAATTGCGCAGGCGCAGCGGCGGCTGGGCCTCGCTCTCGCGGAGAAGCACGATTGGGATGGCGCCGTCGCGACCTACCGCGAGGCGCTCGCGCAGGACCCAAACGACGCCGAGCTCGAATCCAGGCTGGGCGACGCGCTCTACGCCAAAGGGTCGCTCGCCGAGGCCGCCAGGGCCTATCAGGCCGCCGAGGCTCTCCGCCCCGGCGATCCCCAGATCCCGGGCAGGCTCGGAGCCGTCCTATACGCCTCGGGCGACCTGGAAGGCGCGGTGCGGGCGTATCAGGAGGCTATCAAGTTAGGCCAGGATGACGCCCCGACCCACAACAGCCTGGGCGACGCGCTGCTCGCGCGGGGCGACCGCCGTGGCGCTCTCGAGGAGTACCACCGCGCCTTCGAGCTTTCGCCCAACAACTCCACCCTCGGCGCCGCTTATCCGGCGATCCTCAAGAAGCTTGGGCCCTGAAGGAACCGCTCCCGTGCCAACTGAAAAGACTCGCCGTCTGCCTCTCGTCGCCATCGTCGGCCGTCCGAACGTCGGGAAGTCGACCTTGTTCAACCACCTGGTAGGCCGCCGCCGCGCTCTGGTCGGCAACGAGCCCGGCATGACGCGCGATCGTCTTTACGGACGCGCGGAGTGGCTGGGCCGCGAATTTGAGGTCGTGGACACCGGCGGCATGATGGAAGCCGGGCTCGAAGACCCGGTGAACGACGGCTCCGAAGGGGACATCGCGGCGGGCATCCTGCGCCAGGCTCGCGCCGCCATCCGCGAAGCAGCGCAAGTGGTCCTGGTGGTGGACGCGCGCCAGGGGCTTCTGCCGCTCGATGAGGAACTGGCTCGCCGCCTGCATGCGGCGGGCAAGCCGCTGTCGCTGGCCGTGAACAAGGTGGACTCCGACCGCCAGGAACCGCAGAGCGCGGAGTTCCATCGCCTGGGCATTGCGGCCACTTTTCTGATCTCCGCCGAGCACGGCCGCGGCGTGGATGATCTGCTCGATCACATCACGGCGGGCCTTGCGGCTACGCCGCCGTCCGTCGCGGACGTTCCGGCAGAACCGGCGGAAACCGCGGAAACCGGCAACGATGTGATTCGAGTGGCGATCATCGGCAGGCCCAACGTGGGAAAGTCCACGCTGCTCAACCGGCTGTTGCGCCAGGAACGCTCCATCGTGACGCCCGTTCCCGGGACTACCCGCGACGCGGTTGACGCCGAGCTCGAGGCTCGCGGCCGGCGCTTCCGGCTGATCGATACGGCGGGAATCCGGCGCAAGGGCAAAACCCATCTGCTCGCCGAAAAGCTGAGCGTGATCCAGGCGCGCAAGCATCTCGAACGTTCCGACGTGGCCGTGCTGCTGCTCGATGCCACGGAAGGCGTGACGGCCGCCGACACCCACATCGGGGGCTATGCGTACGAGAGCCACCGCTCGGTGGTGATCGCAGTGAACAAGTGGGATGCGGCGCCGGAGGGCCCGGCGGCGGTGAAGGAATTCACCGCGAGAGTGCGCGAAGAACTCAAGTACCTGAGTTTTGCTCCCCTGGTTTTCATTTCGGCGCTCGAAGGGCAACGCCTGGGCAAGCTGCTCGAAGCCATTGTGGAGGTGGCGGCGGCGCGCCGCTACCGTATTCCGACGGCAGAGATGAATCGGTTCGCGCGCGAGGTGGACTTTGAACGCGCTCCCGGTCCCGGCGGTAAGGCTTTGCGCCTTTACTATCTCACCCAGGCCGCCGTCTCGCCTCCAACCTTCGTCGCATTCACGAACCGCACCGGAAAGCCGCATTTCTCGGTCGAGCGCTTTCTCGAAAATCGCATCCGCGAGCGCTTTCCCTTTCCGGGAACGCCGCTCGTGATCGATTGGCGTCGCAGCCGCTAACCCGCTCCCGGATCCTCGAAGACCTTCGGCGGATAGGTTTCGTTGTAGGTGACAGCGTTGCGGTAGATCTCGGTGAACCTGCGGCCGTTCACCGTGCGCGTGATGTGCATGGCGGTGCCGATGCCCTGAAAGGTCCGGAAGTCGGCGTAGTCGTCCGCGTACTCGTCCCAATCGTTCGCTTCCGCGTTCCACTTGCGGTACGTGATTTCCACCGGCAACCCGGACTGCTTGTTCAGGCACAGCTTGATTTGCGTCTGCTGCGCGTCCACGATCTGGAGAATATCGACCGGAAGGTTGTTCACAAAATCCACGCCGGCCGATTGCACCAGGGTGCCGGGTTCGTGAATCCTGAGTCGAAGAAGGTTTTCCAGGTTGTAGCGAGTGGCGAATTTCCACTGGCGCACTTCCGCCGTACCCTGGTGAACCATCCCCATGCGGTCGATCTCCCAGCCCAGATCGCCGTTGTTGATCACCACGATCGGCCTGGCCTTCATGGAAATACCGTAAGACAGGCGGCGCTTGTCGGGAAACTGCACCTGGCTGTCGAAGTAGACGAGTCCCTCGCTCTGGCCGCTGATGCTGAACAAGCGTCCGTGGGTGGTTACGGTTTGGAAATTGAGGAAGGCGGCGCCGCCGAGGGCCTGAATAGCGCGATCCAGAAACTGCTGCGCCTTGGGCTCAATGCGCGCCGGAGCCGTGGAGGCTTGCGCGGGCGCGCCGGAAGGCGCACTCGCCGGCGCCGCCGGCTGAGCCTGGCCGAACGCGGCCGCAGTGCCGCCGAACATCAGGCTCATCGCCAGAATCGCCCTGCGGGCTGCGTGTCCGGGATCTATCACCGTAATCTCCTCGAAGCGCTCGCTCGCGGACGGGTCATCCGCAAAGCACGTTGCCGCCGTTCACGTTCAAGATCTCGCCTGTGACGTACGATGCCATTTCCGACGCCAGAAACAGTATCGGCATGGCGACCTCTTCGGGGCGTGCCACGCGCCCAAGGGGAATGCCGGCGTGGATGCGGCGAGCCTCCGCGGCCTTGGCCAGCACCGGCACGGACATATCGGTATCCACCCAACCCGGCGCCACGCAGTTCACCAGAATGCGGTGCGGTGCGAGTTCCGTCGAAAGACCTTTCACGAAGCTGATCACGCCTCCCTTGGACGCGCCATAGTGGCTGTGAAACGACTCGCCGCGCTGCCCGGCGGTGGACGAAACCACGATGATGCGCCCGGCTTTGCGCTCCATCATGTGAGGCACGCTGTGATGGACCACCGTGTAGACCCCTTTCAGGTTGACGGCGATCATTTCATCCCACTCGCGTTCGCTCATGCGTTCGATGGGCAATGGGTCAGCGGGCCAGATGCCGGCGTTGGCGACCAGCGTGTCAATACGCCCGAAACGGCCGGCGGCCGCGTCGATCAGTTTGCGGGCATCGCGCATCTTCGAGACGTCGGCGCGCACCGCGATCACGCGTTCGCTGCCTCCCGGACAGCTCCGTACTACGTCTTCGGCGGCGGCAGCATTGCGGTGGTAGGTGAAGACCACGTTCGAGCCGCATTCGGCAAAGAGTTTCACGGTAGCGGCGCCGATGCCCCGCGATCCGCCGGTCACGATCGCGACCTGGTTATCCAGCCGGATGTCCAATTACGCCTCCAAGGTACCGCCTGACTTCGGACTGGCACTACCCCTCTCGCTCGAAGAATCCGAGGCTCAGCGCGACGGGTCGTCAACTCCGTGCGCTCTGTGGTCAGCAAACAACCCAACACAGAGGTCACTCGGTCCCTCCGCGTCCTCCGTGTTGAAGGCTTCGAAAGCACAGAGGACGCTGAGAGCCTGGTTGGGATCGCAGGAGCCGCCCCGGACCCCCTTGCACTCGCAGACTAACCTTGACATCGCCGCCGACGCCTCTGATGTTAAATTGTATAAGAAGCGGCGACTTTTTGTAGACCGCATCCCGGATGCGCATGCGCAAACCAAAGGCAATCCGGCTGCCGCCGGCCGCCCGAGACCCGTCGCGGCGGCGAGCCATCGGCCTCGGTGTGATTGGCCTCGGCACTGTGGGCGCGAGCACCCTGCGGGTGTTGCTCGCACACCAGCGCGAGATCAACCGGCGGCTCGGGTGCCGGATCGAGTTGAAGGCGGTGTGTTCCCGCGGCATCGAGCGCCTGGATCTTTCCTGGCTGCACCACCGGGTCAAGGGCGTGAAGACCACTCCGGACTGGCGGCAGGTGGTCCGCGACCCCGAAATGGACGTGGTCGTGGAGTTGGTCGGCAACCTCGCCGTGGCGCGCGCCATCGCCCGCGCCGCGCTCGCCGGCGGAAAGCACCTGGTGACGGCCAACAAGCAGCTCGTGGCCGAACACGGGCTCGAGCTGGTGGAGCGGAGCCAGCGGGCCGGAGCGGGCCTCGGGATCGAGGCCTGCGTGGCGGGAGGCACGCCCGTGCTGCACGCCATCCGCGAGGGCCTGGCGGGCGAACACTTCACGGCCGTGCTCGGCATCCTGAACGGGACGACCAATTACATCCTGACCGAGATGGAGGATCGCGGCTGCACCTTCGCGGAGGCGCTCGTCGAGGCTCAGCAACGAGGCTACGCCGAGCCCGATCCCACGGCGGACGTCGAAGGCCACGATGCGCGCTACAAAATCGCGATCCTGGCGATGCTTTGCTTCGGAGCGGCCGTGCCGGTCTCCGGGGTTCCGGCGGAAGGCATCCGCTGGATCGAGCCGGTGGACTTCGCCTACGCGCACCGCCTCGGCCATACCATCCGCCTGATCGGGGCGGCCGAACGCGCCGCCGGCGGCCGTCTGCGTGTGCTGGTCCGGCCCATGATGATCCCGCGCACGTCGCAGCTCGCGGGCGTGCGCGGCGCCACGAACGGCGTGCTGCTGGTCGGCGACAAGGGCGGCAAGACCATGATCAGCGGACGCGGCGCCGGCGGAGAGCCTACCGCAGTAGCCGTGCTCTCCGACGTGGTGGAAATCGCCCGCGACATGCTCTCGGGCGCAGCCGGCGCCACGCCGCTCGGTTACACCGCCTGGCACGCCGCGCGCCTCGCCCCGCCCGGCCGGCAGGTGGCGCCCTTCTACCTGCGCCTGGTGGTGCGCGACCGTCCCGGTATCCTGGCGCGCGTTTGCGCCATCCTGGCGCGTCATCGCATCAATATCGACTCGGTGTTGCAGGAGCCTTCCCGATCGAAGATCGCGCTGCCATTCGTGATGACCCTCGAGCCTGCGCGTCAGGAGCAGGTGTCGCGGGCGCTCCGGGAGATCGCGCGTCTGAAGTTCCTCGCTGAACCGCCGCTGCTGATGCCTTTCTTCGAATACGACGAACCGAAGTGAGTGGGCAGCGCATGCGGCGCCGCATGCGGTGACGCCCGCGCCCCGCACTCGCGTTCACACGGATACAATCGAGGCATGACATTCAAAATCCCGGCCCGAGTGGCCGCGAACTGCCGCAAGACTCCGCAAGGTTCGGCGTGGCTGGCCCGATTGCCGGAGACTCTGGCGAGCGTCGAGCGGCGCTGGTCGCTCGCCGCGGGCGCGCCGTTCGACAACGACGAGGTGAGTTGCGCGTGCGTCGCTCCGGCAGCGCTTCCGGACGGAACTTCCGCGGTCCTGAAGCTTGGCATGCCCCACATGGAAGCCGAGCACGAAGCGCATGGACTGAGGTTCTGGAACGGCGATCCGGCGGTGCGACTGCTCGATGCCGACGATGATCTGGGCGCGATGCTCCTGGAGCGTTGCGAGCCCGGAACGCCGCTGCGCTCGCTCCCGGAACCCGGGCAGGACCTGGTGATCTGCCAATTGCTGCGGCGTCTCTGGCGCTTGCCGCCTGCGCCGCATCCCTTTCGACCTTTGTCCATGCTCATGAAGTATTGGGGCCGGCAGACGCTCGCGGACCTCGAGTCGGCGCCCGATCGAGGACTGGTTCGTGAAGGGCTGCGGCTCTTTGAAGAGTTGCCGCGCAGCGCGCCGACGGAGGTGTTGCTCGCGACCGATCTGCACGCAGGCAACGTCCTCCGGTCGAAGCGTGAGCCCTGGCTCGTCATTGACCCGAAGCCTTTTGTCGGAGATCCGGCCTACGACCTGACACAGCACCTGTTCAATTGCAGCGTGAGGCTGCGCTCCGATCCGGACGGGATGATTCGTCGCCTTGCGGACCTGGCGGGCTTGGACCATGAGCGGATTCGACTGTGGACCTTTGCCCGAGCGGCGGCAGAGCCACGCCGCGATTGGAGCGACGAAGCTCGGGCAGCGATCGCCAGGGCAATAGCTCCATAGGAGCGGCTTCCGCGGGCTTGAGGCGACAACGGCAAACCGGAGAAATCCGCAGTGATTACTACAGCATTCACACGTTGTCATCGGGGTTAAGCTCCGGGCGTTCCGCCGACCACTTTCAATTCCAGCCCGGTCAGCCAGGCTACCTTTTCGATTTTTTCCGCCACGTGGCCGACCCCGAGCGCGCAATGGTGGGTGGGGCCTTCGCTGCACAAGGCGTTGACGAAGCGCGCGGGGTCAAGGCCGAATCGCAGGCGGCTGTTGGTGTTGCCGATCCTGAGTGTTTCTCCGGCCAGGCACTCGCCTTCAGCCGCGAGAAGCTTCAAGCGGCCGTCGCGCGTTTGGGTGAGGCCGAGGATGGTGACGGGGCCTTTGCGGACGGTCGCTTCCACGCTCACCCCGCATCCGGATTTGCCGTGGTAGAGGCCGAGCCCGCGCAGCACGGGCCGTCCTTCCGCGATTCTCAGGTGGAAGGGCCCGTCGTGGCCCATCAGGATGAAGCCCTCGCGAAAGTCCATGGCGTAGAGCTCGGTGAAACTGCCTCCGGCGCCGAGCAGGTCCATGATCTTCATGGCCTGGCAGTTCTTCAGATCGCCTTCGCCCGAGCAGGGAATTCCGCGCGCGGTCAGCAGCGAACATCCCAAAATCGCGCCGGCGCCGAGCCGCTCGTACAGGTTGCCCGCCGCTCCGCGGTAGTAGTAGGCCAGGCCGTCGAGGTCAAAATCGTCCACCAGGTGATCGAGCCCCACGGCGACCCGGCAGGCCCAGTCCATTTGTTCGGGCGTGGGCTTTTTCGCGAGCGGGTCTGACGGGCTGTCGTCACTGATGTCGAAGATGCCCCCGGTTTCGTCCGCCTTGCGCGCGACTTCGGCATCCGTCGCGGCGCTCACGCGCGCCTCCAGGTCGCACATTTCCAGCACCTCGATGTGCGTTCCGACCTGCGCCTGGTGCTGGGTGAAATCGCTGTACATGTCGAGCATTCCGGGGTAGGGATGGCCCAGAAATCCGATGCGCGCCTGGCGCAGATTGCGAACAACCTTGGCGGCGGAGCACCACCCGGCGATCTCCGCCCAGGCGGATTCGCTCGGCTCGCGCACATCCGGTTCAGGACCGAGCATGCCGGTGACTTGCCGGAACGGAATGGCCGCGCGCGCAAAGGCGCCGGCGATCTCCGGGACCGCACAGGCGCAACAGTTGGCCAGCCACTCACCCGTATCCGTGCGGGTGTAATCGAGCGCGGCCCGCGGTTGTAGGTTCAACACCACGACGCGAGACTTCGCCTCCTGAATCACGGGCAGCACCTGGGATGAAGTGGCGTACGTTCCCACGTAGCAAAACACCAGGTCGACGCCGGCTTGCCGGAAGGCGGCGCCGGCCGCGCGCGCTTTGGGCACGTCGTCCACGAGACCCGCACTGACCACTGACGCCCACTCGCCGATCCGCGCTTCCACCTTGCGCTGGTAGCCCTCGAGCCGCTCCTTCAGCCCCTGGAACTGCGGCCAATAGGCTGCGAGGCCAATCCCGAAAACTCCTGCCTTGGGCCTTTCCACTTGTCGCATGACATTCTCCGGTTCAGGACAATTTCAGGGGACAAAGCCGCGAAGCTCGTGCTAGGCCTCGGGTAGGCGGCCCTTCAAGTCAGCCGCGCGGAAAGGGCCGGGCGCGGCGACCAGCCGCCGGGCCGCGTCCACCTGTCCCCAGACGTTCCAGAGCAGCACGCCGCGCACGCGCCCGTCAGCGAGGTAGTAGACCACGCCTTCGCGGTGCGGGTCCTTCCAGTCCGCCACGGTTTCCAGGTGCGGGTCGAGATCACCCACTGCCTCGTATCCGAGGTCGAATAAATCCGAATAGAAGGACGGAAGGTGAGTGTAAGGGCTTGCTTCACCCGCCATGGCCCTGCCTGCCGCGCGGCCCATGGTGTTGGCGTTGTCCTCGTGCTCTACCCGCAGACGCTTCTCGAGCGCCGGGTTCGAGAAATTGGCGACGTCGCCCGCCGCGTAAATGTCGGGATTGCTCGTGCGCAGAACCTCGTCCACAACAATGCCGTTCTCAACCGCGAGGCCCACGGACTGCGCCAACCCCACATTGGGCGTGACCCCGAGACCCGCTACGACCCCGTCGACGAGGAACTCGCCCTGGCTCTTAGTTCTTGCGCTTGTGCCCTGGGGCGTTTCCTCCAGTCCTGTGATGGTACTCCCGGGGACGACGTTCACGCCCTTCTGCCGGTAGTAGTCGTTCAGAAAGCGGGCCAGATCCACGGGGTAGATGCGTTCGCCGATCGCTTGTTCGGGGAAGAGCATCACCACTTCCTTGCCGTTCATGGCCAGCGCGGCCGCAATCTCCCAGCCGATGAACCCGCCGCCGATCACGGCGAAGCGGCGGCCGGCGTCGGCGAGCTCGCGAAGGTTCCGGTAGCCGTCCACGGTGCGGTAGTAAATGACTGAGGCGTTGAAAAGCAGCCGCCGAGGCGTGGCGCCGGTGGCCAGCAGAAGCTTCTTGAAGGTGTAAGCGTTGCCCTGGTCATCCGTTACCGTCTTCCGGGACGGATCGAGGGCCTGCACCGTCCTACCGAGATGCAGCGTAACGCCCTGTTTCAGGGTCCCGCGCCAGATGCTGTCCAGAGCCTCGCCCTTCCAGAGACCTTTCGAGAGCGGCGGGCGATTGTAGGGCGGACTCTGCTCTGCACTGACCATGCCGATCGTCCCCTCGGCGTCGACTTCCCGGATTCCGCCAGCGGCCGCGTCCGCCGTCATCCCACCGCCTACAATCAGGTACTTGTAGTGTGGCATTTCTCCTCCTTCGGAAGGCCATAGCCCAAGCCTTCCTGTATATCTACCGGGTTCGTACCCCAAAGCCACGCCGTCGAGAGCCCACCAATTCTAAAGGACTTATCCTCGGGTTAATGCCGCCGAAGTTGGGTTCGGGTGGCTTCGGGTGGCTTCGGTCTGTCACCGTTTTCTCATAGTTTTGCTGATTATAAAAGACTTAATTGGGTTCGCTTCCGCACTTTTCGATGGGGGTGGGGGGCAGGTTCTTCGCTCCCGGGCAGCATCGCGGTGCAAGTTCGTTAATCGCATTAGACTTGATGGTCTTTCTTGCTGCGTTTTCGAGCGGAAAAAGTCGCATTTCGCTCCTCGCCAGCCGCTTGTTGTTGACACCGATTTGATGATGCTGTTCGACTCGTCAGCGATGCCTCAAGGCGCCTTCGCGAAGGCCCTTATTCGCCCGTGCCTCCGACGCCCGCCGGGAATCGGTCGGGTTCTGTGAGCCGGCCACGGACACAACCTGACAACTACGGACCCGCCGACCGTCTTATAGCACGGCGACAGGGTGGTGTCAAGCGATGTAGGTGTGATGATGTAGGCTAGCTACTAACCTTGAGCCATCACCGCCCGAAGACCATGGCGAGGCCCCGGGCGAAGGGATTACCCAGAGCGAAGCGATTACCCACGGCGAAGCAATTACAAAGAGGGGTGAAGCGGTCACAGCCGAGTGATCCTCTGCGACGCCCCCGTTGTTCGTAGCACGTCAAGATGTCCGCTTTTCTTAGCAAGTGATCTGTCCGGTTTTGTTTCTTGTTCTCCCAAGGCTTTTCAGGCCCGGCCTACAACGTGGCGCCCGCGCTTTTTTCAAAATTTCCAACGGCTCTACGCGAGCGCTGAAGCGCCCCACCACGTGAGGGCCGTAGATTCAGGGTCACCCGCCCGTCCAAGTGCTCGCAGATCGTCACCCGGCAGCCTGCCAGCGTGGCGGCAGCATGATCCTGGACGTCACCTTCGAGAAGACCGTCTACAATGTGCCGCCCGCGCGCTTCGAGGCGGGTACCGGCAACATCGCCGACGCCGTTCGATTGGGCGCGGCGCTCGACTGTCTGAGCGAAATTGGCCTTGAGAATGTGACCCGCCACGAGCACGCGCTGCTGACCTATGCCACTGAGGGGCTGGCCACCGTGCCCGGCCTGCGCATCATCGGAACCGCGCGCGAGAAGGCGGGAGTCATCTCCTTCGTTCTCGACGATGTTCGGACCGAAGATGTGGGCGTTGAGCTCAACCAGGACGGCATCGCGGTGCGCGCCGGTCATCACTGCGCGCAACCGATCCTGCGCCGCTTCGGCGTAGAGAGCACGGTCCGCCCGTCGCTCGCACTCTATAACACCACCGAAGACATCGACGCCCTCGTCGCGGGCTTGTTACGCATTCAGGCCGGGCGGGGCCATCGCAAGCTCTGACCTCCCGGCGAGGCGCCCGGAGCGAAGCCCGGGAGGGGTCCGCTGGTTAAGGCCGCGGCCGGGCTCTCTTTTTTGCCTTTACAAACGGCGGACGATAGTCTACTATGTTGATCTTATTTATTCTAATTCAATCGGAAACGAACATGGGCTTTCGACAGCTCAGCAATCGGGAAGGCGGCGTGGCTGCGGACGAGTTCAGGCCGGATGCTGAAGACGGGGCGCCGGCTCGGAGCGAGGGAGAACTGCTGCGGCAGGTCCTGGCGGCGCTGCGCAGCCTGCGGTACGGCTGCGTGACCTTGACCGTCCATGAGGGCCGGGTGGTCGAAATTCAACGGACTGAAAAGCTCCGCGTCAAAGGGCTGAAGACACCCCCATAGCCAAGCGGCGTACGACCCCAGGAAGCGTAGGCCGACGTCCGGCCGCGCCACGCGAAAAGTCGACACGGCGTCTCTGCTGTTACGAATAGTCCGAGGGCTTGCTCAAATAAGTAGGGCGGCCACCCGGGGCCGCCCTTACATCCGAAATCACAGTCCATCCTATTCACTCACCCTGACAAACTGGCGGGAGGCGAAGGTCTTGCGGAAACGGGGGACGCTCACGCGTCCCCCGCGCTGCGTTAGAAGGTTACAAACAGGCTGCTCGTCGCGCGGTACTGGGTATTGACGCCGAGCGGAACCGGTACGTAGAAGTGCCGTGCCGGGTCATTGCCACTGATCGGGTTCTGGATATAAAAGATGTTTTGCCACTGCAGGTAGCGCGTAAGACCCACGTCAAACCGGATGGCGTGAGTGCGGATGTTGACACCGCTGTTGGTGCCGAACTGGTCGTCGGTATATTGCGAGATCATGGAGTTGGCGTCCTTCTCGCCGTAGGCGTACTGGAAGCGCACGTCTCCGGCCTTCTTGATGTCCCCGGCATTGAGCGTGGCCATCCACGCATTTCTCAGAAAGCTGGCGCCGACGTTGCGGCTGCCCTGAACGTCAACGAACACGGGGAAATCCTCGCCTCTGAACTTCCCGCCGTCGTAGGTAAGGCGGTAAGCCAGGTGAGCGATCTGGAAGTTGCTGGCCGTGTAAATGCCGCCGCCAGGAGTTGTGGTGGCGGTTCCCGTACCTGGTAATGTGCTCGCCAGGGTGACACCTGGAATGGTATTCACCAGGACCGGCAGGCCGGCGCTGGTTGACGCCAGCGCGATCTGGTTGGGGTTGCGGTAGGCGACGAAGTCCGAATATACATACTGGGACCAAGCCGGGTTGATCCTGCCCTTGATAAAGAAGCCCTGGTCGAACATTTGCGCAGCCCGCACGCTTTCACCCGGCGAATATCCGGCGTTGAGGTATGCGCAGGCGGCCGGCAGGGCCGGCGGCGTGACGATGGTCGTCGGCAATGTTGTGATGGTCTGGGGCGGGGCCGGCGTGCATTGCTTGAGGGAAGGCAAGACTTGAATGTTTGGATTGGTGAGCACGTACTGGCCTGCCCGCACGTCAATCCGTGTTATGCCAAGGAAGTTGTCTCCGGGAGACGTTCCCACGGATTCCTGGAAGCCATCGAATCTTACGTCTTCATCCCACATAAAGCGGGTGCCGTCCTGAAAAGCGTCGTACATCCTGCCGCCCTGCAGGTTCAACGTGGTGTTCGGGTGATAGTTCACCCAGGCTTCTCTCAGAAAGATGGGACCCGGCGTTGCCGACCCGCCAAAATCCGTGTCGTCGGTCAGGGGGTTGTCGAAGTTTCCCGAACCAATCTGGAGGTGAGCATCCAGTTGGTTGCCAATTCCCCTGTCAATATTCAAGCGCGCACGCATGCGGCCCCTAATGTTTTGCTCGGCGGCGCCGTCGTCATCCTCGGAGCGCACGATGCCGTCAGCGCGCAGGCGGAAGTCGCCGCTGAATCTGAACCCGGCAATACCCTTGGAGAGGTTTTCGACTGCTTTGCTGAGCTGATCGACGCGCTGAACGTAAGGTTGGGGCTCCTGGTCCTGAGGTGCTTGGCCCTGAGCCCCCGGAGCCGGCGAGCCGGTCACGGACAGCACGGAGGGAAGCGCGGCGGTGGCGAGGACGGCCGCAGCGGGATCGGGCGGAATGATGGGCTGCAAGCTCGCGACCTGGCCGAGGCTCGGCAACTGCGAAGCGGCTTGCGGCGGTCCGCTGCTCGCCTCGGTCGCCCCTGCCTGGGGGCTTCGCAGGTTCTGCTGCAAGAGTTGCTTCTGCTCCTGCATCGCGTCCACCAGCTTCGAAATCTGCTTCTGCTGATTCGCAATCAACTCCTCTTGATGGGCGAGTCGTTGCTTCAGATCTGCAACCTCGCCGCCGGAGCTCGCAGGCGCAGGGGGCTTGCGCGCCGTTGGGCCGGCTGGAAGGGTCGCGGTAGCAGCCTTTTGGGTTTGCGTCGTTCGTTTCTTCGCGACCTTTGCCGAGTGAGCCGGACCCGGGTTGGCCGGACCCGAGCCGGCCGGCTTGGCTTTCGCGTCGGGGCCCGGCGGACGGGGCGGGGCTTCCGCGGCGCGGAGCCCGTGACCAAAAATCAGGCAGGTGGCAACCATCAGCAGGCTCAATCTTGCCCGGGTTCGGGTGGATGAGCTGAGTGTGAAGCGTCGTTCGATCAACATGATTTCTCCTTCAGTTTGGCACGGCCTCCCGCCGTCGGGTGGGCATGCTTGGTCTCCCCTGGTGGGGTCGAGTGCGTCACTCCCGCTAACAACATCACTGTGATAATGGACTCTATCGAGTTAGTAGGGTACTGTCGGCCGGCGGGGAGTGTCAACAAAAAAATGCGGACTAAGTCTATCATATAGATCGTATAACTGGATAGTTAATCCCTGGACTCCGCCTTCCTTTGGCGATTTTAGGTCTTTGGGCTGCCCAGCCGGGGACCGTTCGCCGTGCCGCTGCGCAGCGCACCCTTTACTCGGAAAGGCAAACGACGGCCGTCCGCTCGATGGAGTCGGAAAGCACGGGGCCAGGGGCGTAGGTCCGACAGGGCAGGCAAAGCCGGCCTGAGTGGCGAAGCTAGTCTGTAACTAGCTGAAACGATTAGGTTAGTGCCAGACTTAACACAAATATAACATTCACGTTACAGCGACGTAACAGTGCCAATCTGAGAATGTTCAGTTGCCGACAATCGAAGGTTGCTTCGCAGAACTTAGAAACCAACTCTGAGGTGAAGAATGCAGAAAAGAAGAACCGGAGCTGGATACGCGCTGCTGATCGCTGCAATGGCCGCGGCCAGTGCTCTTCCCGCTCTTTCGCAAACCGCGGCGCCCCCTGCCGGGATCAACGCGGGCAGCAGCGCCTCCACCGATGAAGTATCACTCCTCAAGCAACAGCTTGCAGCGCAGCAGAAGCAGCTCGAACAGATGCAGGCAACCATGACGGAAATGAAGGCGCGGCTGGACCGCGCTGATCACGCTTCGCAGACCTCCTCGCAGACGGCTTCCTCCGTGCAGGCGGCGACCTCCGGCGCGCCGGCCAAACCGGCCAGCCTCGGCCAGGTGGCAAGCCTGACGCCGGTGATTCCCAAGGCTTCGGAAGCCGCGGCGGCGGCGACGCCCTCCAAACCAGTCCGGACAACTCCTTTTTACGTGAACGGAGCTTCACCGCAAGATGAGCAGGGAGAAAGCCCGCTTTCGGTGAAAATCGGCGGCGCCGAATTCACACCGGGCGGGTTCATGGACTTCACCGTGTTTGGCCGCTCGACAGACCTCGGCAGCGGCATCGGAAGCTCGTTCGGAAGTATTCCCTATTCGAACACGACGGCGGGAAACTTGTCGGAGACACGCTTCACGATGCAGAACTCGCGGTTGAGCATGGACGTGAACAGCAAGTTTGAGGGCTTCGACCTGCACGCCCACGTTGAGGCTGACTTCCTGGGCTTCGCTCCGCCGAACGTTTACGTCACCAGCAACTCCAACACCCTGCGGTCGCGGCTCTATTGGCTTGACGCCCGCAAGGGCAAGTTTGAGTTCCTAGGCGGCCAGTCTTGGAGCATGCTGACGCCGAACCGCAACGGGCTTTCGCCCAACCCTTCCGATATCTTCTATTCGCAGAATATGGACACGAACTACCAAGTTGGCTTGACTTGGGCCCGCCAGGCGCAGTTCCGGCTGATTTACCACCCTACCGATACCGTCGCGGCTGGTATCTCGATTGAAGATCCCCAGCAGTTGTACGGAAACGCGACGGTGCCGAGCAGCATGGTGGCTGAAGGGGACAACGGATCCGGCTCGATCACCAATTCGAACGCCGCCAACAATCCGGCCACGCCGAACCTGGCGCCGGACATCATCGCGAAGCTGGCCGTAGACCCCATGATCGGCAACCTGCACGAGCACATCGAGTTCGCCGGCGTGCTGACCACGACGCGGACCTATGACCCCACCGCCAAAGAGCGCGCCACGGCTGAGGGCGGAGGGTTTGCGGCAAACTTCAATTTTGAATTGGTCAAGAACCTGCACGCCATTGTGAACACCTTTTACAGCGATGGCGCCGGGCGCTACCTCTACGGCTTGGCCCCGAATTTCGTAATCGACTACAATTCCAACGGCGTTTATCATCCATCGCTGGTCCACGCGGACTCCGCGATCGCCGGCCTGGAGTACCAGATCAATAAGCGCACCATGTTCTATGGCTACTACGGCGGCATTTTCATTGGGCGCAACTTCGGCATCAATTGCTACGTGCAGCCGATCCCACCCATGAGCCCTCCCGGAACCACCGCCGCTTGCAACAGCACGCCGACCAGCACCCCGTCCTACATTGGGTACGGCTATCCTGGCTCTTCCAACAGCCAGAACCGGAGCATCCAGGAGCCCACCTTCGGGATCATCGAGACGTTCTGGAAGAATCCACATTACGGCTCCTTGCAGCTCATCACCCAATACTCATATGTCACGCGCGACCCCTGGGTGGTGTCGGGGCCGAAGGACGCCCATCTGAGCATGGGCTACGTCGACTTGCGGTACGTTTTGCCTTAGCAGATGGCACGGAAGGTTCGGTGAGTGATACCCGGCCGTATGACGTAAACGTCTGCGGCCGGACGCTCTCATATCAGGGCGCTGCGGTCTCGATGAAGCTACAGGCATCCCCAAGGCTAGGATATCGCTTCAAATGACTGTGCACCTGACACCGGCGTGGAAACACGGCGCGGAAGGAGCCAGGCGGGCGAGAAATCGCAGCAGCGCTTCCGGGCGGCTCTGCATCCTGCTGTTGTCGGTCGGGCTCGTCGCGGTCGCGGCGCTGGCCAAGCACAGCTTCGGGCTGCCTCCCTCCAATGCTTCCCACTGGATATCACAAACCTGCAAGATCGGGGAGAGCCGCCGCGTTGATTCGCCGCGGATAACGGTCCGGCGCGTCCTCGTTGTAGTCCTGCGTAGCGATCAACCCCGGCCTCAAGTCATCGCGGTCCGGGAATACGATCAACCGCCAGTCGCAACCCCCGATTTCTTTAGCCCCACATCGCTCCGATCTCCCCCAAAGTCCTTATAAACTCTTTCTCAAACAATTTGTCGCGTCCATTTTTGTCTTAGATTTCATCAACCCCGGTAACGGAGTTTTTGGGAGAGGAAGGTTGGCGTGGCCGTTGGACCTTTCCTGAGTGAGCGGCAACTCGACGCCCTTCGGAGGCTCGACACCTGTACCGTCTCGAATGCAATCGAGACATTTGGAACGAGGCTGCGCAACACCGGCTACGCGGCCACCGCGCGCCTACGAAGCGGCAGCCCACCCATGCAAGGCGGAAGCTACCAGGACCGCACGGATTGATGGCGGTACGTTCTTCAGGCGCCGCCGCCGCGCATCGTGGTCCTGGAGGATGTGGACAAGGTATGGATCGGGTGACTTTTCACTGGAAAAGCTCCGGGAGGTCATCCAGCTATCGGGCAGGTAGGGAAAACGGTTCCGGAACGCTACGGCCCAGATGAGGCTCGAGGGATGGAAACGAACCCATGACAACGCATCCAATCCAGGTTGAGCTCCGCCAGGCGCTCGCGCAGGCTTGCATTGCGATCTTGCTCACAATGCTCCTTCTCTTTCCCTCCTGCTCCCGGCCCACAGATACTGAGGCCAAGACGGGATCGGGCGCGGCTCCGGTCGTCCCGGTGGTGAAGGTCACGCGCCGGAACCTGGCGAACAAGCTGGAAATCGCCTCGGAGTTCCGTCCCTTTCAGGAGATTGATGTTCACGCCAAAGAGTCAGGCTACATCAAGAACCTTTATATCGATTGGGGAACTCACGTCCGAACAGGGCAGTTGCTGGCGGTGCTGGAGATTCCTGAGCTTGAAGAAGAAGTAGAGCACGACAAAGCGGCCGAACAGAGCAGCGAGCAAGCTTTGGCTCGCGCCCACGAGGAGCTGACGCGGTCGCAGTCGGTTTACGCGGTCGCCCACCTGACTTCCACGCGGTTGGCCGGAGTGCAAAAGACCCAGCCGGGTCTCGTCGCCCAGGAAGAAGTGGACATGGCGGCGGGCAAGGATCAGGAAGCCAGCGCCGAGGTCTCCGCCAGCCGCGATGCCGTGTCTGCAGCTGAGCAGGAACTTGCCGCCGCCAAGGCCACGCTGCAAAAGGATCAAGCCCTCTATGCTTATGCGCGCATCACGGCGCCTTTTGACGGGGTCGTGACGGAGCTTGATGCCTACACCGGCGCCCTGCTGCCCGCCGGCACGTCGACCAGCCAGAACGGCTTGGCTTTGTGCCACCTGTCCCAGAACGATCTCCTACGCCTGGTGATTCCGGTGCCAGAGACCGTGGTTCCGGATGTTCAGGTCGGCGAGCCCGTACAGGTGCGTGTAACGACCTTGAGGAGAACATTTCAGGGCAAGGTGACGCGATTCTCAGACCAGATCGACCTGCAGACCCGCACCATGCACACCGAGGTTCAGGTTCCCAATGCAAACTACGAGCTTGTGCCCGGAATGTACGCCTACGTGGAGATTCCCACGGTGCGGAGCGTCAACGTGCTGGCCGTGCCCATTCAGGCGGTCGAGCGGACGGGAGAGGGTGCGGGAACGGTCCTGGTGGTCAACGGTCAGCACGCCGTCGAGTCCCGCAACGTGAAGCTCGGAATGGAAACCGCCGATGACGTGGAGATTACGTCCGGCCTGGAGGAGAACGAACTCGTGATCTTTGGTGAACAGAACCGCTATCGGACGGGCGAAATCGTGAAACCGCGACCGGTCAGTGCGTCCGGGGCGGAAGAGGGTCAATAAATGGCTGGTTTTTCGCTTCGTCACCCTTATTTCATCGTCGTGATTTGCCTGATTGCCCTGGTGTTCGGCGTCTCCAGCGTGGTTCGGATGCCGGTGGACATGTTCCCGCCCATCAACATCCCGGTGGTGGAGGTTGCCACCTTTTATAACGGCATGCCGCCGCAACAGATTGAAGCCGACATCACCGACACCTTTGAACGATTCTTTACGCTCGGCAGCGCCATCGACCACATGGAGTCGCGCTCCCTTCCCGGAGTAAGCCTGATCAGAGTCTACTTCCAGCCGGGGACCAGCGGAGACGCCGACGTCACCAGCATTGCGAACCTGGCTATGGCGGATTTGAAGCGCTTGCCCCAGGGTACTCTGCCCCCGGTGGTTCTGGCGGTGGGCGCTTCAAGCATTCCAGTATGCCTGCTGACTGTTGAAGGCAAAGGGCTGAGCGAGACCCAACTCCACGACTATCTGCAATACCAGATCCGCGACCAGGTGGCCGGCGTGCCCGGGGCCACCGTGCCCCCGCCGTTTGGAGGAAAGTACCGCCAGATCATGGTCTATACCGACCCGCTGCAGTTACAGGCGCACCAACTGAGCCCCATGGACGTGGTGCGCGCGGTGGACTCCTCGAACCTCATCCTTCCCGCGGGCGACGTCCGGATCGGGCCGCTCGACTACAACATTTACACCAACGCGCAGGTGCCGAACGCCCAGGCCTTGAACGACATTCCTGTGAAGACGGTAGGGCAGAGCTCGGTCTATCTGTCGGACGTGGGCAAGGCCGTTGACGGGTCCTATACGCAGTACAACATTGTTCGCGTGGATGGCCAGCGATCGGTCTATGTGCCGGTGTTGAAGCAGGGCGGGGATACGAACACAATCGCGGTCGTCGATGGAATCCGGAACGCCATCAAGAGCCTGCGGGACATTCCCCAGCAACTGGGCGCGCATGTTGTGTTCGACCAATCATTGTTCGTGAAGCAGGCCATCAAGACGGTAATGCACGAAGGCGGCATGGGCCTGGTACTCACCGGGCTCATGATTCTGCTGTTTCTGGGCAGCCTGCGCGCCACCTCCGCCGTGTTTCTTTCCGTTCCGCTGTCGGTCATGGTGGCTTTCTTCTGCCTCTATCTCGGCGGAAAGTCCATCAACAGCATGGTGCTGAGCGGCCTGGCGCTGGCCTTTTCCCGGTTGATCGACAACTCGGTGATCGTTCTCGAGAACATCTATCGCCACATGGAGGCGGGCGAATCACCGGCGGTGGCCGCGGAAAAGGGAGCGAATGAGGTGGCGTTGCCGGTGCTCGCCATCACGTTCGCCACCGTCGTGGTTTTCTTTCCCGTGACTTTTCTCTATGGCGTAAGCAAGTTTCTATTCATGGCTCTCGCGTCCGGCGTCGTGCTCTCCCTGTTTGCCTCGTATCTCGTGGCTGTATCCGTGGTACCGCTTTACTGTTCCCGGATTTTGAAGCCGATCCTCCATCATCACCACGAAGGCGAACTATCCGAATCCCATTGCGACGAGATCGGCGCCCTACCTCAGCCCCCGAAGCGCCCATCATGGGGCCAGCGTTTCCATGCCGGCTTTAACTCCAGATTTGAGCGCATGCTCGATGCCTACCAGGCTCGAGTCCAGACCGCTCTCGATCACCCACGCGCCGTTCTGGTGGGCCTGGCCGGACTGTTCGTGCTCAGCCTTTGCATCTATCCCTTCATCGGGACCGCCTTCTTCCCGCGGACGGACGCCGGCCAGTTTGTGATTAATCTCAAGGCGCCGACGGGAACCCGCCTGGAGGTCACGGAGCAATATGTGAAGAAGGTCGAAGACATCATCCGCCAGACGGTGGAGCCCGGCGATTTCAACACCATCGTCTCCAACATCGGCGTCATGGCTGACTTTTCGGCATTGTTCACCTCCAATGCGGCAATGCACACCGCTTTTGTGCAGTGTGGCCTGAAGGCGGACCATCGCATCAGCAGTTTTGAATATATGAGGCGCGTCCGGGAGCGCATCCAGAATGAACTGCCTGAACTTCGCACCTACTTTCAGTCCGGGAGCCTGGTGGATGCCGTGCTCAACCAGGGCGTGCCTGCGCCTATCGACGTCCAGGTGAGCGGAATGGACCTGAATCAGGACGGGGAGATCGCGGAGAGACTGGCGCGGCAATTCCATGCGGTGCCGGGAATCAGCGACGTTTATATTCCCCAGGACATGGATTACCCAGCCCTGCAGGTGAATGTGAATCGGGAGCGCGCGAGCGAGCTTGGCTTGAGCCCTCAGGAGGTGATCGACAATCTCATTACGTCGTTGACCTCAGACATCATGATCGCGCCCAGCTATTGGGTGGACCCGCGCTCGGGCAACAACTATTTCGTGACGGTTCAGTATCCCGATAATCAGATCAAATCCATCAGTGATCTCGAAACCATGCCGCTGCACTCGCCCGAGCTGAACCAGCCCACGTATCTGAATCAGGTCGCGGAAGTGACTCCGATCCTCACGCCGACCGAGGTGGATCACTATGCGCTGGAGCGGGACGTCGACATTTACATCTCGCCATCAGGGGAAGACCTGGGCAAGCCCTATAAGGCGATTCAGAAAATCGTCGCGGCCACCAAGTTGCCGGGCACTAACTTCCGCGTGGATATTCGAGGGCTCGTGCTCACCATGGAGTCTTCGTTCCGGAGCTTCGGGCTGGGGCTCATTCTTGCGATGCTGCTCGTCTACCTTATTCTGGTAGCCCAATTCGCCTCGTTCATCGATCCCTTTATCATTCTGGTGGCTATTCCGACTGGCCTGATCGGCGTAATCGTCACATTGTTTTTGACGGGGACAACTCTCAACATTCAGTCGCTGATGGGAGTGGTGATGATGACCGGCATGGTGGTTTCCAACAGCATTCTGATCGTGGACTTCACCCGGATTCTCCGGGGGGAGGGAAAGACCGTGAGGGAAGCCGTTACAACTGCGTGCCGCATCCGTCTACGGCCCATCCTGATGACATCCCTCGCCACCATCGTGGGATTGCTTCCCATGGCTTTTAAGCTGGAGGTGGGCAGCGAGGCGTATACGCCGCTCGCCTGGGCCATCATCGGTGGCGTGACGTTTTCCGTGATTCTCACCATCTTCGTGGTGCCGCCGGCTTATCTGCTGATTTACGGCAAGAGGGACGAAGCTGCGGGGAGTGAAGCGGCGCCAGGTTAAGAGCTTACGCTGAATCGCTCGATAACTGCCCGCTGTGCTTGGCCGGGTGTGGGCTTGCCGGGCTGCGCCGGTGGTGTCGCGGCGATTCTCGAATCAGGAGGAACTAAGGTCCTATGAGGAAAAAATGGGTCATCTTTTCGGCGGCCATGCTGGCCGCGGGAATTTCGGTTGCTACCGGTCAAACACCTCAAACTCCTCAGGCCCCTCAAGCAGCACCTGTCCTCACTTTGAAAGACGCGGAAGGTTTGGCTCTAAAGAACCACCCGCAGGTCCTGTCCGCCCAGTACACGGCACTAGCCAGCAACCAGGCGGTCCGGGAGCAGCTTTCCGCTTACTATCCCACCGTCTATGGCAGCGTTACGGGATCGGTCGCGGACCGGGAGACTCGGATTGGAGCCGGGTTCCTTACGGATTCGCGTTTGTTCAATCGTTTCGGCCAGGGCATAACGGTTGACCAGCTCATTACCGACTCCGGCCGAACGCCAAACCTGGTGGCAAGCTCGCGGCTCCAAGCCAAGGCCGCGCAGCAGAACGTGCAGGCCACGCGGTACGATGTGTTGCTGGCGGTGAATCAGGCCTTCTTCGAAGCGCAGCGGGCCCAGGCATTGCTCAAGGTGGCTGAGCAGACCGTGGCCGAACGTCAGGTTGTTGTGAATCAAGTGACGGCGCTGGTGAACAATAAACTCAAGTCGAATCTCGACCTCAGTTTTTCCCAGGTCAACCTGGCTCAAGCCAGGCTGTTGCAGATTACCACCGAAAACAACATCAGCAAGGCTTTCGCTCAACTCGCCCGCGCTCTCGGCTCCGACGTGCAGCAGACCTACACTCTTCAGGAGGAATCGTTGCCCGCGCCGCCACCGCCGGCGGCCGATCCCCTGGTGAATGAGGCCATGGCGGGCCGTCCGGAGCTGGTCGCGCTTGGCCTCAATCGAGACGCTGCTTACAAGTTTCAAAAGGCTGAGCGGGATCTTTCGCTTCCAACGGTGGAAGGAATGGGCGTGGCGGGCTACATCCCGGAGATCGCGCAACTAACCCTGCCCCATGCTATTCCAGATCACTACGAGGCGGCCGCGATCAATGTGAATATCCCCGTCTTCAATGGCCATCTCTTCGCCGCACGCCGCACAGCAGCCACGATGAAGGCACGGGCCGCAGATCAGGACCTGCGAAACGAACAGCAACGCATTGCGCTCGACGTGCGGGCGGCATGGGCAGACGCTACCAGCGCCTATCAAGAGATCAGCGTGGCCGACCAGCTTGTGAACCAAGCCCAGCTCTCCCTTGCCCTCGCCCAGGGGCGATACAACCTGGGCCTGAGCTCGATTGTCGAGTTGAATCAGGCGCAGCTCAACGAGACTGGGGCCGAGATCCAGGACGTTAACGCGAAGTATGACTACCAGAACCAAAATGCGGCCTTGCAGTATCAGGTCGGCCTGCTGCACTGAAGCCTGGCTGAGAAGGAGTTTGTGAGCAGACACGGCCCCGGCCTGTCGAAACATCCAGCCGGTGCCGGGAGCGATTTGGGACAGCGTCCCCGCCCAATAGGGATCGGATAGCTGCTGGCCCGATGCCAGACTGGCCGCTCGCGCACCTCGCGGCCGCTCCGGCTTCGGCGAAAGCCGGCGATGGCCGGTCCCGCGCGGGGGCGCTGTCCCAAGTCGCTGCCGCCCGACAACTCGGTTGAAAATCGGCGCGCAACTGTTCTCAAGAGCCGAAGATATTGCGGCCGAGCTTGGCGTACCCATGCTCATCCGCCCACAAGGTGAGAGGGATGGCGGCAAGTTCGTCCACTTCGGGGATCGCCCTGCCGTTCTTGGTGAGATCAACGGTCTTGATATAGGTCCTGCAGGTTTCGCAGGCTTCCACCCGGAGTTGCTCGAACTGCGAAGCCGTATAGACGCACATTTTCTCATCGCGAGATTCTTCGCATGCCGGACAAGCGATTCGAAGGTAGTCCCATTCCGTGCGGCATAACGAGCAGATGAGCGATCGCTTGGCGCCCTCGCCTTCCGGCCGTAGAACGCCCGCCAGGGGTCTTGAGCCACAGAAGGGGCAGACAGGCCGCCGGACGGCAGGCACGGTCATATCGGTTCGTCCAGCCAGGTACTCCGCGAAAGGTTGTAGAAAAGCCAAGGCGGTGAATCTCATGAAATCGTCGTCGGAAGACGCTTTCCCCGCACCAGGAGGCATGGGTTGCGCTCCTTCGTCCTTTGCGCCAGACTTCTGGCCCTCGCGCTCCTCGCGGCGCCAGAATCGCTTCAGAAGCTGCGCCCAATCTCGAGGATCGCCTTTCTGGAAGCCGGCGGCAAACCCGGCCAATGCAGATGTTCCTTCGCGCTGGAGGAAGGCCAGAAAGGGCCGGACCTGCGTCACTAGAGACTCGAGCTCGCGAGGGTTCAGCTCGGGTGAGATCTGTCCGTACTGAGCGCCGGCCGCGGGGCCAAGAGTAGATTGCAGGCGGGAACAAAAGTCGCGTTGGAACGCCGCCAATTTCGAGTAGAAGGTCAGAATCTCAGCGGCAAACGGATATTGGCCGGCCAACTCGCGGGCGCGTTCGATGCGCTGGTCCCATTTTCTTGATGGGGCATGGATGGGCTTGGTCATTTTTTGGGGGAAGCTGTGCCCGTCACCTTTTCATACCAGAGGCGATGATGCATCCGGGCCCAGGCGGCGGTAACTTCGCCGCGGACAATCGAAGTGAATCCGCCTCGCACCATGGCCGTGCCCATGTAGACGTGGATGATGAAGGCGCCGATGGTCACGAGCGCCGCCACGGCATGCAGCAGAACCGCGCTGTAGCGTAGCCACCGCCAGCTCCAGGGAATATCGTTCACAAGCCACAGGGCTGCACCGGAGAGCACGAGGGCGATGCCGCCGAAGAACATCAGCCAGAAGAACTGCTTCTGGCCGATATTGAAGCGGCCGATGGGGGGCAGATTCTCGTCCTCGTTGCGAATGTAGTCACCGATGTGCTTGGCCCACTCACGATCGGCGGCGGTGGTGCGCATATCATCGTGCCAGGCCGTATACATCCAGAAGACCGCGACGAACCAGATCAATCCTATCCAGGGATGCCAAAAGCGGGCGGTGGGCCCACCGCCGGCCAGATCGGCAAGCCAGAAAAAGTAGGGCGACCAGAAGGCGAGCCCGGTGACGAGCAAATAGACGTAGGAAAGACCTGCAGCCCAGTGAATCAGACGCTCGGCAAAGGTGTAGCGCAGGATCCGATCGTCGGAACCGCTGCGAGCGCGAGTGTGAGGAAGGGCTGTGGTGCTACTCATGGGCGCTTCTCCGCCTCGTCATCGGGGACCGTTTTCGGTCCGAATCGCAAATAATGGAGCGTCACTCCGACCAAACCGCCCAACATGGCAAAATTGCCCAGCCACTTGAGTGGCGTCTTCCACAGCCTCACCGTCCATGGAATGGACGGGTTGGCCGGCAATCCACCGTAGCTCTCGGGCGCGGTCACATCATGTAGAACGTAGATGACGCCGGTGCCGCTCACGCCCGGCGGGTCATAAACGCCGGCGTTTTCGAATCCGTAGTGCTCGCGGAGTTGGGTGGCGCGTTTTTCGGCGAGGACCTTCATGTCATCCTTGGTTCCAAAATGCAGGCAACCGGTCGGACACGCCTTGATGCAAGCCGGTTCGAGGCCATTGCTGACGCGGTCCGAGCAGAGCGTACACTTGTAGACCTTCTTGGTGGTGGGATTGAACTTTGGAATGTTGAAGGGACAGCCGGTGATGCAGTAGCCGCAGCCAATGCAGTGGTCCTGCTGGAAATCGACAATGCCGTTCGTGTACTGCACGATAGCGCCGTCGGAGGGGCATGCCCTGAGGCAACCGGGATCGGCGCAATGCATGCACTGATCCTTGCGCATCAGCAGCATCATGCTGCCGTCTTCCTTCTCATGCTCGTTGAACTTGATCAGGTTCCAGAAGTTCCAGGCCGTCTGCGGCATGGTCTGGTAGGTGTTGTCAAACGTGGTGGTCGCAAAGGGAAGGTCATTCCACTCCTGGCAGGCGATCTCGCAGGCTTTGCAGCCGATGCAGGTGGTGGTGTCCACCAGCTTGCAAACCTGCTCCTCGCGCTGCATTCCTTCGCCCGGAATGGGTCCGGCATGGCCGGAAATCTTTTGAACGCGCAGTGTGGCCTGGCTCATGAGTTTGCCCCGTCACGCCTTGGCGGTCGCTCCACCATCACCCCTAAGCCCGCTCCAATTTCACCAAGAACCCCTTGAATTCCGGCGTGAAGGCGTTCGGATCGAACACCGCGGGCGACAGAAGGTTGGCAGGTGTCCGCGCCGTCCGGCCTGCGTCCTCCTCGATACCGCGATAGCCGAAGTGGATCGGGATTCCGATCTGATATATCTTCTTGCCGTCGATCGTCATGCCCTTGATGCGCCGCGTGACGAAAGCCTTGGCGATGTACTCGCCCCGTGCGCTCGTCACCTTGACCTTTTCGCCGCCCTTGATCCCGATCTCGTCCGCAAGCTCGGCCGGAATCTCGACGAACGGCTCTGGGATGAGCTCGACGTTCGCGGGATTGTTCTTCGTCCAGTAGTGGTAATGCTCCGTGAGGCGGTAGGTGGTGCAAATGATGTTGAATCCCTCCGCCACCGTACCGAACTTGTCGAGAGGCGTGCTGAATTTCTTCACCAGGGGATTGTTCGACTGCTGGGGGTGCAGCAGATTCGCGACCGGGCTCTCGACCGGCTCGTAGTGCTCCGGGAAAGGCCCGTCAGCGACCGCCCCGATCGGAACAAAGATCCGGCCCACGCCCTCAGGGTTCATGATGAAGGGCCCCATGTGGTCCTTGGGATTCGAATCCGGTTTGAAATCGGGCACGTCATGGCCTACCCATTTCTGGGCGGACTCGTTCCACCACACCTGGCGGCGGGAAGCGTCCCAAGGCTTGCCTTCCACGTCGCATGAGGCGCGGTTATATAGCACGCGCCGATTCACCGGCCAACTCCAAGCCCAGTTGGGGTAAATGCCGAGATCCGACGGGTCTTCGGTTCCCCGACGCGCGAGCTGCGGTCCGGCCTCGGTCCAGGAGCCGGAATAGATCCAGTTGCCGCAGGCGGTGGTGCCGTCGTCTTTGAGCCACGCAAATGACGGAAGCTGCTGACCCGCTTTGATGATCTGCTTCGTCGCTGGATCGGTGACGTCGGCGACCGCCTTGCCATTGACCTCCTGCGCCACTTCGCCAAGCGACGGATTCTCAGGGTCGCTGTAGGACCAGGTGAGATTGAGAATCGGGTCCGGGAACTTGCCTCCGTCTTTCCGGTAGAGGTCGCGCACCTTGAGGAAAATCTGCGCGAGGATGGCCTGATCGAGCCTGCAATCGCCCGGCGGCGGGAGCGCTGCGTTCTTCCACTGCAGCCACCGGGCGGAATTCGTGAATGAGCCGTCCTTTTCGGCGAAACCCGCACAGGGTAGCCGATAGACCGTGGTCTGGATACTTTTCATCTCCTCGGGCGTGACACCCGGGGACTTCCAGAACTCGCTGGTTTCGTCGGGATAGATCTCGCCAACGACCAGCCAGTCCGCCTTTTTCAAGGCATCGATGTTCTTCTGGGAATTGGGCCCGATCATGACGCCGTTCATGCCGAACGCGAACAGACCCTTGACGGTGCCGCGATACATGTTGTCCCAAATCTGGGTCCACGAATAGTTCCGGTCGACCTTGGGAAGATAGTCGAACGCCCAGTCGTTCTCCTTGCTCGCGGCCGGGCCATACATCGCCTTGAGGAACGAGACCGTGAACTTGGGCGTGTTCGACCAATAGTTCATCGATTGCCATGGAGTTGGCTTCGAGGAGTTCGGCGTGATGCGTTTCAGCCACGCTTCAAAGTTGGTGTCCGTCGGATTCGGGACCTTCAGGTAGCCGGGAAGATTGTCGAAGATTCCGGCCATATCGGTGGCGCCTTGAATGTTGGAATGCCCGCGCAACGCGTTCACGCCGCCGCCGGCGCGTCCGATGTTGCCGAGCAGCAACTGGAGCAGGGCGGCAGTCCGGATCGTCTGTGTGCCGGAAGTGTGCTGCGTCCAGCCCACGGCATAGATGACGGTGGCCACCTTCGTCATGTCGCCGTCTTTGCGTATAGAAGTGAAGAGATCGGCCGCTTTGAGGAACTGGTCTTGCGCGATTCCGGTAATCTTCTCGACCACATCAGGTGTGTACCGCGAGTACTGCCGGCTGAGAAGCTGGAAAACGCATTGCGGATGCTGCAGCGTGAGATCGTACGCTACATTCTCGGGCAGTAAAGGGGACGGCGGCGCGGCCGGCTTGCCGGCGTCCGGGGCAGTCGAAGCCTTTGTAGGGGCCTGCGGCGTCTCCGCCGAGTGGGCTTTGCCGCTTATGTCGCCGCCCTCGGCGTAGTTCCAGGTGGACTTGTCGTACGTCTGGGTAGCGGTGTCAAAGCCCGAATAGAGCCCATCCTCGGGAAGCTTGAAGCCGTCTTTGATGATGAAGGCGGCGTTGGTGTAGTTGACGAGATAATCCTTGGCGATGCGATTGTTCTGGATGGCGTAGTGCACGAGGCCGCCGAGGAACGCGATGTCCGTGTCGGCTCGAATCTGCAGGAAAAGGTCGGCCACCGCGGCGGTGCGCGTGAAGCGCGGATCCACCACGATCATTTTGGCGTTGCGGTTGCGCTTGGCTTCGACGGCCCACTTGAATCCGCAAGGATGATTTTCGGCTGGATTCCCGCCCTCGATCAACATCATGTCAGTGTTCTTGATGTCGATCCAGCCGTTGGTCATCGCCCCGCGTCCGAATGTAGGTCCCAAACTTGAGACCGTGGGGCCGTGTCAAACTCGGGCCTGGTTCTCGATGTAACATAAGCCCATGCTCCGCATCGACTTTACGACCAGATAGTTGAACTCGTTGGTGTCGGTGCAGCCGCCTGTCCAGGCGATGCCTTCGCAGCGATTCACGGTGCGGCCCTGCGCGTCCTTCTCGACGAAGGTTTCATCGCGCGATTTCTTCACCCAGCCGCCGATTTCATTGATGGCGTCGTCCCACCCGATGTCTTCCCAGTGGTCGGAGCCCGGACGGCGCACCTGGGGCTTCAGCAATCGCCGCTCATTGAGGATGTCCTGCTGCAGCGACGAGCCCTTGGGGCAGAGCGTACCGCGATTAATCGGGTGATCGGGGTCGCCTTCAACGTGCACCACGGCGGGTGTCACGTTCTTGGCCTTATCGCCCATCGTGTAGATGATGACGCCACAGCTCACGGAGCAATACGGGCAAGTGGACCGCGTTTCCGAGGCGCGGGCGATTTTGAGGGCGCGCATCTCGGCGTAGGCCGGCGCCAGGTCGAAGCCCAGCATCGACGTCACAACGCCGCCCGCTGTACTGATCTTGAGAAAGTCTCTGCGAGTGGGAGCCACGGCGGACCTCCTGAGCCTCCGGGAACTACGAGGCTTTCACGTCGACTTAACACCAATAAACCTTCTTGAACATTGTTGTCAAGGGCCGTGTACGAACAGTGCCGTGCGAGCGCGAATCGTGCCTTCAGGCGGCGTCACCGTGCTGTAACATTCGGGCGACGAGGCAGAAAGTCGTGCGACGATGATCGCTGCTCAGGCATCTCTATCCGTATGAGCACACGCGTTGACCGCCGGACAGTCGATCTGTCCGGATATCCGGACCTCGTGGTCGTTTACCTGGGAATGAGGGTGAATCGTATCACCGGGATCAAGACACTTCTCGGGTTTGGTCCCAGGATTTCCGCCTCGGTCGAGGCGCAGCCCGACGGACTCCTCCGGCACGAGGTCGTCATCTTTTCTCTGCTCCCGATGCACGTCGGCATGCGGCAATACTGGCGTGATCTGGAATCGCTGCTGAAGTGGACGCGCTCGGACCCCCACCGGCAATGGTGGAAGGAGTTTCTGAAGGATTCAGGCGGTACCGGATTTTGGCACGAAACCTATTTCCGGCGGGGCGGCATGGAGGCCATCTACGATGACGTGGCGCCGCCGATCGGCTTCAAGGCTTTCGCGCCCGTGGTGCCGGCTCGGGGTCCGATGTTCGGAGCGGCCACCCGCGGCGGCAAGGAATTCGCGAGCGCGCCCGTGCTTTCAGAGAAGGAATTGTATGATGAGCCAGGGGCGTGAGCGCGGGATACCCAGATCCGCGCGGGCAAGCAAGTGATCTGTAAGCTTGGTGCCGAAGAGAGGACTCGAACCTCCACGCCCTGACGGGCACTACACCCTGAATGTAGCGCGTCTGCCAATTCCGCCACTTCGGCAAGAAACCGAAACGCGGCTCCATTGCGAAACGGGAGCCGCGTCACGTGTTACGATCTTGCCACCAGCGCCGGAGCGTGTCAAGAACGTGCCCGCCGCCGGTAGTGGTCTGTTTGAGGTAGCGGCGGCGGTTTGTGCCGTTTGTCCAACAATGATCGTGAGAAACTGTTTTCAAGCAGGATCCAGGCGCGAGCATACTCTCCGACGGCGTGCCTCAAGTCCTTTCACGAAACGGCAGGCGGATCGCAGGGACCGCGGTTCGCGCCGGACGGCAAGACCCTGAGCGTCAGAACCGACAGGCGAATCGATAAGGGAAAATGGATTCCATCACACGACGCGAAGTATTGACCCGCGCGGGGCAGGCGGGCGCCGCCTTGGCCGTTGGACTGCCGGGGACAGGTGCCGCCCATGTAATTCCACAGGCTTCCCCGCCGCCGAAACTCAAGGTTATTGTGGCGGGCGGGCATCCCGGCGACCCTGAATACGGTTGCGGCGGCACCATCGCGCGCTACAGCGATCTTGGCCATGAGGTAGTTCTCCTTTACTTGAACAACGGCGAGTGGCCGGCGGTGCAGGGCGGGGCGCCCGCTCACGTCCGCATGGCCGAGGCCGGCAAGGCGTGCGAAATCCTTCACGCTCGCCCCCTGTATGCGGGCCAAGTGAATGGTCACGCCGTGCTCGACGCCGCTCATTTTGACGCGTTCCAGAAGATTCTGGAGGCGGAGCGTCCCGACGTGGTCTTTACCCAATGGCCCATCGACGGTCACCGGGACCATCGCGCCACCTCAGCGCTGGCGTTTGACGCCTGGCTGCATCTGGATCAGAAATTTGCGCTTTACTATTACGAAGTTTCAGATGGAGAAGACACGCGACAATTCGCTCCCACTCACTACGTCGACATCACTGCGATGGAGTCCCGCAAGCGCGCCGCCTGCTACGCGCACGCTTCTCAGACCCCGGATCGCTACTACGATTTGCAGGATCTGGTCGCGCGTTTCCGAGGCGTCGAGAGCGGGTACAAGCGGGCGGAGGCCTTCGTGCTTCAGATCGGAAGCCCCTTTGAGGCCCTGCCGGCGGTGGAGGGCCGGCGGTAGGCGGAGGGCAGTAAGCAGTGGGCAGTAGGCGGTAGGCAGTAGGCAGCGACAAAGAGTTGCGTACGTGCCTGCCCTCGCGGCGACAAATACGGTAAACTAGCCTCCCGGTTGCGCCACGAATCTATGCGACGAATCTCCGTTTGCCTTCTTCTTGCTTCGACGATTTTGGGCCCGGCGGCAGAGGTCCCGCAAATCGCTACTGCCCAGGGAGCCGGGCAGCGCGCCCAACAGGCTGATTGGCCTGTATACGGCGGCGACCCGCAGGACACGCGTTATTCCAGCCTCGCGCAAATCAATCGCAGCAATGTCCACAAGCTCCAGGTCGCCTGGACCTATGACACCGGCGAGAAGGGCGGCCTGCAGACGAGTCCCATCGTTGTCGATGGCGTGCTGTACGCCTACACGCCGTCCCAGAAAGTGTTCGCGCTTGATGCCGCCACCGGCAAGCCTCTGTGGAAGTTTGATTCCGGCGCCGGCGGGACGAGCGAGGCGGCACGCGGGCTTGCCTACTGGGCGGAGGGCTCCGCGCGTGCGGGCGCCCGGGGCAAGGGCGACCGGCGCATTCTGGCCGGTGTGATGCACTACGTCTATGCCCTCGACGCCGCGACCGGTGCGCCGATTCCGGGCTTCGGCACAAACGGCCGCATCGACCTGCGCGAAGACCTGGGCCGGGATGTTGCGCAGCAAGAGGTCGCCATGACGAGCCCGGGCGTTGTGTACAAGGATCTGCTGATCGTGGGCGAGCGTGAGCCCGAGGATCTGCCCGCGCCGCCCGGCGATATTCGCGCCTACGACGTGCGGACCGGCAAGCTGCGCTGGACGTTCCACACCATTCCCCATCCGGGCGAGTTCGGCTACGACACCTGGCCGAAAGACGCCTGGAAGTACAGCGGCGCGGCCAACAACTGGGCGGGCATGGCGCTCGACCCCGGGCGCGGCATTGTCTACGTGCCCACTGGGTCAGCCGCAGCGGACTTTTACGGCGCCAATCGCGTAGGCGACGACCTCTTTGCCAACTGCCTGCTTGCCCTCAATGCCGCCACCGGCGAGCGCATCTGGCACTTTCAGGCGGTCCGGCACGATCTCTGGGACCGGGATTTCCCTTCGCCGCCCACACTCATGACCGTGTGGCGCGATGGGCGGCGCGTGGATGCGGTGGCGCAGACGAGTAAACAGGGGTTCGTCTTTCTGTTCGATCGCTCGAACGGCAAGCCGCTGTTTCCGATCCGGGAGCACCCGTTTCCGCCGAGCCAGGTGCCGGGAGAAGTGGCGGCCACCGAGCAGCGCTTGCCCGACAAGCCGGCGCCGTACGCGCGCCAACTCCTCACCGAGGATCTCCTCACCAACCGGACCCCTGAGGCGCACCAATGGGCCGTGGAGCAGTTCCGGAAATTCCGCAGCGAGGGCCAGTTCGTGCCCTTCAGCACTGACAAAGACACCGTGATGTTTCCGGGCTATGACGGCGGCGCGGAATGGGGAGGCTCGGCGGTCGATCCGGAGACCGGCATCCTCTACGTGAATGCGAACGACGTGGCCTGGACAGGCGCGCTGGCGGAGATGAAAGCCGGCAAGACCCTGGACGCCCGGGGGCTCTATCTGAACCGGTGCAGCCTTTGCCACGGCGACCAGATGGCCGGCTCACCGCCGCAGTTCCCCTCGCTCATCGGCGTCGCCAAGCGCCGCAGCGCTGACGAGATCGTAGCCCTCCTGCGTAAAGGCAGTGGCCGAATGCCCGCCTTTCCTGACCTGTCCGATGAACAGGTGGGTGCGCTCGTCCAATACCTGACAAGCGGGGCGGACCGCGAGCTTTCGAGCACGGGCCGGGCGGCAGCCGACGTGGCGCCCAACATGGATTATCGCTTCACCGGTTACAAGAAGTTCCTGGACCCGGACGGGTATCCGGCGGTTGCGCCTCCCTGGGGCACACTGAACGCGATCAACCTCAACACCGGGGAATACGCCTGGAAGATCCCTTTCGGCGAGTATCCGGAGCTCGCCGCCCGAGGCCTCAAGAATACCGGCACCGAGAATTACGGTGGTCCTGTGGTTAGCGCCGGGGGACTGGTGTTCATCGGCGCGACCAGTTTCGACAACAAAATGCACGCCTACGACAAATCGACGGGTGAGTTGCTGTGGGAGGCCACGCTCCCCTTCGCGGGAAATGGTACTCCGGCGACGTACGAAGTGAATGGCCGCCAATACGTGGCGATCGCGGCGGGCGGCGGCCGTCCGCGCGGCACCCCCGCTGGCGGGCTTTACGTCGCTTTCGCCCTGCCACAGTAGGGGCGCACTTAGCCGCGCCCCGCAGGAGGCGAGCGAATCAGAAGTTGGGCGCAGCAAGCAGCGCCCCTACGATCGAGGAGCCGGAATGAAGGGAACGCAATGCAGGGTAAGGTAGTCGTGATCACGGGCGCGACTTCCGGAATCGGCAAGGTGGCCGCTGAGCGTCTGGCCGCCATGGGCGCGCGCATAGTGCTCGTGGCCCGTGACCCTGCCCGTGGCGAAGCGACCCTGAAGGGCCTCGGCGAGGTCGCACCGGAGCGGAGTCACAGCGCTCACTATGGCAATCTCTCACGCCTCGCGGAGATGAAGCGCGTGGCGGCGGATATTGCCGCGGCCGAGCCTCGAATCGACGTGCTGATCAACAACGCCGGGGCCATTTTTGGCACGCGTGGCGTCACTGAAGATGGCCTCGAGCGCACTTTTGCGCTCAATCATCTGGCCTATTTTGTTCTCACCCTCGGCCTCCGCGAACGCTTGACGGCTTCAGCTCCGGCGCGCGTGGTCAACACCTCCTCGGACGCGCACCGCCGTGGCAGGTTCGATTTGGATGATCTGCAGACGGCGCAGGGATACCGCCCTTTCAAGGCTTACGGACGGTCTAAGCTTTGCAACATCCTCTTCACGCGCGAGCTGGCCCGGCGATGGTTCGGTAGCAGGGTCACGGCGAACTGCCTGCATCCCGGCTTCGTCGATACGCGCTTCGGCGACCAGGGTGGCAGCATGATCATGTATGGCATCCAACTGGCGAAGCACTTCGCCATCTCTCCTGAGAAAGGCGCGGAGACTATCGTTTACCTGGCCTCCTCGCCGGATGTGGCGGGGGTTACGGGCGGGTACTTCTACAAGAGCCGTCCCGCCACACCAACTCGGGAAGCACAAGATGACGCGGCGGCCAGACGGCTATGGACCGAAACCGCCAGATTAGCTGGGATTGACGCGGATTGACGCTGGGAGTGAGGGCAGTCTGCCTCCGGCCTCGGGTTTCCCCCTCGCACAGTTGACCGCGCAAGACCGCCCTCGCTAAGTTTATCGGCGCACAGTTCGAGAAACTTGAGGAGCGCTTCAGCCCTCAGGCTGTGCGCGCCTTGCCTGAGGTATCCACCCGGCGTACAATCCCGCTATGCGAATGATTCAGCGAGTTTTGGTACTGCCGATGATCCTCCTGGCTTCGGCGCTTGGTGCGCGGCCCGCTGACGCGCCGGGACCTGCACCGGCAGACCAGGTGCTGACGGCCGCCGAAACCGGAGCCGCAGCCGAGCACAAGAGCGTCTGGGTCATCTTCGGGGCCTCGTGGTGCGGCTGGTGCCGCCAACTTGACAAGTTTATTGAGGCCCCGGACGTACGGCCCCTCCTTCAGCAGCACTTTGTGATCACCCACCTGACGGTTGAAGAACATGCGGACAAGGCGACCCTCGATAATCCCGGTGGCGAGGATGTGAAGAATCGCTTGGGCGGGAGCAAGGAGAGCGGATTGCCGTTCTTCGCCTTTCTGGACTCGACGGGCCAGCTCGTGGTCAACTCCAACCGGCCCGTGACCGACAAGCCCGGCGTGAACGTCGGGTTTCCTTCGGCACCCGAGGAGGTCGACTGGTTCATGACGATGCTCCGCCAGGCGGCGCCGTCGCTGACACCGGCCGATGCCCAGACACTCGAGGGTAAGCTCCGCAAGCAAGCCCGGCACTGAACCGTGCTCGCGGCACCGGTGAAAGGTAGAAAGGTCTAGGAGCGTTTGCTGGGATTTGGCGCCGCGGGTCTTATCTTCCTGTCGCGTCCACTCTATGAAGATCTCATCGAGATTTGCCGTTGTGGTGCTCATGGCCCTCGTGGTTTTGAGTGCGATTGGTCTGTATTTGACGGGGAACGGATCCCGCGCCAAACCGGCGGCCCCCAGGAATTCGCCGGGCGCGCTCAGCCTCAGCGCCGACCAGCAGCCTCTTGACACGGCGCGCCAGCTTGCGACCCTTGCCGCCAGCGAGGATGAGCAACGCCTGGCCGCAGATGCGCTCCGGCTGGCCGACCACCAGGTGGACCTGGCGTTCTCGAGTGCCTTAAGGACGGCCAGCAACCAGCCCACGTCCCAAACACCGGCGATCCGCGCCATTCAGGAACGCATCGACCGGGCGCAAAGCGAGATCGACGCCGGCGAGAGCAGGGTAAACCAGCTCAAGGCAGAGGCTGCGAAAGCCAGGGACGATCGCCAGGCGGATTTGCAACAGCAGGTCGAGGTCGTTCAGGCTGAGGTTTCCCTCCATCAGGACGAGCTGGCCGATGCGCAGCAGGACCTGGTGCGGGCCGGCGGCGACGAGCGCAGCAAGATCCAGCAACTCCTCGATCAACACGAAGCGGCCGAGCACACGAACGGGACGACCCGCACCGGGACCACTGCGGGCAGCGGCGCGGCCGATTCCTCCGCAAGGAACATGATCGCCGAGGAGTCCGCCTGGAGTACCTTGCGCTCCAAGCAGGAGCAGATCGCCCAGGCACGGCAGGACGCCCTCAAGCTCGGGGCCGCGCTCTCGCATGACCACGCCGCGCTCGATCAGCAGGTCGAGCAGGAGAAATCCGCACGGCAGTCCGGCCGGTCGATTGCCCAAACCGGTACTCAAGCCGGCGCTCAGGCGGGCGCGTCCGTCCAAGCCGGCGCGGCCGCGGCCGGTCCGCAGCCTGCCCCGCAAGCGTCCGCTGCGGACCTCAAAACCCTGCACAAGCTCTCCGACGACGAGAAAAGCCTGGCGGCCCTCGACCAGCGCATTCAGGACCTGCAGCAGTTGGCCGCGACTTATGAGCAATGGAATCTGGTAGCGCAAGCCCAGACCCGGGTGGCGTTGCACCGCTTGATCAAGGGGGTCCTGTGGATCCTGCTTGTGATTCTCGCGGCCTTCGCGATCCAACGCCTCATCCATCATTCACTCGACCGGCTCAAGCTGGAGCGTACTCAGCAGGCGACGCTCGTCGCGCTGCTCCGCTTCGTGGTGCAGACGCTTACGCTGCTGGTGATCGTGCTGGTTGTCTTTGGGACTCCCAGCCAGTTCTCCACGATTCTGGGCCTGGCCGGGGCCGGGCTGACCGTGGCCCTGAAAGACTTCATCGTCGCTTTCCTCGGGTGGTTCGTGCTGATGGGCCGCAACGGAATCCGCGTGGGGGATTGGGTGGAGATCAATGGCGTGCGCGGTGAGGTCGTGGAGATCGGCATTCTGCGCACCGTTCTGCTCGAGACGGGCAACGGCACGGACGCCGGCTTTCCTACCGGACGGCAAGTTGCCTTCCTCAACGGATACGCGGTGGAAGGACACTACTTCAATTTCACGACCTCGGGCCAATGGCTGTGGGACGAACTACAGGTGGCGGTCTCCGGCGGCGGCGATCCCTATCCGTTGATTGAGAAGATTCGGGCCATCGTGGAAAGGGAAACCGAAGGCTACGCGCAAGCGGCCGCGACGGATTGGCAGCGCGTGGCGCACCGCTACGGGGTGCGTACGCTGCCCCTGGCGCCTGCGCTCGATTTGAGGCCGAGCGGCGACGGCGTGCTCGTGATCGTACGCTACATGACGCGAGCCAGCGACCGCTCCGAGGTGCGCACGCGCCTGAATCACGCGGTCGTGGAACTGCTGCACGGCGGCCATGAGGACGTGCCGGCGGCCGAGGTCCTGCCGGCGGGCTCTGACCACGTGTAGCCTACGTCCCTGGTGCGTCTCAAAACCGGCTGCAGGGATGAAGCCCTGCCGAATCTTCCCGCCTGCTTAGAACGTGAACCTCACCATCATGTCAATGTGACGATACCCCATGAACCCATTGACCGTGTTCGACTCTCCAAACAGTGGCGAGCCCAAATTGGTAACCGGCTGACCGAGGTTGATGTGGTTAAAGATATTGCGCGCATTGACGCTGAACTCCAGGCTGTATTTGGAATTCTCCGCGCCCCCGCCGCCGAACATCCCCGGGCCGCCGCCGCCCCCGCTCAGACCGCGACCGCCTAAGCCGCCCCCCGGACCGCCGCGACCGCCGCCAGGTCCGCCGCCCCCGTAGCCGCCGCCCCCGCCCCTGTTCCCGCCGGCCGCCTGCGGTTTCTTTCCGAAGCCGAAAGTTTTGGCCACGCGCATATTCAACGAGACCGCGCTCGGTCCAAAAAACTCGTAAGGCGGGATCGGCTGCTGGTTGGTGGTGCCATACAAATAGAAATTGCCATACGCGGTGTTGATCGAGTCGGGAGCGCCCACCGGCGCAAGCGCCGGGCGGGCGCTGAAGACGCCCGTTCCGTACACGTCCTCACCCAGCGTGATATTGAAGGGTCGTCCGGAGGTCGCGATCAGAAAAGGGCTGACGCGGAATCCTTTCGGGAAGGATATCGATCCTCCTACGAACGCCTGGTGCCGGGAGACGAACCCCGCAGGGCCGTAGTCCTCACCGATGTCGTAGGGATTCATGGGCACGTCGCTTACGCCGGAAGTGTTCGAGTTGCCGTAACTCAGGGTATAGAACCCGAATGCCGTCAGCCGGGTGCCGGCGCGGATATTGAAATTCGTGACCAGCTGATTCTCGTTGTAAAGCCCCACGGACTCGAATTGGTAGACGTACCCGGCGTCGATCCCGAGCGGGTAGTTGCCGGTCAGCGGCCCGCAATCCACCGTAGTTCCAGGCGGGCAAGAGGTGAAATTCTGCGGAGTGTTGATGTTGTTGGTCAGAAGCTGATGAACCCCGTGCGAATTGATGTAGGTAACCGAAGCGGTGGCCGCTTTTGTCACTTGACGCTCGAGCCCCACCGCCGATTGAATCGTGTACGGCGCCCGCAGATCGGAGCCGATCCTGTAAACCGTGGGAAGCGAGGCCGTGGTGCCCGGCGGCACGATGGTGTAAGGGAAGAAAGTAGGATTGGTCACCAGGTACTGCTGCTCGCTGACGCCGTTCAGGCGCTCGGCCTCGAGGATCTGCTGCTGCTGGAATCGGTCGTAGAAAAGGCCGGAGCCGGCGCGCAGGACGGTCTTTGGGCTTCTCCCGCGGCCCAGGCCCCAGGCGAGGCCGATGCGCGGAGCGAAGTCGGCGTGATCGTTGATGTAGTTCTGCGACTCGAAGCGAAGTCCCAGGCTTAGGCTGATATTAGGCCGCACGCGCCAGGTGTCCTCACCATAGAGCCCCATATCGAAGTAGTTCAGCGTGGCCAGAGGTTTGCCCTCCGTGATGCTGAATTGGGTGGGGCCAGCCACGCCCGTGGGGCACGGCGCCAGGCAGCCCTGCAAAGCCATTTCCGCCGCCTGATAAGCCTCGATCGTGCCAAAGGTGTACGTCCCGTTAAAGCCCTGGGTGGTGCTGTTCGAGATATCGTTGTCCCGCAACCGCCCGCCGAAAATCACCTGGTGCTTGCCGAGCGCCATGGTGGTCAGGTTCTGCAGCTCGTAATGGTTTTCAAGATCGAGTGACTTCTGTTGGAAATTGCCCCCTCCCGTGAACGCGCCGAGCACGTTAATGGCGGGCAACGAACTCGCGGGATTTTGAAGGTCGTCTTCACGGAGAAACTGGAAGCGCGTCTGGTTCACGGTGCGAGAACTCAGCACCTGGGTATCGCTGATCTGAACCGTGTGTTCGATTTCGCGGGTGTCATACGCCTGCACGGGCAGGGAAAACTGCGTGATGCCGTCGTTATCCTCGATATCCTCCCACCACTGATAGCGAACGCTGAGGACGTTGTTCTGGCTCACTTGATAGTCAAGGCGGGGGCTCAGATTGGTTCTGGCCAGCGGATTGATCACCACGGCGCTGAGCGGCTCCTGCTGAAATGTCGGGCTGAGAACCACGGCGCTGATCACCGAGTTGTTCTCGATGTCGCGCCGGAACCCGTCGATGAAGAACGACGCCTTCTTCGAGATCGGTCCGCCGATGGTGCCGTTGTAAAACACCGTGTGGTAGGGAGGTTCAGTGACGGCGAAAGGGTTGCGGGCATTGAAAGCCGAGGGATCGCCGTCTGCCATGAAGTTGCCATGAAACTGGCTGAAGCCGGGCTTGGTGGTAATCTCGATGCGCCCGTAACCGACCTTGTCGTATTCGGCGGAAAACGGGTTCTGATTGATGCGCACCTCGAGGATGGCTTCTTTGGGCGGGAGCTGGCCGCCGGTGAATCCGTCGATGTAAATCTGGCCGCCGCTCGGCCCCGCCGACGGCCCCGCCAGCGCCTGAAGCTCTGTTTGCAATTCGTCGGGATCGTCGGAAAGCGCATCGAGATCCTTGCCGCTGATGACGACCGAGCTTACGTTGTTCTCCGGCGCCACGCTGAGGGTTGGGGCCGACCCGTTGACGTTCACCTGCTGCATTTGCTCCTCAATCTTCAGGCGAATATCGAGCTTTTGGGCCTGCCCGGTCGTGACGTTGACGTTCGGCTGCTCGAACGGCGCGAAGCCCTTGGCCGCGGCGCTTACCGTGTAGGTGCCCGGCGTCAACCCTTGAATCTCGTAGCTGCCGTCCTTGGCCACGTCGGCGCCGCGGCTCTGTCCATTAGCGCCCGTGGCGAGCACGGTTCCCCCCGCGACGACAGCCCCGGAAGGGTCGGTGATCTGGCCGCGCAGAGTTCCGGAGCCCGTTTGGGCCGGCAATCGGACGGCGAGCGCTGGGGCCAGAAATATCGCCGCCAGCGCAATCAATCTCATGAGCAATCTTGAAACTCGCATCACATCTCCTGGTTGGCGCGCGCTGAACGCGCAGCCGAGCTTGAACTATGGGGTCGCGGCATCGCCGCCTTCTGTGGGCCCGCCGAGACTCCAGGGTGAAAGCAGCATGGCCTGGCTCGAGGCCGGCGCCGTCAGGATCGGCTCCACGCCCGCGAGCAGCGTAATGGCGGTCACACCGTCGCCCGTTGTGCCTTCGGTGGAAACAATCATCACGGCATCGCCCTTGTTCAGGTCCGAGACCGTGGCGACCGGTAATCGATGAAGCATCTGCTGGAAGTCCGGCGGCGCACCACCGCCGCCGCGCCAGCCTCCCGGACCGGCTCCCGAGCCGGCGCCCGGAGATTGCGATGTCCGGCCCGCAGAGGCCTGCGTCGATGGCGGACCTGATCCTGCCTGGCCTGCGCCCGCCGCGGCTTGCGACCCGGCTCCCGCCGGTGCCCCGGGTGCGCCGCCCTTAAGGCGCATGGCGATCATCTGCGCCATCATCGCGGGCAGCTTGCGGACTTCGGAGTTCGAGGTCAAGCTCACCACCACGGGCTTCTTGGTGAGCAGGTCCATCACGGTGATCTGGTTCGCGGCGGCGTCCACGGAAGAGACCCTGCCGGCGATGTTCCGGAACGATCCGGAAACAATCTCTTGCGCCGTAAGCTCGCTGCCATCGGCACTACGCTGCCCGCGAGCGCGAAGCTGGTCTCCGGGCTTGATCTGGCCGAGTGGCGCGGGCTGAGCGTCGGCGAAATTTATCGAGCCGGGCGCGTAGCGGCGCAAGATGGTCTGCGGGGAGATGTGGACCGTCACCACTTTAGCGGTGGGACCGGCGCCGCTCGAGATCGTGAGGGCTTGCGCGGCGGGATCGACGGATTTCACCAACCCGCCCACGCCGCGCTGCCAATCCTGTTGTTCCTGCTGCTGCTTCTGGCTTATATCGGCTTTCTTCATCAGGATGACGCCGGCGGCGAGCACCGACTTGCCATCGTCGGAATTGGTCCCGCGCACCACAATCCGGTCGCCCACCTGCAGATCCTGCAACTGCACTACGGTGGCGCCCTTCAGATCCTTCTGCCCCGGCTCAACGCGCACGATCCGGGCGCCATCCTGCACCACCACGTTGACGTCGGTCTTGGCATCGGTCGTGAGGGTAATGTTGTTGCCGCTGATGGCCTTGATGGTGCCGAGCGGCCGCGCCGCCGCAGCCTGTCCTGCGGGTTGCTGCGCCTGCGACGCGCCCGCAGCCTGCACGACCACGCCCGAAGCGCCGAGAGCCAGGACAGCCCCCGCTGTCACGAACCAAGTCCGTATGTGGTTCGCAATTCGCGTACTAACCATTGATTTGCCTCAGTTTTTGTGTTCGGGCACGACCCACGGCGCCCGGCGGCCCCAAAATGGTCAGACGTATGGGCTTGCTTGCGCGTTTCACCCCCGCTTAAGGACCCTCGCGAGACAACGAGAGGCTTGTCTCGCCGGAGTACGGCATGAAGCCGCGCTACCTCAAACTGAGCCGCCCTCAGCCAGCGTTTCACTGATTCCGAAGGAGATAGTGGGTTCGTTCCGCGATATCGCCGTGTTTTTCCGACATCCGGGCCGCAAATGATCCGGGCGGCGCGGTCCTACGGACTGTGGCCCGGTTTGCTCCCGTCAGCCTCACCCCAGACCCTGCGTCCCGGGCCTCTTTCTGGACTCCGACTCGACGGACTGCCTCGGGCGTTGCAGGAGAGCCACGTCTGTTCTAAAGGAGATAGTGGCTTCGTTCCTCGATTCGACGCTTTTTTTTCCACGCCGAGCCTCCCGCCCCGGGGGTGGCCGGGGATGGGACGTTCGGACGCAGTCCGGTCGTGGCGCCGAGGCCTATTGGACAAGTACCCTCACTCCGAACTCAGGCACCTCCACCGAGGCCGGTACCGAACTACCCGTGAGAGCGTCTTGTGACGCTCCGCCCACGTCCACTGATTGCCGCGTGTCGGTGTAATTCAGAAGGAACACGATCTTCCGCCCCGAGCCTTCGCGCACCGCCATTTCGACCCCGTCCGGAAGCGAACGCCCCGGACTGATCCCGGCGCCCTGGAGGATGCCTGCCAGAAAGCGGTCGTAGAACTCGGGGGAGTCCGGCTCGGTTCCGACGTAATAGACGCGCCCCTTGCCGGAGTCGTTCCGGGTCACCGCCGCGCTGGTCGCGTAATAGCCCTTGCCATAGGTCGCGAGGGTCTCGGCCGTACTGGGCGTCAGGACGTCAAACCAGACCCGTGCCGGGTAATGCTGGCCGCCGCCGAGCACAATCTCCTGCTGAAGGCCGCCGGTGGGATCAACCTGTGGATCGTAATCGTGGATCGCGACACCGGCGAGGGTAGCGAGCGGTCCGGGCAGGGTGGCGTCGGTAAAGACGTTGTGCTCGTCCTTGACCCCGGAACGATACGTCAGCACCAGTGACCCGCCGCCCTGCACGAAGTCGGCGAGTTTCCGGGCGAGCTCCGGCGTCACCACGAACAGCGACGGCGCCACGACGACCTTGTAGGGCGAGAGATCACCCTGCGGGAAGACCACGTCCGTGTTCACGCGCGAGCGCCGAAGGGAGTCGTAATAGCGGTGAAGCTGGCGGTTGTAATCGAACCCCTTCACGAGCGGCTGGATGTGAAAAGCCCAGCGCGTGTCCGGCGAGACCAGAAGGGCGACCTGCGCGACGGGCCGCGTTCCCTCGAGAACGCCCTCAAGGCGCGTCACCTCGCCCCCCATCTGCTTCACCACGGCGTAACGGGCGTTGGGAAAGCTGTCCTGGTCGAGCACGCCCTGCCAATACTGCTCGGTGCCGTAGCGCGAGGTACGCCAGCGGAAATAGCACACGCCGTCGGCGCCGTGCGCGATGGCCTGATACGCCCAGACGCGGTAAAGATCAGGCGGCGCCTGGTGGCCCCAGAACGTGGTCCAGCCGGGCATCCCTCCTTCCTGTTCCATCACCATGAAGTTCTGCTGATTCTTCGAGCCGCGCGTGAGGTCGTGGCCGAGGCCCGGAGCCGCATAGTTGGCGAAGCTCTGACCGATCATGGGGTAGTTGTCCCAGGCCACGAAATCGAGGGCGGTATTCAGGTGCGAGTAGTCGATGTTATCGAACAAGCCCATTTCGTTATGCGTGATCGCTTTGCCGGGCGCGATCTGCCGCAGGATGTCGGCCTGCATCACCAGAAAATCGCGAGTGGCGTCGCTGAAGTAGCGGTGGTAATCGAGTTCGAGGCTCGGATTGTGGACTCCGTACAGGGTGTTCCAGGGCAGGGGGATTTGCGCCCAGTCTGAGTAGGTATGGCCCCAGAAGATCGTGCCCCACGCGTTGTTGACCGCGTCGAGGCTCCCGTACTTCGTCCGGCACCACTTTTGAAAGGCCGCCCGGCAGAGGGAATCGTAACAGTCCGGACCGCCGAGCTCGTTGTCAATCTGCCAGCCGAGGACGCCCGGATGATTCTGGTAGTGCTCGGCCATGGCCGTCACGATGCCGCGCACGGCGGCCAGGAAGTCCGGATTGTTCAGGCAATAGTTGCGCCGCGATCCGTAACGGTAGCGCACGCCCTCGTCGTTCATGGCGGCGATATCCGGATACTTCGCCATCAGCCAGGCGGGCGGCGAAGCGCTCGGCGTGCCGAGCACGGCCTTGATGCCGTGAGCGTTCAACACCTTGAGCGCCTGATCGAGCCATGCGAAATCGTAGTGGCCTTCGGTCGGCTCCATTTTCGCCCAGGCGAATTCGGCCATGCGCACGAAGTTGATGCCGGCGGCCTGCATCATTTCCGCGTCCTTGTCCACCGGACCTTCGGCTTCGGGGTAATAGTCCACGCCGTAGATGAACTGGCCGCCGTTCCAGGCAATCAGGTCGAAAGGCTTCGACCCCGATTGACTCTGCGCCGGCGTGCGCGCTCGAATCACGGCCGGAGCGAGGACCAGCAGGGTGACCAGAAAGGACAGCGCAAACGCAAGCCGTGACTTCATGGCAGAACCTCCGAGGAGTCTAAAGCAGGGCAGTATAATAACCCCGAAAGGCCGGTAGATTACATCCCGGCGACCCACTCGCGGCACCTTGTCTCAGCCGTTGTCGCCGCGTTTCAGGAGGTCGTCATGGTTTCCTGCGCGAGCGGGCCGGGAGCACCCGCAAACCCTCGGCCTTGGCAATCTTCCCTTGCCGTTCATCGAACGTGTAGAAAGCCTCCGGTCCCAGGATCAGGGCAGCGGCCACGTGCAGGACATCCAGCGTGCGCGTGCCCAGCCGGGCCGAATGCCGGCGTGAAAGCTTCTCGACCATCTGCCACATATCACGGCCCGGATCCCGGACCTGAAAAACGCCCGCGCCGACATCCGACAGAAAACCGTTGCGGACGGCGCGAGCTTCGGCAGGCGTCCATTGCTGCCGGAAGACGCGCAATTCGATCGCGTTCGAGAACTCGGCTTCCCCGAGAGGTGTGAGAAAGAAGGTTGGGCGGTAGCGCTGAACCAGCGATACGGCCGCGAACGTATCGGGATCACGGCCATACAGCGAAATCAAGAGACTTGTGTCGGCGTATGCGTTCAATAGCGGTCGCGGTCCTCGGCCACAAGCTCGGCGCCGGTTTGCCCAACCATCTTGTCGCCGAAGATCTCGTGAATGCGAGCCGCAAAGTCCGGGTAGGCCTCGGGTTTGGGTCGCACCGGCAGGAGGCGCGCAATCACTCGTTTGCGCTTACGGATTTCAATCTCCTCACCCCTCTGCAGCCGGGCCTCGATCTCGGGGAAATGATAGCGAAGGTCGCGGACGGTGGCGCTTTTCATGATGTGACTCATTCTAGCATCACAGGAAGCGAAGGTTCAACGGGATTGCTGCACGACAGGGCGCCGCTCCCCGCGGTCAACGCGGCCCTGCCACCGCCATCGCCACGCCGGCGACGGTCAGGGCGATGAACGCGAGCGGGACATAGTACGGCGAGTTCACGCGGCGCATGCCCAGAGCATTCGTTCCCCGGATGGCAAAACCAGCAGCAGAATCAGCCCAAGCGGCCAACGTCCCGGGGCCACCGGCCGGTTGGCGAGAACTGCGACGGCGATTCCGATCGCGACCAGGCATCCCCTCAGAGCCCGCAACAGCGCCCGCAACAGCGCCCGCACCAACACCTGCGCATCCTGATTCCCTCCGCGCCGTTCGCGCAGGTTTGCTGGCAGGCGCAAATACGTCATAGAGGCCGCCCAGGGTGATGAGCGTGGCGGCCGTGTCGAGCGTGAACAAGAGCGATCCACAGCATCCCCCGGGGGCAATAGTGCCGTGCGGTGTTCCGATCAGCGGACCCGTCCGAGCGTCTTAGCCCGTCCGTTCGTCTCCTTCACGAGGCGGTTCGCCGCCGCGCCGTTTCAGTATTCTCTCGAAAGCCTTGAAATCCGCTCGCGCTCTTCGATCCTGGAAGAAGCGGGCGGTTTCGAGGGCCGAAACCTTCTCCGCCACCGCCATGGCGACGAACTGATTCATGCTGGTGCCCTCTTGACGGCTCAACCGCTCCACGGCTGCCTTGAGCGACCGGGGCAGACGCAGAGGGTAGGTAGTTGTTTCGCTCATGGTCTGATCCTCCTGATTGCGTCGCGGGGCAGCAAGAGTTCTACTCCGAATCGCGACGGCAGGCTTCCGAAATCCCGCTGGTTGAAAGTGACCAAGGCGTCTGCCCGACCATTGACAGCCGCCTCGAGCACCATTTCGTCGCCCGGGTCACGAAGCTGAGGCCGCCACAGAAAGCGCGTGCCGACGGGCTCAACCAGGGCGACGACGGCGGTTAGAAACACATCCAACTCCTGATCCGAGAGCCCCGACGCCAGTTGGTGCTCAGCCCGGCGGCAGACCGCTTCGTATTCCATGGCCAGAGCAACCGTCGCGAGCATCTGGACTCGGCCCTGGCGTGCCGCGTTCAGAATCGCAGCGGAAGCCGCCCTCGGACTGCGCAGGGCCGCTACCAGTACGCCGGTGTCGAGGACCATCCTCACATTGGAATGATATCACATCGCCGACGATGTTACGGCCAAGCGTCCAGCCACCGCGGTGAGACAGACAGCGGCCTCGGTTGTACGCCGCGACGGGCCTGTGTTAGCATGCAGGTTTGCCCTGCGTCCGGATGTCGCGTAGGGTATAAGCCTCACGATTTTGGGGAGCCTCTTGTGAAAATTTACGACGCACAGAATCTGCGTAATGTCGCGCTGGTGGGCCACGGTGGCTCGGGGAAGACGCAGTTGATCTCCGCGCTGCTGTTTGCCGCTGGGATGGTGAACCGGCTGGGAAAGGTGGATGACGGCACGTCGGCCACCGACTACGACGAGGAGGAGATCCAGCGAAAATTCTCCATCAGCGCGTCGCTCGCCTACGCGGAGTGGGGCAAGACCAAGATTAATTTTATCGACACCCCCGGCTACAACATCTTCCTGCACGAGACCGAAGCCGCGCTGGCTGCCGCGGAATCGGTGCTCATGGTGGTGCACGGCGTGGCCGGCGTGGAAGTGCAGACCGAGAAGACCTGGGGCTTCGCGGAGAACTTCGGCCTGCCCCGCCTTTTCGTGGTCAACCAGATGGACCGCGACCGGGCCAGCCTCGAGCGCAGCCTCGAGTCTTTGCGTGGCGCTTTCGGCCGCTCCGTGATCCCCATTCAACTGCCGCTCGGCGAGGAAAAGAGCTTTCGGGGCGTCATCGACCTGGTGACCATGCAGGCCGCCACCTATCAGCCGCACGGCGCTGGCAAGGCCCAGCTGGGTGAGATCCCTGCCGAATACGCCGAGGCCGCTAAGGCCGCCCACGAGGCCCTGGTGGAGATGGTGGCGGAGGGCAACGACAAGCTGATGGAGGAATTCTTCGAGAAGGGCACGATCCCGGTCGAAGATCTCGTGCCCGGCCTGCGGGAAGCGGTTGCCGATCGCCGCATCTACCCGGTGGCGGTCGCCGCGGGTCTTCCCAACATCGGCTCGAGCGGGCTGCTCGACGTGATTGTGGACTATCTGCCCTCACCGCTCGGGCGTGGCAAGGCCACGGGTGTGGACCGCGAAGGGGGTTCAAAGGTGGAGCGCAAGATCGCCGATGACCAGCCCGTGTCGGCTTACGTGTTCAAGACCGTGGCTGATCCTTTCGCCGGCCGCGTCAGCTACTTCAAGGTGATGTCGGGCGTGGTGAAGAACGACGCCGTGCTCACGAATTTCAATCGCGGCACGACCGAAAAGCTGGCCCACATCGCCGTGATTCAGGGTAAGACCCAGACGCCCATTCCGGAGCTGCGCGCGGGCGACATCGGGGCCGTCGCCAAGCTCAAAGAGACCGTCACCGGCGACACCCTGGGCGACAAATCGGCGCCCATCCAATATCCCAAGGTAGCTCTGGCGGAACCCGCCATTTCGTTCGCCATCGAAGCCAAGTCGCGCGGCGACGAAGACAAGCTTTCGAGCGCCATCCATCGCATGCTCGAAGAGGATCTGCTGCTGCGCTTCTCGCGCGACCCGCAAACGAAGGAGCTGCTGATCTCCGGGTCAGGCCAGCAGCACGTCGAGGTGGCGGTTTCGAAGCTGCGGCGGCGCTTCCACGTGGAAGTCACCCTGAAGGCGCCCAAGGTCCCTTATCGCGAGGCTATCCGCGCCAAGGCGGACGCGCAGGGCAAACACAAGAAGCAGACCGGCGGCCACGGGCAGTACGGCGACTGCTGGATCAAGATGGAGCCGCTTCCCCGCGGAGGCGGATTCGAGTTCGTCAACGACATCTTCGGCGGCGCCATCCCGCGCAACTTCATCCCCGCCGTCGAAAAGGGCATTGTGGAAGCGGCAGCTCGAGGGTATCTGGCGGGCTACCCGGTGGTCGATTTCAAGGCCATCCTCTATGACGGTTCCTATCACGACGTCGATTCCTCGGAAATGGCGTTCAAACTGGCGGGCTCCAAGGCCTTCAAGAAGTGCATGGAGCAGGCCAAGCCCTGCCTGATCGAGCCCATCATGAACGTGGAGATCACCGCGCCCGAGAACTACGCGGGTGACATCATGGGCAATCTGAACGGACGCCGCGGACGCGTGCAGGGCATGGACTCGAAGAGCGGCTCCACGATCGTGAAGGCCCAGGTGCCGCTCGCCGAAATGCTCTCCTACGCCTCCGACCTGACCTCCATGACCCAAGGCCGCGGATCGTATTCGATGGATTACGACCACTACGACATCGTGCCGCAGGCCATCGCCGACAAGGTAGTCGCCGCCGCCAAGGCCGCCGGCCACGGCGAGGAAGAGGAAGAAGAGTAACCGCTAAATCGATCGCCTAATGAATCGCGTGATGTGTTAGAATGGGACCGATCGGTGAATTGCGGAGACGCTTCTCCCCGAGGCGGGCCGCTTCCCGATCGGGAGGTGCGCATGATCCCAAGCCTGATAAAGAACTGGTGGCTGCTCGCGCTTGCTGCCATTTTTGACGCGCTCTTAGCGCTCCTGAACATTTCCATGCAGAGTGGTCCCGACGGATCCCTGGCGTTCCGTACATTCGGGCCGATGGGCACGGGCTTGCTGATGGGCAGGCTCGCGCTGGCGGCGGGAGTCTGTACCGTCGCTGCAGGCATCTGGAGCCCCAGGCAGGGCAGATCGTGGCTTCTGGTGCTGAATGGCCTTATTTTTTGCGCCTATGGGCTGCTTCCCATGGTCTGGACGGGCCCGCTGAGCTTCCGCCTTTTCGCGGTGCTGCTCGCCGTGATGGCGATGAGCATCGGCCTGTTCGAATGGGCAAGCGCGCGAACCCCGGGGCGGCAGGTCGCGGACAAATGGTTTCTGGGACTGGCCGGTGCAGCCTCGGCCGGTTTTGCTTTGGCGTTCGTGGCTTTGGCTCTTCGCTGGATCAACCTGGCACCAGGCTTGAACTGGCGGGGATTTCTGGTGGTGGGAGCGTACTTCGGATTCAGCGCAATCTGCATGCTGGGCCTCGCCCTGCGCCTGAACAGTCCGGGGGTCTCTCAATCCGGCCCGTGGGAAGCCTTGCCACCATTAGGGAATGCAAGGCACGCACACTAGGAGGGAGCAAGGTAGCGCACAGTCTCCGGGACGCAAGACTCTGCGCCACCCGCTCTAGAATTGCGGCCGCCGGGCCGGGAGACCGGGCCCTGGGCTAGTCCTGTTGACGTTCATACGCCCCCATGTCGCAACCGCTCGAGTCCTCCCTATCAGGACGCGGATAGCCGCGTTGGTCGGTCGTCAGCAAATTTCCCTCGCCGTCGGTGCAGCCCGCAGGATTACCCGCATCAATGGCGGGGCTTCCCTGGAGCAGACCCATGGTCTCGGTGCGTCCGCCGTTGCCTTGCAAGGGTCCGAGCTTGGGGCCGGTGTTGTTCAGATCGCCGGCGTTGTTGAAATTGCAAGTGCCGTCGCTGCTCAGGTTGTAGCCGTCGGACGTCATCGTGCCGCGGCAGTTTCCTCCCGCATTGTTCGCGACGATGCTGTTCTGGAGCGTCGCCGTGTTCCCGCTCAAGTTGGAGACGCCGCCGCCGGCGCCGTCGCGCGCGGCGTTCGCGCTGAACGTGCTGTTGTTGATCACGAGCGTCCCCGCCTGGCCCAGTAACTGCCCATTGTGGATGCCGCCGCCGAGGCCGCCTGGCGCCGCGTTGCCGCTGAAGGTGCTGTTGTTGATCACGAGCGTGCCGTAGTTGAAAATACCGCCGCCGCTGTGCAAGCGCGCCACATTCCCGCGAAAGGTGCTGTTGCTGATCGTCAGCGTGCCGCCGTTGCAGATGGCGCCGCCTGCTTCTGCGCTATTCCCGCTCAGTGTGCTGTTGATAATGGTCAGGACGCTGCTAGGACAGTTGTAGATCGCGCCCCCGTAACCGAGGTTGCCATTGCCGACGTTGGCGCTATTCGCGCTGATGGTGGCGTTGGTAATCGTCACGGTGGACCGGCAGTTGTAGATGCCGCCACCGTCGCCCAACCCACCGCCATTGCGGAGGGTCATTTGTGAAATAGTGACAATGGCTCTGGGGTTGGCAGTGAAGATCTCGCTCCCGATGCCCCGGCCATCAAGAATGGTTGTCGCAGCCCCGGCGCCGACAATCTTCAAGCTGAAAGGGATCCCGAGATTCTCCGGGTAGGTCGCGGCGGCCACGATGATGGAATCACCCGCTGAAGCGAGGGAGATGGCTTGCCCGATGGTTTTGCAGGCCTGCTGGCGTGACTCGCAGTCGTTGCTGTTGTCCCCGTTCACGCCATCGACGTACCATGTGTTCCCGGCTCTGGCGATCGGAGCCAGGGTTAGGGCCAAAGCGGGAGGCAGCAAGCTGCCGAGCGTAGACCTGTGTTTCATGATTTTCTCCTTACTTCCACTTGCGCAAGCCGACAGATCAGCTGTCGGGCGAGGAGCTGCACTACCTCCGGTATCCCCCTGCACGCCGAAGGGTCCTGTTCAGGCTGGAGAATGAGGCCGCGTCGATCGCAGGTTGTCATGCAATTGTGAAAAGATTGTAATAGATCCGCTCGGAGCAGAGCACGCCTGGACCCTCTGGAGTCAGTGCCAAGGCCAAAATCAAAGACGGGCACCACGGTTTTGTCAGGGGTAAGATAGCAAGTGGTCATCAGGAGTCGGCTATGAATACCAAGCGATTGCTATCCCGGAGAGAAGTGTTGAAAACCGCGGTGAGCGCGGCAGCGTTCAGCTCCGCCCGGGCAACCTTCGGCCACTTCACTCCGGAGACCGCGGCCCGCGAGAAGCTCACGCAATTTCGCTATCGCGATGTCAGGCTCACGGGCGGACCCCTCAAAGCGCAGTTCGATCGCATCCACGCGTCCTACCTGGCCGTGGACGAAGACGGGTTGCTGAAGGAACTTCGTGTCCGCGCCGGACTGCTCGCGCCGGGAGAATATCCTGGAGGTTGGTACGATCGCGAGGGCTTCGCGCCCGGCCATTGCTTTGGCCAGCTCATCTCGGCGCTCGCCCGATTTTCCGAGGCCACCGGCGACGAGGCCACACGCGCCAAGACCCAGCGATTGGTGGACGGATTCGCGGCCACGATCGGCCCCGACGGCTACTGCTACCCGAGCCTGAAGGCGTCCACGAACTTCCCGGCCTACAACTACGACAAGTACGTGATCGGCCTGCTCGACGCGTACCGGTTTGCGGGCGTCTCGTCCGCCACCCAGGTGCTCGATCGCGCGACGCGCGGCGCCGTCCGCTACATGCCGCCTCGCGCTCTCGACCGATATTCTGATCCTCACCCAACCGCACCCGACGACGAGTCCTACACGCTGGGCGAAAATTGCTTTTACGCTTACGAGGTGACCGGTGAGCCGCAATATCTGGACATGGCAAAGCGGTACCTGCTCGACAAAACGTACTTCGAGCCCTTGAGCCGCGGCGAGAACGTCTTGCCCGGGCGCCACGCCTACAGCCACTGCAACGCGCTGAGTTCGGCTGCCCGGGCCTATCTTGTCCTCGGCGATGGGAAGTATCTCCGGGCCGTCCAAAACGCCTGGGACATGCTCGTGACGACTCAACAATTCGCCTCGGGCGGATGGGGTCCGAATGAGCAGTTTGTAGAACCAGGCAAGGGGAAGCTCGCCGAGAGTCTGACCACGACCAACGCGCATTTCGAGACGCCTTGCGGGTCTTATGCGCATCTCAAGCTGGCGCGGTACCTCCTGCGTTTCACCGGCGAGGCGCGATACGGCGACGGCCTGGAACGCGTTCTTTACAACACGGTGCTGGGCGCCAAGGATCCGAGCGGCGACGGGCGCTTTTTCTACTACTCGGACTACCACCCCGCCACGCGGAAGCGATACTTCCCCGATAACTGGCCGTGCTGCGCCGGAACCTTGCCGCAAGTGGTCGCCGACTATGTGATCAGCACGTACTTCCGGAGCGCGGATGGGATCTACGTCAACTTGTTCACGCCTTCCGAAGTGAATTGGGACCTTGACGGCCGGCCGGTCCGGATGATCCAGACTACGGGTTATCCGGAAGCAGAGTCCACGGAGCTGAGGTTGGAGCTCCCGGCGCCCACGGAGTTCACCCTCTACGTGCGTATTCCCGGCTGGCTGCAATCGCCGGCGCCGCTCAGCGTGAATGAGAAAAGCATTCCGGTTCCTGCTGAGCCCGGAACTTTCGCGGCCATCCGGCGCACGTGGCGAAACCAGGATTCCGTCCAGATCGGCCTGCCATTCTCATTCCGTACGGAGTCGATTGACGCCGGGCATCCCGATACCGTAGCGCTGATGCGGGGGCCGCTGATGCTGGTGGCGCTTGATCCACCGATCAGGCTGGCCGGCAAGCCGGTCAAGGCTGCGCAAACGTTGAAACCGGTTCCTTACGCGGCGCAGACTTTTGAGATGGCGAACCCCGCTCCGACCGTTCGCGTGTCGCCGTTCTATGCCGTCGCTGAGCAGAGCTACACCACGTATCTCGAACAGGTCTGACCTGACGGTTCTCTTCATTTTCGAAAGGAGCACTCTATGGCTGCCTCCATCGGCTTCATCGGACTTGGCATCATGGGTCAACCCATGGCCCTCAACCTGGTTCGGGCCGGCTTCCCCGTCGCCGTATTCAATCGCACCCCGGACAAAGCCGCGCCGCTCCGCGAGGCCGGCGCGAAAGTGGCGTCCTCGCCCGCGGAAGCTGCCGCGGAAGCCGAGTTCCTCATCAGCATCGTCAGTGATACGGCCGCCATGGAAGAAGTGGTGATGGGCAAGAGCGGGATCCTCGAGTCGGTGCGCGCCGGCGCCGTCGTGATCGACTCGAGCACGATCAGCCCTGTCGCCAGCCGCAAATTCGCCTGCAAGGTCGCGGGACGCGCAGCGAGCTGGCTCGACGCTCCCGTGACCGGCAGCAAGCACCTGGCCGCGAAGGGCGAGCTTACCTACATGGTGGGCGGCGACCGCGAGGCTTTCGATCGCGCTTTGCCCGTGCTGCAGGTGCTCGGCAAGAAGCATATCTACTGTGGAGCGCATGGCCTTGGCCTTGCCGCGAAGCTCGCCCAGAATGTGATTCAGTCGACCATGGTCGAGATCTTCTGCGAGGGCCTGGTTCTCGCGGCCAAGGCGGGTCTGAAGCCCGAGATCATGATGGAAGTGATTCAGGGGAGCATGGCCCGCGCCGCCCTGACCGACTTCAAGGCGCCCTTTATCTTCAAGGGCGACTTCACGCCGTACTTTCCGCTGAAGCTGATGCACAAGGACCTGACGCTGGCGATGGAGAGCGCCTACGCGCAGAACGTCCCCATGCCAACGGCCGCAGCAGTGAAGGAGGTCTACGCGGCGGCCAAGGCGCAAGGCAAGGGCGATCTGGATTACGCCGCGGTGGTCACGTTTCTCGAGGAATTAGCGAAGGTGCAAGTGAGAGAGTAAGCGGGAAGAGAAGCCATGCTGTGTTAATCTGTGTCTATGGCGAACACAAGGAGCACGACCTTCAGCATCCGGCTGCTGCCCGAGACCAAGCGGCGGTTGGCGAGGCTGGCGAAGACGACAGGGCGCAGCTCCAATTTTCTGGTCAGCGATGCCCTCGAAAGCTACCTTGAGGACCAGGAGCACCAGCAGGCGGAAATCCGGGAGGCTCTCGATGACGTTGATGCTGGTCACTACATTCCTCATGAAGCTATGAAAGCGTGGTTGCTATCGTGGGGTACCGATCGCGAGCTGCCTCCTCCCCGTTGCGCCTGCGGGAGGTCTCACCATGAGGACGACGTGAATGGAGATCGTCTGGTCCCGGCAAGCGCGAAGGGATCTTTGCGAAATTCAAAGCTACGTCGCGCGCGACAAACCCGGCGCGGCTGAGAGGTTGGCCACCCGCATCGTCACGTTGGTTGAGGCCCTTCGTCTCCAATCGCATTTGGGACGGCCGGGCCTCACACCGGATACACGCGAGTTGATTGTGGGCGGCACTCCCTACATTGTGGTGTACCGCGTTCGCGGGCAGAGGATTACTGTAGCCAAGGTCTGGCACGGCGCGCAGCAGAAAAACGGATGAGGTTTGCGTCACGAACGAGAGGCCTGCCGACTGCTTCCGGCTGAGGCCTTACCGCGGACTGCCTAGCGACGACTGCTGACGTTTCGGAAGGGGGTCACGTTGTCAGACTCAGAGTTCAGGCTGACTCAAATCGGCATCATCATGCTCGGGGTCAAGGACGTCGGGCTCGCAGCGGCGTTCTACCGCGACAAGCTTGGCCTCGACCTGAAAACCGCGTTCGAGGGATTTGCTTTCTTCAACGGCGGGGGTGTGACCCTGGTCTTGAGCGAAGGGTTGGCCAGGGCTGCAAGCGGCTCGATTGCGGGGGCGACTGAAGTAGTCTTCCCGGTCGCCGACGTGCGCGCAGCTTACCAGGCTTTGCGCGGCAAGGGCGTCGAGTTCACGATCGAACCTCGCGCCGTCTCGGGGCCCATGTGGGCTGCCAATTTCCGCGACCCCGACCGGCACGGGTTGTCGATCTTCGGGCCTGAACACGCCTAACCGTGTCCGGCTCGCATTGGGCATCCAGGGTCAGTCGTCTTTGACCGCGAAGCGGGTGACCATTTTTGCCAGCACCTGCAGCACGATGATGAACACGATACCGCCGGCCCAGAACCACCAGGGCCACACGCGCCCCCGAACGATTCCGGTGACGAACCAGACGGCGAGGACAATCGCCAGGACGGGAACGACGACGGTCGTAAAGATTAGCCCGATCGCTGCCAGGACTTTGCGCATGGACTATTAAGTTAGCATTTCCACGGCTGAAATACAGGGCGCCAGTTGCCTTGTTTACAGCGTCTCCGATAGTCGCTTTGATAACGGACGAATTGCAACCGCAGTGCTCTCCATGTAGACTCAGGCGTCTCGATTTGCGAGGTGCGCATGTTCGTTCCACAGGTTTATGGTGTGGCCCTGGCGATGATGATCCTCACCATGTTCTGCTGGGGAAGCTGGGCGAACACACAGAAGGCGGTGGGGAACTGGCGCTTTGAACTCTTTTACTGGGATTACGTCTGGGGCATCCTGCTGTGCGCGCTGCTGGTCGGTCTAACGCTCGGCCGCACCGATCCCTCCAGTCCTGAGAGCTTCTTTCACAATCTTGCGCAGGCCGGCACCGCCAACATTCTTCTGGCGCTCGTGGGCGGCGTGGTATTCAACTTCGCCAATCTCCTGCTGGTGGCCGCCATCGCCGTGGCCGGCCTCGCGGTGGCGTTCCCGATCGGGATTGGCCTCGCGCTGGTGATCGGCTCGGTGCTGAACTACCTGATCACGCCCAAGGGGAATCCGCTGCTGCTCTTCGGCGGCGTGGCGCTGGTGGCGATCGCAATCGTACTTGACGCCATGGCCTACCGGAAGCTCTCAAGTGACCGCTCCGTGTCAACCAAGGGGATCCTGCTCAGCCTGTTGTGCGGGATCTTCATGGGCTCGTTTTATCCTTTCGTGGCCAAGGCGCTCAAGGGTCCGGGCCATCTCGGGCCCTACACCGTGGCGGCCGTTTTCGCGGTCGGCGTTCTGGTAAGCACCGTTCCCTTGAACTATGCCTTCATGCGCCGCCCGATCAGCGGCCCGCCGGTGCGGATGGTACAGTACTTCGAGGCGCGCGGTTTGTGGCATTTCTTCGGTGTGCTCGGCGGCGTGATCTGGGGCATTGGAACCATCTCAAATTTTGTCTCTTCCTACGCGCAGATGGTGGGCCCGGCGGCGTCTTATTCGCTCGGGCAGGGGGCCACGATGGTATCGGCGATCTGGGGCGTCTTCATATGGAAGGAATTTCGCGGAGCCGGCCCTGACGTGGTCCGGCTCCTGGTGCTGATGTTTCTGTTCTTTGTCGCCGGACTGGCTTCGGTCGCTCTCGCGCCGGTCTTCGGGTGATCCACCGAAGCTGGTTGGCCGCAATCACGCCCCGCCGTCGGCCTTCGTCCGGCGAGAGCCGTTGGATCCACGACGCCGGGCGGGGGGGATGCCTTTTCGCTTGGCTTGCACGCCCTGGTGGTTGAGCAGGTAGGCCTGGGCGCTGAGAGCATCGCGGTTCAAACCTTCGCGGTCCACAGCGTCGGCGCCCGGGGTGGCGCCGCGGGTGTAACTGCCGTCGCTTTGCAGCCGCCGCGCTTTCAGTTCATCTTTCCAATAGATATCAAGGACGTCCTTGAGCCGCTGTACCAGCTTGGGATCTTCAACCGGAAACACAATCTCCACGCGATGATCGAGGTTGCGGCGCATCAGGTCGGCGCTGCCCAGATAGACCTCTTCGTTGCCCCCGTTCCGGAACCAGTAAACGCGGCTGTGCTCGAGGAAGCGGCCCACAATGCTGGTCACGCGGATGTTTTCGCTCACGCCCGGCAGGCCCGGCCGCAGGCAGCAGAAGCCGCGCACGAGCAAATCGACCTTAACGCCGGCCTGCGAGGCACGATAAAGCAGCTTGATCATCTGCGGGTCTTCCAGCGCGTTGAACTTGAAGACGAGCTGCGCGGGCTCGCCCTTCTGGGCGTGCGCGATCTCCCGCTCGATGAGCGCCGTCAAACCCGACCTCAAGGTGACGGGGGCCGCCATCAGCTTGTGCGCTTCGTGCTTTTGCGCGTAGCCGGTGAGCTCGTTGAAGAAGTGCGTGGCGTCGTCAGCGATCTGCTCGTTGGAAGTAAGAAAACCGAAGTCGGTGTAGAGGCGCGCGGTCGTCGGGTTGTAGTTTCCGGTGCCCAGGTGCACGTACCGCCGGATGATTTCACCCTCGCGGCGCACCACCAGCGCGATTTTCGAGTGCACCTTCAGGCCCACCAGTCCGTAGACCACGTGAACGCCGGCGTCTTCCAGCTTCCGCGCCCACTCGATGTTGCTCTCTTCGTCGAAGCGCGCCTTCAGTTCCACCAGGACGGCCACCTGCTTGCCATTCTCGATCGCCTCCAGCAGCGCGGCGACGATGGGCGAGTTGCGGCCCACGCGATACAGGGTCATCTTGATGGCCAGCACGTCCGGATCGTGCGCGGCGCGGCGCAGGAGCTCCACGACCGGCTGAAAGGATTCGAAGGGATGATGGAGCAGCACATCCTCACGGCGCAGGACCGCGAAGATGTCCTCTTCGAAATTGGGTCCGAAGCTGGCCGGAACCTGCGGCACAAAGGGCGCGTCCTTCAGGTCGGGACGATCGGCGCTGTAGAGCTCCATCAACCGCCCCAGGCCTATCGGCAGCTCGATCCGGTAGACGTCGTCCGGGTGGATCTCAATATTGCTGGTGAGGATCTCCAGGATTTTGTCCGGCATGCTGGAGTCAACCTGAAGGCGAACGGCGCAGCTGAACCGGCGCTGCTTCATCGCCTCTTCCACGGTCTCCAGCAGATCGTCGCTCTCGAGTTCCTGGATGGCCACTTCGGCGTCGCGATTGATGCGGAAGGGGTAGGCGCCCAGGATTTCCATGCCTGGAAACAGCAGGCTGAGATTGGCCGCGAGGAGCTGCTCGATCCAGACGAACGAGCCCTGCCGCCAGGTGTGTCCCGAAGAGTTCCTCGCCGCCGGGTCGAGCGGCACGAGGGCAGCGAGCGTGTCCGGCACCTTCACGCGCGCGAAGTGTTCCACGCCGTCCTTATCGCCGACAACCACGGCCAGATTCAGACTACGGTTCGAGATGTGGGGAAACGGACGGCTCGGGTCATGGGCCAGCGGCGTCAGGACGGGAAACACGCTGTTGCGGAAATAGCTGTCAAGTTCAGCCCGGTCTTCCTGGCCGAGCGCAGCCAGGTCCACAATTCGAATGCCTTCGCGCTCGAGCGCCGGCAGGATCTCCTGCCGCAACACCATGTGTGAACCCTCCGCCAGGCCCCCGACGCTCTGGCGGATGAGCTCAAGCTGCTGGCTCGGCGTGCGTCCGTCAACGCCGACCTCGTGCGTGCCGCTCACCACCTGCTTCTGCAGAGCCGCGGCGCGCACCATGAAGAATTCATCGAGGTTGGAGCTGAGGATGGCGAGAAACTTCGCTCGCTCGAGCAACGGGTTCGCCGGGTCTTGCGCTTCCTCCAGCACTCTCCTCTGGAATTCAAGCAGGCTGAGCTCGCGGTTGATGTACAGCTCGGGGCTATCCAGATCCGGAGCCTTCGGGGCCGCAACCGGGGCGGCTGTTTCCGAATTCGCTGCATTCGCTGCTGCATCCGCCTCACGCGCTCGTGCTGTGGCCATAGACCCAAATGGTACCGGAGACTGGAATCGTGGGGCAAATCACGATTTGGTTAAATCAGCGGCCACCCTCTCACCGATAGGCTTCGAGTTTGGCCTGGATGCGGTCGTGGATCCAGTGCGGATCCCACCACTCCGTGGGATTTACCGGGATGCCGTCGAGGAGCACCGTGAAGTGCAGATGATCGCCGCCGGCGAGGCCCGTCGCGCCGCTGCGTCCGATCTCCTGGCCGCGCTTCACGGGGTCGCCGGGCTTCACTTCCAGCTGGCTCATGTGCCCGTAGAGCGTCTGGACGCCCGCGCCGTGATCGATGACCACGGCGTTTCCGAAGATGCCGAAAAATTGCGCCATGACTACCGTGCCATCATTGGCCGCCCGCACCGGCATGTGCTCGAAGCCCGCGAGGTCGAAGCCCAGGTGCGTTTGATGGTCTACAGCCTGGCCGTTGTAAGTGTAAGTGCGCGAATCCGCGAAGTAGGCTTCGGTCTTCGACGCCAGGCGAATGAAGGGCTCGTGCCATAGGAATGCGGGCGACGTGCTCTTCGCGAGTTCGATCAGCTTGTCGCCGTCGACCTGGCGCAGGCGCCCGTTGACCGCCAGGAAGTTCTTGAGCGGGCTGCCCTGATCGTCGAGGTCCGGCGTCTGGCTCATGATAGGCGGCACCACGCGCGCGATGTAGGCGTCGTCGAGCGCGATGGTGTCGGTATGGAACTTCTTGGGAAACACGCGATAGCTGAACGTGGCCAGCGCCTGGTTGCCGGCGTCATCGCGAGCGACGATTTGCGCCGGCGTTGCGGGATCGAGGTCCCAGGGATAAGCGAAGATGGCGAGACGCGTCTCCGGCATCGAGGGCTTCACCGGGAAGCTCGTGAAAAAGTACTTGCCCACCTGAACGCCGGATTCCACCGTGCCGGGCGAGACGTGGAACACCACCATGTCGCAGCCGCCCTGGTTGATGTAATGCTGCGTAGTGATCACGCCGATCTGCGGCGGAGTGAATCGAACCGGCAGGGTAAGGCTGATCTTCGACTCGCCACCCCGGAAGAATCGGCCCCAGGAATCATTGACGGCGGCGATTTGGACGGTTGCGCTACCTTCCGCGAGACCAGGAATCAGCCGACGATTGAGCGGCGCCGTCCAGTCGACCACACTCTCCGCGTGCGCCCACGGTTTCCACCAGCGAATGGGTCCGGAAGTGGCGGCGGTTTTCGTGTGGTAGATCGTGTGCCCGTTCTGCGAAACGTCGAGCGCGATGCGCCGGACGTTGTGGTGCGTGTCGCGAGCTTCGATCGCGAGTTGTGTGCTCTGGCCCAATCCGCGAGGCTGATGGGAGAGCGAGAGGGCTGGGCCTCGATTTTGAACAACTTTCCAGCCGATGACAACGAGGATGACGAGCAGAAGACTTGCCGCGAAGATGCCGCCGCGACCGATGCCGGCGTCGGATTGCTGAACGTCTCTCTTGTGAAGGTGATGATCGTGAAAGTCAAACAACTTACGCAATGAGTCCTCCGTGATGAGATGCGGAACTATCCACGATACTGAAAGCGGGCCCGGATTCACAAACGGAATCGGCGCGCGGGTGCTGCTGTGGCGCCGTCTCGAGCGCCGGGGAAGCCGGCTTAGGACAGCGTCCTCCAGGGCGGCGGTGAGGACGCCGCCGCTACAGGCGCCGGCGCAGTTGCGAGCAGTTCCTGCAGGCGGGGCAGCGCGGCTCGGGTCGCGGACTCGCCCGCCGCAATCAATTGATCGAGGCACTCAAAATCATCCCAAGTGAACCGGCCCACGTCAGGCTCAATCACCAGATCGCACTGCGGCCGCCAAGTGCCCTGGGTGCGGGCCTCGGCGATCTGGAAGGCTTGGCCCACAACCTGAAAGAAATTGACGGGCCTGTGGTCCAGCCGTCCGGAATTGAGACACACGCCCACGATATTGTCCACACCGAAGGCGGCCACGGCTGCTGCCGGCACGCCGCACACGACGGAGCCATCCACCAGATGCCGACCTTCGTGCTCGACCGGAGCGAACAGTCCGGGGACGGCGGAACTGGCGCGAATGGCTCGGGCGAGGCTTCCCTGGCGGAAAGTCACAGGCTCGCCGGTGGAGATATCTGTGGCCACGACTGCAAGCGGGATGGCCAGTTCCTCGAAGGTCTCGCAGTGCAGCATTTCGCGCAGCATGACCTCCAGGCGCTCGTTGGTCGCGAAGCCGAGACGCGGTACCGTCCAGCGCGCGAAACGACGCCAGCGGATCTTGCGCGAATCGTCGATCATCTCCTCGATGGTGCAGCCGCTCGCGAAGGCCGCCGCCGCAATGCTGCCCGCGCTCACCCCGGCCAGCGCGTCAACAGGAATGCCGTTTTCCTGCACGACCTTCAACACGCCGATATGCGCCATGCCTCGCGCAAATCCGCCTCCCAGGGCCCATCCCAGGCGGGGCCGGCGGGTTGCGGTCGCAGGCGGCCTGGGTTGTGCATGGGCAAACCGGCGCAAGGCGGCGGCCGTGCCTCGGAGAATGCGGCGTATTTGTGCTCCGCTTTCGGTCAAGCTCAAAAATCCACCCGATCTTTATTATAGGGCGCGGCTTGACGCACCCGGGACCGGTGTGATGGTCACGAGAAGCCTGCATTGGCCTGCGGCCAGCGCGAGACTGCGGATCAGCTCTTCCAGGTGAGATTCAACTTGCCGCCGAGAAACGCGGCCAGCCGCTCGGATTCCTGCCCTGCGGCGCGACGCACCCAGGCTGGCATCCTGATGAAGGGCTCGATCACAACTTCAATCCGGCTGCCCTTCATCTCGTGCCGCCAGACGCCCTGCATCAGGCCGTTGACCAGCAGCACAGGTGAGACCCAGCCCGCCTGACGGTAGACGCGCGCCCGCAAGTCGCCGGGCAGAAGCCGATCGGCGTGGCGGGACGCGCCAACAACGTACTGATCGAAGGCGGGGAGCAGGCGGACCGACTTGATCGGAGCGCCCTCGCGCGCCTCGCGGACGTCCGCGGTGAGCATCCAGGCCTTCGTGCCATGCAGGTCTACCCCTGTCACCTCCTCGCCGAGCGCAGCGATCCATTGTTTGGCCGAGACAACGCCACCACCACCCCACCAGCGTCCTAAATCGTGATACGTGGCCGGACCGTACGCGGTCAGGAATCGGCAGGCGACGGCGGCCTGCGCCTCTTTGGGGTCCACCGCTGCCGCCGTCCGCGATCGCTTCTGTTGCGAAGCCTTGGCCACCCAGGTGGCTGGAAGCGTGAACCGGACTCGTTGACCGATGCTCGGTCCGAAGCACAAGCGTCCGGCGAACGCAGCAGGTTTCAGGATGGTGCCCCAACTGCCTAATGCCACCTGGGACCCGAACGCGGTCGATCCGGTAAGCTTTGCCACCTCCCGCGCCAGCTCTTCGCGTGTCATCAGGCGGCCGTCCAGCACGTTGCCGACAGCCTCGGTCAGACGGTGGACATCGTCGAGCGTGATGCCGAAATTCCTTTTCCAGATCGCAGGACTCAGATATCGCGGACTTGTACCCAGCGCTGCGTGCCAGAGGGGTAGCTCGCTTGAAGGGAGCAAGTGCAGCGTGCCTCTCATGGCCCAGGTCTTGACGAGAGCCCGTTCCTCCCAAAGGGCGCGCCGAACGGCCTGCCGGTCTAAGCCTTCCACCCTCGCCCACACGGTCAGTTCGGCGGACGACATCACCTGGGCGTGCAGACCACATAGACGGCTGGCGACGGCGAGCATGCTGCCCGAGGGAGCGCGTTCCACGAGGTGGTGGCGCCGCATGCGCCATGCCGCCGCTTGAGGCCATGTTAGTTCGATCATTGGGTCACCATCACGCTCTGCCAAGGGGTTCTCATCGAGCAGGCCCGTATGGTAACATGACAGCGAATAAAAGGCGAACAGCCCCAACGAGCTTTCGCAGCAACGGAGAACGAACGATGGCCTTTGAGACACAAGCGTTGCTGACGGCGGATCACTCGAGGGAACAAAGCGTCGAGCAGGCGATCGCCGAGATTCAAGGCGCGTTTCGCGGCCCGGCCCGGCTCGGCGGCGTCACAGCGGTTCGCCATATTCCTGCGCGCGTGGCCGAGGCTGTCCCCATTCCGGAAGAGCTCGAGCCGCGCGTGGCGCAAGCGCTCGAAACGCGCGGCATCCGCCAGCTTTATTCGCATCAGGCGGAGGCTTTTCGCCTGGGGCGCGAAGGCAAGAACCTCGTTGTGGTCACACCCACAGCGTCCGGCAAGACCCTCTGCTACAACCTGCCGATTCTGGACGCACTGGTGCGTAATCCGGACGCGCGAGCGCTCTACCTTTTCCCTACGAAGGCGCTCTCGCAGGACCAGCTCACGGAGCTCAGTCGTTTCGCGGCTGAGCTCGGCGACGGCATCCGGACCTTCACCTATGACGGCGACACCCCGCAGGACGCGCGCAAGGCCATCCGGGCGCGCGGCAACCTGGTGATCACCAACCCGGACATGCTCCACGCCGGCATTCTGCCCCACCACACCAAGTGGGAGCGCCTTTTCGAGAACCTGCAATACGTGGTCATCGATGAGCTGCACTACTACCGCGGCGTGTTCGGCAGCCACCTGGCCAATGTTCTGCGACGCCTGAAGCGCATTGCGCGATTCTACGGCAGCCGTCCGCAATTCATTTGCGCCTCGGCCACCATCGCCAATCCCGCGGACCTGGCCGCGCACATCCTGGAAGAAGACGTTACCCTCGTGGACCGCAACGGCGCCCCTTCCTCGGACAAATACCTGGTGTTTTACAATCCGCCGGTGGTGAATCCGCAACTCGGCATCCGGCGGTCGTATCTGAACGAGTCGCGGCGCATGGCCCGGACGTTTCTCGCGCGCGGCCTCGAGACCATCGTGTTCGCGAACAGCCGCCTGGCCACCGAGATTCTGGTCACCTATCTCAAAGAGGACTTCAGCCGCTCTCCCGGCGGCCCCGAAATGGTGCGAGGCTACCGCGGAGGCTACCTTCCCCTCGAACGGCGCGAGATCGAGCGCGATTTGCGCGAAGGACGGCTGCTCGGCGTGGTCGCGACCAACGCGCTCGAGCTCGGCATCGACATCGGCAGCCTGGACGTGGCAGTCCTCGCGGGCTACCCGGGTACCATCGCGTCCACCTGGCAGCGCGCGGGCCGGGCCGGGCGGCGGCAGGGCGCGTCGGCAGCGGTGCTCGTGGCCTCGAGCGCCCCGCTTGACCAGTTCATCGTTCAGCATCCCGACTACTTCTTTGGGCGCTCGCCGGAGCACGGCTTCGTGAACCCCGACAATCTTGAGATTTTGCTCAACCACTTGAAGTGCGCCGCCTTCGAGCTGCCGATCGAGGAGAACGAACGCTTCGGCGGTCTCGATCTTCAAACCGTGTGCCGTCACCTCACGGAAACAGGCTTCCTGCACCACACGGGAGGAGCCTGGCACTGGGTGTCGGAGAGCTACCCCGCAGACGCCGTGAGCCTGCGCTCGGTCTCGTCGGACAATTTCGTCATTGTCGACAACACGGGCGAGCCGCGCGTGATCGGCGAAGTGGATTTCCCGAGCGCCCTCACCACGCTGCACGAGAAGGCGATTTACATGCAGAACGGCGACCAATATCACGTGGAGCGGCTCGATTACGACGATCGCAAAGCGTATGTCCACCGCGTGGATTCCGACTACTACACCGACGCCATCTCGTACACGAAAATCACGGTGCTGGAGAGGTTCGAAAGCAGAAGTCAGAAGTCAGAAGTCAGAAGCCAGGAGGAGGAAGTTCGGAGTCCAGCGGATGGCGAATTTCGAGTCTCGAATCTCGAGTGTCGTGAGTCCCGAGTCCCGAGGCCCGACTCCCGACTCCCGTTCACAAGCCACGGCGAAGTTCACGTGAACACCCAGGTGGTCGGCTTCAAGAAAATTAAGTTCCATACCCATGAGAACGTGGGCGCGGGCAATCTCACCCTGCCCGAGCAGGAGATGCACACCACCGCCTGGTGGCTGACGCTGCCGCAGGAAATGCTCGCATCGCTGCCGTATTCGAGCACCGACCGGCAGGACGGCGTCCGCGCGCTCGGCAACGCGCTTCAGGCCATGGCGATCCTGCTGGTCATGTGCGATGGGCGGGACTTGGGAGTGGCCGTGGGTGAAAATAGCAGGAGTCAGGAGCCAGGAGTCAGAAGTCAGGGGGAAGAAGTTCGGAGTTCGGAGCTCGAAGTTCAAAGTTCAACGGGGAGCGAGTTTCGAGTTGCGGATTTCGGGGCTCGGTCTTCCCGAACCCCGAACCCCGAGCCCCGGGTCCCGTTCTTCGAACCCAACATCTATCTCTACGACAAATACCCCGGTGGAATCGGCTTGAGCGAGCCGCTCTACCGCATGAGCGGGAGCCTGTTGGAGAACGCCCGCAAGCTCATCGAGAACTGCGAGTGCGAAGCCGGGTGCCCGTCGTGCGTGGGTCCGATGGGCGAGATCGGCGAGAAAGGGAAAGAAGTGGCGGTCGCGATCCTGCGCGGCATCGCGGCCTGTGGGCAAGAGTAGGCAGGCGATGAACCTGGAAGACAAACTCCGGCAGCTTCGCAGCGCCGCTCAAAAGAGCAGCGCCGACCGCGAACTGGAACGCCAGCTTGAGTGGCTGCGCCGCCGCGATCCTTCCGTGCGGCCATTGCCGGCGCAGCGATTCCCGCGCGGCATCGAGCACTACGTGGACGGCAGCCTGCAGACGAACCACCTCGGCGAGTACTTTATCGCGCGCCAGGCGCTGCCCTTCGGCCGGCCTTATGGCAAGCTGCGCGTGGGCGACGTCTCCGCAGCCGACCTCGGCGCGCTTGAGATCTTTCTCGAGGGCGGCGCGCTGCCCGATCCTGCCAGGCTGATCTACCTCGATACTGAAACCACCGGACTTGCGGGCGGCACGGGTACTTGCGCCTTCCTCATCGGCCTCGGCACGATCGAGGGTTCGGATTTCGTGGTGCGCCAATTCTTCCTGCGCGATTATCCGGAGGAGAAAGCGGTGTTGGCCGCGCTCGCCGAGGTACTCGCCGGTTACCAGGGCCTGGTGACCTTCAACGGCAAGACCTTTGACGTGCCGCTGCTCGAAACGCGCTTCAGGCTGGCCCGGCAGCGTTCGCCGTTCGGGCGCATGATTCATCTGGACCTGCTGCATCCGGCACGGCAGCTCTGGAAGCTGCGCCTGGAGACTTGCCGGCTCACGCACCTCGAAGCGGAAGTGCTGGGCGTGGGGCGCACGGGCGACGTGGACGGATCGGCGATTCCGGGCATCTACTTTGACTACTTGCGCTACGGCGACGCTCGAGGTCTGCAGCCGGTCTTTTATCACAACGCGCTCGACATCGTGACCCTGGCCGCGCTCACCGCTGAGCTTGCCCGCATCATCCGCACCGAGGCCGCGTCCGCTGCCGGGCAGGCGATCGGCGGCGCCGAAGAGGGCGCGCATAGCCTCGACCTTTTCAGCTTGAGCCGGATCTTCGAACGTGCCGGCGATCGTTCCCGCGCCGCATCTGTCTGCCGGCGCGCGCTCGATTCCGGACTGCCGGCTTCGGTGGAACCGCGGGCGCTCTGGCACCTGGCGACGCAGCACCGGCGCTCGCGAGAATTCGAGCAGGCGGCTGAAATCTGGAGGGAGATTGCGCGCCGCGAAACGGATTATTTTCTGGACGCGCTCGAACAGTTGGCCATCCACGCCGAGCACCGGCTGCGCGATGCCACGGCGGCGCTCGAATTCACGGAAAGAGCCTTGGGCTGGCTGCGTTCGAATGGCGGACCTCCCGAACGTGGCGGGACGCCGGCGGAGTGGAGGGCTTGGTCGAGGCTGGAACGGCGCGGAGCCTTGGAACGATTCGGCCACCGGCGGGACCGGCTGAAGCGCAAGGCCCCGGGACCCGGTGCGGCCCTGGCATCGCTCGCGCTCAGCGAGCCTTAGGCCGGCGCGTCTCTACTCGTCGCCTTCGGACTTGAGCCGCCACTTGAACGTGACGTGACGGTGATCAGCATGCTCCGGACCCGTCGCGCTATCGGCGGTCACGGTGTCGAGGTCCCCGGTCAGCCGCAGAAAATCCCCGTCTTTCGACGTGCGTCCGCCGCCGCGCTCCACCGTGCCGCTGAACCGGTAATACTTCTCGTGAATCTTGGCGGTCTTGAACTCCACCTGATCGCCGTGGCGCGTGCCGACCGCGATCGGGTAGCTGAGCACCTCATTGGACTCCTCTTCGCCCTGCATCACGTCGATGTAGCCCTTCAACTTGCCCTCTTCTTCGAGGATCGCTAGCGTGTTCTCCGGTGACAGAAACTCGTACTCGCCCGTCATGTCGGGCGTGGCCTGCGGCAGCGGCCGGAGGGACGCGGCCGAAGCCGATGCGAATCCGAGAACCGCGAAGGCCAGCATTGCCGTCACCGGATGACGTGCTATGATCGGGCGACCGAGGGGTGTGATCATGACCGGACTTCGCGCGCGAAGGGCACGTTGGGCAGCACTTGGATTGTGTGTCAGCGTGGGCTGTGGCATTGGGTTCTGGCGCCACGCGACGGCGCTCGCTTCGCAGGACACGGCCTTGAGCCTCACAACGTCATCCTTCCGCGCCAATGGCGACATTCCCGCGCGCTTCACCTGCGAGGGCGCTGATGCCTCCCCCGCGCTCTCCTGGGGCGAGCCGCCGTCCGGCACCAATACCTTTGCCCTGGTCATGAGCGACCCCGACGCGCCCGGAGGAAACTTCGTCCATTGGGTCATCTACGACCTCCCGGCTTCGACGCGTTCGTTGCCCGAAGGCGTTGCCCAAGGGCCTGACGCCGCCGGCGGCCATCAGGGGCCCAACAGTTTCGAAAAGACCGGCTACAACGGACCGTGTCCGCCTCCCGGCAAGCCGCATCGCTACTTCTTCCGGCTTTGGGCGCTTGACTCGGCGCTCGATCAGCAGCAAGCCAGCGCGCAAGCACTCGAATCGGCCGCGCGGGGCCACATCCTCGCCCGCGGCGAACTGATGGGCCGGTTCCGGCGCTGAGACCCGACGTCCAACCGGAACTGCCTGGTCCTCAAACGCAGCAGGGGCGCGACCAACCCTTCGCTCCCCGATTGTCTGCAGCGAGCGCGTAGGGGCGCGACTGCACTCCGTGCTTCGCCAATTGTTGCTGCAGCGCTTGGCCTGCCTCGAGGGCGTTGCCGCGCACGAAGGCCAGGATGGCGGGTCCTGCTCCGCTCAAGCACACGCCGCGCACGTCGGGGTGCCGGAACCGCAATGCCTCGGAGAGGCTCGGCACCAGGGCGGCGCGATACGGCTGGTGCCAGCGGTCGTCGAACATCTCGGGATGAAAATCCGTGCGGCCGGAGAAGAACTGGGCGACCAGTGTGGCCGCGCGTTGCAGGTTGTGAACCGCGTCGGCGCGTGAGTAGGTTTCGGGGAGTACCGCCCGCGCCTTCTCGGTCGAGAGAGCGTAGTCCGGGACCACAAGCGCGAACTGCAGCGAGTCGGGAACCGGGCACGAGCAAGCGATCACGCGGTCCTCCGCCTGCGCGGCCAGCGTGAAACCACCGCCCCAAGCGGCGGCGACGTTGTCCGGATGTCCTTCCCGGCGGGCGCCGAGCGAGATGATCTCCTCGTCGGTCAGATTGTGATACGCCACCCACCGTGCCGCGGCCAGGGCAGCCACAATGGCCGCGGCGCTCGAGCCGAGGCCAATGCCGACGGGAATCTGGTTGTCGATTTCCAGGTCGAAGCCGCGCTCGAGTCCCCACTCGCGCAGCGTCTCGCTCAGGGTGCGGGCAATCAGATTCTCCGGGCCGCCGGTGATGCGTTCGGGCGTTTCGCCGCGGTACTGGACGGTGATTTCTGTGTCTTCGCGGGGAGTCACTCGAACGTCGAGGTAGAGGCCGAGCGCCAGGGCGCCGCAGTCGAAAAGGCAGCCCAGATTGGCGCTGGTGGCTGGAACGCGGACGGAAATCGCCTCGGCCATATTCACAGAATGACAGCTAGGCGCGGATTCAGCAACCGGGCCGCGGTCTTCACCGAGGATCCCGCCCGAGTTCGCGGGGAAGACCCATCACAGTCGCGATCGGAACTCCGGGCGCCCCATTCGATTTCCTCTTCGGGAAATTGCCAGGCTAAACTTACCCCTGAGAAACTTGGCCCGTGAGAAACTTGTCCCGCCAGAAACTTGCCCGTAAGAAACTTGTCCCGTAAGAAACTTGTCCCGTGAGAAACTTGGAATTGTCCGGTCGCCTCCGCGTGCTCTGACGCGGGGCATCGAGTGGAGTCAGGCGAACAGCCGGGAGTTCAAGGTTAGTGAGGACTAGTGTGCCGGCCGATACCAGATCGCGCGCGACGATCGGGCAGCGGAGAACGATGGAGTCTCGATTTCACGCGCTTTGGCTGCACTGGATGTCGACCGTGTCGCGGCGGGTCTCGATGGCAGGGTGGCTCGCCCTGGGCGCCGGCCTCTTGTTGTGGGGGCTTCCACTGTGGGGCCGGCCGCAGGCGGCGGTTCCGCCAGCCGCGAGTTTGACCCTCACCGCTTCCGCCTTCCGTGCCAACGGAGAAATTCCCGCGCGCTTCAGTTGCGACGGGGATGACACCTCACCCGGCCTCTCCTGGACCGATCCGCCTGCCGGCACCCGAACCTTTGCGTTGGCCGTGGTCGATCCCGACGCGCCGGGCGGTAACCTCGTCCATTGGCTCATCTATGACCTCCCGGCTTCCACGCGTGCGCTGCCCGAAGCCGTTGCCCAGGGACCTGACGCCGCCGGCGGGCATCAGGGAACCAACGGCTTCGGACACATCGGCTACAACGGGCCTTGTCCGCCCGCAGGCTCCGGGCACCGGTATCTCTTTCGCCTCTTCGCGCTCGACTCCGTGCTCAACCTCGAGCACGCGACTGTCCAGGATCTTCAATCCACCATGAAGGGCCATATTCTCGCGCAAGCCGAGATCGTAGGCGTCTACCGGCGCTGAGGTCAGGCCCGCAGAACGAGTTTGGCTTTGAATTGGTTAAACAAAGCCAGACCCAACATCGGCCGACTGATTTCAAAGGACTTAGCCGATCCCGGGTCTTGGCTTTAGTGGCTTCGTTTGGCTTCGTTTTGACCCGTTTTCAGGACCGATTTGTTGATGCTATTGGACTTAGTGGCTTCGTTTTGCAAAATTTTAGATTCTTTTTTTCGGTTTTTTGGAGAGTTTGGAGGGATCATCACGGGCTAGTCCCGAGGCTACACAGTCCCAGTTGTCTTTCGCGAGTTCGCCGCCCTGTTCTGCGGAAAGCCTCGGGCATTTTCGGCAGGCCGGCGTTACGCCCCGAGCCCGTGATCTTGGCTCGGGGCGCCGAACTGGGACCGTGAGTGAAAGTGAAGTCTTCCCATCCACGCGATCATTCACTCTTGCCCGTCTGCGCCGGCATCGGGAAGCGTTCTTGAATCCACGCTTCCCAGAGCGGTGTCTCGCGGGCGACGGTCCCGACCGCCTGATCGCCGTAGAGGTAGAAGCTTAGCGTGACCATGATCGAGCCGCCGAAGTTGACGGCGCCCAGGGCGGCGGTGCCCGGCCCCGGCCTGTCGAGCCGCAACAGGGCGTTGTATGGACTCTGGCTCGCGTGCTCCACCACGCCGCTGAGCACGGGGACGCCCGCCGGGGCGGTCGAACGCTGCCCGACGCTCACGCCTTTCAGCCCCAATGCCGCGGTCAGCGTTTCCCAGGCCTCCGCTTCGGTTCCCGCGGCCGGGGCTATCCACTGCATCATCGCGGAGCGTTGGCCGCGGAAGTGCGTGAGATAGATCCGCAGGATGCGGAAGAAGGCAGGCCAGCCGGATTCGGTGCCTTCCAACTGGTTGTCCCAGTCGTCCGTGCTGGCGAAGAGGCTATGCACCACGCGGACGACGCAGATGCCTCCCCCGCGCGCTTCGACGCTCCACTCGTCCGCGATGACCGGCGAGCCAGGGGCCCAGCCAGGGGACTCGGCGGCAAACCTCCGCGGCGGATCCCAGGCCGTCACCACGGAACTGGACTCCATGCCCGGGCCGAAGTTCAACTTCACCGCAACGGGCTTCCCGTCGCGCTCCTCGAACTCAGCCGGCACGAACCAGGATGAAATACCCGGCCCGGTGGCGATGGCCTGCCAGACTTCCTCCGGCGTGCCGGGGACCTC
>DASZIG010000112.1:0-17256 GCA_035949375.1 Terriglobia bacterium | reverse complement strand
CCCGTGCGCTTGCCGCTGCGCGTCTGCAGCATGTAGAGCTTGCCTTCCTGGATGGTGAACTCGAAGTCCTGCACGTCGCGGTAGTGCTGTTCGAGGCGGGTGGTAATCTCGCGAAGCTGGCTGTAGGCCTCGGGATTTACCTTTCCGAGCTCGGTGATGGGTACCGGAGTGCGTACGCCGGAGACCACGTCCTCGCCCTGGGCGTTCATCAGGAACTCGCCATAGAACTCCTTGGCGCCGGTCGCCGGGTTGCGGGTGAAGCCTACGCCCGTACCCGACGTCTCTCCCATGTTGCCGAAGACCATCGCCTGGACGTTCACCGCCGTGCCCAGATCGTCGGCGATCCGGTTCATGCGGCGGTAGGTGGCCGCCCGCGGGTTGTACCAGGAGCGGAAGACCGCCTCGATGGACATGGCGAGCTGGGTGCGCGGCTCCTGCGGAAAATCCTTGCCGGCCTCCTTCTTCACCACCTTCTTATAGTCGGCGATCACGAGCTTGAGATCGTCCGCGGTCAGGTCCGTGTCGAGCTTCACGCGGCGCTTCTTCTTCTGGCCGTCGAAAACGTGCTCGAACTTGCTTTTGTCGATCTCGAGCACGACGTTGCCGAACATCTGAATGAACCGGCGATAGCTGTCGTAGGCCCAGCGAGGATTGCCCGACTTCGTGGCGAAGGCCTCGGCGATCTTGTCGTTCATGCCGAGATTCAGGATGGTGTCCATCATTCCGGGCATGGAAAACTTGGCGCCCGAGCGCACGGAGACGAGCAGCGGTTTTTCGGGATCGCCGAGCTCGAGGCCCGCCTCTTTTTCGAGCCTTTCGAGGGCCTTCGAATACTCCCGGGTGATGGCTTCCGGAGTCTTATTGCCGGCCTCGAAGTAGGCCCGGCAGGCGGAAGTGGCGATGGTGAATCCGGGGGGAACGGGCAGCCCGGCGTTGGTCATTTCCGCAAGCCCGGCGCCCTTGCCGCCGAGCACGTCCTTCATATTGCCGTTGCCTTCAGCCTTGCCGCCGCCGAAGAAATAAACGTATTTGTCCATAAGAAGCTCCTTTCGAGTCCTTCCAATGTCGACGCGCCGACATTGGCCCTGCATGGGCGCAGCAAGCGGCGCCAGTCTGAATGGGCGCGGCAAACAGCGCCCCTACGAGTCATCACTCGGCGCCGCCGATTCGATTTCGGAAAGGTCGGCGAAGCGCCGGAAAGCGAAGGAGTCCAATTCGGTTAACAGCCGGAGGCGATTGGCGCGCACGGCCGGGTCGGAGTCCATCACCATGACCTTGTCGAAGAACTGGTCCACGGCCGGCCGCAATTTCGCCAGGAGGTGAAGGATTGCCGCGTAATCCGGGTTGGCCGTGGTTTCATCCAACTCCGCGCGGGCCGCTTCGTAGGCAGCGTAAAGACCGCGCTCCTCCGGGGCCTTGAACAACTCCGGCTTCACCTCGTCAACGCCACGGAAATCTTCCGCCTTCGCTGACTTTGTTAGGATATTGCGCGTGCGTTTGGCGGCCGCCGCCAAAGCCTGAAAATCCTCGCTGCCGCGAACACGGTCGAGAGCCTGCCCGCGCGCTAGGGCGTCAGCCGGACGATTCCAGTCGCGAGCCAGATTCGGGTTCAGCACCGCCCTGACGGTGTCGTAGCTGAGCGCAGCGACGGTCCCAAGGTAAAATGCCAAGCGCTCCCGGAAGAATTGATCCACCTTCGCCCATAAGGACGCTTCCGAAGGCCCAGGTAGATGCAGTCGCTCGATCTCAACCGTTTGAGTCGCGAGGTTGTAAAGGTCGAGGCTTGGCAGGCTCTCGGCCGCGAGCTTTACAATCCCGTTCCCTGCCCGCCTCAGCCCGAACGGGTCGCTCGACCCCGTCGGCTCCAGCCCAACCGAAAAGCCCGCAACCACCGCGTCCAACTTGTCGGCCAGAGATACGATGGCGCCCACCACCGAGCGCGGGCAGCCGTCGTCATGGTTCACGGGTTTGTAGTGGTCATAGATCGCCTGCGCGACCTCTTCGGGCTCGCCCTGCGCCTGCGCGTAAAGCCCGCCCACCACGCCTTGAAGCTCGGTGAACTCCTGGACCATCTGGGTCGTGAGGTCGCATTTGCACAGGTCCAGGGCGCGGAACGCGTGTGAGCGCTGCTCGGGGCTTAGATTCCCCCGCCCTTCAAGTTCCACGCAAATATATTCAGCGATCGCTCTCATTCGCCGCACTTTATCGGTGTAGCTTCCGAGCTTGGCCTGGTAGGTGACACGCTCGAGCAACGCCGGACGATCACGCAGCGGGATTTTCTGGTCGGCCTTCCAGAAGAACTCGGCGTCGGAAAACCGCGCCGTGAGGACGCGCTCGTGGCCGGCGCGTATCACGCCGGTCGAGTCGCGATCACGATTGAGCAAGGTGACGAAGTGGGGCAGGAGCCTGCCTTCGCGGTCCTCGACAGCGAAGTATTTCTGGTGGTCCCGCATGACCGTCACCAGGATCTCGCGCGGCAGGGCGAGGTACCTCTCATCGAAGCCGCCCCGCAGTCCGGCCAGCCATTCGGTGGAGTTCACGACCCACTCCTCGAGATCGGGGTCGGCGACGGCGTCCTGCCAGGGCTCAAGTACTACATTAACTTCTGACCGGACGGACTGACGCCGGCTCTCGGGATCGAACTCCACAAAGTGCCGTCGTAGTTTCTGCGCGTAGTCGGCGAAGCTCTCCACCGGGATGGGATCAGACCCCGCGCTGCGGTGGCCGCTGGTGTGATTGCCGGACTTCACTCCCGCGAGCTCGAACTCAATGGCGCGGCCGGAGCCGTCCTCCCCAAGCAGCGCCAGAATCCACCGGATGGGCCGCACGAAGCGCACGCCCGTCGCTTCCCACACCATGCTCTTCGGAAAGGTCATGGAGCGGATGACTTGCGGGAGCAGTTCCGCTAAAACATCGGCTGCCGGCCTGCCGGGCGTGGCCCTCTTGGCACCAATATAGAGTCCCTTAGGGGTCTCAACTTTAAGTAATTCTTCAATTTTGACGCCGTTCCTAGCGGCGAAGCTTTCAGCGGCGCGGGTCGGTTTGCCCGCAGCATCGAAGGCGACCTTGACCGCCGGACCCGTCACCTGCTCCTCGAGGTCGGGCTGGCGCGAAAGCAGTGCCGGGACGTGCGCCACGAGGCGGCGTGGGGTGGAGTAGGTCGTGGTGGGATCGGGCCGCAGAGATTCGGGGTTCCCGCCCTGGGCCACTGGGCTCTCGAGCTCCGATCGGGGCTCGAGCAACCGGGCGACGCCGAGCGCCGCGAGCAGCCGTTCGCCGAATTGCTTCTCGGCATCGGTCAGGAAGCGCGCCGGGATCTCCGCGCAGCCAATCTCGACGAGCAGTGGCAGGGTGGCATCGCTCATGCCGGCTGCGCCTCCACCACGGTCTCGATGGGCTCCGGATTAAGCCGCCCCACGTAGATCCGGGCTACCTGAGTTGCCATCTTGCGGATGCGGGCGATCAGCGCCACACGTTCCGTGACGCTGATGGCGCCGCGCGCATCGAGAATGTTGAACAAGTGCGAGCACTTCAGGCAAAGCTCGTAGACCTTGCGCAGCGGAAAGCGCATTTGGGCGGCGCGGCTTCCCTTCAGATCTTTGTAGGACGCGAGCAGCCGCAGAGCCTCGGCCTCGTAGGTATCGAGAAGCGTCTGGCAGGCTTCCGGCGACGCTGCCTCGAAGTCGTACACCGAAAGCTCAAGTTCTTCTTGAAGTCTCATCTCGCCGTAGCTGTGCTCATTGCTCCAGCGGATGTCATAGATCGATGGCACATTCTGGAGGAAGGCCGCGATGCGCTCGAGGCCATAGGTGATCTCGGCGCTGATCGGGTTGAGATCGAGCCCGCCGCATTGCTGGAAGTAAGTGAACTGCGTGATTTCCAGCCCGTCGAGCATCACCTGCCAGCCGGTTCCCCACGCGCCGAGCGTGGGCGCTTCCCAGTTGTCCTCTTCAAAGCGAATGTCGTGATCCGCGAGGCGTACGCCAAGCGATTCCAGGCTCAGCAGGTAAACGTCCTGGACGTCGGCGGGCGGCGGCTTCAGGATCACCTGCATCTGGGTGTGCTTGAGCAAGCGGTTCGGGTTCTCCCCGTAACGCCCGTCGGCGGGCCGCCGCGAGGGCTGGAAGTAGGCCACTTTCCAAGGCTGCGGCCCGAGCACACGCAGAAAAGTCTCAGGACACATGGTGCCCGCGCCCACCTCGAGATCGTAGGGCAGAGCGATCACGCAGCCCTGATCGGCCCAGAAGCGGCTCAAAGCGGCGATCATGTCCTGGAAGTTCATCATGATTCGATCGCGAAAAAGGGGCGCAAGCCCTCAGCCCCGGCTGGCGGCGGCGAGTTCTGAACGGCGGCCTTTCTTCGCCACCCAGTAGACGAGCCAGCCGAGCAGCAATCCAATTGCCGACAGGAAGACAAACGCCACGCTATGGGAAATGGCATGCTGCACCGGGGGAAGCTCTCGATGGGCCACGACCATTTCCGAGTAATAGGTTGAGGCGCCAGTGCGCGCGGCGAGCAGGATGCCCGAAATGACCAGGATCTGCGACCAGGCGGTCAGCGCCACCCACCACGCGCCGGCCCGCCAATAACGGCCCGCGGGGGCGCGTCCTTCGCGCGCGAAGATGATGACCAGGCCCACGAGCAGCGTCAGGGTGATGCTGCAAATAAGCGACCCCACGAGCTCCGGCAGGCCCAGCGAGTCCACCCAGCCCTTCATGAACCAGCGCACCACGGCCAGACCGAGCATAATCATCGCCAGGATCAAGAACACCGCGGAGTTGCTCTTCCTCATTGGAATCCTCGCTTGCCTCTAACGATTGCCGGAGGCATCTTCTGTGACTTCTGAAATCAGGCCCCGGGTGATGAGCTTTCGCTCCGCCTGGGCTTCAACTATTGATTCCAGAAATCTCCGTACTTCATTAATGCCGCTTGGCTTCATTGGCTCAGCCATCCATTTATCAAGCGACGTGGCGCAGGCGCGCTGAACGTCGCCCAGGCTCTTCGCCGACATGGCTCGTGCACCGGCCATCGTCCCCTGGCGGCATTCCAGTCCTACGAGGCCGGGCAGGTTGTCCGCGTAGTAGGCGGTCTCAGCCTGAAAGCTCCGGCCGCACGCCGTGCAGACCGTGAGGTCGGGCAGGAACCCCGCCAGGCGCAGAATCCAGTAGTCGAAGTAGAGCAACGGCCGCTCGACTTCCCGGGAACGTTTCAAGGCGCGGAGGACGACCAGCACCAGCCGGAAAGCGCGCTCGTTGATGTCGCGCTCGGGCAGCAATTGCTCAACGACCTCCGCGACGTACTGGGCCGCCACGTGCGAGGCGTAATCCTTCTGCATGTCGAAGAAGGATTCGATAATTTCGACCGCGTTGAGCCGCCCCAGGTCCCTGTTCTCGCGCTCGAAGACCCACAGCCGGACGTAGCTCAGAGACTCGAGCGATCCGCCATAACGCGACTTCGTACGCTGGGCGCCGGATGCCACGGCGCGCGTGCGGCCCATCTGGCGGGTAAAGAGCGACACGATCTTGTCCGCTTCACCCAACCGGTAGGTTCTCAGCACGATGGCTTCGGTCTCGACGAGGGGCATCGGGAATGTCGACGCGCCGACATACCTACGACAATACACAAAAATATCACAAGCCGCGCCAAGGAAGAAACCGAATCCGATGGGGCATAGTGGCCGGTTCAAATCAAGATCAACCACCCCGGCCTTCAGCCACCCCTCCTCAACTGAGGAGGGAAACTCGCAACCAAAGGGAGTGCGAACGCCGCCCTCAGTGCACATCGATTGAGGGGCACCGACTCGCGAATAGAAATCCCCTCCCCGGTTGAGGAGGGGTGGCTGAAGGCCGGGGTGGTTGGTCTTAGTTCAAACTGGCCCACTATTCGCTAGGGCGCCCTGCCGGTCGACGCCCGTAAGCGGGCGGCCCAGCCTACGATGGCGCGACGCCCTTGCCCTTCCAGCAACTCTCGATCCTCCAGGCTTGGCGGCGCGGCAAGCGGCGCGCCCTGGCTGACTGAAACTGTGAGGAAAACGGAGGAAATTACTGGAATCGGATTATGTTAACTTGCCAGATCAGGCTCAAAAACGTTATCAGACACTCCGGTGGGAGCCCTCACCGGAACCGCGACGGTGCCCCGGCCCAAACCCCCGACCGCCTGAGATCAGACCGTTTCAGGTTGCGTCGCCGCCGTGATCGCCGGTAGAGTATCGCGAGGCGCCGCGCGGCCTGATCGGCGGGGTACAAGGAGGCAAGCAGTGTCCAAGGTTGACGTGGTGGGTCTCGGGGAGAACGCGACGGACAATGTGATGCGGCTCGAGTGCTTCCCCGCCCCGGGTGGCAAGAAGCGCATCCGGTCCGTCTCACGCCAGGCCGGCGGGTCGGTCGCCTCGGCGCTCGTCACCTGCCGGCGGCTCGGACTCCGCGCCCGCTACCTTGGCACCGTGGGCGGTGATGACAACGGACGATTCCAGCTTGCGAGCCTCCGTGCCGAGCGCCTTGACCTCCGATACATCCGGCGCATGGCCCAGGCGCGCAGCCGCGTCTCGCACATCGTGATCGACGAGAGCACGGGGGAACGCACCATCTTCTGGGAGCGGGACCAGCGCCTTGACTTCCCCGCCCCGGCCGTCAAGCTCGAGATGCTCTCCGGGGCCGCGGTCCTGCACGTGGACGGCACGGACCTCGCCGCTTCCCTTCGGGCGGCTCGCGTGGCGCGCAAGGCCGGAATCACCGTGGTGGCCGACCTCGACACCGTATCGGCCGGCATCGACCGCCTGCTGCCCCTGGTCGATTACCCGATCGTCTCCTCGGACTTCCTGGCGCCCGCCACCGGGACGCGCGACCCCTTCTCTGCCCTCGAAGGCCTGGCCCATGACTCGGGGGCGCGGCTCGTCGGCGTGACCCTCGGACGCGACGGCGCGCTGGTGCTCACCGAGGGCCGGTTCCTCTATTCCCCCGGATTTCGTATCGATGCCGTGGATACGACCGGCGCCGGAGACATTTTCCACGGGGCTTTCATCTACGGGCTGGTGCGGGGATGGGACCTGGAGCAGATCCTGGACTTTTCGAACGCCATGGCAGGGCTCAACTCGATGGCGCTCGGCGCGCGCGGCGGAATCGCCCCCGAACGCTCCGCGCGCAGGCTGATGGCTCGCGGCGAGCGGAATGTGAACCGTGATTACGCTCACCGGGCGCACGGGTGATTGGGTCATTCAGTGATTGAGTGATTGGGTGATTACAGGATTGAACCATTGACTTACTCAGTGATTGACTCGGCCCATCCGATCGCCGATGACCCGATCACCAAATGAATCAATCTCCTACGGCTCCGGTCCTCACCGCCTGGATGAAGTCCGTGTAGGCGGGATGCAGTGCGGCGGCCCGCATCTCGCGGGCGATCTGGCCGCGATGATAGGCTGAATGCATGACCACGTGGGTCAGCACGTCCTCGATGCGGCTTCGCCAGGGCTGGCCCTTCGAGTTCGTGTACTCAATGCTGTCCTCGAGGCGCTCAGCGTCGAGTCCGGCGACGTACCCGTCCCATACCTGGCCGAGCGTTTCAATCTGACGCTCGCACTGGTCAAAATTCAGCTCCGGCCAGACGCCAGTTTCCTCCGCCGGAAGGCTTAGCCGCGCGAGCCACAACCATTCCGCGCCCACGATGTGCGCCAGCAACTTGAAGGTCCGGGGAGGCGGCTCGCCCGTGGCTTGCTTCGTGGCCGCCACTGGATCGGCATCAGCGGCCGAAGTCCTAAGCGCCTGCAGAACCTCTCGATTCGCCCAACGGTCGTACCTGAACAGCCTCCGGTAGTGTTCGATAGCGTCCATGCCCGTTCTCCTCACAACTCCGCACCCAGAGCACCGAGGTCCTGTTCGAGTTGGGTCGCGCTCTGGAACTGAATCGTCTGCATGCCCTCGCGGCGGGCGCATTCGAGGTTCAAGGCCCGGTCGTCAATGAAGGCGCACCGCGCGGGCTCCTGCTGGGTCAACCTCAGGGCAAGCTGATAGATGGCTTCGTCCGGCTTCCTAACGCCCAGGAAGCAGGAGCTCAAGAAAAGCTTGAAGATGTCGCGCAGGCCGAAGGCCTGGATGCGATGAAGGTTCAACTCCGCCGACTCGTTGTTGAGCGTGACCATCAGGTACTTCCCGGAAGCCGCCAGGCGCCTCATGACCTGGAGGGCGTCCGGGTACGGCTTCGATTGGTTGAACATGAAGTCGCGAAAGGCCTCGCGGCTGAAAGGGCGCTCGCGGTAGAAGACCGTGCGGTCGAGGTACTGGTCCAGGGTCAGTTGCGCCGTGTCGAGCGCGGCGGCCAGGAACTCGTGCCGGCTTTCGAACTCCACGAGATCAAGCCCGAACTCTTGCGCGGCGGCCCGTCGCTCGCCGTGGTCCCATCCGTTGGTCCCGAGCACCCCGCCGACGTCGCTGAAGATGGTGGTGATTTCGCTGATCGCAGCCTCCGCCTTTCACGAGATGAAGTTCGTTGGATGAATTTGGCAGTGTACCGGCTGCGAGCCCGGTTGGGAAACCAGAATCGTGGCTTCGCTCGGTGCAATCGCTCCCAGGCCACGCGTACTCGAGCCACGGCTTGCAACCATCCGAATCGCCGGGCTTCAGTCAACAACGGGCGATGAACGGTGGGCAATCTTTCGGGTGCTATACTTCAGCGTGGTGGGTCTTCGCTCGGACCCCGTGCGTGTCATGCTGCTTTGGATTGCGTTGGGCCTGTACGGCCTCGGAATTTTGCTTACTTTGCCGTCGGTCGCGACCAGGCGCCCGGCCCTGCCCCGCCCGGCCCTGATCGCCCTCGGTTGCGGTCTCGCGCTCCATGCAGCGTGGCTGGTCACGGAGGCGTCGCGGCTGCATCGCCTCCCGGTCACCGACGTACACAGCGCCATCTCCTTTTTCGCCTTCGACCTGACCCTGGCGTTCCTCATCATTTACTTGAAGTATCGGATGATCTGGCTCGGCCTCTTCATGCTGCCTTTCGTCTTCCTGCTGGCCCTCGCCGCCGCCCTGCGCGCCGGTCCCTCGTTTGAGTCCGCGAGCTTCCGAGGGGGATGGGTGGCGGTGCACGTCGCGTCCATGATCCTCGGTTATACGGGGTTCTTCATCACGTTCGCCGCTGCCGCCATGTACCTGATCCAGGAGCGCGAGCTGAAATCGAAGCACGTGCGCCCGATTTTTTACCGGCTGCCGCCGCTCGAGGTCTGCGACCGCCTGTACTACCGGTCGCTCGTCTTCGGCAACGTCTTTCTAGCCCTCGGCCTCGTCACCGGATTCGTCTGGGCCAGCCGCACCTGGAGCGGACCCTGGCAGTACGACCCCAAGATTCTGGCTACCCTGGTGACGTGGCTGATCTACCTGGTGCTGTTCTCGGCCCGCGCGAGCGGCGCCTGGCCGGGAAGGCGTTCGGCTTACGGCGCGATCTTCGCATTCGCCGCCGTCATGGTCACGTTCCTGGGAGTGACTTTCCTTAGCGGGCAACACGGGTTTTTGCCGCAGCCGTGAAAGGCGATGGTAGTGATGAGTAACAAACGCAGCCTTGAATCCACACAGCGCTATGTGTAGAATGATGTGTGGAGGTGAACACAATGCCGACGAACCTTGCCATCGATGACAGCCTGATCGCAGAAGCTCAAAAGCTGGGGCGTCACCGCACGAAGAAGGAAACCGTGACGGCGGCCCTGGATGAATACGTCCAGCGCCGGAAGCAACAGCAGATCATCTCTCTGTTCGGTACGATTGAATACGACGACGCCTATGATTACAAGCGGGAGCGTCAGAAACGAACGTGAACGCCCTAATTGACACTTCGGTGTGGTCGCTGGTGCTGGGGCGCAAGCCCGCGGACTTGAGCGCCGCCGACCAGAGGTTCGTCGACGAACTGGCGGACCTCGTCAGGGAGGGTCGCGCTCGCATCATTGGCCTCGTACGGCAGGAACTGCTCTCAGGGATCAAATCAGGAGCTCAGTACGAGGAGCTTCGCCTGGCCCTTCGAGCTTTCCCGGATGAGCCGATCGACACCTCGGATTACGAGGCGGCCGCTCAGTTCAGCAACGGCTGCAGGTCGAAGGGAATCACAACCTCGGTTGTGGACGCTTTGATCTGTGCGATTGCCCTTGGCCGGCGCTGGAGCATATTTACCAGGGATTCGGACTTCAGAAATTATGCAAAAGTACTGCCCATCACTCTGCACTCGCCGCGCAGTGCAAGCGACAATTGACGGGGCCCGCGGTCCGTGTCGTGTCCGCGGCCTGTGTTCTGTCCCGGCGAGGAGACCGTGAGGCGTTGACTCGCCACTCGACACTGGTCACTCGTCACTGTAGTTATGAACCTGATCCTGGTCGGCGTCAGTCATCGCAGCGCTCCGGTGGAGGTCCGTGAACGGATGAACATTCACGAGTCCCGCCTGCCGGGTGCGCTCGGCGACCTCGTGGCGCGCGACGGGATCCGTGAAGCGCTCATCCTCTCCACCTGCAACCGCGTGGACCTGGTCGCGGCGGGCGAGGAAGGCTCCGCGACGGAACCCCTGCTGCGGCGCTTCCTGGCCGAATACCATCACGACGATCCGGGCGCCTACGACCAGCACCTCTACTGGTATCGCGACGGCGACGTGGTCCGGCACCTGTTTCGCGTGGCTGCGAGCCTGGACTCGATGATCGTGGGTGAGCCGCAGATCCTGGGCCAGTTCAAGCAGGCCTATCTCGCCGCCCGCGAGGCTGGGGCCTTAAGCGGCCCGCTCCGCGAGATCAGCGAGCAGGCCCTAGCGGTCGGGCGCCGCGTGCGTCGTGAGACCAGCCTGGGTGCGAGCGCAGTCTCGGTTTCCTACGCGGCCGTCGAACTCGCCCGCAAAATCTTCGGAAGCCTCCAGGGCAAGACGATTTTCGTTCTGGGCGCGGGCAAGATGAGCGAACTTGCGGCCCGCCACCTGGTTTCGAGCGGCGCGAGTTCCATCCTCGTGGCCAACCGGACCTTCGAGCGCGCTCAGGAACTCGCCGCGGCCTTCGGCGGCACGGCCGTGCCCTTCGAGGAGATCTTCAACCATCTGCGGCGCGCCGACATCGTGATCAGCTCCACGGGGTCGCCCGATTTCGTGGTCACGCGCGCGGCCGCCGAGCAGCTGCTGGCGGGGCGCAAGCAGCGTCCCATGTTTTTTGTCGACATCGCCGTGCCGCGCGACATCGACCCGGCCGTGAATGATCTCGACAACGCCTTCGTTTATGACATCGACGATCTCGAACAGGTGGTGAGCGAGAATCGGGAGGAGCGGCAGCGCGAGGCGGTGCGCGCCGAGAAGATCGTGGAACAGGAAGTGGAGCGCACCTTGCGCCGCCTCGCGTCACGCGAGCTGGCGCCCACCATCGTGGCCCTGGAACAACGGCTCGAGAGCATCCGGACCGCAGAAATCGAGCGCTATCGCGGTCGCCTGGGCGAACTTACGCCGGAGCAGCGCCAGAACGTCGATGCGCTCACCCGGGGCATCCTGAGTAAGATCCTCCACGGTCCGATCACCGAGATGAAGAGCCGGGCAGGAGGGCCGGAACACGGCGCGCTGGTGAAGGTCGTGCGGCGCATGTTCGGCGTGAACGATTGATTCGCCTGATTATGGGCAAGCTGGGCTCCTACTATGAGGAAGTGCATGATTGTAAAGTGTTACCTTAAATGTGGTGTTTTCCGGCTACGGGCGAAAGACTGCCGATTTTCAAGCGCATCGATCCTGTCGGTCAATCGCAAGTCGTCAACCGCAAATCGTGAATCGCAAATCGCCAATCCTGAAGTACCTCTTTAATTCTTGTCGGCGCTCCGACATTGACGGCTCGAGACCCTCAGGGATGCAGACTATGAACATGGTTGTTGGAACTCGCGGTAGCGCGCTTGCTCTCTGGCAGGCCAATTGGGTGCGCGACCGCCTTGTGCTTTCACGGCACGCTGCCGAGATCAATATCATTCAGACCTCGGGCGACCGCGAGGCCCGGCCGGCGCCTGCGGCCGCCGGCGTCAAAGGGCTCTTCATCAAGGAAATCGAAGAGGCGCTTTTGCAACAAACCATCGACCTTGCCGTCCACAGCCTTAAAGACCTGCCGCTCGAGCAGCCCCCCGGCCTTGTGATCGCGGCCATCTGCGGGCGCGAGGATGCCCGCGACGCGCTGGTTTGCCGCGCGGGCGTCCTGCCGGACGGAACCGGCGGGTCCGCTAGCCGGTTCGCCGACTTGCCCGCAGGCGCCCGAGTCGCGACCGGCTCGTTGCGGCGGTTGGCTCAATTGCGCCACCTGCGGCCCGATCTCGAGTATGTGCCGATCCGCGGCAACGTGGACACGCGGCTGCGCAAGCTCGACGCCGGTGAGTGTGACGCCCTCGTGCTGGCCGCAGCGGGGCTGCTGCGCCTCGGGTTTGACGAGCGCATTGCCGAGCTTTTCGACCCCGGGCAGCTCTGCCCCGCCCCTGGCCAAGGCGCGCTCGCCATCGAGACGCGAGCCGATAACGCCAGGGGAAACCTTTCGGCGGCCCGGGCCGCAGGCGCGCTCGAAGATCGCACCACCCGCCTCGCCACGAGGGCGGAACGCGCAGTGGTGTGGGCCCTGGGCGCGGATTGCTCCTCGCCCGTCGGAGCCTGTGCCCTGCCCGCGGGCGGCAGCTTGTCGCTCACAGCGGTCGTGGCGAGCCCGGACGGGAGCCGCTTGATTCGAGCAAGCGCATCCGGCGCCCTGACCAGGCCGGAAGAGCTGGGAACTCAGGTCGCCGACGACCTGGTCCGGCAAGGCGCTCGCGAAATCCTGGATCACCTTGCGTAGGGGCGGGCCCCGTGCCTGCACGGGCCAGTGGCATGCCCGGACGGGTATCGGCGTCCCGCTTTGCACATGACCTTATGAGTCCGCTCCCGCTCGCCGGAAAACGAATCGCCGTCACGCGGGCTCGAGCCCAAAGCGAAGCCCTGGCGCAGCCCCTCGAGGCTTTGGGCGCGACCGTGCTCGAAGTGCCCACCATCGAAATCCGCGATCCTGACTCCTGGCAGGCCCTCGACAGCGCCGTTGCCCACCTCGACGAATTCGATTTCCTTATACTCACTTCGGTCAACGGAGTTCAGAAGTTACTTGAACGTTTGACTGCTGCCGGGCGGAGCGCCTCCGCCGTGGCTCATCTCGAAGTGGGGGCCATTGGACCCGCGACCGCCGCGGAGCTTCAAAAGGCCGGCATCCGCGTGGATTTCGTACCCGGGAGCTATCGCGCCGAGGGCCTGCTGGACGCTCTCGCGGGGCGCGACCTCAGCGGCAAGCGCTTCCTGATCCCGCGAGCCCGCGTAGCGCGCGACATTGTGCCGCGCGTGCTCGGTGAACGCGACGCCCACGTGGAAGTGGTGGAGGCATACCAGACGGCCCTGCCCGCGCTCGACTGGAACGCGCTGCGAAAGCGCCTCACTCCCCCGCCCGATCTTGTGACCTTCACCAGTTCCTCGACCGCCCTGAATTTCGCGCGGCTCCTCGAAGCACCCGGTGAGCGGGACCTGTTGCGCGCGAGCGCCGTCCGCGCCGCATCCATCGGTCCGATCACGTCCGAGACCGCGCGCACGCTGGGGTTCGAGGTGGTGGTGGAAGCGGCGGAGTATACGGTTCCGGGTCTGATTGCAGCCATCCGCGAATACTTTTCGGTCGCGAGGACCGGGTCCAACACCTAATTAATCATTGAAGGACGCCTCTAACGCGTCCTCTGACTCATCTGTTTCAATGTGACCCTGCGACGAGGCCACATTGCAGAGGCAGTGCGCGCTCAAACGATGGACGCTCACTCGCGAAACGGGAGGTGATCGATGGCACGAAACGTGGCGGACCTGATGTGGGAAATGCTCGAGAAGGCCGGCGTGAAACGCTGTTATGGCATCGTGGGAGACGCCCTGAACCCTGTGATCGATGCCCTGCACCGGAATGGCAAGATCGAATTCGTCCACGTGCGCCACGAGGAGTACGGCGTGTTCGCGGCGGTGGCCGACGCGTATTTCACCGCCAGTCCGGTTGCGGTATGCGGCACCGCCGGTCCGGGCGTCACGCACTTGTTCAACGGTTTGATGGACGCCAAGAAGGAAGGCGCGCCGGTCATCGCGATTGCAGGCGACGTGGAAACGGAGCTGATCGACACGGCGGCGCTCGAAGAGCTGAATCCTTACAAGTTCTTCGACACCGCCTGCCTCTACGTCGGGCGCGTGGTGAATCCGGCGCAGGCACGAGCGGTGATCAATACCGCGATCATGACGTCCGTGATCGAGCGCGGGCCGACCGTCATTTCCCTGCCCGGCGACGTGGCCGCGTCCGACGCGGCTGTGCCCTGTCCCGAAGTCACGATTCCCGTGACTCCCGTCTTTCGCCCCGCCGATCCTGACATGGAGAAGCTCACGAGCGTGATCGAAGAAGCCAAGAGCGTGGCGATCTTCGGCGGCGAAGGCTGCCGCGATGCGCGCGATGAGGTGATTGCCCTTGCGGCCAGGTTGAAAGCGCCGGTCGGCTACTCGTTTCGCGGCAAACAGTGGCTGGAACATGACAATCCATATGCCACGGGCATGACCGGGCTCCTCGGCTACGGCGGAACTTACAAAGCCATCCACGATGCCGACCTTCTGCTGCTGCTTGGGACGGACTTTCCCTTCTCGGAATTCCTGCCCTCGGAGGGTGTCAAGAAGGTACAGATCGACCGCAAGCCGAAGCACATCGGCCGGCGCACCGCAATCGACCTGGCGCTCGTGGGCGACGTCAAGGCAACCCTGGCGTCGTTGCTGCCGAAGGTGACCGAAAAAACGGAGACGCGATTCCTCGAAAAGCACCTCGCTGAGACGCGCGACTTTGAAGGGCTGCTGCAGCACTATGTCAAGAACGGACCCGGCATCAAGCCCATCCGTCCGGAATTTTTGGCCGCAACCCTCAGCGACCTCGCCGAGCCTGACACCATGTTTTTCGTGGACACGGGCACGGCATGCATCTGGGCGGCCAGGCACATCAAGGGCGGAACCCGGCGCCGGATCTTTGGATCTTTTTCATGGGCGTCGATGGCGAACGCGGCGCCCAATGCTTTCGGCGCGCAGCTCGCGTATCCGGGCCGGCAGACGATCGCGCTCTGCGGCGACGGCGGCTTCACGATGCTCGCACTCGGAGACCTGGCGACTCAGGTTCAGCGCAAGGCGCGCGTTGTCCAGATCGTCCTCAACAATGAGTCGCTGGACTTCGTCAACATCGAACAGCAGGAAGCCGGGCTGGTTCCTTTTGGCGTTGACTTCAAGAATCCGAACTTTGCCCGCGTGGCCGAGGCCATGGGGGCCAAAGGCATTCGTCTGGAAGACCCCGCCGACGTAAAGGCCGCACTCGCGGAAGCCCTGTCGTACAAGGACGGCCCAGTCGTGGTGGACGCGGTGGTCGATCCCTTCGCGCTTTCCCTGCCGGCGCACGTGCCTTTCCACACGGTCAAAGGCTACACCCTGAGCATGGCCAAACAAGTCCTGTCCGGGCGCATGGATTCGGTGATCAAGACGGTAGAACGCAACCTGGGCCTGGTTTGAGCGTGTCGCGAGCGCGATCCTCTGAACGCGCTGAACTTGCGCACTAATGGGCTGTCCCATTCAATCGGTTATGCCGGGCGTTGGACCGGTTGTCGGCGACCACCACCCCCTGACCCCTCCTCAACGAGGAGGGGAGCTCCCCTCCTTGATAAGGAGGAGCCGGGGGTGGTTCTAATGAAATAGCTGGGACAGGCCCACTAGCAGGATCTCCCTAAAGTTTGACGTTCAGGCCGACGCTATATATCATGGTATATATCGCTAGAAAGGGAGATTGATCGTGCGGCAAAAAGCTAAGGTTTTTACCAATGGTCGCAGCCAGGCAGTGCGACTCCCGGCGGCGTTTCGCTTCGACACCAAGGAAGTTTTCATCGACCGTAACCCGCGCACGGGAGACGTGATTTTGTCCCGCAAGCCTGCGAACTGGAGCGAAGTGTTCGCCGCGCTCGACCGTGCCGGCTTGCCCGAGGACTTTCTCGCCGACCGCGACCGCAGCCTGCCCCAGGAGCGAGAGCTGGTGTGACTTATCTGCTCGACACTAACACCGTCAGCTACATCGTCAAGGGCCAGCCCCGGCGCGCCCGCCACAAGCTCGAACGGGTGAGCGTCGATCACGACGTCTGCATCTCGGTGATCACCGAGGCGGAGATCCGTTTCGGCCTCGCCCGTGGGAAGCTCTCGGCGGCAACGGAGGCTGCTGTTGAGCTGTTCCTGTCCAAGATGGACATCCTGGCTTGGGACTCCGGCGCTGCGCGGGGCTACGCCAAGGCTCGCGCTACGCTCGAACGAATCGGCAAGCCGCTGGCAAACATGGACCTGTTGATTGCCGCCCATGCTGCCGCCATGGGAGCCGTGCTGGTAACGAACGACCACACCCTGCAAGAGCGCTCCAAGCATATCGGCGTGAGGCAGACCGTCAACTGGGCCGGCGATGTGGAATGAAGCCATCCCCGTCGGCTGAACGTCTTCGCCGCCAAGCAGCTATAATGGCTCCCTTCTTCTTACCCATAAATATGGTAATATGGGAAGCTGTATGAAAACCACCGTTGAACTTCCCGAAGAGCTTCTGCTCGAAGCGAAGCGGAAGGCGCTCGAAACCCGGACAACATTACGCGAGATCCTTGAGCGGGCCCTGCGGCGGGAGTTGAGACAGTCTGCCAGCCGGCCAACGCCCCGGCGGCCCCGGATTCGTTGGATCACATCCTCTGGGGGGCTGCCGCCGGGCCTCGACGTTTCCGACCGCAGCAAGATGTGGGAGTGGATCCGGAAAGAGCCCGCCCATGATCGCCATTGACACCAACCTCCTGATTTACGCTCAACGCCGGCATACCCCCGAGCACCGGGCGGCTCGGAGAGCCATCGAGCGCGCCAGCGCGGATCGTCGAGGCTGGGGAATTCCGCTAGCCTGCATCGCCGAATTCTGGTGTGTGGTCACGCATCCGGCAAGCAGCGGGGGCCCATCGCCGGCCAAAGAAGCGCGCGGCTTTCTTCACGAGTTGACGGCGAATGGCGGGGCGAGTGTTTGGACTCCGGGCACGGGATTCTGGGAGCGGCTGACGCAATTGGCAAGCGACCTGAAAATTGCGGGCGCTCGTGTATTCGATCTGCAAATAGCCTTGATCGCACTTGAAAACGGCGCCACGGAACTTTGGAGCCATGACCGCGGCTTCGGAGTCCTGCCAGGGTTGGTCGTGCGCGATCCATTGTAGATCATCC
>DASZIG010000111.1:0-48161 GCA_035949375.1 Terriglobia bacterium | reverse complement strand
CGCTGCCGCCGCCGAAGCCGCGGTCACACCCGGAACGATTTCGAAGTCCACGCCGGCGTCGCGCAACGCCTCGATCTCCTCTCCGGCACGGCCGAAAATCGAGGGGTCGCCGCCTTTGAGGCGGATCACGTCGAGACCCTGGCGCGCGCCCGCCACCATGCGCGCATTGATCTCGGCCTGATTCGCGGATTTCTTGCCGCAGCGCTTGCCGACGCTCACGACATCGGCGCCGGCGGACGCGAGAGCCAGGATCGGCGGGGGAACGAGATCATCGTGAAGCACAAGATCGGCACGTTCGAGGATTCGCAGCGCCTTGACCGTCAACAGCTCCGGGTCACCGGGCCCGGCGCCCACGAGGTAGACCTTTCCGATCATCTTTGGTCCGATCATCTTTGGTCCGATCAAGTTTGATCCGAGCATCGTTGGTCCTTTCCCATCGGCTCGTGGCCATCAGCTCCTGCTCGATGGATTGCGACGCTCCCCGGCGCAAGCCGCGAATTGGTCCAGACTGTCGCGGCTGACCATCCGGTGCAGGAGGCGCTTCCGCTCCTCCGGATCCATCGCCTGGCAGAAGAGCCGCTGCCGCGCGTTTCCCAGCTCTTCAACCCACGCCGCATAGACGGGATCGAATTCGCGTTCCAGCTCTTTTCTCAGACGCTGCGCGAGCGCGGGACTCTTACCGTCGGTGGAGATCGCGATTTGGAGCGCGCCGCGACGGACCACGGCGGGATAGTAGAAGTCGCAATGCGCGGGATCATCCACCACGTTGCAAAGCACGCCTCTGCGCCGGGCTTCCTCGAAGACGCGGCGGTTCAGGTCGGGCAGGGAAGTTGCCACGATGGCCAGAAAAACGCCGTCGAGGTCGGCGGACTCAAAGCCGCGAGCGCGCCACGTGAGTTTGCCTGCCGCGGCCCAGGCCTGTACGGCTTCGGTCGAGCGCGGTGAGACCACGGTGATGGCGGCGCCAGTCGCAATCAAGCCCTCGATCTTCGATTGCCCGATCTGCCCGGCCCCGACCACCAGGCATCGGCGTCCTGTGAGCTTCAGGAACGCCGGAAACAAGGCCGCAGCGTGCGATGCGGAGCCAACACGGTCTTCCGAAGGCAGCGCCTGGCGGTTTGAGCGCTCAAGCGCGTTCGTTCGAGGCATCGCCGCCCTCTCCGTTCAGCGGCGCATGGGCCGCGTCTATCGGCGCGTCACGAGTATGCAGGCCGCACTCGGTCTTGTTGAATCCGGCCCACCGGCCCGCGCGCGGATCCTCGCCAATCTGCACCGGACGAGTGCAGTGAGTGCACCCGATGCTCGGATAGCTCCGGTCATGCAGGGGATTGTACGGAACGCGATGAGCGCGGATGTAATTCCAGACCTCATCTTGCGTCCAGTTTGCCAGAGGATTCAACTTTACGATTTCGAATCGGGCATCCCATTCGATCTTGGAAATGCCCGCCCTGGCCGCAGTCTGATCGCGACGAATCGCCGACACCCACGCGGCCAGCTCGCTGAGTTTCTGTTTCAAGGGCTCGACCTTGCGCAGCCTGCAGCACTGATCCGGGTCACGATCCCAGAGAGCCTCACCGTGCGCCTGAGCCTGCTCGGTGGGGTTGAGACGCGACCGGCATCGTTCCACCTGGACGCCGTAGCGCCGCTCGACTTTTTCCATCAGCTCGTACGTCTCCGCGAAGAAAAAATCGGTATCCAGGGTAAACACGCGAAAATCGTTCCGGACCCGCGAGGCAAGATCGATCAGCACCATGCCCTCGGCGCCGAACGCCGAGGCAATAGCGATGTCGCGGCCAAAGCGTTCGTATCCCCAGCGCAGAACGTCCGGGGCGCTCCAACTTTCGGCATCGACTGGCGGCAGCAGACTCCGAGCGAACCGGCTTTCAAAGCAGGCCATGACGGCTTATCCCTCCACTCCGTGCGGCACCGGACCGGGAGAAGGATCGCGTACCGTGAGCGGCACCTCCCGGCCCGCCAGCAGCGTTCGAAGCTCGACGTCGCTGTGCCTTGCGAAGAATTGCCGCAGATTTTCCTCGGGCTCCTTGGCCAGTACGTACGCGGTGAGCAACCGCTCGAGCGCCTCGGGCACGTCGCGGGCTGCGCAGCGGTATCCGATGGGGCGCGCGAAGGCCTGGTGCAGCCCCACAGAGCCGCCCACGCTGAAGTAGTAGGCGTCCACGACTTCGCCATTCACCTTCATCTTCTTGCCCTCGAGTCCGATGTCGGCGATCCAATGCTGGCCGCAGCTATTCGGGCAGCCCGTGACGTTCAGCTTGAGGTGCTGATCGAATCCGGGCATCCGCTCCTCCATCTCTTCCACAAGCCAGCGAGCGAAGCTCTTGGTTTCGGTGATGGCCAGCTTGCAGAACTCGGTGCCAGTGCACGCCATCGCTCCACGCCAGAACGGGGAACCGCCGGGCTTCAAGCCTGCGGCGTTCAGCTCCATCGCGAGCAGCTCCGCGCAACGCTCGTTGACGTTCGGGATGACCATGTTCTGCATGGCCGTCGTGCGGACTTCGCCCGAGCCGTATCGATCGGAGAGATCGGCGGCGGCGCGAACCTGGCGGACGGTCATACGTCCGCGCAACACGGCCATGCCCACGTAGCAGAGCCCCGATTGCTTTTGTCTGTGGACGCCCACGTGGTCGCGGTAGACGTCGCGCGGAGGAGCTTCCTCGGCCGCGGGATCGAGCCTGAAGCCGATCCGCCGCTCCAACTCCGCGAGGAAAGTCTCCGCGGTCCACTTGTGACGCATGAACAGAAATTTCAGCCGCGCGCGCGACCGGTTCTCGCGCAGGCACTCGGCGTCGCGGAAGATCTCGGCTACCCCACGCACCACGGGGAGCACCTGGTCCCGGCGCACAAAAGCGTTCAAGCGCACGGCGAAGTGTGGCTCGGTGGAAAGGCCCCCTCCCACTCGAATGCTGAAGCCGATTTCCTCGCGCCCGTCTCCCATGCGGGCTACAGCGGTGAGTCCGAGGTCGTTGATCTCCGGGTAGGAGCACCAAACGGCGCAGCCGGTGATGCCGATTTTGAATTTGCGCGGCAGGTTGTAAAAATCCGGATTGCCCAGCAGCATCTGGTTGGCTTCGAGCGCAAGGCTCGACGCGTCGCAGATCTCGTCAGCGTCAACCCCGGCGAGAGGGCAGCCCGTGATGTTACGGGCATCATCGCCGCAGGACCCCATGGTGGTGAGGCCGGCGCTCCGCAGAGTATCGAGAACGTCAGGCAGCGACTCGATGCCGAGCCAGTGGAGCTGGACGTTCTGCCTGACCGTGATGTCGGCCACGCCGCGTGCGTGGCGCTCGGCCACCTGGGCGATGGCGCGGAGTTGATGCGACCGGAGCAGCCCGTTGGGGATGCGAATCCGCGCCATGAAGTAGGGCACGGCTTTCCCTTCGCCGGCAGCACCGCCCAGAGCGCCGACGCCATCGCCCTGCGTGTAGACACCCCACGAGCGAAAGTAGGTGCCGAGCCACTCCGGCGGGATCGAGCCGTATCCGTCCCGCGCGAAGCGACGAATCTCGTCCATGCACTCCCAGGGGTTCTTCTCGCGCTTCAGACGTTCGACGCGTTCGGTCTTGGTTTCCTGTGTGGTTGTCATAATCATGGCCCGAAAAAACGAAAAGCCCACCCGCCAGAATCGATTGCTCTGGCTGATGGGCTTTGGCTCCGCTTAGTTATCCGGGTGTTCCGGTTCTTTAAGCTAAGAGGCTCCCCTCGCCAGAGGCGCGCAAGTGCGACAGCAACAACAAGCGCAGGCCTTCTGGCGTTGAAGAGTCAAAATCAATCTCCCGTGATTCGCAAAAGCAGCCGTGCGTCTCCTCGCATGGCTGCACACCTCATGCGATGCTCGACGCCGCGGCAGAGTTACAATAAAAACTCTTTATGGGAATCATCGGCACTCTTTGCGGTCAGCGGTTTCGCGTCTGGTATACTCGGGCTGTATGTCTCGCGTCCCGAGCGTTCGACGTCATCCCTACGGGCATCGACGGCACCACCACGGCCGCCACCCTTCTTTCCCACTGGCGCGGCTGGCCGGGCGCTGACGCATCTCAAGCCAAGTTAGCGTTGTGAAGCCCCGGTTCGCCGGCGGCGTATTGCATTTGGAGTCGGTTATGAATCTCGATTTCGGCAAGCTCGACGGCCTGGTCGCCGCCGTAATCCAGGACGAGTCCACAGGCCGCGTTCTGATGGTCGGGTTTATGAACGAGGAAGCGTTCCAGCGAACGGTCGAAACCGGGGACGTGACATTTTTCAGCCGGTCTCGAAACAAGCTCTGGGTGAAGGGTGAGACCTCGGGGCACTGTCTGAAGGTCAAGGAGATCTCGACCGATTGCGATCGTGACGCCGTGCTGGTGAAGGTCGAAGCGCTCGGGCCTGGTGTGTGCCACGAAGGCTATCGAAGCTGCTTTTTTCGCAGGCTGGAGGACAATACGTGGGTGGAGAGCGAGCCGCGAGCTTTCGATCCGCAAGTGGTCTACGGTTCCTCATCGGAGCCCGGTAAACCGGAGGCGGGCAAGCCGTGAAACTGAAATTGGGCATACCCAAAGGAAGCCTCGAGACGGCCACGATTGATCTATTTCGCCGAGCCGGCTTCAACATCACGACTTCCAGCCGCTCGTACTTTCCGGCCATCGACGATCCCGAGATCGAGTGCATGCTGATCCGGGCGCAGGAAATGGCCCGCTACGTCGAGGACGGTGTGCTCGATGCCGGCTTGACTGGGCGCGATTGGGTGGCCGAGACGGGCGCTACCGTCGCGACGATCGCCGATCTCATTTATGCGAAACAGAGCTTCGGCAAGGTCCGCTGGGTGCTGGCCGCGCCCGAGGGCTCTCCGTTTAAGTCCGTGAAAGATCTCGAAGGCAAAGTGATCGCCACGGAGCTGGTGGAAACCACGCGAAAGTATCTGGCGGCGAACGGCGTCCACGCCAAAGTTGAGTTCAGCTGGGGTGCGACCGAAGTGAAGCCCCCAGAGCTTGCGGACGCCATCGTGGAAGTCACCGAGACCGGCTCTTCCCTTCGGGCCAACAAGCTGCGCATCATCGAAACCGTGCTGGAATCGAACACCCAGCTCATCGCGAATTGCGACTCGATGAAGGACGAGTGGAAGCGGCGAAAGACCGAAGACGTTCGCATGCTCCTCGAAGGCGCCATCAACGCGCTTGGAAAGGCCGGCCTGATGCTCAACGTGCATCGCGACGATCTCGCGAAGGTGCTGGGCGTGCTTCCGGCGCTCAAGCGGCCCACGATCTCGCCGCTTAGCGACGAGGAATGGCTGGCAGTGAATACGATTCTGGACGAGGCGGCTGTGCGAAGCCTGATTCCGCGGCTCAAGGAAGCCGGAGCCCAGGGGATCGTGGAGTATCCGCTGAACAAAATCGTCCTGTGACGGTGATGGGCATGATTCGGATTCTTGATCATCACGGGGCGCCGGACCTTGTGACGCGCAAGACCGCGCGCCTGCAGGAGGCGGAGTGCGTGGTGACGCCGATTCTGGAAGCTGTCCGCACCCGAGGCGACGCGGCGCTTATTGAATACTGCCGGAAACTCGACGGCTTTGTGGGCGGCAGCGTAGCGGTGCCGCTCGAAGAATGCCGATCGGCCATGGAGCGCCTCGATTCGGACTTTCTTTCCGCGGTCGAGGTCGCGGCGCGGAACATCCGCGAATACGCCGAGACCCAACTGCCGGCTGAGCGCTGGACCGAATATCCCCACGGTCGCCGCCTCGGCCAGGTCGTGCGTCCGCTCGATTCCATGGGCGCATACATTCCCGGTGGCCGGTATCCGTTATCCTCGACCCTCTTGATGACCGTGATTCCTGCGCAAGTGGCCGGCGTCAAGGCCGCCGTGGTTGCGTGCCCGCGGCCGAGCGCGGAGATTCTCGGCGTTGCGGCCTACCTGAATCTCATGAGCGTATTCCGCATGGGCGGGGCGCATGCGATCGCTGCACTGGCTTATGGAACGGCCACCGTGCCCAAAGTGGACCGCATCGTGGGTCCCGGGAACATCTACGTGGCCGCAGCGAAGAAATTGATTGCGGGCGAGACCGGCATCGATTTCGTTGCCGGGCCTACCGAGATCGTGATCATCGCCGAAGAAGGGAATCCGGTCCACCTTGCCGCTGACATGCTGGCCCAGGCCGAGCACGATGCAGATGCCTCGGCGATCCTGCTGACGACTTCCCGCCCTCTCGCCGAAGCCGTCGCGGCCGAGATCGAGCGGCAGTTGACCGGCCTTCCCACCGCCGCCGTGGCCGGCGAGGCGATCGCGCGCAACGGCGCCATCGTGCTTTTCGAGCGGCTGGAGCAGGCCGCGGATTTCGCGAATCAACTCGCGCCCGAACATTTGGCCTTGCACGACCGGAGCCTGCTTCCGGCCATCCGGCACGCGGGCAGCATCTTCCTCGGCCCCGGCAGCCCCGAGGCTGCGGGCGACTACGCCTCCGGGCCCAATCACGTGTTGCCCACGTCGGGCGCGGCGCGGTTGCGCGGCGGTCTTTCGGCGGCGGACTTCGTCAAGGTGATCTCGGTGCAGGAACTCTCACCGGATGCGCTAGCGCGACTGGCTCCTGCCATCACGCGGCTGGCTCGTGCCGAGGGTTTGGAAGCGCACGCCCGGTCCGTGGAGGTGCGCCTTCATGGCTGATGGACCTGCACTGTCGACGGCAACGCTGCGTCCCCGGCGAGCCGTGCTCGAGATGGCGCCGTACACGCCGCCCACCGCCGACCGTGAAGGGAAGCTGAGGCTCGACTTCAACGAAAACACCGTGGGCTGTGCGCCGCGCGTGGTCGGCTACCTGAAACAACTCCTGAACGAAAGCGACCTGGCGATCTATCCGGAATACCGGGATGCCCGAAGTGAACTCGCATCGTTCTTCGGTGTCGAGGAGCAGGAGTTGTTGCTTACCAACGGCACGGACGAAGCAATCCAGGTGCTTGTAAACACCTACGTGGACGCCGGCGATGACGTGCTGCTGCTGCGGCCGTCCTACGCCATGTACCGCTTCTACGCCCAGGTGGCTGGCGCCGCAATTCGCGAAGTAGAGTATCGCGGCGATCTTTCCTTTCCGCTCGATGAGTTCCTCGAGCGCGTGCGGCCTTCGACGCGGGTGATCATGCTGGCGAATCCGAACAACCCTACGGGTAGCGGCATCACGCTGCCGGATATCGAGCGCATTCTCGATCGCGCGCCTCAGGCCGCTGTCCTGGTCGATGAAGCCTACTATGAGTTCTGTGGCGTAACCGCGCTCGACCTGATAAAAAAGCGCCCGAACCTTTTTTTGACTCGCACATTCTCGAAGGTGTACGGCATGGCCGCGATGCGTTGCGGGTGCCTCTTCTCCCAGGGCAGCAACACGCAGTTTCTCCGCAAGGCCCAGTCGCCGTACAGCGTGAATGCGCTGGCCGTACTGGCCGCGCGTGTTGCGGTGCGGGACCAGGAGTACGTGACTCGCTACGTGAATGAGGTGCTGGCGGCGCGCAACCTCGCTTATGACGGCCTCCGCCGTCTGGGCGTCCCCTTCTATCCCAGCCAGGCGAACTTCGTTCTTTTTGACGTTGGCGGGCGCGCCGTGCGCGTGCGCGATGAGTTGCGGGCCCGGGGCATTCTGGTGCGCGACCGCAGCCACGAATTGCCGGGTTGCATCCGGGTCACCATCGGCACCCGGACGCAGGTCCTCCGCTTTCTTGAAGAGCTGGAAAAGCTTTGGTGAAATGGCCGAACCGGCCCCGTCGCTCGACCCATGAGATCTGCCACTGTCACGCGCAATACGAAAGAGACGCAAATCACGGGCAGGCTGCGCATCGAAGGCCGTGGCCGGTACGACGTCCACACGGGCGTCCGCTTTCTCGATCATATGTTGGAGCTCTTCGCGCGTCACGGCGTGTTCGATCTCAGCCTCCACGCCGAGGGCGATCTCGATGTCGACCAGCACCACACGGTCGAAGACGCCGGCATTGTGCTCGGCCAGTTGTTCGCGAAGGCGCTGGGGGACCGGCGAGGAATTAATCGTGCCGGCTACTTCGTATTGCCGATGGACGAGTCTCTCGCGGTGGTCGCGCTCGACTTGAGCGGCCGTCCTGCGCTTGCATACCGCGACCGCATCCGGGTGCGCTTGGTCGGCGACCTACAGGCCGAACTCCTCCCGGATTTCTTCGGCGGCTTCGTCAATCATGCCGGGGCTAATCTGCATGTTCGAGTCCTGGAAGGGCGATCGAGCCATCATAAAATTGAAGCCGTCTTCAAGTGCTTTGCTCGAGCCCTGAAGTACGCGTGCTCCAAAGACAAAAGTCTGGGACGACAGCTTCCGTCCACCAAGGGTCTTCTGTGATCGCGATTCTCGATTACGGCGCCGGCAACCTGCGCTCGGTGGCGAACGCCCTTCGGGCGCTGAATGTGCCGCACGAGGTCGTGCAAGGTTTGACGCCGCTTCGGCGCGCCCGCAAGATCATTCTTCCGGGCGTCGGCCACTTCGGGCAGATGATGCGGGCGCTCGAGGCCTTGAAGATTCGGGAAGCATTGCTCGCGCAGATTCGCGCCGGTGTTCCGTTCCTCGGCATCTGCCTGGGCTTGCAAGCTCTTTTTCAGGGCAGCGAAGAGGCGCCGCAGGTGCCGGGACTCGGGCTCATTCCGGGCGAAGTCCGAAGATTCCAGGGCGATATCCGCGTCCCGCACATGGGCTGGGATGAGATTGAGCCGCGAGCCGGGGGCGCGCCTTCGCGGTTGCTGCGCGGATTGGCTGCGAAGCCCTACGTTTACTTTGCCCACAGCTACTATGCGCCGATCGACCCCTCGACTTCCGCGAGTTGCGGGTATGGCGCGGCGACGTTCACGGCCGTGCTGGAGTTTGCCAACGTCTTCGGCATCCAATTCCATGCCGAGAAGTCCGGCGCGATCGGCCAGCAGGTCTTGCTGAACTTTGCTGGACTCTGAATCAGGATGCTCGCCAGGAGAATCATTCCGTGTCTCGATGTCACCGCCGGCCGGGTGGTCAAGGGCGTGCAGTTTGTCGATCTCCAGGATGCCGGCGACCCGGTGCAACTTGCCGAGCGGTATGACCGGCAGGGCGCGGACGAGTTGGTCTTCCTTGACATCACGGCCTCGAGCGATCAGCGCGAGATCATGGCCGAGGTCGTGGCGCGTACTGCCGAGCGCGTTTTCATCCCGTTGACCGTGGGTGGCGGCATCCGCGCCGTGGGGGATGCCCGCAGGGTTCTGCTGGCAGGCGCAGACAAGGTGAGCGTCAACACCGCGGCCGTGCGCCGTCCCGGGTTGATTCGAGAGCTCAGCGAGGAGTTCGGTTCTCAGGCCGTGGTTCTGGCGATTGACGCGCGCCGCTCCGGCAGCGGTTGGAGCGTCTTCACGCGCGGCGGGCGCGATGACGAGAAGATTGATGCGCTGGAGTGGGCGGCGCGAGGCGAGCAACTCGGGGCGGGCGAAATCCTCCTGACTTCCATGGACAGCGACGGCGTTCGGGGCGGGTTTGACTGCGAATTGACGCGCGCGGTGCGAACTCGAATCCACATTCCCGTGATTGCCTCCGGCGGTGCCGGACGCCCCGAGGACTTTCTAGAAGTGCTGACCACGGGTCAAGCGGACGCGGCGCTCGCCGCCTCGGTTTTTCACTATGGTACGCATACGGTGGCCGATCTCAAGGATTTCCTGAACCGCAACGGCGTCCCCGTGAGGCCTGCCGCATGATTATTCCCTGCATCGACCTCATGGGAGGCAAGGTCGTCCAGCTTGTGCGGGGGCGCGAGAAGGTGCTCGAAGCGGAGCCGCCGCTCGACATGCTGCGCCGATTCGCGGCCTTCCCGGAGATTCAGGTGATCGATCTCGACGCCGCCCTCGGCACAGGATCGAACGAAGCGGCCGTGGATTTGCTCTCGGCGCGCGCGGTGACGCGCGTGGGCGGAGGGGTGCGAACGGTCGAGCGGGCGCGCCGCCTGGTATCGTGCGGCGCAAGCAAGGTGATTGTCGGTACGGCAGCCTTCAGGGCAGGGGAGGCGAACACGGAATTTCTGGCCGAACTCGCGGCCGCAATCGGGCGCGAGCGCGTCCTCGTTGCCCTCGATTCCAAAAACGGCCGAATCGTGGTGCAGGGCTGGCGCGAGGCTACAAACATTGCTGCTGAGGATGCGGTTCATCAGCTTGAGCCCTACTGCGCCGGATTCCTCTGCACCTATGTCGACCGCGAGGGGACGCTCGAAGGCACCGATCTCGAGTGGTTCCGGCGCCTGCGGGCCGCGACTGCGCACGAACTGACGGCGGCCGGGGGCATCGCGACCCTCGATGAAATCCGCCAGTTGACCGCTCTCGGCATCCACTGCGCCCTGGGCATGGCCATCTACACGGGCCGCCTCAGCCTCGAAGATCTCGCCCAAATGGCTTCCTGATCGGCCCGCTCGAGTCCCATATGTGCGTCTCAGGTTGGAACTCAGTCGCGACCCCGACGGCCCATGGCAGAATGGGGCTGAAGGCCGGAATGCGTTACCGCGGGGCGCGGGGACGCGCTTGTTCGCGGTACGCTCCGGCGAACAAGTCCTGGCATGAAAGGAGTCCATGACGATGCGGACCTGGGTATTGATGGTGGTGACCACGATGCTGGGCGCGACGGTTGCCCTCGGGCAGACGAAACCCTCGGATACCGTCCAGAGGTGCCGGCGCATGCTGGACGACGCCGCTCAAGACAAGAATCCGGACATTCGAAAGAGCGCGGCAGAGGCCCTGAGCCTGGTGGGCATCAGAGATAGCCCACTGCAATCGCTGGGGCCGATGCTCGAGGATCACGATGTCACCGTCCGCATCGCGGTCATTTCCAGTTTGGCCGACTTCAAGGACAAGAGTGTTATTCCCCTGTTGAAGAAGGCCTTGATGGATCCCGTTCCCGAGGTCGACTTCGCCGCAGCCAAAGCGCTTTACGAGCTCCACGATCCGGATGGATTGCATTTTCTTCTCGACGTGGTCTCCGGAGAATCCAAGGCGTCTTCAAGCTATCTCACCAAAGAGAAGCGCAACACTTTGCGTTTGTTGCACACCCCCACCAAGCTGTTCACGACCGTGGCCATCTCGGCCGCAAGTTTCGGGCCCGTTCCCGGGCTCGGGCTCGGACTTTCTTCGGCCCAAGGCATCCTATCGGAACCCGATGCTTCGTCGCGCGCCGCCGCTCTGCTGCTCATCGGGAACACCCATGATCCGGCTCTGAAGGATGCCGTTGCATCCGCCTTCACGGACAAAGAGTGGTCGGTGCGCGCCGCGGCGGCTAATCTGTCGGCCACGCATCCCTTCCCCGAATTCCAGCAGCGCTTGGTGACACTGCTCGACGACGACAAGGATCCGGTTCGCTTGCGTGCTGCCGCCGCTTACATCAGGCTCGAGGAGCGAACGAGGGAGCGGCCGCGAAGATGAGGCGCCGCGCGTCAGTGACCGGCCATGATGTAGTGGCAGGCGGAGCAGGGATGTCGCCGTAGACCTCTGTAATTCCGGTCAGAAATTGGCGAGTTCTTGCTTCAGACGAGCCGGAGCGAGACGGCAGTAGGCAGGCGAGAAGCTCCACTGCGGAGCGGCGTCACCGCTCTGCCTGAAAACAAGGTAAGGCTCCTCGCGGGCGTTCCAGGAAGTCCAGTGCGGAAGACCCTGGCTGTTGGGATCTCCGGATTTCGCAAAGTTCGTCCAGTAGGTCTCGATGATCCCGGAGAGCTTGTAGTCCGTCGCAGTGAATGGCATCCAACTGAACGCGTGAGCTTGAAACGTGCCGAAGACGTAGGGAAGTTCCAGCGAGTGGAAGGCGCCGAGCTCCATCTGACCCTGTCCCGGAACCGAACGATCGAACCTGTAGACGAATGCGCGCCGTCCGGCGCTCGTTGTGAGTGCAGCCTCTGCTCCGACGGGACATGCGAGCATGATGTCGCCGGTCGCCTGATCGAGGGCGGGGTCGCCGTAAAGGAGAATTTGACTCGTATACGTCGCAACCGTAATGTTTGTCCAGTTGCCGTAAAGAGGGCGCGCCAGATCCGCGAATTGCCTGAGCGTCGCGCCAAAGTCGGGCTTTGCAGCGGGCTGAGGCGACTTCTTTGCCGCCGCCGCGGCACCGACTCGAAAGGCGGCGAACTCTCTGGCATTCAAGCCGGCAAGTAAATCGACCGGCTCAATTGCTCCGGTTGCAAAGGCCTTTGCCGGCGACTGTGGAAGGACCCATCCGTCCACGATCGAGGCGTTGGGGTCGTAGCCCTTGAACCCGGACGCAATCAGGCGGTCTTCAATTTCAGCGATCCGGGTAGCGGGCAAGCTCCTCAGGGCTTGAAGTTGCGATCCCGGCTTGCCAGCTGCAGCTTCTTTCCCAACGGCCAGCCCCAGCGGCTGCATCTGAGCCACTGTGCGTTCAGGTCCGAGCCCGAACGCGGGACCGCTCTCCGCAATGACCCTGCGAAACAGGCCCTTGGCCAGGGGAGAAGTCATCAACGTCACGGCGTCAATCGATCCCGCGGACTCGCCAAAGAGCGTGACGTTGCTGGGGTCGCCGCCGAATGCGCTGATATTCTGCTGCACCCATTCGAGCGCCGCGATCTGATCCAGAAGGCCGTAGTTGCCTGAGCTGTGGTGGGGAGATTCAGCCGTCAGTTCGGGATGCGAGAAGAATCCCATGGCTCCCAGACGGTAATTGATCGTGACCATGATGACGCCGCGCGACGCCAGGATGGCGCCGTCGTAGCCCGTCTCGGCCCCGCTACCGACCCTGTTGCTGCCTCCGTGCAGCCAGACCATGACGGGAAGATGCGCGTCCGGCTCGATCTTGGGCGTCCACACGTTGAGGTAGAGGCAATCCTCCGAGGGATCGAGCGTCTGAGGAGTGAATGCGGCGCCGTAGGCTGCGGCGAGTGGCGCGATGAAGTTGTCGGTGCCCGCAACGTTCTGCGTGCAAGGATGGGACGGCTGGGTCGCATCGCGCACCCCGGGCCAGGAGGCAACCGGCTGCGGCTCGCGCCATCGCAGATCCCCTACCGGAGGCATCGCGAAAGGGACACCTTCAAATACGTCGATATTGCCCCGCAGCGTGCCCTCAAGGGCGCCGGCGGTCAAATGAACGACCGGTCCCTGGGGCGCGGAGCGCTGTGGTTTTTCAGCCGCTGCGAGGAGTATCGGAATGGCAAGACAAAGACGAAGAAACCTCATAAGGGTGGGCTTTTCTCTAGCCTCCGCGGTCGATACCGCGCCGGGCGAGGAAAACCGCGGGCGACGAACCTGCGGGCGACGAAGCTGGGTGCTCTCGCTGGTTCCGTCGATGCCGTCCAGCGTAATGAAAAAGCCCTGCCGCTCCAAGGGGTCCTTGTCTTTCGCGGAATAGCAGGATTTCGAAGGTAACACTCCCGGCGGCCACGTCACAAGTGGTGCGAGGGCCGAGACGGCATCCCAATTTGGCCGGCACCGCGACGTTTCTGACAGACCACAGACCGCGTATCTGCGCCGAGGCGTGTAGTGCTCCGCCCGAACTGCACGGCTCGAATCGATTGGCCGCGGCTACTCGTAGCGGAGGGCGGTCATGGGATCGAGGCGCGAGGCCCGGCGAGCGGGCAGGAAGCTGGCGGCGAAGCCGATGGCGGCGAGGATGAGCACCGTCAGCGCAAGGGTGAGCGGGTCGCGCGGTTTCAGGCCAAAAAGCATCGAACCGGCGGCTTTGCTTCCGGCGAGCGTGAGGCCGATACCAACGGCCAAGCCGAGGGCGATAAGGATGGCCACCTCGCTGAGGATGAGACGGATCACTCCGGCGCGTTGCGATCCGAGAGCCATTCGGATGCCGATTTCGTTCGTCCGCTGGGCAACAGTGTAGGAAATCACGCCGTACAGTCCGACCGCGGCGAGCAGCAGCGCGAGGCCACCGAAAAAGCCGCAGAGGGTGGCCATCTGCTCGTCCTGAAGCAGCGAATCGTGAATCTGGGTGCGAAGCAGCTTGAATTGGATGTCGATCTCGGGATTCACGCCGACGATTTCGTTTTTCACGGAATTCAGCAGCCCGGCGAAACTGCCTCGCGAGCGAATCAGGAGGTGAGGCCCGGTGAATAGCCGGGGTTCATCGCTCTGCGGGCGCGCAAAGTACATGACCGGCACCATGGGCTCGTGCATGTCTTCGTAAACGGAATCCTTCACCAGGCCGACCACCTGGTAGTAACGTGCGGGCTTTCCCGGCGGGGCCCAAACGCGGATCTGCTCGCCGATGGGATGCGTCGTGCCGCCAAGAAACTTCTGGACGAACGTCTGGTTGACGATGGCTACTTTCGGCGAGGAGGCGTTGTCACTGATCGTGAAATCACGCCCGGCAATCACCGGCATCTCCATGGTTTCGAAGTATCCGGGACTGATGTAGTCCTCCCAGGAGGCGCCGTTGGGATGACCGCCCTTGTCGTCGAGGACCCAGTCATTGCTGCTACTGTCGCTTACCGGGGAGCGTTCCGAAATCGCGGCGGCGGCCACACCGGGTACGGCGCGAATGCGTCCCAGAAGATTTTGCTCGAGGCTAGGGCCCTGCGCGAGGGACAAGTTGAGGGAACTAGTATCCAAATTAGCGATGAGGACACCATCTTGCTGGAAGCCCGGATTGCGCGTCATCAGGTTCTGGAGGCTGCGCGCGAAGAGCAAAGCGCCCGCCAGCAAGACGACCGAAAGGGCGACTTGCGAGGCGACCAGGATGCGCTGCAAGCGGAAATGTTCGCGGCCAGCGGTCATGCCGCGCCCACCGGTCTTCAGGACGGATCCGGGCGAGACATTTCCCGCGCGCAGGGCGGGGGCAAGGCCAAAGAGCACGGTCGTCAAGATGGCTAGGGCGGCGGCAAAACCGAGGACCCGCCAGTCCGTGGGCATATCGAGAAAAACGGGATTATCCGGCGTGCTGACGAAGGCGATGAGCGCCCGGCTGAGTGCGGACGCGAGAAAACAGCCGCCAACAGTGCCAGCGGCGGCCAGCAGCGCGCTTTCCGAGAGCAACTGGCGGATGAGGCGGGGGCGCGAAGCTCCCAAAGCGAGGCGCACAGCGACCTCGCGTTCACGGGCGCTGGCGCGGGCGAGGAGCAGGTTGGCGAGATTGGCGCAGGCGATCAGCAGGACGAGACCCGAGAGCCCAAGCAGGAGATAGAGCGGGTCGGATGCGTCATGGCGCATATTGGAAAAGCCGTTTGCTGCGGGGTGCGCTTCCAGCTTGTATTCCAGATAATGCTTCACGCCTTCGGCGTCGTAGTCCGGAGGAACGGTTTCGTGCAACGCGCCGGGCGCAATGGATTCGAGTTGCGCGCCGGCACGGGCGAGTGTCCAGCCGGGATTGAGGCGACCGAGGAGAGCCAGCCACCAAGTCTCGCGCGCCCGAGGGCCGGTTATGAAACTGTATTGGGCGTTGATCAGAGGTTCCACGCAGATCGGCACGGCCAAATCGAAGCGATCGCCCACTGAGACGCCGAAGAAACTCGGCTGGGTCACTCCCACGATGGGGAAGGGATGGCCTTGGAGGGTGAGCGTCTTGCCGATCACTGACGCCTCGCCGCCGTAACGGCGCTGCCAGAAGGCGTAGCTGAGGTTCACGGCTCCTGAACACCCTGCCCGCTCATTTTCCGGATCATCGGCCGGGGAAATCAGACGGCCGAGGACCGGTTGCACGCCCAGCACATGGAAGAACTGTCCGCTGATCCAAATGGCCTGGGCATTATCGACCTCGCCGCCTCTGGCGAGGTTCAGTTGAGTGCCGCCCCAGGCGGCGATCGACGAGAAACCCTCCTGCCGCTGCTGGACTTGCTGCCAGAGCGGGAACGTAAATTCACTGTACGACCCGGTGAAGTTGCCGCTACCCCAGTGGTTGGTTTCGAGATGGATGATGGCGAGGGTGCTGGGATCCTGGACGGGAAGGGTGCGCAGGCGGACGGCGTCAATCAGTTGGAAGATGGCGGCATTGGCGCCGATGCCGAGAGCAAGAGTCAGGATGGCGACCGCGGCGAAGCCGGGCGACTTGGCCAACATGCGCAGCGCGTAACGCAAATCCTGCCAGAGCCTTTGCATACACACCTCGTGAGACGTAGACTAGGCAAACGGATCGCCGAAGCTCCCTTTTTCCTGAGCTTTGGTCCGAAATTCGCCCTTTGGCGTCCCGGCGCCTCAGAGTATACACCCGCTTGTCCCCAATCGAGCCTTTCGGTCTCAGGAACCAACCCCGATCCCGGGGCATCAAATTTGGATGGCACTCGAGGCTGGCTCGCTGTCGGCTACTGCGATGAATACCGGTCTCCAATCTCCGCCTCAGAAGACCGCGACTGAGCGGTACGAAGCCCTCTTCCGGCTCTCGCAGGCCGTCAATTCAAATTGCTGTTCCGAGGAACTTCTCAAAAACCTGGTGCGCGAGTTGCGCGACGTGGTGGAGTTTTATTACCTCGGGATCGGCATCTATGATGAGAAAACTCACGAGCTGGAGATCAAGTGTTTCGATCATGAGGGTGCGCCCATCGAGGTCCCTAAGTTCGCGCCCGAAGAGACTTTGACGTGGTGGGTCTACCAGCATCAGCAGCCTTTGGTGGTTCCCGATATAGATGAGGAGACCCGGTTTCCGCGGGCCGTGGAGACGTTAAAGAAGCATGGCATTCGTTCGGTCTGCTCACTTCCATTGACGACGACGCACCGTCGTGTCGGGGGTCTGGCTGTCGGGAGCCAGGAGGCCGACATGTACAACGGAGAGGAGATCAGCTTTCTTTGGCTCGTGGCGAACCAGATGGCGCTGGCCGTGGATGCCGCGCTGAGTTTCGAAGCGTCCGAACAGGCTCAACGGGAGTTACAGCAGAAACATGCCGAACTTCAGGCCGAACGCGACCGGCTGGAGCTGCTGCTGGACTTGACCAATCAAGTCGTCTCGAACCTGGAGCTTCCGGACCTTCTGCGAGCCACCGCCGCCACCGTCCGTCGCGTCATGCACTGCGATGGTGCGGGCGTGGCGTTGCTGGATCCAACGAACAAGCAACTACTCGTGTACGCCAAAGACTTACAGGAAGGGAACAGCCTCGTCCGGGAGGAGCATTTCATTCCGGTCGACGAAGACTCACCTTCCCAGGAGTCGCGTTGGAGCGCTTTCGTCCTGCGGACAGGCGAGCCTCTGAACCTTCAACGCCGTGATTTAGAGGGCCTGGATCCCGCCACCTCAATCGCCGCTGCCGAAGGTTTTCAGTGCGTTTGCTTGCTCCCGTTGATCAGCCGGGATCGTCGCCTTGGCACTCTGGCGCTCGGCCGTCGGGAGGATAAAGCCTTCAGTCAGGACGATGTCGACTTCCTTAGCCAGGTAGCGAAGCAAATCGCCATCGCGGTGGAGAACGCCGAGGCCTATCGGAAAATTGCCGATCTCAAAGACAAGCTGGCGCAAGAGAAGCTATACCTCGAAGACGAGATCCGGAACGAGCTGAACTTCGCCGAGATTGTGGGCCAGGGCGCGGCTTTGCGCCGGGCGCTTGGACAGGTGGAGACGGTGGCGCCTACGGTGTCGACGGTGCTGATTCACGGCGAAACGGGCACCGGCAAGGAATTGATCGCGCGCGCCATTCACGACCGCAGCCCGCGCAGCGGGGGAGCGTTTGTGAAGCTGAATTGCGCGGCGATCCCGACCGGCTTGCTGGAAAGCGAGCTCTTCGGGCACGAGAAGGGCGCCTTCACGGGCGCGGTCACACAGCGGATCGGCCGGTTCGAACTGGCGAACGGCGGAACGATCTTCCTCGACGAAGTCGGAGAAATCCCTCTCGAATTGCAGCCCAAGCTCCTGCGCGTCTTGCAAGAGCGCGAGTTCGAGCGTTTAGGCAGCGGGCGGACCCTCCGCACGGATGCACGGCTGATCGCAGCCACCAACCGGGACTTGTCCGCCATGGTCGAGGAGGGGAAGTTCCGATCTGACCTCTTCTACCGCTTGAACGTCTTTCCCGTGCATGTGCCACCGCTCAGGGAGCGGTCGGAAGATATCCCGCTGCTGATCCGGCATTTCGCGGAGGAGTTTTCCCGGCGCATGAACAAGCGCATCGAAACAATCCCTTCGGAAACCCTCCGGGCTCTGGCACGATATCACTGGCCCGGCAACATACGCGAGCTGCAGAACGTGATCGAGCGCGCGGTGATCCTTTCCCCGGGCCCGGTCCTCAGGGTGCCAGTCTCTGTACTGAATCAGTCGAGGGCGAACGGCACGGCCAGCCCCGGTGGCCAAGACACGCTGGAGGAAGCCGAGCGCAAGCACATTCTGAAAGTGCTGGATGAGACCAGTTGGGTGCTGGCCGGCCCCCAGGGTGCGGCAAACCGATTGGGCATGAAGCGATCCACGCTTCAGTACCGCATGACAAAGCTCGGGATCGTGCGCAGTCCTCAGTCTGGGGCCAGAGCCCTTGCTGCAACATAAGGTTTCGGCAGACACGTGCTCCAACGCCGTCCTGAAAGTTAAGCTGCAGGTCCGGCTAGCCCTGTTCCCTTTTCCTGCTTTCCTGACTTTATTCTCCAATTCCTGCAAGTCTTTCTGTGGTTCGGGTCTGACTTGGTGCCGGACATCAAGTGCCAACCTTCCGGCAGGTGACGGGCTTCCAACACTCTCCTTTTGGCACTCGGGAACCCGCCCCGTCCTCAGCTCCTCCGTATCTTACATCTCCCGTAGCCCTTAATGGCGGCGCAAGACTGGAGAGGTTTTGGCTGCGGGCGTGCCTCATGTGGTACCGACGGCGGGTGCCAGGTGCTGAAGATTACGATTATCGATAGTGCGGCGGAGCAAAGGCTTAAGGTGGAGGGCAAGGTGGCCGAGCCTTGGGTCTCAGAACTCGAATCGGCATGGAACCACGTGCAGCAGGATGGACGGGGGCGCCGCATTGTAGTCGATCTCAGTAACATGACGTTCATTGATACGAGGGGGGAAGCGGCCCTGATTGAGCTGATCAACGACGGCGCGCGGCTGATCGCTAAAGGTGTCTACAGCGAATACGTGGTGAAGCGGCTGCTGAAGAGAGCGGAGAAAACACAGGCCCGCCCGCGCACCCACGTCGGGTCCGGCAGGGAGCGTTCGGGGCCATCCAGAGAGTCGAATCATGGGGTTCAACGTTCACCGATGAAGGAGATGCACTGAAATGAAAACCGATTCCTTTCTGAAGCTGAAACACGTGGTTTGGGCGGGGCTGGGCCTGGTCGTGGCCACAATCCTGGGTGTTGTTGCTCACTCCGGAGCGAAGCCTCCCGCGCAGGCGCCGCCGGCGCCAGGGGTGCAGGTGGCCACGGTTGAGCAAAAGGATGTTCCGATTTTCGGCGAATGGATCGGAACCCTGGCCGGGCAGGTGACCGCGGACGTGAAGGCGCAAGTCACTGGCTACCTGCTCCGTCGCGATTACACGGAGGGATCGTACGTCACGAAGGGGCAACTCCTCTTTGAGATCGACGCTCGGCCGTTTCAGGCGTCGCTCGACCAGGCCAAGGGCCAGTTAGCGCAGGCCGAAGCGCAACTCACTCAGGATCAAGCCCAGCTTGCCACGGCTGAGGCGAACCAACTCAAGAGCCAGCTTGACGTGGACAAGTACGCTCCCCTGGCAAAAGCTGAGGCCGTCAGCCAGCAAGATCTTGACGACGCGGTCCAGACCAATGTCGCCAACAAAGCCCAAGTCCAGAGCGCACAGGCCGCTATCGTGGCCGCGAAGGCTCAAATTCAGGCCTCCCAGGCCGCGGTGGAGACGGCGAGCATTAATCTCGGCTTTACCCGGATAGCATCGCCCATCGATGGCATCGTCGGCATTGCCCAGGCCCAGGTGGGTGACCTGGTGAGCGTCAGCAGCGGTGCTCTGACCACCGTTTCGACCCTCAATCCCATCCGCGATTATTTCACGGTGAGCGAACAGGAATACCTGGAGTTGCGGAAGCGCTTCTCGGGTTCGGACCAGCAACACTGGAAGCTACAGCTTATTCTGGCTGACGGAACAACGTATCCCCACGAAGGCAATTTCTACTTCGCGGACCGGTCGGTGGATCAAAATACCGGGTCGATCCAACTGGCGGGCCTGTTCCCGAACCCCGGAAACGTTCTACGTCCCGGGCAGTACGGCAGGGTCCGCGCTGTGATCAATGTGCGGCAGAACGCTTTAGTGATTCCTCAGGCCGCGGTTACGGAGCTCCAAGGCAGCTATCAAGTGGATGTAGTCGGGCAGGACAACGTGGTCGCTGTCCGGCCGGTTCAGGTTGGCGAAAAGACGGGGAGCATGTGGGTTATCCAAGACGGGTTGAAGCCCGGCGAACGAGTGGTCGTCGAGGGCCAGCAGGTGCTCCGGCCCGGCGTGCGGGTGCAACCCGAGCCATTCAAGGGCAGTGGCGAGTGACAGGTGGCGAGTGGCGAGCAAGCCATCAGCTGTTAACGATCAGCTTCAACAAGCGAGGGGCGGCGAAGCAAAGTGAATTTGCTGGGTGGCTGAAAGCTCGGAAAGGACCCGAAACCCATGTCTAAGTTCTTCATCAGACGACCGATCGTAGCGATGGTGATCGCAATTATCACAGTGATCGTAGGCGCCGTTAGCGTGGTCACGTTGCCCGTGGCGCAGTTTCCGAATATCGTGCCGCCCGAGGTCCAGATTCTGGCGACGTATGTCGGCGCCGATGCGCAGACTCTCGAACAGTCCGTCGCCACCCCGATCGAACAGCAAGTTAATGGCGTGGACAACCTGAACTACATGTACTCGCTGAACGCCACCGGCAACTCGCAAACGACTCTGATAACGGACTTCGATGTCACCACGGACCCCAATACGGACCTTATTCTTACTCAATCGCGCGAGGAGATAGCCGCGTCCCAGCTTCCGGCCGATGTTAACAACTATGGGGTGACGATCCGCAAATCTGTGACCGCGCCTCTCATGCTGGTGGCGCTCTATTCGCCGCATGGCACGCACGACGCCAAGTTCCTGGCCAATTACGGCTATATCAACCTCAACGATCCGATTGCACGCTTACGCGGCGTTGGTCAGGTGCAGATTTTCGGCTCCGGTCAATATGCCATGAGGCTTTGGGTTAAGCCGGATCAACTGGCCAAGCTGGGAATCACAGTGTCCGACATCGTCAACGCCATGCAGTCGCAGAACACGGTGAATCCGGCCGGGCAGGTGGGCGGCCAGCCCGCTCCTGGAAATCAGCAATACACCTATTCCGTGCTGGCTCAGGGCCGTCTGACGTCGCCGGAACAGTTTGGAGACATCGTAGTGCGGGAAACTCCGAACGGCGGGACCGTTCGGGTGAAAGACGTGGCGAGGGTTGAACTGGGCGCGCAATACTACAACCTGACCAGCCGACTGAACGGCCGCCCGAGCGCGATCATCGCCATTTACCAATTGCCCGGATCCAATGCAGTGCAGACAGCGGACTCCGTCCGGAAGCTGATGTCGCAAATGAAGGAGCGCTTCCCCGAAGACATCGACTACGCCATATCACTTGACCAGACCCTCCCGGTTACGGAAGGCATAAAAGAGATCGTCAAGACACTTCTGATTGCCATCCTGCTGGTGATCATGGTGGTCTACCTGTTCCTCCAGGATTGGCGCGCCACACTCATTCCCCTATTGGCCGTGCCGGTTTCGCTGATCGGCACGTTTGTTGTCTTCCCGCTCTTCGGCTTCTCCATCAATACGCTCTCGCTTTTCGGCCTGGTGCTGGCCATCGGCCTGGTGGTGGATGACGCCATCGTTGTCGTTGAAGGCGTGCAGCGCCACATCGAGGAGGGCGACGCTCCGAAAGATGCGGCTCGCAAGGCGATGGACGAGTTGTCCGGACCGGTCATCGGCATCGCCTTGGTTCTGTCGTCGGTGTTCGTGCCCACAGCCTTCATCCCCGGCATCACCGGCAGGCTCTACCAGCAGTTTGCGGTAACCATCGCCATCTCGGTAGTCCTGTCGGCCTGCAATGCGCTAACACTCAGTCCGGCGCTCGCGGGGTTGCTGCTGCGAAAAAAAGAAGAGAGTCACGGACTGCAGCAGCGGTTTTTTAACGAATTCAATCGCCTGTTCGGGCACGCTACGGAGGGTTATGTCCGCTGGTCCGGCGGACTCATACGGAAGGGCGCCCTGGTGCTCGTGTTGCTTGCGGTCTGCGGCGCTGCCGGGTTCTTTTTTGGTAGCCGGTTGCCTTCGAGCTTCCTTCCCGATGAAGACCAGGGCTACCTCTTCGTTAACATGCAGCTTCCCGATGCGTCTTCGCTCGAGCGGACGGACGAGGCGGCGCGAGAGGTGGAAAAGGTTCTCGCCAACACCCCCGGGGTCGAGTACACCACCAGCGTCGTTGGTTTCAGCTTGCTCAGCTTTGTCCAAACCAGTTACAACGCCTTCTTCTTCGTCACGCTGAAGCCGTGGGACCATCGCACGGCAAAGGACGAACAGTACAAGGCAATCAACGTGCACTTGAACCAGGCACTGAGCCGGCTGCCGGCAGGAACCGCCTTCAGTTTCTCACCGCCGTCGATTCCCGGCGTGGGCACCTCGGGCGGATTTACCTTCGCGCTCGAAGACCGCTCCGGCAGCGACGTCCAGTTTCTGGCGGACAATCTGGCGAAGTTTATGGCGGCGGCTCGCAAGCGCCCCGAAATTGGTCTAGTGGCGACCACCTTTCTGCCGGGCGTTCCGCAAAAGTATGTGGACGTTGACAGGGACAAGGTCCTGAAGCAGGGCGTGGCCATCAGCGACGTTTACCGGACCATGCAGACGTTTATGGGCGGGCTCTTCGTCAACTACTTCAACCAGTTCGGCCGTCAATGGCAGGTCTACGTGGAGGCGGAGGCGCCCTACCGGTCGAATACGGAGGACCTGGGACAGTTCTACGTGCGTAACGGCCAAGGCCAGATGGTGCCACTCTCGGCTGTGGCGAGGTTCGAGACTCGGTCCGGGCCTGAATTCACCATGCGCTACAACGAATATCGCTCCGCCGAAATCGTCGGCAGTGCGGCGCCCGGGTATAGTTCGGACCAGGCGACGGCAGCTCTGGAAGACGTATTCAAGAAGACGATGCCGCGCGAAATGGGCTTCGACTATCTCGGCATGTCCTTCCAGGAGCAGAAGGCGCGAGAAGGGGTCTCGTCTTCGGTCATCTTTGGATTCTCGCTGCTGTTCGTCTTTCTGATCCTGGCGGCACTTTACGAAAGCTGGACGCTGCCATTCAGCGTGCTGCTGAGCACACCGGTGGCGGTATTCGGCGCCTTCGGAGTGCTCTGGTTGCGCCGGTTTTTGATGGGTCTATGGTCGCCTCCTTACATGATCCAGATTGAGAACGACGTCTACTCGCAAATCGGTCTGGTGATGCTGATTGGTCTCGCGGCCAAAAACGCAATTCTGATCGTCGAGTTTGCCAAGGAGCAGTACGAGCAGGGCAAGCCGCTGGTGGATGCGGCGCTCGAAGGCGCCCGGCTTCGCCTACGGCCCATCCTGATGACGTCTTTCGCCTTCATTCTGGGTTGCGTGCCGTTGTGGATGGCCACCGGCGCCGGTTCGGTCGCGCGCCAGATCATGGGCACCGCCGTGATTGGGGGGATGATCGCGGCAAGCGCGATCGGGATCTTCTTTGTCCCGGCAATCTTCTACCTGGTGGAGAAATGGTCGGCGGGCGCCCGCGCGCGCTCTGTGACCCCGCTCTCCCAGCAGCCTGCAATCACGGAGGGTGAGCAAAATGCCTGATAACTTGCAACCACGCCGCGACACGCGAGACTTTCCGCCATTGAAGTTTCGCGGAAGCTGGACCCTCATCCTCGCTGCGGCGATCATGCTGTCCGCCTGTGAAGTGGGACCAAAATACCATCGGCCCGCCGTCCAGGTTCCTGCGTCGTTCCACGCGCCGGGCGAAGCCCAGCAGGCTGACTCGCAAGCTACGTCGTTCGCTGACTTGCCCTGGTGGCAAGTGTTTCACGACCCTCAATTGCAAGAGTTGGTCCGCACGGCCCTGAAACAGAACTACGATCTTCAAACGGCGGTAGAGCGCGTCACTGCCGCCCGCGCCCAGGTGGGCATCACGCGATCAAACCAGTTTCCGCAGGTTTCGGCGGATCCCAATTTTAGCGGTGGCAAAACCGACCAGGGCATTAAATCCAACATTTTCGTGCTCGCTGCCGACGCCGTCTTTCAACTGGACTTTTTTGGGCGCTATCGACGCGCCACCGAAGCGGCGCGGGCCCAACTGCTGGGCACCCAGGATGCGCAACAAACCGTAACCCTGACGCTCGTGAGCGACGTGGCGAGCGATTATTTCCTGCTTCGCGACCTCGATCTGCAACTCCAGATCAGCCAGGAGACTGTTAAGACGCAGGAAGATTCCGTCAAGCTCACGGAGTTGCGCCTGAGTCACGGCGTCGGCACGAGGCTGGATGTGCTTCAGTCGCGCCAGGTGCTCGACACCGCCAACGCGCAGATCCCCGACCTCGAGCGGCAGATCGGCCAGACCGAGGACGCGATCAGCATCCTTTTGGGAAACTATCCTCAGGGGGTGCCCCGCGGGCAGACCCTTGGCGTCGAGACCGCGAACGGCTGGGAATGGACTGAGAATCTGCCGCCTGAATTGCCCGCAGGGCTCCCGTCGGGACTGCTCGAGCGCCGGCCCGATATCCGCCAGGCCGAGCAGGACCTCGTCGCCGCCAACGCCAACATCGGTGTGGCCAAGGCGATGTTCTTTCCGCAGATTTCTCTGACCGGTTCCGGGGGCGGAGCGTGGGGCCACAGTGTTTTCTTCAACGATATACCCGCGCACGAGGGGATCTACAGCTACGGGGCGAGCCTGACCCAGCCTCTCTTCGAGGGCGGCTACCTTCGCAACAATCTGCGATACGCGAAGTCCCAGGACCGGCAGGCTCTGATCAGCTATCAGCAGGCGATCCAGCGCGCATTCGGCGATGTGTCTGACGCCCTGATCGGCTACGACAAGGACCACGCAGTGCGCGAGCGCCAGGAGCAGACGGTGAAAGACCTTCAGGATACCGTCAGCGTCTCGATGATGCGTTATCGGGGCGGCACGGCGACTTATCTCGATGTGCTCGACAGCCAGCGATCTCTGTACAACGCAGAACTCACCCTCGCGCAGGCACGCAACAACGAATACCAGAGCCTCGTACAGCTCTATAAGTCGCTCGGCGGCGGGTGGAAGACGTAAATGTTGTTTAACATGCGCTTTATGCCCGTCGATTGAATCACAAACTACGTCAGGAGGATGCTGAAACATGTTCCCGATCGGTTGTCATTCCGAGCGAAGCGGGGAATCTCGCCCTGAAACAAAGCAGCTACGAGATTCCTCCTCGCCCTGCGGCTCGTAGGAATGACAGGCTCGCGGGCTCTTTCAGCTATCCTGCCAGGAGGTAAGAGTATGAATATTTTTGTTACCGGTGCTACAGGGTTCGTTGGTTCGGCGGTCGTCCGGGAACTGATCGACGCCGGTCATCAGGTGCTCGGTCTTGCCCGTGGCGATGCAGGCATCAAGTCCCTTACCGCCGCTCACGCCCGGGTGCATCACGGTGATCTCGAGGATCTGGAGAGCCTTCGCACTGGGGCAGCGGCTGCCGACGGAGTGATCCATACCGCCTTTATCCATGATTTCTCGAAATTCGCGGAAAACTGCGAGATCGACAGAAGGGCCATCGAGGCCCTCGGCTCCGCGCTCGCCGGGTCTGACCGCCCATTGATCGTCACCTCCGGGCTTGCGCTCCTGGTGGCAGGCCGGTTAGCGACCGAGGATGATCCGCCTGTTCCTGTCTCCGCCTCGTATCCTCGCGCTTCCGAAGCGACTGCCGCTTCGCTTACTGCGCGTGGCGTGCGTGCATCCGTCGTGCGCCTCCCGCAGGTGCACGGCGATGGGGATCACGCCTTCGTTCCGCGACTCATCAGCATCGCGCGCGAGAAGGGCGTTTCGGCATATGTGGGCGACGGCCTCAACCGCTGGCCCGCCGTGCATCGGCTCGATGCTGGTCACCTCTACAGGCTGGTCCTTGAGAAGGGGTCTGCCGGAGGCCGCTATCACGCGGTCGCCGACCAGGGCGTACCACTCAAAGAAATCGCCGCCGTCATCGGTCGTCACCTGAACCTTCCCGTAGTCAGCAAGACCCCTGAAGAGGCGAAGGAGCATTTCGGTTGGTTCGCGGGCTTCGCCGGGATGGATATGGCCGCTTCAAGCGAGCAGACGCGGGAACTGCTGGGCTGGCAGCCGAAAGAGGTCGGGCTCATCGCTGATCTCGACGCGGGGCGCTATTTCGAACAGACCGCAGTCGCATCGCACGGTTAGTGGGCTCCGCCCCGGCTATTTCGTGACTACCAACCCGGCCCCTCCTTATCAAGGAGGGGAGTTCCGCTCCTCGTTGAGGAGGAGTTAGGGGTGGTGGTCGCCAACGACCGGTCTAATGCCCGTCGTAACGAATTGAAATGGGACAGCCACTCTAGCGCGTGACTGGGATCCCTTCATCCAACAATCCTAAACACCGATTCTCACCGCTGCTTGGGCAGCTTCAGAGGAGGCAAATGACGAAACATTCGAATCTTGGCGGTACATTTTCCTTTCCCAACACTTCGATCGCCATACACCGTCTGGGCTATGGGGCCATGCAACTCGCCGGGCGGGATGCCGACAAGCTGGTTTGGGGTCCGCCGCGCGATATCCCCGGCGCGGTCGCTGTTCTGCGAGAGGCCCTGGCCTCGGGAGTGAACCACATCGACACCAGCGATTACTACGGGCCACACATAACCAATCAACTCATCAAGCAAGCGCTTCATCCTTATCCTGACGATCTCGTCATCGTGACAAAAGTAGGCGCGCGCCGCGGCAACGACGGTTCCTGGATGCACGCTCGTTCCCGCCAGGAGATTATCGACGCCGTGCACGACAATCTGCGGAACCTCGGCCTTGATGCTCTTCACGTTGTCAATCTTCGGCTCGGCGGTTTCTCCGCCCCTGAAGACGGACCGTTTGAAGAGCCGCTCTCAGCGCTCGCCGAACTTAAGCAGAAAGGCCTGATCCAGCATATCGGCCTTAGCACGGTCTCTCCCGAGCAATTGGCCGAGGCGCGAGCGATCACTGAGATTGTCTGCATCCAGAACTTCTACAACCTGGCACAGCGTGGCGACGACAGATTCATAGACGCTCTGGCCGCGCAGGGCATCGCCTACGTTCCTTACTTTCCGCTCGGAGGGTTTTCCCCTTTACAGTCGTCCAGGCTCAACGAGGTAGCAGCGTCGCTCGGAGCTACTCCGATGCAGGTGGCGCTGGCATGGCTGCTGCATCGGTCGCCGAATATCCTCCTGATACCCGGCACGTCGTCAGTCCAGCACCTCCGGGAGAATCTTGAGGCTGCAGAGTTGAAGCTCCCAGACCGGGCTCTGGCCGACCTCGACAGCGTTGCGGTTGCTGCTGCTTAGCAGAATGCTGGAAGAAGAATTCACCACGGAGCCCACGGAGACCACGGAGAGGAAACTCTGTGAGCCTGTGTGGCCTCCGTGGTGAGGCGTTCTGCTTTTGGTTGCGGCCAGTGGGCGGCTGGGGCGCGTTTTTCCACAGGCGAACGCATTGAAAGCAATGAGCCAAATAAATTTTCTCACCGGTCCCGGCCGTACCCACGGTTCCTCGCAAATCTGCGACGCTCTCAAGGCCAGGTTCCAAGTGACACGCACTCGGTTCCAGTGGCGGAGGATCCGGCTCGATGATCCATCACTCAATCGCGCGATCATTCAATCGCGCAGTCACGCAAATGATTCAATCGCGCAATGATTCAAGAACTCCATTGCGGTTGGAATCATGCCAAGCGCACGCGCTCCGAGGCGCATGGGACAGGCTTAAAACCTGCACCGCAACGATGATCACCCACGCTACCCGCGAAAAAGCAAAAAAAAAGAATCTAAAATTTTGCAAAACGAAGCCACTAAGCCCAATAGAATCATCAAATCGACCCGAAAAATAGGCCAAAACGAAGCCAAACGAAGCCAGAAAAGCCGGAACGCGGATCACGCCAAGTCCTTTTGAATCAGTAAATCCGTTTTGGCAGTGGCTTCGTTTAGCCGATTCAAAGCCAACTCGCCGCAAGGGACGACTGCAGCGATCGCCGGAGCTCAGCCACCTCGAAAATCTGAATTTCCCCCGAGAAGCGAGAGGCCTATGACTCGCGAGGCTAGCGCAAGGCTAGACTGATGGCCGGTCTGATTACTGTGCCAACAATTCGAGACGGAGGATGCATTCTGCTGACATCTCTAGAAGCGGCCAACAGTTGTATCCAGCCTGGCCTAGCAAAGGGTTGCGTCCGATAGTTGCCGCGGGAGTTTACTATTATCCGGAATGCGGTTCACGCGGATGGGCAGCACTTGCCCTTCTGTGTGCCGGAGCGTTCCCGCGCCTCAGCATTCCGATCCGCAGCAGTCCTGACAGTTCAGCAAATTGCTCGCGTCGCAAGCTACGCCGATTCAATGGTTTGCTTTGGCCAACGGGCCGTGCATTTAGTCCTTGAGAAGTTGCGAAGGCAGACGACCGGGTAGTGAGGATTGGAGAGGCGGCAACAAGAGGGAACAACCATGACTTGTTTGGCGAATCGCCTTCAATCCGAACAGCACGGCAGGTTCATTTAGATAGGAGATCTCGTCTCGTCGGTGAGGCGGCAGCCTTAGAACAGACCGATCATGACGGAGACCGCTTTCTTGCCGTTCGCTCTTCAGCTTAGGAAGGTACACCCGTCATCGTGTCGATGAGTTGGCACTGGAGACGACCCCCTGGCACACCGATGCAGCCGAGAAGCCTTTCCGTGCGACTGAGAGATGGCCTGTAAGCCGCTTCTTTCCAGGGCTCACGAGGTTAAGTTGTCAAAGCAGCCGGATTGGAATGCCGACTGCACTTTGCCTGACCGAGAAAAGGTTACGCGCAAGGCGGCTGTTCTGGGAAAGGCAAGTGCCCGTCCTTCTGGAGATCCGTGGGCGAAACGGCCCGGCCAGACGCGGAGGGAGATAACCCACGCAACCAACGCGTAGCGGGAGCAGCAAATTTATTGCGCCGCAAACTCGGCTACACGCTTTCGCAACCATAGCCGTCTCCGACTTAATCGGGAACGCGCACCACACGATTTCATTAAGGAGAACTCACCATGACTCTCGACCTAGTGTTGTACAGCGCCAAAGCTATAGCCCGCTGGAAGGACATCTCGATGAAGCATCCGCTCCGGCGTCTCGCGTTTATACCTTTGCTGGCCGCGTTGGCAGTCCCGGTAGCAGCCTGGGGACAGGTAGAAGCGGCTCCTCCAATTTCCGGCGTCATCGGAAAAGTCCAGGCGTTTACGGGCAGTTCTCTCGACGTTGCTACGCCTGCCGGCGTGGTTCACGTTGACGTCAAGCAGCCCCTCACAACCTACAAGCAGGTGCCGTCGGATTTGAGCCATGTCACGTCCACGTCTTATGTCGGCGTTGCATCGACTGAGCAGGCGGATGGAAAAGAAGTAGCCAAGCAGATCATCATATTTCCACCGGAACTGAGTGGGGCTGCAGAAGGCAGCGTCCTGACAGACCCGCCGGGGGCAACGACTCACAGCAGAATGACCAATGGTTCCGTCTCTCGACCTGCAGTATCGCACTCACGCATGACGAACGGCACGGCACAGACAGGCAGCGGCTCCACGCTGGTGGTTCACTATCAGGACGGCTCTCAGACGATCTCCGTACCCCCCAACGTCGCGGTCACCGAAGTCGCACCTGAACAAGTCATCTTGGCTCCCGGCGACGTCGTCTATGCACCCACTGAGAAGCTGCCGGACGGAACGCTTACGACGAGCAGGATATTTCTCTTCATCCCAGCGGCGTCCCAAACCACGGCCCGCTAGGAGTCTTGGGCCATGAGCCACTCGATACCCATCGGTGACGAACTGGACGCCACGAGCACGTTGCCGGCACCAGCGGTCGTGCTCGTGGCCAGGCGCCACCATATTCTGGTACGTTGGAGTCATTGGCTGAATGTGCCGCTCCTTCTCGGCCTCATTCTGAGCGGCGTGTCTATTTACTGGGCTTCGCCGATCTATCGACATAAGCCAGATCCCAATACGGGAAACTTCGATGTGGCTGCAGACGTCGGAGTCTGGATTTGCGCCCACGTGCCCGGACTGCATCACTACGCCAGTCCACCCAACTGGATTTATAACCACCTGAGTCTCGGGCCGGGCATGCTGGCCGCGGGGCTGCGCTTGCACTGGCTGTGCGCGTATTTATTTATGTTGAATGGCACCGTGTACATCGTCGGGTTGGTGATGGGAGGAGGCTGGCGCTCCCTGCTGCCTTGCCGAACCGATCTGTCTGACGCGCTTAGGATGTTCCGGTACTACCTCGGTGTTCCCTTTGCCAGGCTAACCCGTCGCAAATGGCGGCATCCTCGCTTCAACACAAAATACAACGCGCTTCAGCGCGCTGCGTACTTCAGTGTTCCGGTCGCGGGATTTCTTTCCGTCGCCACTGGCTGGGCGATTCACAAGCCTATGCAGCTGTCTTGGCTGGCTGCGCTTTTTGGAGGGTTTGACCCAGCGCGCGTGTGGCATTTCTGGCTTATGTGGGTCTACGTGATCTTCGTTGTGCCGCATGTGATTCTGGTCTTGGCCGACCCTTGGGATACGCTGCGTAGCATGATCGCGGGCTGGTCAACAAGACTAGGACGGCCGGAGGTGAGCGCAGATGAATAATGAACGAAAGAGCTGTTCATCGCGAGCGGGAGCGGGTGGATTGCTTGTTGCAGCAAAGTCAGTCTCTTTGAAAAAGCCACAAAGTATTTTCAGAGAGCAACCGCCCCCGGCACTTGAGATGGATCCCCGGGTCCTGCGTAATCGGACTCGACGCGACTTTCTGTTATTTGGGGCTGGCGCGCTAGCTGTGCTAGCAGGCGGTGGATCTCTTTTGCCACAGGATGCGCTCAGTCGCTTGGGTGTTCGTCGAAATATGGACTCCCCAGGGAAGGAGTGGTTTCTGAACAAAGCACTGCGTATCGACGATGATGTGGCAGAATCGCTCTACTCGGTAAGTCGGCGGGTGCCCACCTACACGAAATCGCAGATCACTCCGCTCAAGAATAACTACAACGGAGCCACTCCCGATCCAGGCTATATTTCTGGATGGACTCTGACTCTGGAAGGGCTGGCCTCCGGCCTGAGCGTCTCTCTCGATATTCGGAACCTCATGACCGGCTTTTCGTTACATGAGCAGATTACGAGGCTGGTGTGCGTCGAAGGCTGGAGTGCGATCGCGTGGTGGGCGGGGGTGAGATTCGATGATCTGCTTCGCGCTTACCCACCGATGTCGCAGGCCAGATGGGCGCGGGCGGAGTCGTCGGTCAATCTCGATGCCTCAGGAGATCCTGACCCTTACTTTATGTCGCTCGACCTGGCGACGGCTCGCCATCCACAGACGCTGCTTGCCACACATTTCGACGGTCAGCCCCTCACTGTGGATCACGGCGCTCCACTTCGTCTGCTCGTGCCGGTAAAACTCGGTTTGAAGAACGTGAAGGCGATCACTAAGATAACGTATGCCGCGGAAGAGCCGGGAGACTACTGGGCTCAACGTGGCTATTCTCGCTACGATGGAATCTGACACCCCTCAATCCGGGCCGAATGGGGGAGAGGTCTCACACCACTCGTTAGGCACCGCTCTGCGTTTCTTTGCGGTCTGCGCAGCCTTCCCCTGCGACCTTCAAAAACCCGAACGATGGGCGCTTCCCCGGAGCGAATGCGCAGCACAGTGAGGTTGGGATGAGTTGCAAAAACTTGCTCGGATCGCCCTGCGGCGTCGAACGTCGCTACATCCAGTTTCATCCAATCGGGGAGGGATCATGAATACAAATTCGCAAGTGCAAATCGTAACTCACGAAGGCTCCCGGTCAGCCGGCGCCGAGCAGCGGCTGAAGGAACTTGGCATTAGTCTTCCGGCCCCTCCCGAGCCATTCGGCATCTACGCGGAAGCGGTGCCGACCGGCAATCTGCTTTTTCTAACCGGCATGCTTCCCACGCAAGGCCGTGCCGCGAAATTCATCGGACGCCTCGGCGCGGAGCTCGATGTGGAGGGCGGACGCCAGGCCGCTTACCTCGCCGCGCTCAACGCTCTCGCGGTCGCAAGGCAGCACTTGGGGTCGCTCGATAAAGTGACACGGATCGTCCGGCTCGGGGTGTCGGTGGCTACGGTGGGCGATTTCCGCGATCACCCGAGAGTCGCGGACGGCGCTTCCGAGCTGCTGCAAGACGTGTTCGGAAGGGAGAAGAATCCTTCCCGCCTGGTCTATGGCGTCGCAAGCCTTCCGCTCGGCACTCCGGTGGAGCTGGAGGTCATTTTCGAGGTTGCAAATTAAGAAACGGAGCGCAGCCGATTTCCATCTAACTGTTGAAACTCCAAAGGAGGCATGATGGCAACAGCAAGAGTGGCGACAGCGCCCATGAAGGCGGCGCAGGTTTCGAAGCCGGGGGGCGATTTCGAGATCGTCGAGCGTGAGGTTCCCAAGCCGGGCGCCGGGCACGTGCGCATCAAGGTTCAGGCCTGCGGTGTCTGCCACAGCGACGAGTTCACCAAAGAAGGCCAGTGGCCCGGCATTCTGTATCCGCGTGTTCCCGGGCACGAAGTCGTGGGTATTGTCGATGAACTGGGCGAGGGTGTCTCCGGTTGGACGAAGGGGCAACGCACAGGTGTTGGTTGGGACGGCGGCCACGACGGCACGTGTCTCTCGTGCCGGCGCGGAGATTTCCGCAACTGCAGCAACCTGCAAATTCCTGGGATCAGCTACGACGGGGGATACCAGCAGTACATGGTGGCTCCGGTTCAGGCGCTGACGGCGATACCGGAAACGCTCAGCGATGCCGATGCGGCACCGCTCCTCTGCGCCGGAGTCACCACCTTCAACGCGCTACGGCACAGCGGCGCGAGCCCGGGCGACCTGGTTGCCGTGCTGGGGATTGGGGGTCTCGGCCATCTCGGAGTCCAATTCGCCAACAAGTTTGGTTATAAGGTCGCGGCGATCGGACGCGGATCCGAAAATGCAACGTTGGCAAAGAAGCTCGGGGCGCACGTGTACATTGACAGCCAGGCGACAAACGCAGCCGAGGCCTTGCAAAAACTCGGCGGTGCGCAGGTGGTCCTCGCGACAGCGCCAAGCTCGAAAGCAATGTCCGGGCTGATCGATGGCTTGGGGACGAACGGCAAACTCATGGTGATCGGCGCGGCATTTGATCCCATCGAAGTCACACCGATACAGCTCATTTCCGGAACTCGGAAGATTGAAGGTTGGGTCTCGGGAACACCGGCTGATGCCGAAGACGCGCTACGCTTCGCCGAGCTCACCGGCGTCCGTCCCATGATCGAAACCTATCCGCTTGAAAAAGCGGCCGAGGCTTACGCGCGCATGATGAGCGGCAAGGCCGAGTTCCGCGTCGTCCTGACGATGTGAAGACGGCCGACAATCGGATCGAGAAGCCGACCGGGTACCGGCACCCGAGCTCCTGTAGTCGAGCGAAGTGACACGGCTTTGCAGCTTAGCCCGCTCAGGACTTCTGGAATAGAGGAGGAGAGGATTTTATGTCGCGGGCTCCCTTCTTCATCCCGAATGTTCGAGCCTCTGTTGGCCCGGCTTTCCGACCGCTATCACATGGTGGCGCCCGATTATCCCGCCTTCGGACACAGCGATTGGCCGGACCCGAAGACGTTCGCGTATACGTTCGATCACTGCGCCGAGATTATCAATCATTTCACCGACGCGCTCGAGCTTTCGCGCTACACGCTCTACATGCAGGATTATGGCGGCCCGGTAGGTTTTCGCATGGCCTTGGCGCATCCGGACAGAATCGAGGCTCTGATCGTCCAGGATGCCGTGGCGCACAACGAAGGCCTGGGAGCGAATTGGAAGACGCGCCGGGCCTTTTGGGCGGATCGCGCCACCAACGAAAGCGCACTGCGCACCAATCTCCTGTCTTTGGCGGCCACGCGCACGCGCCATGTTGGAGACGATCCGAACATTGATCTGTACGACCCGGATCTCTGGACCGATGAGTACGCGTTTCTGAACACACCGAGGCAGGCGGAGATTCAAAGCGATCTGTTTTACGACTACCACACAAACGTCGATGCCTACCCCAAGTGGCAGGCATGGATGCGCGAGAGGCAGCCGCGCCTGCTGGTGATCTGGGGTAAGCATGATCTCTCGTTCGACCCCGGTGAGCCCGAACGCTATCGCAAAGACGTAGCGAAGGCGGAGGTGCACGTGCTGGACGCAGGGCACTTTGCGCTCGATACGAAAGCAGACGATATCGCCGCATTAGTCCGAGGCTTCGTCGATTCACGTTGAGGTTCCAGCGAGCGGGGCGTTCGAACCCTAGCACAATGGAGCATTATGTCAGCCAGTAGAACAGCAATCGTCACGGGCGCCTCGGGCGGAATTGGCGTGGGGTTGGTCGAGGCTTTTCTTAAGCAAGGCTACAACGTCGTCGGAACGTCTCTGAATGTTAGCCGGTCGATGACGGCCTCACCTAGCCTGGTTCGAGTCGATGGCGATATCGGCAAACAGGACACCGCGTCCAGATCCGTGGAAGCGGCGATCAAACACTTCGGGACCATCGACGTCCTGGTGAATAACGCCGGAATCTTCCGTACCAAGCCTTTCACGGAGTTTACGACCGAGGACTTCAATGCCCTGGTCTCGACCAACCTGCTGGGATTCCTCTACATCACGCAGCTCGCTGTGAAACAGATGCTGAAGCAGAAGTCGGGATGCGTCGTTAACATCACGGCCGCGCTTGTCGACCAGCCGGTCGCGGGCGAAAACGCCTCGGTTTCGATGATGACGAAGGGGGGCCTGAACGCGGTGACCCGGAGCCTCGCCATCGAGTACGCGAAAGACGGCATCCGCTTCAACGCCGTGGCCCCCGGCGTCGTGGACTCGCCAATGCACAAGGATGATCCCAGGGACGTCCTTAAGACGTTCCAGCCCATGGGGAAAATCGTTGGCATCGCGGACATTGTCGATGCGGTCCTCTACTTGGCGAAGGCGGGTCAGGTAACCGGAGAGATCCTGCACGTGGACGGTGGCGCCCATGCCGGCCGCTGGTAGGCGATCCGAGCAGCGATGAACCCACACGGCTGGCCGCCTATCGCCCGACGAATCAAACCCGCGACGGTCACCCTGACGGGAGGCGATCCTGTAGCAGGAGTTGGCACCCCTGACCACCGGCTCCGGCTAGTCGACAGGCCGGCATATGCAGTATCCACCGAAGTGATGCAGGCTCTTCTGAGTGTGAACGGACTTTTCAGACAACAAAAATCACAAGGAGGAAGGGACCATGACTAGATTTTCGTTCGGGCTGGTGCTGACGATTGTGGTAGGGTTCGCTGTCTTGGGCGGCCGAACCTTCTCCGCGCAGGACAAATACACGCTGCAAGTACCGAACGGGCTTGCCTTCTCCGAGTTCAGAGGATACGAAGACTGGCAGACTATCGCCGTCAGTCAGACCGAAGCCACAAGTGTGCTTAGAGTAATCCTCGGTAATCCCACGATAGTAAAAGCGTTTAGGGAAGGCATTCCGGGCAATGGCAAACCCTTTCCGGACGGCGCGGTGATGGCGAAGATCGTGTGGAAACAGAAAGAGATTACGACGGCCCCCTTTTCCGCCAGCACGCCGGACACGGTACCGGACACCCTGCAGGATGTTGAGTTCATGGTGAAGGATAGCAAGAGGTTCGCGGACGGCGGCGGGTGGGGATGGGGCGTTTTCGAGTATGACGCTGCATCCCATACCTTCCGGCCCGGCACGTTGGCTGACAAGCCGCCGCAGGCAAACGACGCCAAGTGCGGGTTGGCGTGCCATACGATCGTAAAGACAAAAGACTACGTTTTCACCGCGTACGCCCAGAGGTAAGACGAGGAACAGGATCGTCATCCTCATCACTAAGCATTCGTACGACGATCGCCTCCTCTGCAGTCGTCGAATCGGTGGTTGCGAGGGCGCAGGCCATGCCGACCGCTGGTAGGAGATGTTAGCCAAACGAGAGCAACGATGAACCCACGATGACGATGGACGGGCTTGCGAGGTTCATCCCGGTGTTTTTACGGTTCGCGCTGGGGATCTCTTTCCGGTCTGCCGTTGCGGGTCGGTTTGGCAGGTGGGGCCGCCGGCAGCCTCCATGAGAAGGCCGGCTACCAACGATCGAGCGGTGACGCAGTAGCACGTACCCAACTTTGGAGGGCTTCACATGCGATCTGACATTGTTCCAGGCGCTGTCTTCCCCGACTACGAGCTTTCTGACCACACCGCGAAGCGCCGGAAGCTCTCCGAACTGCAAGGGCAGCACCCCATGGTCCTCGTCCTCAGCCGCGGAGGCTTCTGCCCCAAGGACCGCCGGCAGGCTGAACTACTTGTCGAGCTTCACCGTGAGCTTGAGGTGGCTTATTGCCGGCTGGTGACCATCAGCACCGATAACATCGGTGAAACAAACGAATACCGCAGCGGGGTCGGCGCCCACTGGCCCTTCCTCTCCGACGCGGGACGTACCGTCCAAAAAGATCTTGACATCGCCGAGTACACGGACCCGCTCCACAATCCCATGATCCCTCACGTGATTGTCCTCGAGCCCGGTCTCGTGGTTTACAAGGTCTACAACGGCTATTGGTTCTTCGGCCGGCCGACGACGGAAGATTTGCGCCAGGACCTGCGTGCTGTCACGAAGAAATGCAGGCCGGACTGGGACATCACCACGCCGGAAATGAAGGCCGCATGGCAGCAAGGCCGGAAGGAACTTTTCTATCCTTACGGCAAAACCTACGCCCAGACTCTTGGTGAACAGGATTAGCTGAAGTCAAGACGGTCTAAGCTTGCGATGCGCCAGCGGCCGTCCTTACAGCTCTAACAGCAACGTCGACAGTCGACCATTATTGATCGACGCTCGCAGAATCGTTAGCCGCGTATGGAGTGTTTGACATGAAGCGTTCTTTACCGCGTGAGTCTCGGATCCGTCTGCGTCTCGGCGTGGCTGTGCTCGCGGGAGTCGTCGCGATCACAACCGGTTGGGACACGAAGCTGCTCTCAGGGTTTGCCACGGCCAAGGCGAAAGAGCACTCGATCAGCGCATTCGATCCCGGGAAACCAGATGCTCCGACCGCGGTCGGCGCCGAACCTCGATCTGCCCTCGCCGATGAAGGGCCCATGCCTGACCTGGACGGCGCCGTCGGCTGGCTCAACTCCGCTCCCTTGAACCGCAAATCGCTCCGCGGAAAGGTCGTGCTGGTCGATTTCTGGACCTACACCTGCATCAACTCCCTGCGACCCCTGCCCTACGTGAAGGCCTGGGCGGCAAGATATAAAGATGCCGGCCTGGTTGTAATCGGGGCGCATACGCCTGAGTTCTCGTTTGAGCAGGAGCCCGCAAACGTCGAGAACGCTTTGCGCGATTTGAAGGTTACCTACCCGGTCGCCATTGACAGCGATCACAGGATTTGGGATGCATTCAACAATGAATACTGGCCGGCCCAATACCTCATCGATGGAAAAGGTCGAATTCGATACCACCACTTTGGGGAAGGCGACTATGGCGACATCGAGCGCGCCATCCAGGAACTTCTGAAGGAAAACGGAGCAACTGGCCTCACTTCGGACACGACTAGCGTATCCGGTGTTGGAATTGAGGCCGCCCCTGACTGGACGGATGAGCAATCTTCCGAAACCTATATCGGATATCGCCAGGCCCAGAATTTCGCCTCGCCCGAAAGAGTGCGTAAAGATTCAACGGAGATATTCAGTGCGCCCGCGAAACTCTCGTTAAACCGTTGGGGATTGAGCGGATCCTGGAACATCAATGCCGAGAGCGCCGTGCTCCAGGCAGTGCCTGGAAAGATCGTGTTCCGGTTCCACAGCCGTGACCTGCATTTTGTGTTAGCTCCGACGAAGGACGGAAAGCCCGTTCGCTATAGGGTGACATTGGACGGCGCCGTTCCCGGCGAAAATTGCGGAGGTGATACTGCCCCGGACGGCTCCGGCGAAATTCGGGAGCCCCGGCTCTATCAGCTCATCCGGCAAAAAGGTCCAATCGTAGACCGAACCTTCGAAATCGAATTTCTTGATCCTGGCGTTCACGCCCTTGACTTCACGTTTGGTTAGAGACTTCGAGGAGCGAAATTATCGGGCACTCTGCTCGATGACAAAGGGGACAAAGAAATGAAACAACCCAGGAGGGAGGATACCTCCTTCCAGCGAGAAATCTGTGCACGAACTGTGCACGAATCAAACATTTTCAACACATCCGAGTTAGTCTTGAGCGAAAAGCAGATTCCCCGATTTATTGGGAACATTAGTAGTTTGGAAAGCTGCTCGAATAGCAGGATGGCGGTGCGTTGCGCGAGGGAATTCGCGGGCTGTCCGAAGCGTTGATGGAAACGGAAGTGTAACCGCCATCGTCGCACCGACTGATACGAAAGTGTTGCCGATACCTTCGTCCAATTGTTTCGCCTCCACGCTCCTGGTCTAATCGCAACTGTGCATGGCATCCGAATCAATCGGGAACGCGCAACGCACAATCTTCCTAAGGAGAACTCACCATGACCCTCGAAAAAGTGTTGTACAACGCCAAAGTCCGTACCACGGGTAGTTGGGAGGACATTTTCATGAAGCGTCCGCTATTGCGTCTCCTATTCGTCACTTTGCTGGCCACGCAGGCAACTCCAAGTGCAGTCTGGGCCCAAGTGCAAGCGGCCCCTCCAATCTCCGGAGTCATTGGAAAAGTCAAGTCATTTACAGGCAGCTCACTCGACGTTCAGACACCTTCAGGCGTGGTCCACGTTGATGTCAAGCAGCCCCTCACAACCTATAAGCAGATACCGTCGGATATGAGTCATGTCACGTCCGCGTCTTATGTCGGCGTTGCGTCGACTGAGCAGGCGGATGGAAAAGAAGTAGCGAAGCAGATCATCATATTTCCAGCGGAACTGGGTGGAGCTGCAGAAGGTAGTGTTCTGACAGACCCGCCGGGTGCAACTACTCACAGCAGAATGACCAATGGCTCCGTCTCTCGCCCTGCCGTATCGCACTCACGCATGACGAACGGCACGGTGCAGAAAGGCAGCGGCACCACGCTCATGGTCCAGTATCAGGACGGCTCTAAGACGTTCTCCGTGCCTCCAAATGTCCCTGTCACGGAAGTCGCACCAGAAAAGGTGGCTTTTGCCGAGGGCGATACTGTTTATGCAGCGACTGAGAAGCTGTCGGACGGAACACTTGCGACGGACAAGATACTCCTCATCATTCCGGCTGCGTCTCCCAATACGAAGCAGTAAGGGACCCGGTCAATGAGTCATTCAACATCCGCTTGTAATCAACAGAACCCTGCGAGCACGTCCCCGCGTCAGCAGCACGTGCTCGTGGTCAAGCGGCACCACTTGTTGGTTCGCTGGAGCCACTGGCTAAATGTGCCAATACTGTTCGGCCTCATTCTGAGTGGCATTTCTATTTACTGGGCTGCACCTGTCTACCAGCACAAGCCGAATCCGACCACGGGAAATTTCGATGTGGCAGCGGATATTGGAACCTGGATCTGCTCTCATGTGCCCGGACTGCATCAGTACAGCAATCCACCCGGCTGGATTTACAACCACCTAAGTCTTGGACCGGGAATGTTAGCTTCGGCTCTTCGTCTGCATTGGTTGTGCGCGTATTTGTTCATGTTGAACGGCATGCTGTACGTTGCAGGCTCGGTTCTGGGAGGAGGCTGGCGGTCATTGCTGCCTCGCCGGACCGATGTATTTGACGCGCTGAAAATGTTTCGGTACTACATCGGATTTCCGTTCGCCAAATTGATTCGCAGAAAATGGCTGCATCCCCGCTTTAACACAAAGTACAACGCGCTCCAGCGCACAGCATACTTTTCCGTTCCAGTCGCGGCCTGCCTTTCGGTCGCGACTGGCTGGGGGATTCACAAACCCATGCAGCTTCATTGGTTGGCTGCGATTTTTGGAGGATATAACGCGACGCGTGTCTGGCATTTCTGGCTGCTATGGATTTACATCCTTTTCCTTGTCCCGCACCTGATTCTAGTTTTCGCTGACGGATGGGACACTTTGCGCAGCATGATCGTGGGGTGGTCAACCCGCCTAGAGCCGCCGGAGGCGATCGCACATGATCGACAATAAAAATAGAAATCCGTCTCTAACTGCGAAATCTGTCGCGGTGAAGAAGCCGGAAAGTTTTTTTGCAGAGCAGCCTCCCCAGAAAAGTGAGATGGCTCCTGCGCGTTTGCATCGGCTGACCCGCCGCGACGTTCTGTTGTTTGGCGCAGGCGCAGTGGCAGCGCTATCGGGTGCCGGATTTCTGCTGCCACAAAACACGCTTAGTCGTTTAGGTGTCGCCGGCAAAATGAACTCTCCGCGGAAGGAGTGGTTTCTGAACCAAGCACTGCGTATAGACGACGATGTAGCGGAAGCACTGTACTCGGAAAAACGAATGGTCCCCACGTACACCAAATCGCAGATCACCGACCTAAAGAACAACTACAACGGAGCTACTCCTGATCCTGGCTATATTTCTGGATGGAATTTGACTCTGGATGGGCTGGCTTCCGGCTTGACCATCTCACTCGATATTCGGAATCTGATGACTCGCTTCTCGATCCACGAACAAATTACGCGGCTGGTTTGTGTCGAAGGTTGGAGTGCGATTGCGTGGTGGGCTGGTCTGCGATTCGATGATTTGCTTCGTGCCTACCCACCGATATCGCAAGCTAAATGGGCGCGTGTGGAGTCTTCTGTCAATCTCGATGCCTCAGGCAATCCTGACCCTTACTTTATGTCACTCGATCTGGCGACGGCCCGCCATCCACAGACGCTGCTCGCCACACACTTCAACGGTCAGCCCCTTACCGTGGATCATGGAGCGCCGCTCCGTCTGCTGGTGCCCGTAAAACTTGGTTTGAAGAATGTGAAGGCCATCACGAAGATTTCATATTCCGCGGAAGAGCCCAAAGACTACTGGGCCGAACGTGGATATTCCCACTATGACGGAATATAACACTCCTCAACACTTCCTCCCAGAGCTGTCAAGCGCAGGCGCGTCCTTGAGTGAACCCCTATTTTTGAGACAAACGGAACTGGCACACTTAGCAGTGAATGGGGGCTGCCAGTGGCCAAGAAACGATTGCGGCGGTATACGAAGCAATTCCGTCGGATGACGGTGGAGCGACTCAAGAGCTGCGATAACATCGTGGCGTTGTCGGAGGAACTCGGGGTTCATCGAAGGCTGCTTTACCAGTGGCGGGATCGATTGAATGTGGTGAATAGCGATGAGGAGTCGCCGCTTGCACTTCGGTCGCCCCCTTCCAAGGGACAATCATCTGAATTACCCGATGTTGAGCGTCCCGCTTTGCCTGAATCCTGGCCTGAGAATAGATTTCCAGTGTGGAACGGCAGTTCGAGTGCCGCATAAGTTCTTGAACCACCTTCACGTTTTCGCCGTTCGCGATCAATATGGTGGAAAAGCTGTGCCGGAACGTGTGCCAGCCAACATGCTTTTGAATTCCAGCTCGCGTTGCGGCAGGCCGGACGATGCGGGATAGAATGATGTCCGGCCAATAAGGGTTCTTGCCCTTGGTGCGAGGGCTCGCGAACACCCAATCGTAGGGTTGATTGTAAGAGCTGCGTTGTTTCCAGGACCAAAGTTCGGCGGCGAGAATCGGATCCATGGGCACAGGTTTCTTCGAGGCTTCTGTCTTGCAATTGCCAACAACGCTCCTATAAATCGAGCGCTGAACTACGATTTGCAGGTTCTCGAACTCGACGTCTCCCCATTTCAAGGCAAAGAGCTCGCTCCGTCTCAGCCCGGTGGCGGCGTCCAGGAAAACCATCACACGAAAACACCGATCAAGCTGTGAAAGAAGTGCACTTAGTTCTTCAGGTTCCAGCCACTCGGGTATTCGTTGTCGTTTGGCACTCTGGCGAACGAGAAGGATCGGGTTCCTTCCTTGTTCCAACCACTCGTGACGGATGGCGTGATTAAAAAGCACGCTCATTAGGTTACGAATCTTCGCTTTTGTCGGGTTTGCCAATGGACAGCGGTCAACACGCAGCAATCGACGAAGCCAAAGTTCGACAGCGACTGTGCGTACGTCACGGATGTTCAGACTCCCCCATGTGGGCCTCACCCATCTCGTGAGGAAATCTATGTAGATCGTCTACGTAGCGTGGAACTTTCCGCCGTCAACTTGAGCACAGGTTAGCTCGGTCGCGATGTAGTGATCGACAAGGTCGGCAACTGTTATAGTCTGTTCACGCTGACGATTGCGTGTTTCGTTGATCGATTCGCGGAGGCCGTTACTCGCCTGCCAGGCGTTTTCCAAATTCGGATATTGCTGGACTGTGCCAATGATAGCTTTGCGCCGGACGCGCGTTCCGTTGGCTTCAAAGTCCCACCAAAGGAACTCCCAACGATCAGGTCCCTTTTTCCTTTGGCCAAGCCGCAGGTATCCTCGCTGATAGCGGACTCGCATGGTCCCTCCTCTGGCGAATATTGCACCGAAGACGAGCTTAAGCCCGCGTGCTGGGACAGATGGAACGTTAGGCCGGCTGGCCTGGTTATGTAAGAAAATTTTGGCGAGGTTCGTATTAATCGAGACCGCGAACAGGTTTTTGCGCTAAGGAGAAAAAAATAGACAGGTGCCGCTATCGAGACTATTTCTAGCCCATAGTCCGACCCCCACAATATGGTGCCTAGGCGACTTCCGCATGATTTGACAGTCCAGCGGTTCACACGGACGAGGTTGATCGCCCGAGTCCATTCGGGCCTACCACTTCTATGGTTCAGCTTTGAGTGCTACCCTGTCGTACTGCCCTATTTTCAACCCGAAGGCCAACCCGAGATGTGTCCGACTACCGCGTATTATCAAGTACTTGGCAGTCCCCAACAGCCTTGTAAGTTGTTGTAAGTACTTGTAATCTCGGCGTTGACACGGTAGAGGTCTGCGGTTCGAGTCCGCACGGGCCTACCATATTTTTCAACAACATACGATCCATGCTTGGTTCTTGCGCTGCTCCATCTTGCTCCAATAAGACGCTATGTCGTTGTATCTGTTGAGCAAATCCAACTCACGGAATTGCAATCGCTCGGCGAATCTTGCTCATCGAATGTCGATTGGCAATTCGCACCCAACCAGGGGTTCGGGTGCATCGGCCTCAGTGGGAAGAATCATCTGGACCACGCGCTGCTGCGCCTGGCGCTTGGCCAAGATTCGCGCCTGGGAATAGACTTCCAACGTGCAGCGGCTGCTAGCATGACGCATCAATTCCTGAACCACCTTTAAGTTCTCCCCGTTGGCGATCAGAAGAGTCGAGAATGTGTGTCGAAATGTATGCCACCCAATTTTCTTGTCGATCCCAGCTCGCAATGCCGCTGGACGAATGATCTTTTGCTGCAAGGCATCTGGCCAGTATGGATGCTTCCCGTGAGTACGCGGACTCGCGAATATCCAGTTGTCGGGTTGCCGATACCGGGTGGTCCCCTTCCATAGCCAGAGGTCCGCAGCAACTCGATCATCCAAAGGAACCGGCTTGCGTGATGCTTCCGTCTTGCAATCCCCAATATGTCCCAAATAAATGGAGCGCATGACATCGAGGCGCATGTTGGAGAAATCAACATCGCTCCACTTGAGCGCAAACAGTTCACTGCGACGCAGCCCCGTAGTCACATCCAGCAGGACCATCAATCGAAAACATGATTTCAGGTGCAGCAAAAGGCCCTGGATCTCACTGGGCTCCAGCACTTCGGGGATCCGCACGCGCTTTGCACTCTGACGGACGAACGCAATAGGATTTCTTCCCTGGCCCAGCCATTCGTAACGAATTGCATGATTGAACAGCACACTGAGCAGATTTCGAATCTTCGCTTTGGTTGCGCTGGCTAGCGGAGTCCCGTCGACACGTTGCAAACCTCTCAGCCAACGCTCAACCGCCATCGTCCGGACGGAGTGGAAGCTCACTTTCCCCCAATGCGGTCGTATCCACCTTTTCAGAAATTGCCGGTACACAATTCGCGTTGCGTGAGAATGCCGGCCAATTCCTTCGGAGAGCTCCGTCTGCACGTAGTGATCAACCAAGTCGGCAACAAGGACGTCGGGCCCGGGTTGGCGCAAACGGTCCTCGTTTATTTGCATTCTGAGCCCATTCACTGCCGCTTGGGCTAAATCCCTCGTTGGATACTATCCCAGAGTTCCAATGACAGTAGTCCTACGCACGCGCCTCCCTGTCACATCGCTTTCCCGCCAGAGGTACTCCCAGCGGTCTGGTCCATCCTTGCGTTTTGTGCGCCTTAGACAACCTCGTTGGTAACATTGCCGCATAGTTGACCCCTCCCCTTGCAAGATGCCAGAGGGTGTCCTTGGCAAAAACTTCGTTCTGTGTGGAATGGTTGAATTTGAAAGAGGTTCAGGCCGGTTGCTCCTTTGATTCGTTCTCCCGTTTTCCGTAGTATCTGTGTGATGCGGTCCTCCTTGCGCTAAACCAGCGCCCTTCCCAACGCGTGTGGATTTTTACGGACTTTATTTTCGATTCGCCGCCGGATCGTTGGCGGGGTCGAAATACTTTGTGTCGGTTGGCCCGTAGCCTGAAATCTGCACGACGACGGCCGTATCGGTGGTCTGAGCGAAGTGCTCAACACCTCCCGGCTCGGAATACACGCTGCCCGGTGGCAGGGTCTTCAGCCTTTTCACGTCGAAATGATCGCCGTAGCCGAAGCGCCATTGGCCCGAAACCACAGTCGCCACACGGTTATCCCTGTGCGTGTGCGCCTCGATCGTCACGTGGGCGGGCACGAACAGCAGAACGGAGTAAAAGCCGGTCTTGGCGGGATCGCCGAACAGCACCCTGGTGTGAACGCCAGCGAGGCCCGAGCTGCCGATTTGATTGTTGTCCGTCGGAGTGGCCTTAATTTCCGCGGGGGGCATGCGCATCTGCGGGAGGGTCTGCGCTCTCGTCACCGTCGTGACTGATGTAGCGGACAACAGGACCACGAATATGCTTTTGAACATTCTGGCTCTTCCTTACAGTCGCTGAGGCGTTCCGTGAGATCCACACCAGCCGTCACAGAAACTTCATCAGCGCCTCCGTCGTTTCGTTGGGCCGTTCCTCGAGTACCCAGTGGCCGGTATCCTTCAGGACGATCATGGTCGCATTGGTCGCAACCAGTTTCATCTGGTTGCCAAGCACTGTTCCGTTACCCTTGTCGCCGCCGATGGCAAGGACCGGCATCGTCAGCTTGGTCTGGGAGAGCTGCGCAAAGTCTTTTGCAGCCTGTTGGAAAGAGACGAAATAGGCCCAACCCGCGCGCATTCGCCCGGGACGCGCATAGGCAGCCACGTAGGCGGCCCGATCGGTTTCCGGGATCGAATGTGTCTTGTCGGCGGCGAAGTCATTCCAGAAATAATCGAAGTAGATCCGCTCGCGTCCGCGGACCAGCACTTCCGGCGTCGGGCCGTTAAAGCGAAAATGCCAAATGCCAGGATTGTTATAGACATCCTCCCATCCGGCTACCCCGGGAAGAAATGCGTCCATCACCACCAGTTTCTCGGTCTCGGCGGGGAATTGCGCGGCGTACGCATATGCCACCATCAGGCCGATGTCGTGCCCGACGACTCTGGCCTTGTCGACATGGAGCGACTTGGCGAGCGCATGAATGCGGATCGCGGCGGTCTTCATGTCCAGGCCGTCCTTGGGCACCGACGAATCGCCGATACCGGGTAGGTCGGGGGCGATCACCGTGAATTTCTCGGCGAGCCGCGGAATGATGGGCCGCCACATGCGCGAGGTCTGCGTGTAGCCGTGCACCAGAATCAAGGCGGGGCCGTGTCCCGCGGTGAGGTAATACAGCGTTAGGCCATCAACTTGGGCGGTCCGTGAACTGATCGTGTTTGCGTCCTGCGCGCGCGCCGTTCCAGCCAGCGCCGCCAACAACAGCAGCGCGAACGGCGCGGCAACAAAACGGAAGCTCCATCGCGTTTTCATAGGAGAACTCCTTTAGCGGCGCATGGCCCAAACCGCATTTCAGACCATACAGTCTGGAATACCGTATGTCAAGGATTGTTGTAGACTAGGGAGTCTGAAATGGCGCGCAGGAAAGAATTCGATCCCGATCAAGCCCTAGCCAAGGCCATGGACGTTTTTTGGCGGCTGGGTTACGAGAATGCGTCGCTGGAGCTCCTCCTGCGGGAGATGGGGATTGCGAAGCAAAGCCTCTATGACACATATGGCGACAAGCGCGGGCTATACATGAAGGCCTTGGCCTATTACCGGCGCCAAACGAACGACGGCCTGCGCGGACTTTTCGCTGCTGGCCGGCCCGTCAAAGAGGTCTTCGCGAAACTTCTCTTTGGCCTGAGCGCTGAATCCAAGCATCAGCATGAACGAGGCTGTCTTTTGTTGAGCGCCAATCTGGAGCGCGACACGTCAGATGCTACGCTCGCGGAGTTTCTGCGCGACAACCAAGCTGAAGTCGAAGGGATTTTTAGAGAGGCACTGCTCCGCGAACGGAGAGCCGGAGAATTATCGCGTAACGCGGATACAAAAGCCCTGGCGCGGTTCTTCACTGTCACAATTCAGGGAATGCGAGCCATGGCACGACTGAGGTCCGATCGGAAAAGCCTAGAACAAGTAGCGCGTGTCGCTTTAGCGACGCTCGACCAATAGACGGACCCGTCCGTTTTAGATGCCCACGATGGACGTCGACTTTTGATTTATGACAAAAGCCCAGTACGAAGGATTTGAAGCTTTCAATCCTTTCTTCAGAGTCGTCATGGAGGGCATACGGGAACTCGTTGATGGCAAACACTATTTCGAGGCGTTTGTCGACAGCAAGGCGCGCGTTTCAGCGACGACGCGGTCCTGGAACTTCGGGTCGCGCACGAGCGCGGAGCCGAGCATTGGATGTCCTTTTTCGTCGAAGTAAATGCCGGACACGCCTGGTTCATTCATGAGCACTTTCGTGATCACGGGCGCGGCGAGTTTCAGGGCGGAGCGGAGAACGCCATGAACCCTCGACCTCGCTCGGCCCGATCATACCGCCTCAGAAGGTTCAATACATATTGACATTAGATGTCTCTGTTGTCACAATGCCCGCATGCCGAAAATGCTCACGGACAATGAGGCTGCCGTCCGGCGCGCGAAGATACTGACCGCCGCGCGCTGGTGCTTCCTGAACTTCGGATTTGCGAAGACGGCGTTCGAGGACATCGCCAAACGCGCCAACCTCTCGCGGACGCTGCTTTACCGGATCTTCAAGGACAAGGAGGAGATCTATCAGGCGGTCTTTGTGGACTGGCTGGTTTCCCGGCACCCTGCTGCGAAGCTGGCGGCAAAGGGGCCTGCCAGCCCCTACGAGCGCTTGCTCAGCGTGTGCCGGTTGATGGCGCTCGAGCCCTGGGCTGAAATGGTCGGCACGCCCATGGGGAGCGAGTTCTTGGAGACCTGTGAGCTGATCGACCCCAAGAGTGAGGCGCTCTACCGCAAGATCGTATACGAATGCGTCGCTGCCATCCTGGGCGACGAAGCGAGCACAGAGGTCTTCCTCCTCGCGTTGGACGGATTGTTCGCGGACAAGCCCTCGATGGAGGTGCTAGAGGGACGGACGAAGCTCCTCGCAGCGCGCTTCGCTCCTCGCTCTACAAAGAAAGGACTGCGGTCATGACAACGTCACCTGAAATCCAAGAGATCGTCATAATCACTGGTGCGTCTAGCGGCATCGGTGCGGCCACCGCGCGCGAACTGGCCCGGCGGGGGTTCCACGTCCTTGCGGGCGTCCGGCGCGACCAGGACGCCGAGGCAATCCGGGGACCGGGCATAGAGCCGCTCATCATCGACATCACCAACCCGGACCACATCCGGGCGCTAGCTACTCGGGTGCACGAGGATCCGCAGGGCCGGGCAGTGCGGGCGCTGGTGAACAACGCCGGCATCGGGGTCAACGCACCGGTCGAGGTCTTCGCGATCGACGAGTGGCGACGCCTGTTCGAGGTCAACTTCTTCGGCCACATCGCGGTTATCCAGACACTCCTGCCGGCCTTGATCCGCAACAAGGGTCGCGTGGTCAACATCAGCTCCGTGGGCGGCAAGATCGCGATGGCCACCTATGGTCCTTACGCAGGCACGAAGTTCGCGCTCGAAGCGGTCAGCGATGCATTGCGCCG